>CAVKUV010000001.1:0-136501 GCA_963659505.1 Lachnospiraceae bacterium
CTTCACTCTTCATTCTTCACTCTTCATTCTTCACTCTTCATTCTTCACTCTTCACTTTCTCAAAGTGTATACCGCTATGGAATAAGGCGGCAGGGTCACGGTTCCGTCCTTGCCAAACTTAACCTTTGTCGTCTGCGGCACAATGTTGCGCGGTGAGTTGATGGAGTTTGTCTGCTGCGGACTTGTAGCTTTCAGCTCCACCTTCTCGGCCTTCGACAGCTTGCGCCCCGGAATTTCGACGGCCACCTGCTGTGAATTGGCCGTGGGGTTTATGAGTTTCAGATAGACCGCACCGCTCTTGGTGTCAATCGTTGTACTGTGGAACACGCTCGGCGTGGTGGTCTTCTTGCCGTTGATGGAGTCGGTCTCGTTCAAGTAGTAGCTCATGGTTGGCACGTCAGTCTCAGTGACAGGCACAATCTTGTCGCCAACATGGCTACCGAACATCACTTGTGCGTGATAGGACGGCGAACCATAGGCCGACAGGGCATCGTAGCCAATGAGGTTGCTGCGCCACTGCATGGCCGAGGGGTTGACGTTGACAAACAAGGGCGCATAGCACGACATGATGACCACATCGGAGTTCTTCTCAGCACCAGTCATCCACACTGCGTCGCCAAGGGCGGCATTCATGTTGGTGGTAGGCACGCCCTCGCGCGTGGCCCACTCGCCGGCGAATATCTTCACGCCATTGCGGTCGTAGCGGTCGTAGCGGTGATACTGGCGGAACATGTCCTTGGCCGATCGGTAGCCATGCTCATCGACAATGTCCACCTTTGGCACTACGCCCTCGCGCGGATACTTGCGGAAATAGCTCTCGCTGGTGGTGCAGACAATCTCAAGCTGTGGGTAAGCCTTGCTGATTGCGTCGTAGAACTGCTTGTAGCGCATGGTGTAGCTGCCGTTGTGGTCGAAGCCGTCTTCATTGCCAATCTCCACATAGTGCAGGGGAAACGGTTCGGGATGGCCGTCGGCGGCGCGCCGCGCGCCCCACTTGGTGTCGGTGGAGCCAATGACATACTCTATCTCGTCGAGGGCATCCTGTATGAATGGTTCTAGAAACTCGCCCTCCACATAGTCGCGGTTTAGGCAGTAGCCGGCAAAGAGGCCAAGCACAGGCTCGGCATCCAAAGCCTCGGCCCACTGGAGAAACTCAAGCAAACCCATGCCGTCGGTCGATGGATAGCCCCATGGCGAGTAGTGTCCCTCGCGCTTGTCGGGGTCGCCAATGGTCTTCTTCCAGTCGAAGCGGTTGCGGAATTCGTTGCCCTCAAGATAGTTGCCACCGGGAAGACGCAGAAACTTGGGGCGCATGGCCTTCATCATCTCCATCAGGTCGGCACGAAGGGGCAAACCATTATATAAAGGTGGAAACAGAGTGACGCGGCCCAACCAGAAGTTGGCTTCGCCACTGGCCGTTACAACGAGCTTTGCGTCCTTTGTGTCGGGGGTGTCGGATCCGGTCTGCAGGGTGTATTCCACCTTGCGCAGTTGAGTCGTTACGTCGGCAATGGTGGTATTGGCATAGGTGCGACTGCCGTCGTTGCTCACCAAGGCTATGGTCAGGCCAGTGCCTGGCTTGTCGGTCTTGACAAACAGGCTACCGGTATAAGCGGTGTTGCTGCGCACGGGATAGCCCCAGTAGCCATCGTTCACGAGAGCCGCCTTGGCTGCGTTCTTCACCTCAAACTTCAGGGTCCACGGGTTGGCGGCGTTTATCGGCACAGTGCGGTCGATATCGGCCTCGGCAGCAGTGCTGTCGCGCAGCCACCAATACTTGTTTGTGCGCAGTTCGGTCTTCCCGAAGCGTTGGTTTAACTCGGTTTGACGCAGATACTTGTAGCCGTCGCGAAACGAGGGGTTGCGCACAAGTTGCGAATAGAGTCCGCCGTCGTAAGAGAAGTTTATCTCCTCGGTCATAAGTCCATAGAGACGCGGACTAACATCGGCTTTGGCCTGGTCGGTGTGCAGCGTGAGCCGCATCTGCGCCTGTGCCATAGTCGCCCCAAAGAGCAGGGCGAAGGTCAATAACTGTTGTTTTCTCATCGTTCAATAATCCTATTTTAGGTCTTTAGGTTTTACGGGTTAATATGTGTGTTGGTTGAGGGGTGGCGTCATTACAAGGTTATCTCCACCTTGCGCAAGTCTTTCTCGTCGGAACTGTTGCCAACAAGCAGTGTGTAGCGCCCCGGCACACGGCACATGGTGTTGGTCGTTGGGTTCCACCACTCCAGCTGTCCGTCAGCCAAGGTGAACTTGACGTCGCGTCTCTCGCCCCGGCGCAGGTGTACGCGCTGGAATGCGCGGAGCGTCTTCACGGGAGCGTCGGCGGTGTCGTCGTCCTTGTGCAGATACACCTGCACCACCTCGTCGCCATCCATATTGCCGGTGTTGGTCAGGGTTAGAGCAACGTCAACGCCGCCGTTGGCACGCTGCGTCACCTTGGGACGGCTCTGCTTGAATGTGGTGTAGCTAAGGCCATAGCCAAAGGGATAGAGCGGTTGGCTCTTCAGATAGCGGTAGGTGCGCCCGGCCATGTCGTAATTCTCGTAGTCGGGCAACTGGCTCTCGTCCTGATAGAACGTTACGGGCAGTTTGCCGCCGGGACTGTATTGTCCAAACAGAGCCTCGGCCACGGCCTGACCGCCTGCCTGACCAGGATACCAAGCCTGAAGAATGGCGTTGCAGAGCTTCTGCTCGGGACCAAGGGCAATCGACGAACCAGAGCAGTTGACCATGACTATGCGCTTGCCGGCACGGTGTATAGCCTCCATGAGCCGCCGCTGCACGTCGGGCAACTGTATGTTGGTGCGGTCGCCGTGGTCGAAGCCTGGCAGACTGACGCTGCTCTGCTCACCCTCATACTCACTGCTGATGCCGCCCACAAACACCACCACGTCGGCATCCTTGACGCGAGCCACGGTGCGGTCGATGTCAACACTATTCTTGAAACCGAGGTCGAAGCGCAGCTCAGCATCGCCTATGGTGTACTCATACTCGATGCGAATGTTGTAGGTCTGCCCCTTCTTCATGTCCATCTTGAAGTGGCGGAAGCGCGAACGCAGGTTCTTCCACTGCGTAACCTTCTTGCCGTCAACGAGCATACGCCCATTGCCACAGGAGTAGAAGTCGAAGTAGACTGTGCCACTCTGCTTGGGAGTGAACTGGCTCTCGTAGGCCGCCGAGAAGTCTGTGAGGTTGACGTTGGGCGCAAACACATGTGCGCCAAGCGTGCAGAAGCGGAACGGCGTTGGCACAAAGGTGTTGACATCGGGCTGGCCAGACCGGTCGAGGTTGTTCCAGTAGGATGCGCGGAAACCCGTGCGACCGTCAACCTTGCAGTCGTCGAAGGCACTCTCAAGCACCGTCTCCTCCACCCATGAGCAGCCAGGGTCGTAAATCAAGCTGTCGCCGGGGCGCAACTGGCGGCGTATGCCGTCGAGTATGGTTATGGTATAGGGTGGCGCACCGTTGTAGTTGCCCCACAGCATCATCGAGTCGGCGGCGTTGGGACCAACCACGGCCACCTTCAGTCCGCCTCCAGCCTTTAGCGGCAGTGCCTTATCCTTATTATATAGCAGCGTCATCGATTGGCGCGCCATCTCCAAGGCAGTCTCATGGTTGGCCTGTCCGCCAACGACAGAGTATGGTATCCGCGTCCACTCCACCTCCGACTTGGGGGCGAGGTCACCCATTAGAATGCGTGCTGTGAGCAAGCGCACCACCGACTCGGTTATCTGCTGCTCGGTTATCTGTCCGGCCTTGACGGCTTCGGTGAGCGTCTTGAACTTGTTGCCGCACTCCACATCGGTTCCGCCTATCACCGCAGCTGCCGACGCTGCCTGCGCATCCTTATACACGCCGTGCGCCTTGTCGTTGTATAGGTCGGATATGGCGTTGCAGTCGGTCACGACAAGTCCCTTGAAGCCCCACTCGTCGCGCAGTATCTGGTTTAGGTATCGCTTGTTGCTGCAACAAGGCTCGCCGTCGATACTGTTGTAGGCACACATCACCTCGCGCACATGGCCATCCACCACCGCCGTCTTGAACGCCGGCAGGTAGGTTTCCCACAGATAGCGCGGATTGATGTTCTCCATGTTCATCTGGTGGCGCTTGGCCTCAGGACCGCTGTGTATGGCGTAGTGCTTGGCACAGGCGTGTAGCTTGTCGTAGGGAGCGTCGTCGGGTCCCTGCAGGCCACGTATCACCTCCAGTCCCATCACGCTCGTCAGGTATGGGTCTTCACCATATGTCTCTATGCCGCGACCCCAACGTGGGTCGCGGAAGATGTTGATGTTTGGTGTCCAAACGTTCAGTCCCTGATAGCGATTGCGCAGTCCTTGGCTGTCGGCCTTCTCGTGCTTGGCGCGCATCTCGTCGGACACGGCGGTGAACACCTTGTTGACCAACTGCGGATTGAATGAGGCCGCCATGCCTATGGGTTCGGGAAACACGGTGGCCAGTCCAGTGAAGGCCACTCCATGCAATGCCTCGTTCCACCAGCAATACTGCTTCAGTCCCAACCGCTCGATGGGTGCCGACGTGTCAACCATCTGCAGCACCTTCTCCTCAAGCGTCATCTGCGAGGCCAACCGTCGTGCCTCGGCCTCGGCACGCTGCCACTTGGCCTCGGCGGCTGGCGTGGCGTTCTGCCAACGGTCGCCGCCAGCCATTGACGCGGCGGTGCCTCCCATCAACATTCCTGCGATGCATGCAAGCTTAAATAGTTCTTGTATGTTCATTGTCATTTGTATTTTTTCATGTGCAAAATTATTTTCAGACACATCGACAGGCACTGAAAAAACGTACAAAAGGCTCGCTTTTTGTACATGCGCAACAGCATACTGCAAGGCGGTATTGGCTGTGGACGACACTTGGACAATTTTTCAAGCATAAGGCGTTGCCATTTTGACGCTTTTTCCCTAAATTTGTACCTAAAATAGAAAAAGGCACATCCTTAAATCATGACCAAATCAAGATTGATACTGACAACAATAATGATGGCGATAATGGTGGCCGCCAGCGGACGTGGCATCAACATGCAGGACTTCCACGTAAGGCGGCTGACCACTCGCGACGGACTGACGAGCAACTATATCCGCAGCATGGTGCAAGACGACAAGGGTTACCTGTGGCTCGGCACTCTCTACGGTCTGTGCCGCTACGATGGCTACCGCTTCGTCCCCTTCACCCACACCAACAGCGACAACGACTCGCTCCTACTGGAGAACCGCATACTCAACCTGAGCCTCAACCCCAAGAACGGTCTGATGATAATACGTCTGCGCGGCAACTTCATTAGCTGTTATGACACCAACAAGGAGGTCTTCGTAAAAATACAGTCCAACGGAAAACTCCAATACAAGCACTCTTGGTTTGCGCCCAACGGCGACACATGGCTATTCACGTCGCCCAATGACAGCTATTGCAGGCTTGTTTACCACAATGGCGCACTCTCCACTTATTTATTCCGTAATGAAACAGAGGCCCGAAAAAGCGGTTTTGCCATGGAAACCGTCCACAATGACATAGGAATAAATGGGACGGCATACAAAGACAACCGGGGCAGACTGTTTGTTGCCGACGACTACGGCAATCTTTTCTACAGAAACGACAAAGGAAGACTGCTCCACTGGCAGCTACTGACAAAGGAGGAGCGCGAAAAGGACGTGACCTTCCCGTTCAACATCGTATCCACTGCCAAAGGAACGGCATGGGTGGCGTCACGACACAACAAGTTGTTCCAACTGAACCTTAACACCGGCGAACAGATGAACAACTCTGCACTGCAAAAGCAAAGCATACGGGGCAGAAACCTCGCCGTCATGATAGACAAAGCCGATAATGTTTGGCTCTCACAGGAGTATGCAGGGCTGGTACAACTGTCGGGTATGCCAGAAAGCATACGCGAGTATGCAACCATAAGCGATGCCCCTCTACAAGACCAATCCACACTGCGACTGTTGCCAAGGGTACAAGGCGACATCATAGCTGTATGCCAACAAGACCCAAGATGGACTGGTACGCGCAAGCGTGGACTGTTTTTCGACGGGCAACACTACACCGCCGTGCCTAAAAACCAGCATGGACTGCACTCAAACAAAATCACTATCATATTCAAAGACAACAAGAACAGAATATGGATAGGCACTACCAACAGAGGTTTCTACCAAGCTTTGCCGCAGCCAGACGGCACCTTCAAGTTCAGGCTCGTGCCGGAAGTGGGCTTAGAGAACGTCAACACGGTGTGCCAACTAAGCGACGGCACAATCGCCGTGGGTTGCATGGAGGTTGGACTAATACTGTTTGACCCCGACAAGAAGAATAGCGCAAAGCAATACAAGACTGAATTTGGCGGCAACGACAACATCGATGTGCGCTGTGTCATGGAAGACAGGGAGCACCGGCTTTGGGTTTCGACCATCGGTGCGGGACTATTCCGCAGCACAGGTTCTAACTTCCGCGACATGACGTTTAAGGCCATGCGCGACCAGGAGAACTTCAGTCCTGCGTTCAACTCGGTGGAGAGCATCATCAGCGACCGCGAAGGCAATGTGTGGATAGGTACTGACGACGGAATCATATCATACGGAATTAATAGCCAACGCTTCAACCGTTTCCTTCTGTCTCCAGAAATGTTGGGTAACGTTTTCTTGGAACAAAGCGCCGTACAGATGTCGTCGGGCGAACTGGCTTTTGGCACTCGCGGTGGCATCATCGTATTCGACCCTGCGGTGGTGTTACGCTCAACGGTCACGCCATCGGTCACCATCACCAACATACTCGTAAACGGCCAACCAATAAGGAAGCTTGACGGAGGCATATACTCTGGCTGTCCTAAGGAGATAGCCCTGAATGCGGAACAGAACTCGCTTACGTTCCACTTCTCCGACTTCAAATACGACGAAGTGCTCCTTACCGAGTATTCCTACATGCTTGAGGGACACGACCAGCGGTGGAGTCCTCCGTCGCACGACGCTCAAGCCGTGTTCAAGAACCTGAAACCAGGCAAATACCGTCTGCACGTAAGGGCTTATTCGGGCAACACCAACAAGCCTTGTCCCGTAACCACGCTCGACATCTACATCAAACCGCACTGGTGGGCCACTTGGTGGGCATACCTTTTATATATCGTAGTGGCTGGCGCATCAGCCCTCTACTTCTACCGCCACGCAAGAACACTGTACCGACTGCGCCAACGCATCACGCTGGAGCGGCGCATGACGGAGTTCAAGTCGCAGTTCTTCATCAACGTGTCGCACGAGTTCCGCACTCCGCTCACCCTCATCAAGGGTTCGATGGACAGACTGTCGGCTGTGGACAACTTGCCGGCGGCGGCAAAGGCTCCCATGTCGGCCATGAAGCGCAGCGTACAACGACTGATGCGCCTCAACGGCGAACTCATGGAGTATCACCGCATGGAGCATGACAAGCTGCGCCTAAGATTGAGGGAGGTTGACATCGTAGCTCTGCTTAGAGACATCGCAGACAACTTCCGCATAGCGGCAGAGAGCAAGGAACTGGGGTTCCAGTTTATACCTTTCACCAACAACTTGACACTCGCCGTGGATGCCGACAAGATAGACAAGATTGTGTTCAACCTGTTGTCCAACGCTTTCAAATATACGCCTCGCCACGGGTCGGTGACCATGACTCTGCGGTGCAACGACGAGAAGCGGCTGGAGATAAGGGTTGCCGACACTGGCGTGGGCATCGCCAAAGACAAGCAGGTGAAACTGTTTGAGCGGTTCAGCCAAGGCAACGTGGCGGCCGACAGCATGGGCATCGGTCTCAACCTGACGTGGGGACTGGTGAACGCACACAAGGGAACGATGCACTATGAGGACAATCCCGGTGGCGGCAGCGTATTTGTCGTAACCTTGCCCATGGACAAGGGCGCATATAAGGCGAGCGACTTTGTGGTTGACAGCGAGGTGGCCTACAGGCAGTCGCAAGGCACAGACGTGCCTTACACCGAGATGCCAGCACAGCCAATGAACGACATAAAGGTGCTTGTGGTTGAGGACGACGATGATGTGCGCGACTTCATCAAACTGGAGTTGTCGCGGTTGTTCAGCGTCCAGACGGCCATCAATGGCAAGGAGGCCCTCGACATGATAGCCAAGGATGTGCCGGCATTGGTAATCACCGACATTCGTATGCCCATAATGGACGGTCTGACTCTGTTGAAGAAGATACGCGCCAACGGCAATCTGTTTGACCTGCCAGTCATTATGCTCACCGCATTCAGTTCTGAGGAGAAGCAGCTGAAGGGTCTGGAGTATGGAGCCGATGCCTATATCCACAAGCCATTCAACGCCAAGGTGCTCTGCGCCACGTGCGTAAACCTGATCAACCGCCACCAGAAAGTGATGGAGCAGCTTACAAAGAAGGAACGGCAGCAAGCCTCCACGCAACCCACTGAAGCGGCAAAGGGTGCAGAATCGCCACAAACGACTGACACGGCAAGCACAAAAGAGACTGCCACAACAACCGTGATACTGACATCAGAGAGCGACAAGAAGTTCATTCAACAGCTCGACCGACTGGTAAGCGAGCGCATCGCCGACGCCAACTTGTCGGTAGACGACTTGGCCGCCATGTTCAAGATGGGACGATCGAAGTTCTACGAGAAGGTTAAGGCCACCACGGGGAAGACCCCTAACAACTACATTCGCGACTACCGCATGGAAGCGGCGCGCCAACTGTTGGAAGACGAGACCCTGACCGTGGCCGAGGTAGCCTATAAGGTTGGCTTCAGCGACCCCTTCTATTTCGGCACCTGCTTCAAACGCCAGTATGGCATAACACCGTCGAAATACCAAAAGGGCGAAAGACCCGTTGCGCAATAGCGGAAGAAAAGTTGCTTTTTTGCGGAAAGGTGCTGTTGCCTTTCGCGAAGACTACAAAAATACACTGAAAACGCCTTGCCATATTGACCTCGAAGAGGCCGCAGCTCAGTAGCCCCATGTGCCGCGTAGCGGAACGTGGGGCTACTGTGTAGATGGTGGGAACAACTACGCATAGCCCAGGGCGGAGGTGCGAAGCGACGGCACTTTGGGTATATATCCATCCGTCTCTTACCATACCCTATGGGGCGTAGGGCATTGCTAAATATTTACGGAACACCAGCAGAAAGTCTCAAAAAGTCTCAAAAAGTCTCAGAATCTCATAGAAAGTCCAACCTACATTCCTCCGATAGAGTATCTTTATGCCGTCATTGAAAGTCAGTGACAAAGACAAAAACCAACAGACATGCAAATTGATTACCTTTCACTTCGTACAGCGAACGTTGTTTCTTCGCTCTTCGTTCTTCACACCTCACATCCTCTTTCCATGGCAACCTGGCAACCTGGCAACCCTTTCTTAACCCCCACGTACGCGCGCGGGCAGGAAAGACATTATGAATTAAATTATTTGAATAATATCATATATAATACTTATAGAAAATGGTTGCCAGGTTGCCAGGTTGCCATTTTAGTGACAGTAAAAAATAGCTTGGTACGATTTTAATCAAGGTAAACGTATGTTACGTCAGACTTTTCGGCTTATATTTTTCACCGTCACTTAGATAGCTTTCATAAGTGCCATAGATAGGCATCGTAAATGGCCTATTTAGCCCATCTAAATGGCTTAGATAGACACCGTAAACGCCATAGTTCTGAACACTAATCGGTAACTATTCAGCCATAGTCCAATCATAACAAACTATATTTCAGGGCGCAAGCATTGCTGAATAGCAACACATTCTCCATACTTTCCACGAAACATCCCCCAAAAGCCTTGTACAATTATATATCTTTTCGGATTATTTTAAAGTACAAAAGACATAGCTTTATATAATTTCGCTGCACGATTAAGAACTTAAAACAACGACGATTAAAAACTTAAAGCGACAACAAAGCAATGAATTCAAGAAACCTGAAAAACCTATTGTTCCTCATGATGATTGCCGGAGGATGCGCGCCTACGGCGGCACAACGGGCGAAATACAACTTCAACCTTGACTGGCAACTCACCATTGGCGACACGCCAGCCGAAAAGCACCTTGCCGCAACAGGCACGCAAGGCAAGGCCGTCACCCTGCCCCACGCCCTCAACGAAGACGAGGCGTTTCGGGTGAGGCAGAACGAGCTGACCGACACCGTGGCTTGGTATGACAAGACCTTCACCCTGCCCAACGACATTGAGCAGAAGAAGGTATTCATCGAGTTTGAGGGCGTGCGCCAGTGCGCCGACGTTTATGTCAACGGCAAATACGTAGGCTACAACGACAACGGAGTGATGGCCTTCGGCTTCGACATCACGCCATATATAAAAGGTGGAAAAAACCAGATTGCGGTAAGGGTTGACAACCGCGCCACCTACGTTGAACGCTCGTCGGGCGTGAAGCACCAGTGGAACGACATGAGCTTCAACGCCAACTATGGCGGCATCAACAAGAACGTCAACCTGTATGTAACCGACAAGGTGTACCAGACGCTGCCACTATACAGCAACCTCGGCACAACAGGCACATATATCTATGCGAGCGACATAAACGTAAAGGGGCGCAAGGCCACAGTCAACGTGGAGTCGCAAGTGAAGAACGAGAGCGGACAGCCGCAGACCGTGAGCCTGCAAGTGGCCGTGACCGACATGGACGGCAAGCAGATAGCCTCGTTCACTGGCGGCAAGCAGACAGTAAAGCCGGGCGAGACCGCCTTGCTGAAGACCGCCAAGAAACTGTCGGGACTGCACTTCTGGAGTTGGGGCTACGGCTATCTGTACGACGTGAAGACATCGCTCGTAATCGACGGCAAGGCCACCGACAACGTCATTACGCGCACAGGCTTCCGCAAGACGCGCTTCGCCGACGGCAAGATATGGCTCAACGACCGCGTGCTGATGGTGAAAGGTTTCGCCCAGCGCAGCACCAACGAGTGGCCGGCAGTGGGCATGGACCAGCCGGCATGGATGAGCGACTACAACAACAGTCTCATGGTGGAGTGCAACGCCAACACCGTGCGCTGGATGCACATAACGCCTTCGAAGCAGGAGGTGGAGAGCTGCGACCGCATGGGACTGATACAGGCCATGCCCGCCGGCGACCACGAGAGCGACTGCGAGGGACGCCAGTGGGAGCAGCGCGCCGAGGTGATGCGCGACGCTGTCATCTACAACCGCAACAACCCCTCGATACTCTTCTACGAGGGCGGCAACGAGAGCATCTCGCGCGACCACATGATTGAGCTTGTGGACATCAAGAAGCAGTATGACCCCAACGGAGGCCGCGCCATGGGAAGCCGCGAGATGCTCGACATTCAGGAGGCCGAATATGGCGGCGAGATGCTCTACATCAACAAGAGCCGCCAGCATCCTGTTTGGGCTATGGAGTATTGCCGCGACGAGGGCTACCGACTCTATTGGGACGAATACAGTTACCCTTGGCACCACAGCGGCAACGGCCCCTACCTGCGCAAGGCTCCCGTGCCCGACTACAACCAAAACCAAGACCAGCTAACGCTCAACCAGGCCAAGGCTTGGTATGACTTCTGGCGAGTGCGTCCCGGCATGGGCGAGCGCGTGTCGTCGGGCGGCGTTAAGATATGCTTCACCGAGTCGAACACCTACGGTCGTTCGGAATTCAACTACCGCGTCAGTGGCGTGATGGATGCCATGCGCATAGCCAAGCCGGGCTACAAGGCCCACCAGGTGATGTGGAGCGGTTGGGTTGAGAACGACAAGAAGCAGACCACCATCGTTGGCCACTGGAACTACCAGCCAGGCATAAAGAAGGACATCTACGTGATAAGCAACTCCCCCATTGTGGAGCTGTTCGTCAACGGCAAGTCGGTGGGCAAGGCCGAGGCCGAATACGACTTCGTACACACCATAAAGGATGTGGAATGGGAACAGGGCAGCATACGCGCCGTGGGACTTGACAGCAACGGAAAGGTTGAGTCGGAAGACGTGATTGAGACCGCCGGACAGGCCGACCACCTGCAACTGACGCTCATAAAGAACCCGGCTGGAACCAAGGCCGACGGCAACGACATAGCCATGGTGCAGGTGGAAGTGGTTGACAAGAAAGGGCGCCGCTGTCCGCTCGACAACCGCTTCATCAACTTTGAGATGGCTGGTCCGGGCGAGTGGCTCGGCGGCATTGGCAAGAGCCAGAACCTCGACAACTTCATTCTCGACAAGGCTCTGCCCGTGGAGTGTGGCGTAAACCGCGTGATGGTGCGCTCAACCAGAACCGCAGGACACATCGTCGTGAAAGCCACAGCCAAGGGACTCGACCCCGTTGAGGTGGCCTTCGACACCGAAGCCATCGACGACAACGGCGGACTTTCCACCTACTTCGGCGGCAAGGTGCAGCCCTCTTATCTCGCATGCGGAGAGACACCCTCCACCCCATCCTACTCCGACCATCTGCGCACCATCGGCATAGAGAGCGCCACTGCCGGATATGACGCTGAAAACGCCAAGCTGAGCTTCGACGACAACGAACTGTCGGAGTGGAAGAACGACGGCAAGGCAAGCACTGCATGGATTACATACACGCTGAAGGAGAAGACGCGCGTTGACCAGATAGACATCAAGCTCACGGGCTGGCGCCGCCGCAGCTATCCGCTGGAGATATACGCCGACAAGACCCTCATCTGGAAGGGCTACACCAACAAGTCGCTCGGCTACGTGCATCTTGACATAAAGAACCCCTGCGAGGCCAAGACAATAACCATCAAGCAGACTGGCGCGGCCACAAGCAAGGATGGCTACAGCGGCATCATCGAGGTGGCTGCACCCACAGCCGGCGAACTCGACCTCTACAAGACTCCCAACAGCGACAAGGTGAACAGCGAACTGCGCATCGTTGAGATTGACTTCCTGCAAAAGATTGGCTCCAACGACAAAGGCGCAAAGGGCAAAAACACAAAGAACATCTAAAGAAACGAATTGGGCAGTCCAATTTGATGTGCCTATTGCGGAAGATGTGCAAGTAGTGGGCGACGTGTCTCACGTCGCAACTGCAGCATTGCCGCTTGGTGTGCGGTGGGACACCGCACCCACTACAAAGGGACAACAAATTGGACACCCTACAAACTAATTACCTATGAATATCAGAATCATTACGCTTGCGGCTCTGATAGTAGCCGCAAGCACAACGACGCAGGCCGACGACAAGTCATACGAAGACCGCGCCTTGTGGGGCTCGATAGCCAACACCCCGTCAACGGGAGCCATTGTCATTGGCGACAGCTACACCCAAGACTTCAACAAGATACTCATCTCGTGGCGCATGTTGCCAAGCGACGACGCCGACACCTCGTTCGACCTATATAGAAAGGTGGGCGACGGCAAGGAGTATAAGGTGAACGCCTTCAAGGCCATCAACGCCACCTGCTACCAAATGTCGCCCGGCAGCGCCAAAGGCGACCAGACATTCCGCCTAACCTACCACGGCGACACGCAGACCATCGGCACGTTCACTATGAAGCAGTCGCAGATAGACAACCGCTTGCCCTACATCTCCATCCCCCTGCAAAGCACGCTCGACATCAACGACACCATCAGGTATTGCGCCAACGACGTGAGCGTGGGCGACCTCGACGGCGACGGACAGATGGAGATTGTGGTGAAGCGCATAATGAACGCCGACCACAACCTCAACATACGCCACCCGCTGCTGTGGGAAGCCTACAAGCTCGACGGCACGTTCATGTGGCGCATCAAGTCGGGTCCCAACACGATGAAGGGCAACATGACCTCGTTTGCCATAGCCGACTTCGACGGCGACGGCCGTGACGAGATAGGCATGCGCACGGCAGAGGGCATGGTGTTTGGCGACGGCTACGAGATACCCGACACCGACGGCGACGGCAAGACCGACTACCGCCGCCCGGAGAACGACCTGTGCTCGGCCGGGCCGGAGTTTATTTCCATCATCGACGGCACCACAGGCCGCGAACTTGCCCGCGACAATTACATCAGGCGTGGCAAGAGTGAAGACTGGGGCGGCGGCGGAACCTTGTGGAAACTGGCCAACTCCCACCGCATAGGCGTGGGCAGCTTCGACGAGACAGGTCTGCCCTCGGTCATCCTCGGGCGTGGCGTTTATGGCCGGTCGGTTATCGAGGCGTGGGACTGGCGAGACGGTAAGTTGACGCGCCGCTTCCACTTCGACACCAACGACGACGCCTATGGCAAAGACGGCAAGCACAACAGCACCTATGCCAGCCAGGGCAACCACTCCATCAGCGTGGCCGACCTCGACGGCGACGGGTTTGACGAGATATTCTACGGCTCGATGGCTCTCGACCACGACGGCGTGGGCTTGTGGAACAGCCAGCTGGGTCACGGCGACGCCAACCACGTGGGCAAGTTCCTCACCGACCGCGAGGGCTTGCAGTGCTACCACTGTCTTGAGGGAGGCACCACCGAGGTGGCTCTGCACGACGCCAAGACAGGCGAGATAATATGGTCGCAATCGTCCGAAACGGCGGGCGACATGGGTCGCTGCTGCGTGGGCGACATCGACCCCAACTCGCCGGGCTGCGAGTTCTGGAAGTTCCGCAGCAACGCCTATTCGCAGGACGGCAAGGACTTGGGCTACTCCGCCGGTGCGGCCAACATGATGATTTGGTTCGACGGGTCGCTCAACCGGCAGAACCTGAACGAGGGACTCATCCTTAGCTACACCAAGGGGCGCACCTTCAACCTGCGCCGCTACGACATGGCGTTCATCAACGGCACAAAGTCTAACCCTGCATGGTATGGCGACATCACGGGCGACTGGCGCGAGGAGATAATCGTGCCCGACACCACGCTCGTGGGTGAGCTGAAGGTGTTCGCCACATGGTATCCCACCACCCACCGCATACCGTGGCTCATGTCCGACCACTGCTACTACAACAGCGCGAAGAACGAGAACATAGGCTACAACCAGCCCACCCACACTGGCTACTATCTGGGCAGCGACTGGAAGAGCGACGAGGAGATATGGGCCGAGGCGCGCAAGGTGCTCGACGGCAAATACCGCACCACGACCAACATACAGGGCGTAACCGAGACCACCACGCGCGGAGCCAAACACAAGGGCATATACAACATGATGGGACAGAAGGTGGCCACGCCCACCACAGGTCTGTACATCATCGACGGAAAGAAAGTGATAAAGAAGTAACGACAAGCCCATGAACCTACGCAACCTACTCATGCAACTGCCCCTGCTGGCCACGCTGGCCGCAGGGACAGCCGCCGCCCAAACCGACCACGGGCAATACTCCGGCTACCTGTTTGCCTATTTCGAAGACCGCGACGGCAGCCGCGCCAACTGCGAGCAGCTGCGCTTCGCCATAAGCGACAACGCCACCCACTGGAAGGCGCTCAACGGCAACCGCGCCGTCATTGGCAGCGACACGATAAGCAACTCCGGCGGCATACGCGACCCATACATCCTGCGCGGAGCCGACGACCGCAGCTTCTACATCGTGGCCACCGACATGAGCACCGCCCATAACGGCTGGAAGGCCAACCCCGGCATCGTCATGCTGCGCTCCAACGACCTTATCCACTGGAGCCACGCCAAAATCAACCTGTCGCAGCTCTACCCCAAGAGCTTCGGCGACGCCTACTACGTGTGGGCGCCACAGGCCATATACGATGGTGACAAACACAAGTATATGGTTTACTTCACCCTGCGCCGCAACGACGCGTCGAAGGGTCTCGTCACCTACTACGCCTATGCCAACAAGGACTTCACCGGCTTTGAGGGCGAACCTAAGCCTCTGTTCAAATCAACCCACGGCTCCATCGACAACGACATCATCCTCAAGGACGGAGTCTATCACCTGTTCTATAAGGGTGCCTTCCACGACAACAACGGCAAAGAGACCAAGAGCGGCATACAGAGGGCGCGAAGCCGCAAACTGACCGGCCCATACAAGGACGAGGACACCTTTCTCGACAAGTTTGCCGGCACAACCACCCACGTGGAGGGGCCGCAGGCGTTCAAACTTAACGGGCAGGACAAGTATGTGCTCATGTTCGACCTCTACGGCAAGCACCGCTTCATGTACCAGACTTCCGACGACCTTGAGACATTCAGCGAGCCGCGCGTCTTCTCGAAAGACTTCTATCCGCGCCACGGTTCGGTCATATCGTTAACTCGCGAAGAGATGCTCCGCCTCAACCGCCACTACGGCGAATACAGTTGGACGGCCAGCGAGGGCAACCCCATCGTGCGCCACAAGTTCTCCGCCGACCCCGCAGCCTATGTGCAGGGCGACACGCTGTGGATATGGACGGGCGAGGACAGCGACAGCAAGAACGGCAGCTTCAACATGAAGCGGTGGTGCATATTCGCCACCACCGATATGGAGCACTTCACCGAATACCCTACCCCACTGCGTCCGCGCGACTTCCAGTGGGCCGACAACCGAGCCTACGCCGCCCAGATGATTGGCCGCGACGGACGCTACTACTGCTACGTGAGCACTGACAAGACCGGCATCGGCGTGGCCGTGGCCGACCGTCCGCAAGGCCCTTACCGCGACGCTATAGGCCGACCGCTGCTCACCAAGGCCGACTGCTTTGCGTCGACCCACAGCTGGTGCTGCATCGACCCGTCGGTGTTCATCGACGACGACGGCCAGGCATGGCTCTTCTTCGGCAACCGCCAACTGTACTACGTAAAGCTGAAGGACAACATGATAGAGACCGACGGCAAGGTGAAGCAGATTACGTTCGACGGAATGGTGTTTGAGGAAGCCCCCTACGTACACAAGCACGGCTCCCATTACTACCTCACCTACGCCACGGGCAACCCCGAGCGCATAGCCTATGCCATGGCCGACAACATCAACGGCCCTTGGACATACAAGGGCATACTCAACCAGTGGGCAGGCAACTCGCCCACCAACCACCAGGCCATTGCCGACTTCAAGGGCAAGAGCTACTTCATCTACCACAACGGAGCCATGCAGCAGGGGGTGCTCAACACCGGCGGCGGAGCTTTCAACCGCAGCGTCTGCATCGACGAGCTGCACTACAACGCCGACGGCACCATCCAACCAATACAGATGACATCGCGCTGAATGCGCCTCCACATAGGCAACCATGCCACTTGCGATTGCTAACTATGCCGTTTACGCATGCTAACTGTGCCGTTTACGAGTCGTAAATGGCATACTTAGCATGCGTAAACGGCACACTTATTTTCGGCAAGAATGATATTCATCGCCACACGAAGCCTCATTTTTCTCCGCCACGACAATGTAAAGTCTTGCCAAACATCATGGTAAGTCATGCCAAAGGTGGTGGAAAGTCATGCCAAACACGGCACTAAGTTGGCTCATTTCGAACGATACGCGTGTTCATTTCGAACGATGTGAGTGTTCATATCGAACGAAATGAGCACGCGTATCGTTCGATGTGAGGTGACTTTCCACTATCTTTGGCATGACTTTCCACCACCTTTAGCATGACTTTCCTTTGTGTTTGGCATGACTTTCCATCATCTTTACCATGACTTTCCATGGCAGACAAGCCAACCAGCCACTGTTTTGGCACGCCCATAAGCCATCCCCAACAAGCCACAAACCAGCCTCGGCATGCCATCAATCCTAAAAAACACGGCCACAATTTGCCGTTAACTGAAAAAAGCTATACCTTTGCACCCGAATTTGGAAACGAGGAGTGTTACTCTTTGTGCAAGGGAACCAGGTGAAACACCTGGGCTGTTCCTGCAGCTGTAACCACATTATTCTCCCCACCAATGATGTCACTGAAGGCAAGACACCCATGTCTTGCGCAATTCGGGAAGACGGTGGGGATGAGTGGAAGCCAGAATACCTGCCAGGTTCATTAGTTGGGACAACCGCCCCCAGGATAGGGGCAGTCCAATTATGCAACAGGAATACATTAATGGAGGATGGCGCGGCGGCTATCCGTGCCGGTCTTTGAAAAAAAGATCGGTTGCTTTGCTTTATCCCCGTGTTTGCATGGCTGATGGCTGCAAGCTGGAGGGTGAAGCGAAACACACGGATATGTTGTGACGGCATCCGCACAAAGGGCGGTTATAAAGGCAACCGCCGTAAAACAGACCAAGACGATGTTTGTAGACTTCAGAACACGCTTTTTGCTGGTGGCCATTGCCACGGGCGCTTATGCCCCAGCCTTGCATGCGCAAAAGAATACGGGCGGCAAGACCGACGGAACCATTGCCGACAAGACACTGCAAGAGGTGGTGGTGACCGCCACCGGTACGGGACACCTATTAAAGGACGTGCCGGTGCAGACGGAAGTCATATCAAGGAAGATGATAGAAAGCTATGGCGGACAGTCCATCGAGGACATTCTCGGTGGACTCACCGCCTCGTTCTCGTTCAACGAGGGCGACATGGGTAGCCAAACCCAGCTCAACGGCCTTGGCAACAACTACATCCTCATACTCATCGACGGAAAGCGGATACACGGCGACAACGGCGGCGAGAACGACCTGTCGCTCATCGACCCCCACAACATCGAGAGGATTGAGGTGGTGAAGGGCGCGCAGTCGGCCCTCTACGGCAGCGACGCCATGGCCGGCGTGATAAACATCATAACCAAGAAGCACGACACCGAGGGACTGCTGCTTGAGAACAACACCCGCTACGGGCGGTTCAACAACCTGCGCCAGCACAACGGCGTAGGCTTCCGCATAGGCAAGATGCAGTCGTACACGGGTTTTCAGCTTCAGCACACCGACGGATGGCAGAACACGGCCAACGAGTATGCCGAAGGCAAGGTGCTCACCGACAGCCGCAACAAGACGCGCAACGAGTTTACCAACTGGCAGATAAGCGAGAGGCTGACCTACAACCCCACAAAAGACCTTGAGCTGTATGCCGACGGCTCGTTCTACCGCAAGACGATAAACCGCCCCACCAACGGCAACTACCCCTCGTGCGACGTCTACACCTACGACTTGCTATACCGGAACATGTCGGCGTCGATGGGCGGCAAATACTTCACCAACAGCAAGAAGAAGGACTTCGTTTCGCTCGACGTTGACTGGAACCGCCATGCCTACTACTACAGCTACACCGCCCGCACCTATGAGGATGCCTACATCGACGGCGAACTGGAGCATGGAGTGCCGTTCTATGCCGGACAGGAGCGGTTGCAGAGCGACCAGCAACGGCTCATGGCAGTGGCCAAAGGCGTGTTCCATCTGCCCTACAGCAACACGCTCAACGTCGGGGCGGAATACCGTCACGACTACCTGAAGGCTCCCATGAGAACCGCCAACGGCAGTGCGAGCGACAACACGGCGTCGGTTTACGCGCAAGACGAGTACAACCCGCTGTCGTGGCTGAACATAACCGCCGGGGCGCGCCTTGTGGAGAACGGCAAGTACGGCTTGCACTTCACGCCAAAGGTGAGCGTCATGGCAAGCCTGGGCGACGTCAGGCTAAGGCTCGGCTGGAGCCAGGGATTCAAGTCGCCCACGGTGAAGGAGCTTTACTACAGGTATCTGCACATAATGGGTTCAACCACATTCTTCAACATGGGCAACACCGACCTGAAACCGCAGACAAGCAACTACCTAAGCGCCAACCTGGAATACCGCACGCAAAGGTTCACCGCGTCGGTGACGGGCTACTTGAACAAGCTCGACAACATGATTGCGCTCGTGAACGTGCCCACCGAGATGCTGCCCAAGGACGTGACCACCAACTATCAGGGCGACGGCAGCGGCAAGGTGACCGCTCGCATGTACCAAAACATGGAAGACGCCAAGACCTATGGCGTAGACGTGAACCTGTCGTACACCGTATACAAAGACCTCACCGTGAGCGGCAACTACAGCTATCTCGACACCAAGGCCCACCAGTACAACACCGACCACAGCCGCTTGGAAGAAGTGGTCATCGACGGCATGGCCCACCACAAATGGAACCTGACAGCCATTTACGGCCACAGGTTCAGCGGCTGCTACCGCCTGGGGGCGAACCTCTCTACACGGGGCAGCAGCCGCCGATACTACGAGAACAACGGCGACGGCAAGCACTTCCAGATATGGCGACTTAACACCACCCACGACTTCGGCAAGGCTGACGCTCCCATATCGTACAGGGTGGAGCTGGGCGTTGACAACATATTCAACTACAAGGACACGACAATGCACCCCTACCACCTCGGCACCACCACCGGCGGCGCGACTTGGTATGTGGGCTTCGCCGTGAAATTCAACAAGGGAAAGAGAGTTAGCAACCATAACATTAACAAAATCAAAAACAACAATGAAGAAGATTAAGATCTTTATGATGGCGTTGTTGGCCGCAATGACATTTGCAGCCTGCAGCAGCGATGACGACAACGACAACAAGCAGAACGTCATCTCGGAGTACTCACTCAACGACCAGACCGTGGCCGCCCAGAAGGCCACGTCGGGCAAGAAAAAGGCTGTGTTGCTCGTGGCTTTCGGCTCGACATGGCAGAACGCCTTCGCCGCTTTCGACGAGACAAAGAAGGCTTACGAGACAGCTTTCCCCGACGCCGACGTCTACGTGAGCTTCTCGTCAGACATCTGCATCAACCGCGCAAGTGCCGGCGAGCACGAGGAGAAGCGCGACTACTATGAGCCACGCTATCTGCTCCACGCCATCGGCGCAGCCAAGTATGACACCATCTACGTTCAGAGCCTTCAGGTAATCCCTGGCGAAGAGTTCTCCAACGTTGTGGCAGCCGTGAAGAAGTTCGCCAACAATGGTTATGTAAAGGAGGCCCACCTCGACGACGCATACCTCAAGACGGTGAAGGTTTACCTCGGCATGCCGCTTCTCTACGACGAGGGTGAGGTTGAAAACGTTGCAGGCATTCTCGACGGCCTCTACAAGAGCGAGGCAGCCGATGGTGTAGTGGCTTTCATGGGTCATGGCAACCCCGACAACTACGACTCTTTCAAGGCCAACGTGCGCTACACTCAGTTGGAGGAGGCTCTCCAGGCCATCAACCCCAACTACTATGTAGGTACTGTTGACATGGACGGCAACAAAAAGAACGACGTTCTCGAACGTATGCAGAACAAGGGTCTGGCCTCTGGCAAAATCTATCTCCACGCTCTTATGTCAATCGCCGGCGACCACGCCCACAACGACATGGCTGGCGAGGGTCTCGACTATTGGAACGCAAAAGAGCCAACAAGCGAGGACAACAGCTGGTATGAGTATTTCGGCCACAACGGCTTCACTCCCGTGGTACCTACGTCCAACGGCGACCCTCTCGGTCTTCTTGAGCTGACTGGCATACGTCAGATCTGGATCAACCACACAAAGAGCGCCGCACTTCTTGAAGACGCTTACCACTCAATGTATCCTGAGGGATAATCTCTTTTTTTAGATTACACCATATTTATATAATAGGGGCACCGGAGAGCTGGTCTTTCCGGTGTGCCTATTTGTCGCTTTTAATCGTTTACGCATGAAACAGATTGTTTTTATCGTCGCGGCACTCTTACTGTTGGCTTCGTGTGCCGTTACGCAGGATGACCAACGACAACTTCTGGCCGACCAACTCTTCCACGACCAAGACTCTGTGTTGGAGAACACCGAGAGATACAGCGACACCATAAAAATAAAATACGCCAAGGGACTGAAGGTGGAATACCGCAAAGACGGCATACACGTAACCATCTCCAACCCCGACCCCACGGCAACAGGCAGCAAGCCTCAACAGATAGTGATAAAGAAGCCCTCGTCGAGGTTCATCTGCACCACGGCTCTTCAGCTCGGCAACTTCGAGGTGCTCGGACTGGAAGACCGCATCGTGGGCATAAACAGTCTGCGCCACATCTTCTCACTGCAGATGATCGACCAAATAGAAAACGGCAGGACAGTAAAGATAGGCAAAGAGGGCAACTTCGACATAGAAGCCGTGATGGCGGCCAAGCCCGACTACATCTTGGTGAGCGCCAGCAAATACGGAGGCTTCGAGGCGCTCAAGAAATGTGGCATCCCACTCGTGCCACACCACGGCTACAAAGAGACTAACCCACTGGGACAGGCTGAATGGATAAAGCTCGTGGGACTGCTCACCGGCGAGACCCGCCGCGCCAACGCCGTATTCAGCGACATAGAGAACAAATATCTCACGCTGAAGAACGAAGTGGAAAAGAAATACAGCTCAAAGAAACAACTGCCAACAGTAATCAGCGGACGGCAACTGCGCGACGGATGGTATATCGTTGGCGGCAAGAGCTACATGGCACAGATATTCCGCGATGCGGGTGCCGACTACATAATGAAAGACAACAAGGAGTCGGGCGGAGTGACCCTCGACTTCGAATCAGTTTACGCCAAAGCCGTCAATGCCGACTTCTGGCAGACCGACGGCACATCGAGCGGCGACTACTCGCTGAAGGATCTCGCCGCCGAAGACAGCCGATATGCCACGCTCAACGCCTACAAGAACAAGCGTGTGATATTCTGCGACCTCAGCCAAACGCCATACAGGGAACTGGCCGGCGTGCAGCCACACTTCCTTCTCGCCGATTTCGTGAAGGCGTTCCACCCCGAACTTCTTCCGCATTACACTCCGAAGTATTATCAGATAATTAAATAAAACGACATATAATATGTATCGACATTTACTCTTTTCCATGGCCATTGCCATTCCCGGGTCTATAATAGCACAGAACGAAGTCGTACGCACGGCTACGCTCAACCCCGTTGTCATAACCGGAACCGGAACTTACCACAAGGCCGAGAACTCGCCAGTAGAGGTGAAGGTCATTTCGGCAAAAGACCTCAAAAACGCCAACGTGACCAACCTGCAAGAGGCTCTGACGAAACTGACCACCAACATAACCACGCACACCAACGGCATGGGCACGTTCGTCAACTTCAACGGCATCAGCGACGACTACATCCTGATATTGGAGAACGGCAAGCGCGTGTCGGGCGACGACCGATGGAACAGGATAAGCATCGACAACATAAAGCGCATCGAGATACTTTCGGGTGCCGCAAGCGCCTTATACGGCAGCGACGCCATTGCCGGAGTGATAAACATCATTACCGACAACAGCAAGAGCAGCCTTGAGGCGTCGTCAACGACAAAGATGATGAGCAAGGGACGCTTTGACCAAGACATAAACGTGGACGTAAACCAAGGCAAGTTCTCAAGCCACACAAGCTTCAACCACAGGCAGGCCGACAACTGGCAGGTGAGCAAATACCAGGAGTTCATGGAGGGCGACAAGTCGGTATTGAAACTCACAGGACGCCCAATGTCGCAGGCTTTCCAATCGAACAACATCAGCGAAAGACTCGAATGGAGGTTCTCCGACACGTTCGACGCCTACCTGAAAGGCAACTTCTACGACTATAATACGGGGCGCGACCGCAACGCAACATACTTCACGCAGAAGGCCACAACCGACAAAGCCACTGGCGAGAAGACATACACCTACACCGCAAAACAGGCATACACCTACGACATTCACCACACTTCATACAACATCGGAGCCGGAACGAGATGGGCGCCAAGCAAAGACATACACGTATACCTCGACGTTTACACCGACAACTTCAAGTCGAAGTATGACTACTGGCAGACATCTGCCGCCGAGGAATACGAGGAGACAAGGAAGAACACGGCCTACTACAATGAGACTCTGAAAGGCATCTTCAGGCTTAACGACTGGAACAAGCTGTCGGCAGGGGCGGAGTTTGAGCAGGAAAGTCTGAAGAGTGCGTCCGACAACATCGACAAGGAGAGTTCATACACATACAACGTCTTTGCACAGGATGAGATAAACATAGTGAAAGGACTTGAGACTGTAGTCGGACTGCGATACACCCACAACAACAGCTTCGGCAACAATATTACGCCAAACATAGCGTTATTCTATCATATAGCGGGATTTAGGGCAAGGGCCAGCTACTCTGAAGGCTACCGCACCCCCACCCTGTCGCAGCTCTACGCCACCGACCAGGCAAAGACCTCGTCGCGCTACACCATAAACAACACTGCACTAAAGCCGGAGAAGAACAGGTTCTGGAATGTCAACCTCGAATACTCCAACAAGTGGATGAGCGTCAGCGCAAGCGGATTTATAAACAAAATACGCAACATGATAAACTACCGCACGCTGACAACAGAGGAAATCAACGCTGACGCAACGCTGACCAGCCTGTATAACGACGGTTGGACAACAATACGCCAGCGCGACAACATCGACCGCGCCACGATAAAGGGCGTGTCGGCCAACCTGAAACTGCTGTTGCCCTATGGCTTCACTCTTGCCGGCGGATATACGCTCAGCGACTCAAAGGCAGAGACGAAGGCTCTCGACAAGAAGACGCAGGAGTACACGACGACGGAGACGCCAGTGGACAAGAGTGTGAAAAACGTGGCCAACGTGAATGCCTCGTGGACGCACAGCTGGGGCAACTACCGACTGGGCGTTAACATAAACGGCCACATCCAGGGCGAACGCTACTCAAGCACCTACGGATATGCGCCCAAATACCAGCAATGGGACATCACCACGAAGCACACGTTCACTCTGAGGCAGGTGGTGGTTGAACCGGGCATAGGCATCGACAACGTGTTCAACAAGCGCGACACGTCATACTGGAACTCCAACTACTCGACCATCAACCCCGGACGTTCCATATATATGAGTCTGACACTGAAACTTAAGGACTAAGAAACATGAAGATATACGTTGCGGGCATCGGTCCCGGCTCCATCGACGACATCACACCGGCTGTGCTGGGCGCGATGAAAGCCAGCGACGTGATAATCGGCTACAAATACTATTTCCAGTTTGTAAGGCAGCACCTCAACGCCGACACCGAATGTGTTGACACGGGCATGAAGAAAGAGCGGCAGAGAGCCGAACTTGCGTTTGAATATGCCGAACAGGGAAAGACCGTGTGCGTCATATCAAGTGGCGACGCGGGCATATATGGCATGGCTCCGCTCATCTACGAGATGAAGCGCGAAAGACATTCGGACGCTGAAATCATACCGTTGCCCGGCATCAGTGCGTTTCAAAAGGCGGCGTCGCTGCTGGGCGCACCCACGGGCCACGACTTCTGCGTAATCTCCATGAGCGACCTAATGACTCCGTGGCAGGTTATCGAGAAGCGCATAAAGGCGGCAGCCGAGGCCGACTTCGTGACAGCGGTGTACAACCCGAAGAGCAACGGCAGATACTGGCAGTTGCACCGTCTGAAGGAGATATTCATGCAACATAGAATGCCGGACAACATCGTTGGATATGTGCGGCAAGCCGGACGCGACGACCAAGCAGCCACCGTCACCACACTTGAGGACTTCAATCCAGAGGACGTTGACATGTTCACTGTGGTCATCATCGGCAACAGTCAGTCGTACAACTGGAACGGCCACTTCATCACTCCGCGCGGATACTACAGAAGCGAGGCGGCCGACGACAGCAAGAATGTGGGACAGAGCATTATGATACGGTCGTTCCTCACGATAAGGCAAGAGCTGCGCAACCCCGACATACCGCTGTGGAAACTGTGGCCGCTGCTACATGCCATACACACAACGGCCGACTTCGACATGGAAAAGCGCCTGTGGATGGACGACGAGGCTACCGCCATACTATATAATAAGGTGAAAGACGGCAGCATCCATACCATCGTCACCGACGTGTCGATGGTGGCTTCGGGCATACGCAAAGGGGCGTTGCAACGCTTGGGCATCGAGACCGTGTGCTACATAAACGACCCAAGGACGGCCGAAATGGCCAAGAGCGAAAACATAACCCGCGCACAGGCAGGCATGCGAATTGCCGCCAAGGAACATCCCGATGCGCTCTATGCCTTCGGCAACGCCCCAACGGCACTGCTCGAACTATGCACGCTGATACGCAAAGGCTGCTGCAGGCCGGCGGGCATCATCGGTGCGCCGGTGGGTTTCGTACACGTGGAGGAGAGCAAACACGCCGCAAAGACGATGGCTGGCATACCCAAGATAATCATCGACGGCAGAAAGGGCGGAAGCAACATCGCCGCGACGCTGGTGAACAGCATTCTCACATTTGACGACGCAGAACAACTAAGACCGGGAAGAGATGTATAGATGCACTGTCATAGGACTGTCGGACAGCCACCGCCCTTGGTTGCCGCAAGAGGTGACAGAGGCAATCTCCTGTGGCAAGGTGTTCTCCGGGGGCAAACGCCACCACGAGATAGTCAGGGACTTGCTGCCTGTTGGCAGTGTGTGGATTGACATCACCGTGCCGCTCGACGATGTCTTCAAGCTATACGAAGACTACGACGACATCATCATCTTCGCCTCGGGCGACCCTCTGTTTTATGGATTCGCCAACACCATAAAGCGGAAGTTGCCCGATGTGCGGATGACAGTCTACCCTTCGTTCAACTCGCTACAGACGCTCGCCCACCGTCTCGTCATGCCCTACCACGACATGAGGGTTGTATCGCTCACAGGACGGCCATGGCAGAAATTTGACGAGGCACTGATAAGGGGTGAACAAATCATTGGCTGCCTCACCGACCGGAGCAAGACACCCAACGCCATTTGGCAGAGAATGCACGATTATGGCTACGACAACTACGCCATGTTTGTGGGCGAGAACCTTGGCAACGAGGAGAAGGAGCACGTGGGCGAATTTGCCGACGGCGCCACCTATGCCAATCCCAACTGCATAATTCTAAAGAAGCTGAGCGACATACACCACCCGTTCGGCATTCCCGACGAAGACTTCCACCTGCTCAATGGCAGGAAGCGGATGATAACGAAGATGCCCATAAGGCTTGCCACGATAGCCGCACTTGGCTTGGCCGACAAACACACGTTTTGGGACATCGGCTTCTGCACGGGCAGCATAAGCATCGAGGCCAAGCTCGCCTTCCCGCACTTGCACATTACGGCATTCGAGATACGCGAAGAGGGACGGGAACTGATGGAACTAAACTCGCGTAAGTTCCACGCTCCGGGCATCGACTACACGATAGGCGACTTCTGCTCACTCGACAGCAGCGGCCTCGACGCACCTGAGGCCGTGTTCATAGGCGGCTATGGGGGGCGCATGGAGCAGATGCTCGCCAAGGTGAAGGCGGCATTGAAGAGCGGCGGATGCATAGTGCTAAACTCGGTGAGCGAGGAGAGCAAGCAAACCTTCATGGCCACGACAGCCGCCATGGGCATGAAACCCGAAATACTGCACACCATGAAGATTGACGACAACAACCCCATCACGATAATAAGAGCTATATATGATAAGGTATGAGACAATAAACGTGGCCGGCGAAAAGCTCGCCGACAGGATAAGACAGGAGGAGCCGCAGTTCGACGGCGAGGCGATAGTGTTTGTCGGGGCGTTGGGCATCTGCGTGAGAAAGATACTACCCAAAGTATGCGACAAGCACACCGACCATGCCGTCATCTGCATCGACACTACGGGGCGATATGTCATACCTGTGCTTAGTGGCCACATCGGCGGAGCCAACGACCTGGCGCGCGACATTGCCCGCATCATAGGGGCAAAGGAAATAATAACCACCCAAAGCGACAACTGTGGTCTGTGGGCGCTCGACACCCTGCCCCAACGCTTCGGGTGGCGCATGGGCGAGATGGCGAGGGAGGAGTCAAACCGCGCGATAGCCACATTCGTCAACAAGAAGCCCACCGCCCTTGTCGTGGAACATGACGACGAGGGAACAAGACATCTCGAAGGTTCACTGCCCGACCACGTCACTCTGTTCCACAGCTTTTCCGACTATTTGTCGTTCGACAGCGATTTCGAGTTGCTGATAATAGTGTCCCCCTACATTAGAACCACAGGAGACACTCCCTGCATACAATACTTTCCGCCATGCCTCTGCCTTGGCGTGGGCTGCCAAAAAGACACGCCGACAATGGCGGCGGAGCACATATTGGGCGACATCAAGAGCCGTGGCTTTGCCATGGAGAGCATACGCTCGATAGGAAGCATCATGCTGAAGAAGGACGAGTCCATGCTGCAAAACTTAAACCAGCTCGTGCCATGGGCGAGACTCGACATCCACGAGGCCAGCAGACTGGCCAAAGAGGAAGTGGCCAACCCGTCGGAAAAGGTGTTTGAGGTGACGGGCTGCTACGGAGTGGCCGAGGCGGCTGCACTGGCGTCAAGCAATCGTGGCCGACTTGTGGAGGAGAAGCGGAAGGGGCACGTGGCTGATGGGGGCAGAGACTACCATTACACTTGGGCTATGGCCGAAGACCACCTTGCCGACAAAGCCTGCGGCCACATAGAGATAGTGGGAGCCGGGCCGGGCGACCCCGAACTCATCAGCGTCAGAGGACGAAGGTTTCTTGAACAGGCCGACCTCATACTCTACGCCGGAAGTCTCGTGCCACGCGAGCTTACCTTCTGCGCCAAGTCCGGGGCCACGGTGAGGTCGTCGGCTGGCATGGACTTGGAGGAGCAGTTCGAGCTGATGAAAAGCTTCTACGACCGTGGCAAGCTCGTGGTGCGGCTACACACCGGCGACCCCTGCATCTACGGAGCCATACAGGAGCAGATGGCCTTCTTCGACCAATATGGCATGCACTACCACATAACGCCGGGCATAAGCAGTTTCCTTGCTGCGGCAGCCGAACTGAAGAGCCAGTTCACCATTCCCGAGAAGTGCCAAACCATAATACTCACACGCGGTGAGGGGCGCACCCCCATGCCCGACAAGGAGAAGTTGCACCTACTGGCGCAGCACCAATCTACAATGTGCATCTTCCTCAGCGCAAGCATCGTTGACGACGTGATGAGAGAACTTCTCGCCGGAGGCTATCCACCGGAAACACCCGTGGCCGCCTGCTACAAACTGACATGGAAGGAGCAGCGGATATACCGTGGACAGCTATGCGACCTCGCCAAGATACTCAAGGACAACAACTTGACGCTCACGACAATGATTGTAGTGGGCGAGGCGATAGACAACCGCCAAGGACTGAGCAAACTCTACGACGGCCACTTCTCACACATATTCAGAAAGGCAAAGCAATAGGCGCAATGATACTGATATTCGGAGGCACGACCGAGGGCAGGATTGCCGCCGAGGTGTGCGACGAGGCCGGCAAGCGGTTCTACTACTCGACAAAGGGCGACCTGCAACATCTGGAGACGCACAACGGCGTGCGCCTCACGGGAGCAATGTCGACCGAAGATTTGCAACGCTTCTGCAAGACCAACGACATAAGGTGCATCGTGAACGCCGCCCACCCCTTCGCCGAAAACCTGCACAGAGTCATTGGCCAATCGGGCGTGCCTGTGGTGCGCATGCAGAGGGAGTTTGCCAAGTACATCGACGGTGTGTGCTACTGCACCGACTATGCCGATGCCATGGCCAAGATGGAGGCGGCAGGCATAAAGCATCTGCTCGCCCTAAGCGGCGTTGGCACAATTGCCAAACTTGAAGACTACTGGCGACGGCACAAGACCACATTCAGGATACTCGACAGACAAGAGAGTCTTGACCGCTGTGCCGCAGCCGGTTTCCCTCTGGCAGGCGTGATATTCTACAACTGCGACAACCATTTGCCTACAAAAGACGAGGAGAAGGCAACCATGCAGAGCCTTGGCTGCGACGCCATACTGACAAAGGAGAGCGGCACTACGGGCGGATTTGAGGCCAAAGTGCGCGCCGCCCTGGAGATTGGGGCGAGGGCGTTTGTGGTAAGGCGACCTGCACTACCCAACAGTTGGACTGTCGTCACTGGCCGCCATGGATTGCGCCGCGCCATAGAGCGGCTTGTGCCCGGCTTCTTTGAATTGAAGACAGGACTCACCACAGGTGCCTGTGCCACGGCAGCGGCCAAGGCTGCCATGCAGTCGCTGCTGTGGGACGACGAGTCGGAAGAAGTGGCCTTCGACTTGCCCGACGGCGAAACGCTCACCATACCCGTGGAGCACAAGGCCAAGGGCGTGGCTTGCGTAACCAAAGACCAAAGCGACGACCCCGACGTGACGCGCGGTTGCCGGATAACGGTAAGCGTGGCCATACGCCCCAATGACAATGACGACAACAATATGACGCACAGTGCCAACACCAACAATGACGGTGGCAGTGCCAACAGCCAGCACGTAAGGTTTCTCCATGGCGAGGGCGTCGGCACGGTCACTCTGCCCGGACTGGGCATACCCGTTGGCGAGCCAGCCGTCAACCCCACACCGCGAAGGATGATTGAGAACGAGATTGCGTGCCTCACCGACAAATGCGTTGACGTGACGATAAGCGTTGACGGCGGCGAAGAACTGGCCAAGCGCACGTTCAACGAGCGTGTGGGCGTGATGGGCGGCATAAGCATACTCGGCACGTCGGGCATAGTGCGTCCACTGTCGAACGAGGCTTTCATGCGCAGCATCAGGCGCGAGCTTGAGGTGGCGTGGGCCATAGGCAAACGGGAGATTGGACTGGTGGCCGGTATGAAGAGCGAGAAGGCTCTGATGGCCGAGAGGGACATAAGGTGCGTTCACTACGGCAACTTCATAGGCGAAGCCCTAAAGGCCGCCCACGACATAGGCTTCAGGCGCGCCGTACTGGCCATAATGATAGGCAAGGCCGTGAAACTGGCCGACGGACATCTTGACACCCACTCGCACAAGGTGGCCATGGACAAGGACTTTCTCCGACAGATAGCCAAGAGCCTCGGCATACCCACGCAGCCCATCGACGGCATAACGATGGCGAGAGAACTGTGGGGCGTGATGCCAAAGGATTTTTTCAACAAGATAACATCGCTCTGCCGGGAACACTGCCTGAAGGTTTTCCCCGATGGTGAGATTGAAGTAAGACTTATATGCGACACTCCACAACAATAACGCTGCTCCTTGCGAGCATACTCCTTTTCGCTGCACTCAACCTCGCAGTGGGTTCGGTAGCCATACCAATAGAGGCAGTAATTAAGATAATAAATCCCTTTGGCAGTGGACTGCCAAAGGACGACGGCATGGGCGAGATATGGACAAACATCATCCTACAGACGCGACTGCCGCAGACGCTCACGGCCATGGCTTGTGGGGCGACCCTCGCTGTGGCCGGACTGGAGATGCAGACTGTGTTTCGCAATCCGCTCGCCGGCCCGTCGGTGCTTGGCATATCCAGTGCGGCAAGTCTTGGCGTGGCCTTTGTAGTGCTGCTTGGCGGTGCCGTGGGTGGCGGCGCACTATTGCGGTTCGGCTTGGTGGGCAATGCCGCCGTCACGCTGGCCGCCATCTGCGGAGCCATGGTCGTGATGGGCATAATCGTGCTTCTGGCTCGACGTGTGGGCGGCAACGTCACACTGCTTGTCACGGGAGTGCTCATAGGCTACATAGCCTCGGCCATTACCGGAGTGCTGAAGTATTTCGCCAATGAAGAAGACATAAGGGCATACGTGATATGGGGACTTGGTTCGTTCTCAAGGGTGACAGGCGGCCAGGTTTATGTGTTCGTTGGCCTTGCGGCAGTGCTGCTTCCACTGTCCATGCTGCTGGCAAAGCCACTCAACATGCTGCTGCTCGGCGAGATGTACGCCCAAAACCTTGGACTCGACGTGAGGCGCGCCCGCATGCTGACCATCGCCTCGGCCGGCACTCTCACGGCCATCGCCACGGCCTACTGCGGCCCAATCATGTTTCTCGGTCTCGCCGTGCCACACATTTGCCGCGGACTGCTGGCCACCAACAACCACTGGACTCTGCTGCCTGCCACCATGGCCTGCGGCGCTTCGCTTGCTCTGCTATGCAACCTCATAGCCCGTATGCCGGGACTCGAGGGAGCACTGCCAGTCAACTCGGTAACGTCGCTCATAGGCGCACCCATCGCCTTGTCGATATTGCTCAGGCGAAAGAAGGCGATATAATAGCCACGCAACCCGTCAATCATACAGAAGAACCCTTTGCATGAAATCATTCCTAATAGGAGCCGCCACATCAAACAGCGGCAAGACAACATTCACCATCGGACTGCTGCGCGCCCTAAAGCTACGCGGACTCGGAGTACAGCCCTTCAAGTGCGGACCCGACTATATCGACACCATGCTCCACCAAATGGCGTCGGGCAGCGAGAGCGTCAACCTCGACACGTTCATGGCATCGGAGGGTCATGTGGCGGAATTGTTCGGCAAGTATGCTGCCTGTGCCGACGTGGCGGTGGTAGAGGGCGTGATGGGACTGTTTGACGGCTACGACAAGAGCCTGGGCAGTAGCGCAGAACTGGCCATGTTGCTCGACATTCCAGTGGTGCTGGTAGTCAACGCCAAGTCGATGGCCTACAGCGTTGCGCCGCTGATATACGGTTTCGCCAACTTCGACAAGCGTCTTCGCATAGGCGGCGTGGTGTTCAACAATGTGGCGTCGGCCAATCATTTCAGCTTTCTCAAGTCGGCGTGCGCCGACGCCGGGGTTGAGTGCCTTGGCTACATCGCCCGCAACGCCTCGCTCAGCATACCCAGCCGCCACCTCGGACTTACCGTGGGCGACCGCGAAAGCATGGAAAAAATAATCTGCACCGCAAGCGAGGAAGTGGAGCGAAACGTTGACATAGACAAAATTCTTTCGCTATGAGAATACTTATAGCCCACGACGAGGCTTTCAATTTCACCTACCGCGCCAACATCGACTCGCTCCGCGAGATGGGCGAAGTAAGTTTCTTCTCGCCCCTGCGCGACCGAAGTCTGCCGCCGTGCGACTTGATGTATCTGCCGGGAGGCTATCCCGAACTGCATCTTGATGAACTAATGCGCAACACCCGTATGGCACATCAAGTGGCCGACTATGCCGAAGACGGCGGAAGGGTCTACGCCGAGTGCGGCGGTTTCATGTATCTTTGCCGCGACATCGACGGCACGCCCATGTGCGGCACACTGCCACTCAGAGCAACAATGGCTGGCGCACGCCTGCACCTTGGCTACCGACAGATGCCCATTAACGACGAAACCACACTGCGCGGACATGAGTTCCACTACTCCAACATAATCGACAACATGCCAGAAACCTCACCTGACACCAGCCTCAACCCCACGGGAAGCGGTTTGCGCAAGTGTCTCTGCCAACGCTCGGCCAAGGGAGTAGCAACAGACACGGCCATATACATATATAAAAATGTGATTGCCGGCTACACCCATTGGTATTGGGCAGAGACGGGCTTCATATTCTTTCAGCCCTCATTCCGCCACGCCTGTCTCGGCCTGTAACCGCCTTATCTGTCTATCCATTCCTTCAGTTGCGCCGACTTCTCCTTGCTCACTATAATATTTACTTGTGGATAGCCATTGAGCCGGACTGACAGTTTGTAGCCATAAGAGAAATAGATGCGCTCGATGCTGTCGATGCCGATGATATACTGGCGGCTGGCACGGAAGAACCTTGTAGGGTCGAGCTGCGCCTCAATGTCGCCCATCGTGTAGTTGAGCGCTACGCTGCGACCGCTATGTAGATAGGCGCGGGTGATGCCATTCTCCGTGGCGATGTGGTTGATGTCCTGTACGTTGAGCACCGTGTAGCCATCATTGTTCTGCACAAGGAAATGCTCACGGTAGTCTTGCCGCTTCAATCCCAAGGAAGCCAAGAGGGCTGCGTAGTCCTGCTTTGGGGCGTTGTCTTGCGCTACAAGTTTCCTCGCCTTGTCCACTGCCTCTGATAGTTCCTGCGGTACGATTGGCTTCTGCAGGTAGGCGATGCCATTGCTTCGGAAAGCCTCCAGGGCATACTCGTTGTAGGCGGTGGTGAAGATGACAGGCACTTTGGGCTGCACTTGCAGGAACGCCTCAAACACGTCACCATCGTCCAAGCGTATGTCGGCGAAGATGATGTCGTAGGCCCGACTTGCGTCCATCAGCACTTCAGTGGTCTCGCCAACACTCGTCACCGGACCCTCTATGTCGAATGACCCGTCAAGCCCCAAGAGCAATCGCTTCAGTCGCATGAAACTGCGCTCTTCGTCTTCTATTATCAGTATTTTCATTGTCTCCCAGTCGCTTATATCTATTATTTCTTGATAACAGGAATCCTCACCTCGAACGCTTCTTCCATCTCACTTACTATCGGTTTAAGCCCCAACAACTCATATCGTTCCCGAAGATTCTTCAGTCCTATCTTATGCGTCACAGGCGACTTGCCCACCAATGGAATTCTTTCGTTCTCGACCACCACCCAGTCTCCGTCTCGGAAGATGCGTATTTGCAGTGGGCGACGCGCGGAATGGGCATTGTGCTTGACGGCATTCTCCACCAATATCTGTATTGACATGGGAAGAATCAGCCTATTGTCTTGAGCCAACTGCTCGTCAATGCTGAAGTTGTAATGGTGCGGATGACGAATATCAAGCAGGTCGCAGTAAGCGTGGATGAAGCGGATTTCCTCGGCGATGGTCACTGTGTCCTTGTTGAGCTGGTTCACGATGTAACGGTAGATGGCGGAGAACTTGAGGGTGAACTCCTCCGCCAGATCGGGGTCGTCGCTGATAAGTTCGGTGAGCGTACTGAGACTGTTGAACACGAAGTGCGGGTCAAGCTGTAACTTTAGCAACTCTTTCTGCATCTCCACGTTGCGCTTGCTTTGCCGCATAATGATGCTGCTGTAATAGAGGCAGAGGTAGATGATGGTGAGCAAGGTGGCTATGGTGGTGAACACGTAGAGACGATCCCATAAAATTTCGTCGCCGCCCTGATAGATGGAGTTCACCACACTCTCGAAGAGGATTGCTATAAGCACGTTGGAGACAAGTATAGCCCCACTGTGCATGAAGAACTGAGTGAAGGAATAATGTTTCCTGAGAAGCAACCGTCGAATCAAGTTGGATATGGAGAGTGACACCAACACATAGAAGGCACAATAGAGGAAATCGAACACATAGTCATCCCAACAGTATTGGCAATCCTGCAAAGCCTCGTCTGACGCAGTCAAGTACCACAGCAGATAGTTTAGCAGGAATGCCGTCACAGAGATGAATCCCAAGTTCTTCAGGAAATGCTTGGCCTCACTCATAATTCTTCACTCTTCATTCTTAATTCTTCATTCTTAATTCTTCATTTTCCAAAAGTCTCCCACGATAATGCATAGCGTGAGCAGTTCTGCAGCAGGAATAGCCGTCCAAAGGCCGATAACGCCTATCATTCTTGGCAGCACCATGAAACCGAGCACGGCAAAGACAATGCCGCGGAGCGCAGTGAAGACCATCGCGCGCTTTGCCATAGTGACGCTCTGGTAATAGCCAACGAACACCACGTTGAGGGCGAAGAACAACGAGCAAGTTGCAAACCACGGCAGTCCCTTTACCGCCAAATCATACGACGGCTCAGACTGTCGGAGGAAAGCTCCCACAATGAAGCGGTCGCCCAACACAAGCAACAGCAGCACGCACACGCCACAAAGTAGTCCGGCATACACAGCAACACGGAGAGTACGGCTTACACGCTGCCCCTCACCAGCGCCATAGTTGTAGCTTATGATAGGCTGAGCCGACTGCGCCACAGCGTTGTTCACCGAGAAAATGATGGGGAAAAGGTAGCACACGATGGCAAACGCCGCCACGCCTTGCTCGTGAAGCATGGACATGAACATGTAGTTGCCAGAAACCATAGTTATGCTCATGGCTATCTCCGTGACGAAAGTGGCGGAGCCTACCTTCATCATATAGCCCGTATTGCGCAATGTGAGCACGAGCGAAGTGACGCTCGCCTTCAAGCGATAGAACTTCAGTTTGTCGGAAAACCACACGAAATAGGCAATGCTCATAAGGCCGCCGCAGATACAAGCTATGGCCGTGGCTATCGAAGCTCCCTTTACCTCCATCCCAAAGGGGAAGATGAAGAGCCAGTCGAGCACTAAGTTAACCACGGCGCTCACCACCTGTATCCACATGGCATAGCGTGGCGAACCATCGAGCCTCACCATCATCATGCCAACGCACTGCCACAACAAGAACGCCACGCCAGGCAGGAGCCACAGCAGGTAGTCGAGGGCGTAGCGTTCCAGTGCCGCACTGCACCCAAGGGCATATACCAAAGTACGGGGCATGAGCAGGCAGAGCATGATGAGCACGATGGCAATGACGCTACCCACGCCATAGGCTTGGGTAAGGATGATGCGCGCCGCCTTCTGGTTGTCTTCGGCAAGATGCATGCTTGCCACCACCGAAGCCCCTATGCCGAACATCAGTCCCAGTCCCGTCACTACCATCCATACTGGGGCTACAATGTTGACAGCGGCAATACCGTCTGCGCCCACTCCCCTACCCACGAGTATTCCGTCGATGATGGTTTGCGCCGACATGAAGAGCATGCCGACGAGCGTGGGGAAGAACATTTTCCGGAACAACGGTCCAATCTTTCCCGAACCGAAATCAATCTTGTCGCGAGATGTATCTATTTTCTTCTTCATATTCTCCATATTTTATGCAAAGTTAAAAAGAAATGCCGATGTATAAGGAAGAAGAAGTGCGTGAAACGGTAAAAGCAAGGGGTGAACCATAGAAAAGGCACAGGCCAGTCTCTTCTCTCTACCCATGCGTGACTTCACGCCATCATTTATTATCCCGAAGCAAAATCAAGAACGAAATGTGACATAACGTGAAACAATTTAGTTCTTTTCTTGCAATCTGCTTGGATATCTAGTTAAAATTTATGAAATGACTTTGCTTAATGATGAAGAATTAGGGCAACTAACTTCTGACTTTGAAAATAACAAAACCATGAAGTTCATATTGGAATGTGACGGTGTAATAACAGTATCGTTAAAAGAAAGGTTTGCTTACTCTACACCATCAACATACCTCTTTAAATTTAATGTGAGTGGTTTTAAGAAGGCAATTAAATATCTTTGATTACATTGCTTTTGAAAATGGTATAGATACCACAAGTATCCAACCGCCTGACTTTAAGCGCAAGCCTAAGGTCAGGCGGTTGCTTGTTCATCACGTCCCATAGTGATTCGCTATCAGCACGGCAATGACGGCACAGAAGCCGAAGAAGCCAAGGCTGAAAAAGACTCCGACAAACCATTGGGCGTAGCGACTAAAATAGACACCATCGTATTCCTTTCAATCTTCACGAACACTCTTGCGATCCTCCGCAAACAGAATATTGACATTACGGAAGTTTTGGCGCATTTGTCCGAAATGTGGAAAGGCATACAATTGTGGGGAACAGAATGTGGTGCGCAGTATGCGGCAAGGCGGATAATATTAAAGGGTTTAGTACATTTTTAAGGTTCTAACGTTTTGCGTTTCAATAGATTTGCAGCGGAAAAAGCAAAACGAATTAATGAATAACTAAAAACGATTGGAACATGAAAAGACTACTATCCCTGCTGGCCCTGGCGGCCAGCATTGGCGGCAGTGCACCAGCCGCCGAAACGGGCGACTACCTCTACACGCCCGTAGCAAAATTCAAGGTGATGGGCAGCAACCTCATCACCAACGGCAACTTCTCCAACCTGACCGAGGGGTGGACAAACCTTGAGGGGGGCGACGTAAACATGGTGAAATGGAGCATCGAGACGGGTGCGAAAGATGGTGTCAACGCCATCAAGAGCCTCAACATCGACGGTTCGGTACTGGCACGTTCCATACAGCTCAGTCCGCAGAAGGTTTACTCCATCAGCTACGACATCAAGTGTCCCTCGGCCTACACCACATCGACCAAGGCAGGCAACACGAGCTACATTGGAATCTACGTGAACCGCGACGGATCGTTTAACACCTCGGCCGAGGGATACCGCCTGATTAACGAGGTGACCGCAGTGAAGCCAGAGTGGCAAACCGTGAGCGACACCATAACCACAGGCGACGCAACCGAATATCTCCAGATTGTTTTCCAGAACATTGACGAGGAAACAATGATTACCAACGTTGAGCTGCACGAGGTTGCGTCGGTATATGACGACCGCATAGCGCGCCGAACGCTGAAGGTTTACAACCAACTTGCAAGCTCCGAAGAGTTTGCTCGCTACAACGCATCGGGACAGACCAACGGTGCCGACGACCTTATTGGGGCAATACAGTATGTCGAGGCAGCTCTCGACGACCCCGAACAGGGCGACGACCCAATGCAAATGGCCGACCTCATGGACCAGTTGGCTGGGGTTTACACCATATTCCTCGACGCAAACACTGCCGACGTGGCCGACCAATACAACACTTTTGCAAAGGGCGCAAAACTGTCAAAGGCCACCAACGTGGCTTGTGGCGACTGGTGGCTCACCGGTACACGCTGGTTCCACGCCGCAGGTGCCAACCTAATCAACTCGTCGATACAAGCCAACTACGACATGAACGCTAATGCCGAGCTGAAAACAAAATTGCCGGCCGGACGTTATCTTATGAGCGTTGACCTGATGGGCAACTACAACCAAAAGGCCGACAAGTATGTGGCCGACTACAGCCGCCCGTTCTATGGTGCCTATGTATATGCCCAGGGTGACACCTTGGCATGCGACACGCTTAGTGGACGCCACTACGACACCTACGTCAAATTCTTCGATGTTACCGCAGACTCGCTCGTGCTCGGCTTCGGTTTCGCCCAAGCTGCCGACCAGCTGAACAACAAGTGCGGAGGAAGCTTTACAGGAGCCAATTTCATGTTGCGCAAATTGGGTACAAATGCCGATGAGGTGAACAGGAAAGCAGGCATCGAGTCCATACAGTATCAGCAGAACGCTCTGCGCGTGATGATTGACTCAGCCATCGTGGTGATGCCCAAGGCTGAATATATGTGGGGCAAGGAGCAGCTGCAAGACTCCATCAACGCAGGCGAACAGGCTTACAGCGCATCGCTGGCGGTTATCGACGCCGAGGGTAATGTGCTCGACGAGGACAAACTGAAGGATGAAAACGAAGAGTACACCGCCACACCGGCCTATGCCACCGAACTGAAGATGGAAATGGAAAAGGTGCGCGCAGGGATACGCACCTGCTACACTTTGGCCGCTCCATACGAAAACCTGAAAGCATACATCGAAGAGTCGGAGGCTATATGCAACGACCCATCGCTCAACGGTGACGCTACACTGAAAGCTGCATTGCAAAGTGCAATAGCCGAAGCAAAGGCACTTGTGTCACAGGCAAGCAAGGACATCGAGCCTGAACGTTTCACCGAGATGCAGGAGAAACTGAAAGACGCACGCGAGAAGTATGTGGCAAGCACAGCCGGATTTGACAACCCAGCCCAACTGGAAATTGAGAACCCCTACTTCGCCAATGGACTGACAGGCTGGACTGCATCAGGCTACGGCTTCAAGGCCATCACCGACGATGCAATCGAAAACGGCACCATGGCCAACGTAAGCCGTGGACAGAGTGCTTCGCCTGAGTCGAAACTCGTGCAGACAAAGCAACTGACCGATGGCGGACTCTATGAATACCGCACACTGGCTCGCGGATGGAACAACTATAAACCATATGATGTGCTGATGGCTACAATAAGCCAGCGCGAGGGAACAGAGGTGACCGACACCATTTACGACAAGTCAGAGATGCAGGTGTTCTTCGGACTGGAAGGCCGTCCTGACTCGGTGCGCTTCCACTCAAGAAACATCAAGTGGTTGCCTGACGTGACCGATGCAAATATTCCATCAGAGTACTCTGTATTCTACTATCTGCCGGCAGGCAAAACAGAAACCGTTGAGTTCGGTATCGACACCTACGGACAGGTGGGACGTGCAGGAGCCAACACCTTCGGCTTTGGCGGCAACCACATCTACTTCTACGGCAACGACATAGCCAACTATCTTGACTACGCGAAGAAAGCTCTCGAAACCAAGGTGGCCGAGGCGAAAGCTCTTGTGGCAAGCGTAAAGGAAAAGCAGAGCAGCCAACAGTATCTCATTGACCGTGTGGAGCGCGACATCATCGACGCAGAGGCTGTACTGGCCAACCTGACCACAAGCACTAATGACGGTGAGGCTGTAGCCAAGGCTGCAACAAAACTGGCCAACGCCCGCTGGAGCATAGCCGCCCACAGCAATGATATAGACCCAGAGACAAGCAGCATCAGCAGCATACTCGACGACAACAGCGGTAAGACCGCATACGGCATCTACACGCTGACGGGCATAAAGCTGAACTGCAAGACGAACGAACTGCCACGAGGTCTCTATATCATCAACGGCAAGAAATGGATGAAGCAGTAAAATCCCTGCCCTATTCCTAATGTCAATCTAACACGACATTTATGAAAAGACACATTAATATTTACGTTTGTAAGGCGATGGCTCTTGTAGCCATCGCCTACATTCCTTTGGGATGTACCGAGGAACCCGACGGCGACAACCTCTATACCGAGAAAGGCCAAACCATGGCTGCCTACATAGCCGGACAGCCCGACCTGTCGTCGTTCAGCTATCTGCTGGAACGTACGGGCTACGACAACTTGACCTCTACCTACGGACAATACACCTGTTTCGCTCCTTCGAACGAGGGCATAGCGGCCTACGCCGACTCGCTATATAAAGATGCCGAGGCCATAACGCCACACAACGGCATGACCGACAACTCTGTTGAGGGACTGACTGACAGCCTCTGTCTCGACCTTGTGCGCTACCACCTATGCAACAAGGAGTACACCACCATCGACATGGGCGGCAGCGGCCAGTCGATATCAACCATTTTGGGACGCGCCATTTCCACGTCGGTCAACGCCAATGGCGAGACCACGCTCAACGACGGGGCTATAATAACGAAGGAGGACATCAGCGTGACCAACGGCATAGTGCAGCGCATCGACCGCGTTATTCCGCGCACCACACGTCCTCTGCCCGACGTGCTGGCGCGACTTGACGACTACTCGCTGTTCAGCAGGGCTCTGCAAATGACCGGACTGGCAGACTCTATCGTGAAAAGTGACAAAGGCATTGAATATTCCATATCAGATGCATACGACACCGACCATACCACCAAGCTCTACTCTCCCACTACATGCAAGGTTGGCTACACCATATTCGCGGAGTCGGACGCTGTCATGGCCGCCAACGGCATACACTCGTTTGACGACCTCGTGGAATACGCCAACCAAACTTACGGCAACGCCACCGACTGGTATGACTATCCGCGCGAAAAGAACATCAGCATAAGCACTGGCAATGACTATACCAACCGCTTCAACACCCTCAACATGTTTGTGGCCTACCATATATTATATGCGTCGATGGCGCAAGACCAACTGGTATTTGAGGCAAAAGAAAACCAAACGCGCGCGGAAGACAAGTGGAACTATGCCAACGGTTGCGACCCACAAGACTACTATGAGACCATGCTGCCCTCGACACTTTTGAAAGTGTGGGAGCCTCAACCTGGCAAGACCCTGTACATCAACCGCTACCAAACATTCAACACACTGACCAATGAAGTTGGCACAAAGGGAACAAACCACGAGGTGGTTAACCCCGGAGTGGTCATTGAGCGCAAGGACATCACCGCCTACAACGGCTACATTCATCCCATCAACAAAATGCTTGTCTACACAAGTGAAGTGCCAAAGGGTGTACTGCATGAACGAATGCGTATCGACGCTACAAACTTCATACCAGAGCTGATAAACAACGGGTTCCGCTACATGTATGCCCAAGACACGCAAGCTCTTAACGGCGGTGCGTCGGGCTGGCGAGTGGCCTTCCCGTCCAACTACTTCGACAATCTGATAAGCTACAACGGAGAACAGTCGGCCATACGCTACAATGTGCGTTGCGACTACAGCCACTGGGAGGCAGAATGTCTCAACGGATGGGGACAGTATGACGTGGCGTTCCGTCTGCCTCCGCTGCCATCTGGCACATATGAGATACGCTTCCCGTTTGGAGCCAATGCCAATGGCGGCATGTACCAGTTCTACTTCGGCAACACGAGCGACGTGCGTCAGATGGAGGCCATGGGCATTCCGCTCGACATACGCGTGTCGGAAACCGACCCAAGGATAGGCTGGACTAAGTTCTATGAAGAGGATGACCTTGGCATTGCCACCGACGCTGCCATGCGCACCCGTGGATATATGCGCGGCAGCTTCGGCTATGTGACGGCTCCCGGGCGCGGTTTCAACGACAAAGACCGCAACTGCCGCGGCATGAACCGCATGAGGCTGATACTCGGACGCAAGGGCTTCAAGCAGAGCGAGCCGCACTGGATACGCCTTAAGAACGTGCTCAACTACGACAAGGAGCTGAAGTGGGCGTTCGACTACATCGAGGTGGTACCTGTGGATGTAGTTGACAACGGCCAATACGCTGAAGACTGGTTTTAGGCTGGCCACCTACCCCCACCCCAATTTGTGGAATATATGTGGCATTAAGGAAATCGCACTTGAACAATTTCCTTAACGCCACTTTTTTGTCCCCAAAGACCAAACAAAAGCTCAACGACCTTTTGTTTGGATTGTTTTATTCGTTTTTTCCGCTTGTTTGCACTAACTTTGCATAAGATAAGCTGCGCTCGGCAATCTGAAAGCGAGCTTTCATTGCCCTCGCTTGCATTATCTTTGCATAAGACAAACAGCATTTTCGCATGAAGACAACCATAATAGCAGGGCCTTGCGTGATTGAGTCGGCAGAACTGCTCGACACCGTGGCCAAAGAATTAGTTAGGATAAACGACAAATGGGGAACCGACATCATCTTCAAAGCCTCGTTTGACAAAGCCAACCGTACATCCATATCCTCGTTCAGGGGACCTGGCATCGACAAGGGGCTACAAATGCTGGCCGACGTAAAGGCGAAATACGGTCTGCGACTGCTCACTGACATCCACGAGAGCTGGCAAGCCAAACCTGTGGGCGAAGTGGTTGACGTGATACAGATACCGGCTTTCCTGTGTCGGCAGACCGACCTGCTTGTGGCTGCAGCCAAGACGGGCAAGACGGTGAATATAAAAAAAGCACAGTTCTTAAGCGGAAAGGACATGCGCTATCCCGTGGAAAAGGCACGCGACGCCGGGGCTACCGATGTATGGCTCACCGAAAGAGGCAACATGTTTGGCTACAACAACCTCGTGGTTGACTTCAGAAACATTACCGACATGCTCGACATCGTGCCTACGGTAATCATGGACTGCACCCACAGCGTACAACGCCCAGGCGGAGCCGACGGCAAGACGGGCGGCGACAGACGGTTTGTGCCGCAAATGGCAATGGCGGCAAAGGCGTTCGGTGCCACAGGGTGGTTCTTTGAGGTGCATCCGCAGCCCGACCTCGGACTAAGCGACGCGGCCAACATGCTCGAACTTGACAAACTGGAAAAACTAATAGGACAACTGACAGCCTAAGTAACGGTAAAAAAAATTAAGTTGATATGATTTGCGGCTTATATTTTTACCATCACTAAGGATGGCAAAGATACCGTCGCAAAGAATATGGAGAAGGAAGACATGACAGTCAAAGACTATGCAATAAGATGTATCAAGGACGAGGCACAGGCACTGCTCGACCTGATACCACAGATAGACACACACTTTGAACAGGCCGTAGACCTGATATTCCACTGCCACGGCAAGGTGATAGTGACGGGCGTGGGCAAGAGCGGACACATTGGAGCAAAAATCGCCGCCACGCTATCGAGCACAGGCACGCCATCGTTTTTCATCAATCCGCTTGATGTGTACCACGGCGACCTTGGCGTGATGACCAAGGACGATGTGTGCCTGGCCATATCCAACTCTGGACAGACTGACGAGTTGTTGCGCTTCATACCCATGCTGCTGCACATGAACGTACCAATAATAGGCATGAGCGGCAACCCCAAGTCGTTGCTCGCCAAATACTCGACGTGCCACATCAACGTTAGCGTGAAGAAGGAGGCGTGCCCACTGAACCTCGCGCCTACAAGCAGCACCACGGCCACACTAGCCATGGGCGATGCACTGGCAGTGGCACTGATGGAGGTGAGAAACTTCCAACCCAAGGACTTCGCGCAGTTTCACCCGGGAGGCGAGCTTGGCAAACGGCTGCTAACCACCGCACAAGACGTGATGCGAACCAACGACATGCCTGTAATCTCACCTGAGATGCACCTTGGCGAGGCAGTAATCATGGTGAGCAAGGGCAAGCTGGGCATGGGCGTAGCCGAACGCGACGGCAAGGTTGTTGGACTGATTACCGACGGCGACATACGCCGCGCCATGGAGAAATGGCAAGCACAGTTCTTCGACCGCACCGTAGCCGACATAATGACCACAAAGCCAAAAACAGTCGGTCCGCTGACAAAGATAACGGAGATACAGCAGACGATGAACAAATACAAGATACACTCGGTGCTGGTGGTTGACGACAAGGGATGTCTGCTCGGAATAGTAGACCACTACTCATGCATGATATAATGTGGACAACTATGGTTAGGCTGGCCATGGCCACGGTGTTGGCCATAACCATGGCCACAGGACTGAAAGCACAGACGAGCGACTCGGCCATCGTGGCCACGCTTGAGAACGAAGGGGTGACATTCACCCACAACAACAGCGTTGCACTGCTGATGAGCGGACAGGAGAAGTTTGACGACATGTTTGAAGCCATACGTCAGGCCAAAAGCAGCATACACCTCGAATACTTCAACTTCCGCGCAGACTCGATTGCCAACGAACTGTTCAAGCTGCTGCGCCAAAAGGCACAGGAAGGCGTGGAGGTGAGGGCACTGTTTGATGGCTTCGGCAATAGCTCCAACAACAAGCCTCTGCGCAACAAGCACTTGAAGCAGCTGCGCGAACAGGGCATAAACATACACGAGTTCGACCCTATACGTTTTCCGTGGATCAACCATGTGTTTGCGCGCGACCACAGGAAGATTGTTGTCATCGACGGCAACATAGCATACACAGGCGGAATGAACGTGGCCGACTACTACATAAAAGGCACAAAGGAAGTTGGCACATGGCGCGACATGCACTGCCGCATAGAGGGCGGTGCGGTAAACCAACTGCAAATGATATTCGCGCGAATATGGGAAAAGGTGACTGGCGAGGACATTTGGAAGCCAAAATACTTCAGAGCCTTTAGCCGCGTGGAGGCGACGGGGCTGAAGCCCGACACCACATCGACCGCCGGCCACAAGACAGTGGGCATAATAAACCGCGAGCCACGCAAGACCAACACTATAATGCGCCAGTTCTACCTTGCGGCGATAAACAGCGCGCACGACTCGATAAAGCTGGTGAACCCCTACCTCACACTAAGCCACAAACTGAAGAAGGCACTGAAGAACGCCGTGAAGCGCGGAGTAAAGGTGGAGATAATGGTGTCGGCGCACAGCGACATACCTCTAACTCCCGACTGCGTGTTCTACAACGTACACAAACTGATGGAAAAAGGTGTTGACGTGTGGCTTTACCAACCGGGATTTCATCACTCGAAGATAATGATGGTAGACGGACGCTTCTGCACTGTGGGCAGCACCAACCTCAACTCGCGCAGTCTGCGTTTCGACTATGAGGAGAACGCCGTGATAATAGACAAGGAGACCACAAGGCAACTTGACAATATGTTTGACAACGACAAGCTACAAAGCGTATACCTCACTCAGAAGACTTGGAACGAGATGCGCTCGCCATGGAAGAAGTTTGTCGGCTGGTTTGCCCACTTGCTCGCACCTGTTTTGTAACCGCCACGTTTTGACGACATTCCACAACACTCTGATTATAAAATTCATTCCGACATATTGTAAAAGCATAGGTCTATGCCTTAAGACCAACAAGTCTTCAAGGCGTAGACCTATGCCTTAAATGGCCGGAAGCGACATTCCACGGTTGCCATTGCACAGGCGGCCACTATAGCCACACCTCAAGACACACACCGCCACGACACTGGCATAGACATTGCAAACATAGACATTGCATAGACACAGGGCAAATAGACAGATACATTGATGGGTGTTTTTGTTTATTTTTGTAATTTTGCAGCCAAAAACATAACAAACAAAATGAAGAAACTTGTTTTATCGATGGTTCTGCTGGGCATTGCCCTTATAGTAAACGCCCAAATGGTGGAACCAGTACACTTCACGTCGGCTCTGAAGATGCTGGGCGGCGACGAGGCCGAAATCGTCTTTTCGGCGAAAATAGACAAGGGATGGCACCTCTATTCAACCGAACTCGGTAGCGACGGCCCCATTTCGGCATCGTTCAACGTAAACAAGATGAGCGGTGCTAAGGCCATTGGCAAGCTGCAACCACGCGGCAAGGAGATTTCACAGTTTGACAATATGTTTGGCATGAAGCTGCGCTTCTTTGAAGGACAGGCCACCTTCGTGCAAAAGATAAAGTTCACCCAGCCAACATACAGCATTGACTGCTACCTTGAATATGGAGCGTGCAATGATGAGATGTGCATGCCGCCATCGCAAATAGCCCTTGTGAAAAAAGGCAAGTCACCAGCCGTTGACAAGGATGCGGCCGACGAGGCCGACGCAGCCACAGAACAAACAGCCGACACAACGGCAATGGACAAGGCCAACGACACCGCGACAGACACTGCGACAGTGGCCACAGCCACGCTCGGCGACGCCCAAGAGCTATGGAAACCTGTTATTTCAGAACTTAACGCCTTTGACGACAAAACGACCGACAACTCCCTCATATACATTTTCTTCGCAGGTTTGGTTGGTGGTTTCCTCGCATTGCTCACACCATGCGTATGGCCCATCATACCAATGACGGTGAGTTTCTTCCTGAAGCGCAACAAAGACCGTGGCAAGGCTATACGCGAAGCCGTGACCTACGGAGTGTCGATAGTGGTGATATACGTGCTGCTGGGGCTTGTGGTGACATTGTTGTTTGGCGCAAGTGCGCTCAATGCACTATCCACCAACGCCGTGTTCAACATTCTGTTCTGCCTTTTGCTCATCGTCTTCGCAGCCTCTTTCTTCGGAGCTTTCGAGATAACACTGCCATCATCGTGGAGCAACAAGATTGACCAAAAGTCGGAAACGACCAGCGGAATGCTGAGCATATTCCTCATGGCGTTCACCTTGACACTAGTCTCATTCTCGTGTACTGGTCCCATCATCGGCTTCCTGCTTGTGGCCGTGTCAACCCAAGGCAGCATCGTCGGCCCAACGCTCGGCATGCTTGGCTTCGCCATTGCCCTGGCCATACCATTCACGCTCTTCGCAATGTTCCCCAGTCTGCTGAAGTCGGCCCCCAAGTCGGGCGGATGGATGAACGTGGTGAAGGTGGTACTTGGCTTCATCGAGCTTGCGTTTGCACTGAAGTTCCTCTCGGTGGCCGACCTTGCCTACGGATGGCACCTGCTCGACCGCGAGGTATTCATCTCGCTGTGGATAGTGATATTCGCCTTGCTGGGCATATATCTGCTTGGCTGGCTCAAGTTCCCCCACGACGACCCTGAGCACCGCACAAACGTGCCGCAGTTCTTCCTCGCCATGATTTCGCTTGCATTCGCAATATACATGATACCTGGCTTGTGGGGAGCACCACTCAAGGCCATAAGCGCGTTTGCACCGCCAATGAACACGCAAGACTTCAACCTGCACGAACAGTCGGTGGAAGCGAAATACACTGACTACGACCAAGGCATGGCCGCAGCAGCGGCACAAGGCAAACCAGTGATGGTGGACTTCACAGGCTTCGGCTGCGTGAACTGCCGCAAGATGGAGGCCGCAGTGTGGACCGACACGAAAGTGGCCGACATGCTCAACAACAAGTATGTACTCATCTCTCTGTATGTTGACGACAAGACTCCATTGAAAGAGCCTATGCAAGTGGTGGAGAACGGACAGCAACGCACTCTGCGCACCGTTGGCGACAAGTGGAGCTATCTGCAACGCACCAAGGTGGGAGCCAACACACAACCTTTCTACGTGTTGCTCGACAACCAGGGCAAGCCGCTCAACGGCAGCCGCTCGTATGACGAGGACATACAGAAATATGTGGATTTTCTGCAAAAGGGTCTCGACAACTACAACAAGAAGAAATGACCATGCTCGACAAGCAGACAAGGACTGCGATAAGAAGTCTGATAGACAAAGAGGTCGTTCCGGCCATAGGTTGCACCGAACCTATGGCCGTGGCCTTATGTACCGCCAAGGCCACCGAGACGCTGGGCGAAACACCTGAGACGATAGACGCATACCTAAGTGCCAACATTCTGAAAAACGCCATGGGCGTTGGCATTCCCGGCACAGGCATGATAGGATTGCCAATAGCCATAGCGCTGGGGGCGCTGATAGGAAGGTCTGACTACGGACTTGAAGTGATAAAAGACCTCACACCCGATACACTGGAACAAGGCAAGGCGTATGTGGAGAGCAAGCGCATACACATACACTTGAAGGATGGCATAAGCGAAAAGTTGTATGTGGAGATTGTGTGCGGCGCAAAGGGCAACGAGGCAAAGGCCATAATTGCCGGTAGCCACACAAACTTCACTTTTGTGTCGCTCAACGGTAAGGCCACGATAAACAAGCAAAACAAAGATGGCAGTCAAGACAGCGACGACGACATCAAGCTAAGCCTGCGCATGGTTTACGACTATGCCACTACTACGCCTCTCAATGAGATTGCCTTCATACTGGAAACAAAGGAATATAACATGAAGGCGGCCGCCGAAGCCATAAAAGGCAACTACGGGCACAACCTCGGAAAGACAATAGACCGCCCGCTGAGCCAAGGCATATTCGGCAAAAGCATTTTCTCGCACATCATTGCAAAAACGGCATCGGCATGCGACGCACGCATGGGCGGCGCCATGATACCCGTGATGAGCAACAGCGGCAGCGGCAACCAAGGCATCTGCGCCACCAACCCCGTGGCCGTGTATGCCGAAGAGAATGAGAACACCGAAGAGGAACTGGTGCGCGCGCTGATGCTGAGCCACTTGACGGCCATCTACATAAAACAAAGCCTTGGCAAACTGTCGGCTCTGTGCGGATGTGTAGTGGCCTCGATAGGCAGCAGCTGCGGAATAACCTACCTGATGGGAGGCGACTACGAACGGATATGCCACTCGGTGAAGAACATGATAGCCAACCTTACGGGCATGATATGCGACGGCGCGAAACCAAGCTGCGCACTGAAAATATCGTCGGGCGTGTCAACCGCCGTGCTATCGGCCTTGCTGTCGATGGAAGGCAAGTGCGTAAGCAGTGCCGAAGGCATAATCGATGACGACGTAGACCGCAGCATACACAACCTTACGTCTATCGGTGCCGATGCCATGCGCACCACCGACGACATGGTACTCAACATCATGACACACAAGGGGTGCTGACAACGATATGCCGAACAGTAGCAATAGACGGCTACTAAGTGAACAAATAGCTTAGGGGGCTGTGTCGGATTCAGACACAGCCCCTATATTGTTGGTTACCTATACAAACCACCATCGCAAAACTTTATAACCACAACTGTAATAAAACGCACAATCATCCGTTATATATAATATATGAATACGACGACAATCAGACACATAATATTATCTTTAGCGACCTTATTGGCAAGCATCACGGCCACGGCACAGTCGTTCACGCTGACAGGACGGGTGGTAGACGAGGAGAACAACCCCATCGAGTTGGCTACGGTGTCGTGCCTTGAGCAAGGTAAAGTGACAGCGACAAATCTGAAGGGCGAGTTCAACATGCAGCTGGCATCGCGCGACAGCGTGGTGGTGAAGTTCTCAATGATTGGCTATAATGCGCGCAAGCGAGTATTCAGAAAGCCCAAAGGCAAGCTGCACGTGGAAATCACGCTGCCATCAATGGAGGCATTAGGCGAGGTGGTGGTGACAGAGAAGCGCAGACAGACCACAGGGACGGAAAAACTCGACATAAAGGATGCCAAAAGCTCACCGTCGGCTTCAGGGAATGCCGTGGAGGACTTGATACAGCAGCAAGCCGGAGTTTCGACCCACAACGAAATGTCGTCTCAATACAACGTGAGGGGCGGTAGCTTCGACGAGAACTCCGTATACATAAACAACGTGGAGATGTATCGTCCGCTGCTCATACGCAGCGGCCAGCAGGAGGGACTAAGCGTGATAAACCCTGACTTAGTAGAGTCGGTGGGCTTCTCGACGGGAGGCTTCGAAGCCAAATACGGCGACAAGATGTCGTCGGCCCTCGACATCACATACCGCAAACCGCAGCATGCTGAGGGCAACGTGCAGGCATCGTTGCTCGGAGCTTCGGCCTACGTTGGATTGGGCGGCAAAAAGTTCTCAATGAGCCACGGCATCAGATACAAGACCACGCGCAACCTACTCGGCACACTTGAGACAAAAGGCGAATACGACCCTACATTTCTCGACTACCAGACATATATAAGCTATTCGCCCAACCAGCGGTGGACAATAGACTTCATAGGCAACGTGTCGGAAAACCACTACAACTTCGCGCCGACCGACAGAGAGACGTCGTTTGGCACGATGGAAAACGTGAAGTCATTCAAAGTGTACTTCGACGGACAGGAGAAAGACCTATTCAGAACACTGTTCGGAACAGTAGGCATATCAAGGCACTTCGGAACGAACACAAAACTGTCATTGCTCGCCTCAGCCTTCTACACCAAGGAACAGGAGACATACGACATACAAGGACAGTATTGGCTCGACGACACGCAGAAGAACAAGAACCTCGGCGTAGGTACATACATGGAGCACGCCAGAAACTACCTGACGGCAAGGGTGCAGAGCTTCAAACTGATGCTCAACCACAAGACAAAGAGACACGACATCGAAGGCGGACTGACCTACAAGATAGAGCACATAAGCGAGAACTCAAGAGAGTATGAAATGCGCGACTCAAGCGGATACTCACTCCCCCACTCCGCCGACCGACTCGACTTGATATACTCGCTAAGGTCGGACAACACGTTGAATAGTCACCGACTTGAAGGCTATGCACAAGACGCTTACCGCTTCAGCAGCGGCGAAGAGGGCGGCACACACTACACCCTTAATTACGGTGTGCGCTTCAGCCACTGGTCGTTCAACAAGGAGACAATCGTGTCGCCAAGGGTGTCGCTGGCCATAATCCCAGCCTTCAACCAGGACATGACATTCCGCTTGGCCACAGGTCTTTATTATCAAGCCCCATTCTACAAGGAGCTACGCGACACTGTGAGCAAAAACGGAACCACCGTGGCCACACTTAACAACAAGATAAAGAGCCAACGGTCGATACACGTCGTCGCGGCATTCGACTACCGCTTCAAGATGAAAGAGCGGCCATACAAGTTTACCGCCGAAGCATACTATAAAGCACTGCACAACCTTGTGCCATACAACGTGAACAATGTGAAAGTGACATACTATGGTGGCAACCAATGCGACGGATACGCTGCAGGACTCGACCTGAAACTGTATGGCGAGTTTGTGCCTGGCACCGACTCGTGGGTGACCTTCTCGCTGATGAGCACCCAGCAGAAGATGAACGGGCAGTGGATTCCTATGCCCACCGACCAACGGTATGCCATCAACCTGCACTTCACCGACTATTTCCCTGGCACAGAGCGGTGGAAGATGACACTGCGCTTGGCCTTTGCTGACGGATTGCCTTTCGGTCCGCCGCACAAAGGCATAGAGACGCAAAATTTCAGGGCACCGGCATACAAGCGCGCCGACATCGGACTGAGCTACAAAGCATACGATAACGACAACCGCAAGCAGAAAAGCATCTGCAAGAACATCTGGATTGGGGTCGACTGCCTCAACCTTTTCGGCATAAGCAACGTCAACTCATACTACTGGGTGACCGACGTGACCAACCAGCAATATGCCGTGCCCAACTATCTCACAGGACGGCAGATAAACGGCAAGGTGGCAATCGAGTTCTAAGCATGGTTAACAATATTTTCCACTGCGCACACACTCATATCACAATTAAACACTACCTTTGCATAAGCCAAGCTGCATTCGGCAATCTGAAATGCAGACAGTTGGAAGACATCACATAGAAACGAACATAATCAAGAGAAACGAATATTATGAAGATTTCACACATTGAACATCTTGGAATTGCGGTTCAGAGCATCGAAGAGTCGCTTCCTTATTTCGAGAATGTATTAGGACTGAAATGCTACAACATTGAAGAAGTGGCCGACCAAAAGGTGAAGACTGCCTTCTTGAAGTGTGGCGAGGTGAAGCTGGAGCTGCTCGAGCCGACATCTCCCGACAGCACAATACAAAAATGGCTCGACAAGGGCAACCACGGCGTTCACCATGTAGCCTTCTGCATAGAGGACGGTGTGGCCAACGCATTGGCTGAATGCGACGAGAAAGGCTTACGTCTTATAGACAAAGCACCACGCAAAGGCGCAGAAAACCTGAACATAGCCTTCCTGCACCCGAAATCGACTGTGGGAATACTCACTGAACTCTGCGAGCACTAAACCAACGATTTTTCCAAACAGGAGAAACATAACTAATAAGGATATGAGCAAACAATTAGAAAAGATCAAGCAACTCATCGAGAAGCGCGAACAAGCACGCATCGGTGGAGGCGAAAAGGCCATTGAAAAGCAACATGCACGTGGCAAATACACCGCACGCGAACGCATAGACATGCTGCTCGACGAAGGTAGCTTTGAGGAATATGACATGTTCAAGCTGCACAGATGCACAAACTTTGGCATGGAGAAGAAGCAGTACCTTGGCGACGGTGTGGTAGCCGGTTCAGGAACTGTTGACGGCAGACTCGTTTTCATCTTCGCACAGGACTTCACTGTAAATGGTGGCTCTCTTTCGGAGACCATGGCCCAAAAGATATGCAAGGTGATGGACATGGCCATGAAGATGGGCGCACCTGTCATTGGCATCAACGACTCGGGCGGTGCACGCATACAAGAGGGCATCTGCGCATTGGCCGGCTACGGCGAGATATTCGAGCGCAACATCCTTGCATCGGGAGTCATTCCGCAGATTAGCGGTATATTCGGCCCTTGCGCCGGTGGAGCCGTCTACTCGCCCGCCCTGACCGACTTCACCATAATGATGGAGAACACCTCTTACATGTTCCTTACTGGACCCAAGGTGGTGAAGACCGTTACTGGCGAAGACATCGACCAGGAGCATCTCGGCGGAGCAAGCGTACACGCGACAAAGAGCGGTGTGACACACTTCACCGCAGCCACAGAGGAAGAGGCAATGGAGATGATAAAGTCGTTGTTGAGCTACATTCCGTCAAACAACATGGAGACGGCACCGCGCAAGAAGTGCACCGACCCGATAGACCGCTTGGAAGACACTCTGAACGAGATAATACCCGAAAACCCCAACGAGGCATACGACATGTACAAAGTGATTGGTGCCATCGTTGACGACGGCGAGTTCCTTGAGGTACAGCCCAAGTTTGCAAAGAACATCATCATCGGCTTTGCACGCTTCAATGGACAAAGCGTGGGCATCGTGGCCAACCAGCCGGCATGCTACGCAGGAGTGCTCGACGTGAACGCCAGCCGCAAGGCCGCAAGGTTTGTGCGTTTCTGCGACGCATTCAACATTCCTATCGTGTCGCTCGTTGACGTACCCGGCTTCTTGCCAGGCACTGGCCAGGAGTACAATGCTGTAATCTTGCACGGAGCAAAGCTGCTCTACGCCTACGGTGAGGCCACAGTGCCAAAGATAACAGTGACACTGCGCAAGAGCTATGGTGGAAGCCACATCGTGATGGGATGCAAGCAGCTCCGTGCTGACTTGAACTATGCTTGGCCTTCTTCGGAGATTGCCGTGATGGGTGCCTCTGGAGCCGTGGCCGTGTTGTGCGCAAAGGAAGCTAAGGCTAAGAAAGAGGCTGGAGAGAACGTACAAGAGTTCCTTGCTGAAAAGGAAGAGGAATACACCGAGATGTTCGCCAACCCATATCAGGCTGCCAAGTATGGCTACATCGACGATGTCATCGAGCCACGCAACACCCGCTTCCGCATCTGCCGTGGATTGGCCCAACTCGCGACAAAGCGTGAGAGCCTGCCTGCGAAGAAGCATGGCAACATCCCCATGTAAGCGTTTTTACAACCACTTAATATGCGTGCGGAGATGGAGAAATACCATCTCCGCACACACAAAACGAACAAGACGACATGAAAAGGAACGACGAGGTCTTTGCAGCCATTGCATTGGCGCTGCATGAGTTCAAGGGAAACAACGTGCATGACAAGGAGTCTGGAAAGATTACCATCGTGGAGCACCCTACAGAGTGGAATGGACACGCCTTGACCATGACCGTAAAACCATAAGAAAAGGAAAAGATGAAAGACTACAAATATACCATTAACGGCAACAAGTACGAGGTTAGCATAGGTGAAATAGCCAACGACGTTGCCACAGTTACCGTGAACGGCGAGACATACAAAGTGGAGATGGAGCCAGAACCAAAGGAAGAAAAGCCCAAGGTAAAGGTAAAGCCCGTGGCACAGCAACCAGCTGCCGCCACGACAAGCACAACATCCACCGCAAAAGTAAACAGCCAAAACGCCGTCAAGGCTCCACTTCCAGGCGTGATCACCGACATCAAGGTTGCCGTGGGCGACGAGGTGAAAGTGGGCGACACCGTAGTGGTGCTTGAAGCAATGAAGATGGCCAACAACCTTGACGCGGAAAAAGCGGGCAAGGTGACCGCCATATGCGTGCAGCCAGGCCAAAGCGTGATGGAAGGTGACGCTCTTGTGGTCATAGAGTAATATCTTGGCTATAGAGTATATAATATAATGCGCCAATTATTATTGACGTCGATCAAATAAGGGGAAGCCAATCGGCCTCCCCTTATTTGGTTTCATGTCGCATTACGCGCAGTAATGTATTTACGCCCAAGCCTAAAGCTTATTACCCTCTTTGGGAAACACAACCACTGGCTTGTAGGTCTTTGCCTCCTCAAAGTCCATCAAGGCATAGGCTATGATTATGCAAACGTCACCCACCTGCACCTTTCGCGCAGCGGCGCCATTGAGGCACACGCAACCCGAGCCACGTTTTCCTTTAATTATATACGTCTCAAAGCGCTCGCCATTGTTGTTGTTTACTATCTGCACCTTTTCCCCGGCAATCAACTCGGCTGCATCCATCAAGTCTTCATCGATGGTGATGCTTCCCATGTAATTGAGGTTCGCCTCAGTCACAGTAACGCAATGCAGCTTCGACTTCAACACCTCTATCATCATAACTCTTTGTATTTTATATGGTCAATCAGCCTAATAGGGGTTTTTCCACAGTAAACAGTTATACAGCCAACCACATAGTCGGAGTCATCCCAAGCTGCGACATCCTGCAAAGTGTTGCCATCGACAATTGAGAAATACTCCACATCAAGTCCTTCAACGGCATTTATGGCACCAACGACTTTGTCATGTGTCTCTTTCACAGTGTGCGCCTTCGCATACTCGACACTGTCGGCCAATGCCTTATATATGGCCGGGGCTATGGCACGCTCATCCTTTGAGAGTAAAGCATTGCGGCTGGACCGCGCCAAACCGTCAGAATCGCGCACAATGGGGCATTCCACGATTTCGACCCCAAGGCCAAGATATTTCACAAGCGCCTTTACTACGGCTATCTGCTGCCAATCTTTCTCTCCGAAATAAGCTCTTTGTGGACGCACAATGTAAAACAGTCGGCTCACAACCTGACAAACGCCATTGAAGTGGCCAGGACGATGCGCCCCTTCCATCACAGACGTAACCGGAGGAAAATCAAAATGGCGCGTATCGGGCGTAGGATACATTTCCTCTACCGATGGGGCGAAGACATAATCCGCCCCGCACTCTTCAAGCAACTGGCAGTCGGCGTCAAGATTGCGCGGATAATTCTTCAAGTCATTTTTGTCATTAAACTGTGTGGGATTGACAAATACGGAAACGACAGTGATATCGTTGTCGCCCACACTCTTGCGCACAAGCGAGGCGTGCCCCTCGTGCAAGGCTCCCATGGTGGGCACCAGCCCTACCGTTTTTCCCTCCTTGCGTGCTTCAAATAGTTTGTTCTGGAGTTCTACTATGCTAAAAAGTACTTCCATTTTATAATATATCTTTACGTGCTGAACCGTAATTCGTGTGCAAAATAACAACATTTTCGCCAAACACGGCAATAAAAGCATTGGAAATATGGCCCATAGCCAACTAATTTTTCTAAAAACAGAATGCCACTAACTCTACAAACGGATATTTTTTCGTAACTTTGCAAAGATAAAATGAAACATCATGGCAAAAAAAGTATTGTTTATTAATCAGGAGATTTTCCCCTACGTGCCTGAAAGCGAACTTTCACTCATGGGTCGCAACGTGTCGCAAGCCATACAAGAAGGCGGCCACGAGATAAGAACCTTCATGCCCAAATGGGGCAACATAAATGAAAGGCGCGGCCAATTGCACGAAGTGATACGTCTGTCAGGCATCAACCTTATAATAAACGATACCGACCATCCATTGATAATAAAGGTAGCCTCCATCCCATCGACACGCATACAGGTGTATTTCATCGACAATGACGACTACTTTACACAGCGGCTGATGGCAACCGACGAAAACGGCAACGACTACGAAGACAACGGCGAGCGTGCCATATTCTTTGCACGCGGCGTGCTTGAGACGGTCAAGAAGCTAAGATGGACGCCAGACATCATACACTGCCAAGGCTGGATGAGCGAGTTCATACCATTCTATGTGAAAACCGCATACCACGACGAGCCTTCGTTTGCAGAGACAAAAGTCGTGACTTCCCTTTTCAGCAACAGCCTAAAGCGCGACTTCGGTGAAAACTTCAAGCAGTGCATCGAATTCCGCGAAGCAAATGCCAAATTGCTTGGCAAATACAATGACAAATTCGACTTCAGAGAACTTGGCAAACTGGCCATCGACTATTCCGACGGCGTGATTGAAGCCGGACAGGGAGTGGACGAAGAGCTTTTGGCATATGCAAAAGCGAGCAAAGCTCCCCTATTGAGCTATCCAGGCGAAGACTTCACCGGCAAGTACGAAGAGTTTTACGAAAGCATATGATTGCCCAAAAGCAACTCAAACGAGCAGTTGCTTTTGGGCAAAAGCCACACTATCAACAGTCAACACTCACAGGCACGACTCATATAACCACCACGATGAAAATCAAGCATTTGCTGAGTCTCGTATTTGCAGTGGCCCTATTCACCGCTTGCGACGATACCACAGACAAAATCGGCGGCTCGCTGACAAACATAACCGACAGGTTCAACATAACCGACAGCACTTTCAATGTCAGCACACGGTCGATTACCGTGGATTCGGTGTTGTCGCGGAGCATATACAACTATCTCGGCCACATCAAAGACCCTGAGACGGGAACATATGTGACAAGCAACTATACAGCAAGCTTCTCCGTCATCGAAAATCTAATGGGCAACACACCGTATCTCCCATCGGAAGACAGCATCGTAAGCAAAAAGGACGGATTTGTAGTTGCAGATTCGTGTATTTTGCAAATACTCGTAAAAGGATATGTCGGCGACTCGCTAAACCCAATGCGACTGACACTTTGCGAGTTGGACAAACCAGTCGAGGAGAATGTAGCATACTACACCAACTTCGACCCTGAGGCAAGTGGGATGTTGCGAGGCGGCGGAAACCAAATCAAGAAGAACAAGGTATACACCGTCATGGACTTGAATCTGAGCGACAGCACGCGCAACAGCATATCAAGCAGCGGTAAAACAAAGCCTATAAAGATACGCCTCAACGACAAATATGTAGACAAGAACAACGTCGAATATGACAACTATGGTACATATCTGATGCGCAAATACTATGAGAACCAAAACAACTACAAGAACTCATACAACTTTGCGCACAACGTGTGCCCCGGATTTTACATCAAAACGTCAGGTGGACTAGGTGTGATGTCTGAAATCGAGTACACCTCAATCGTAGTATATTACCGCCGCATATCAAACGACACAATATACAGTAACGCAATGGTGCTGTCAGGAACAGAAGAGGTCATGCAGACCAACACCATTGTAAACGACAAGGAAAGGACCAAGCAACTTGCCGACGACCCGACGTGTACTTACCTAAAAGCCCCAGCAGGCATATTCACAGAGGTGACGTTGCCCATCGACAGCATCATGGCCGGTCATGAAAACGATACACTAAGCTCCGCAAAGATTGTGTTTACTAGAATAAACCCCGTAAATTCAGAAAACTCATTCAGCGAGCCAACAAGGGTCTTGATACTTCCCAAAGACAGCCTATATAGCTTCTTTGAGCAAAAAGATTTGCCTGACAACATCAAGTCCTATCTTGCGACATACGACAACAGCCTCAACACATATACCTTCAACAACATTGCAGGCTTGGTGTCGGCAATGTACCAAGCCAAGAAAAACGGCAATGCCAGCTCTGACGACTGGAACAAGGCGGTGCTTGTGCCTGTCGCCGTGAATGAAAGCTCATCATCGTCAACGACAATAACAAACGTGTCGAACGAGATGTCGCTGAAGAGCACCAAGTTGATTGGCGGCCCCAACAATCAGAGACAGCCAATAACCATAAGCATAATCTACAACAGGTTCAACCAATAAAAGGAGAAGGGCTGACATGGCCGACAATTTTCTCGAAAAGCATCGCGACGAATACGAACTGCGCAAAGAGGCTTATCTGCGCAAGAAGAAGCACCTACCCAAGCGGCCACTGTACAAGCCAGAACGCCCTGACGACGAGGCTTACTAAGAAACGACAGACGGCAACATTAAGAATGTGTGGTTCTACGAACTGGCTTTGCGGCTTGCAATGTTAATTTATAGAACCACCTAAAGAACAAATGATATTGGCGGCATACGCACCGAAAGAGTAAAGTCTTTCATGCGTATGCCGCCATTTTTCAGATTGGAAATCACCGCTTCATGGCTACAAGTCTGCCACTTTTAGACATAAACATAAGCCCTAATCATATGGCACACGTATTGATGCACAAGTGTTTCGGATTAGCGCGGAGCATTCTCTCCCCACTCCATCTCTGGTAAATCACTCCACCCGAGCAATTTATTCCACCTCAAGCAAATGCGCTGACAGCGCATCAGCCGCTTGCACAACGGCCACAAGCGGCACATCGCTCGCGGCAGAAATGTTGCTCTTGGCCTCGTAGCTTTGAAACGGCAAGTCCCAAGCCCCCATATGCCAACGTATGGCAAGCAGTTCGTCGTTGGTAAGCTCAAGCCCAAGACGCAGCAACATCACCACCGACTTCTCGCCATGTCCAAACGGGAAACGAGAGTATTCCACGTCGTATCCGTCATATTGCTCCCAGCGATTATTCTCGTCCTTTCGGTATTTCGTGATCTTTCGGTAAATGTTGGCCTTGCACACATCGTGCAGCAATGCGGCAATGGCCACACTATCCTCCGGCAGGCGCGCCTCAAGCTCAGGCCGCAACTCCAACACTTGCCGCCGCAGTCTGATGGCAGTGCGATATACATTAAGAGAGTGCTCAAGCAATCCCCCATCATGGCTAAGATGACGGTTTACAGACGCTGGAGCGGCAAAGAAGCCTGCCTTCTCCAAATAGGCCAACACTCCGTCGATGCCTTTGCGGTTTGTAGCCCTCAATATTTTTTCAAACTCTTCCTTCATGGTCACGTTATTTGTTGCGGTGGTGATTATGAAATCGAAGTTGTCTAGACTTCTATAGAACCCCACCTACATTCACTTCAATTGTTTATCCTATGCAAAAATAGGATAAAAACACGACAAATTATACAAACTGGCCATCTTTCAGCAAATTCCCCATTCCAATTCCATCCAACCTGATGCACAATGGAAAAAATCCACATCCACGACACGACGACGAAGCCCCCAAAAACATCACGGCAACAAACCATAAGGCACCATGCCGTTTTTGCAAAGCGCATATTGCAGAATGCACGTTTTATCGAAAAAAAAGTTTAAAATAGTATTGCGGCAAACCGAAAGTACGATACATTTGTGTAATTTTGTATCGTATTACACGACACGACAACAAATTCAATTCTCTATAATAATAAAGGTTATGAATATCGATCAATTCAACTTTGCCGGCAAAAAGGCAATTGTTCGCGTGGACTTCAATGTACCATTGGACGAAAATGGAAAAGTAACAGACGACACCCGTATTCGCGGCGCGCTTCCCACACTGAAGAAGGTGCTGGCCGACGGTGGCGCTCTGATTATGATGAGCCACATGGGCAAGCCCAAAGGCAAGGTTAAGCCTGAACTGTCGCTGAAGCAGATTGTGCCGAATGTGGCCGAGGCTCTTGGTGTTGACGTCAAGTTCGCCGCAGACTGTGGCAACGCCGACAAGGAAGCCGCCGAACTGAAGCCAGGCGAGGCTCTGCTGCTCGAAAACCTGCGCTACTATCCCGAGGAGGAAGGCAAGCCCGTGGGCATCGACAAGGCCGACCCCGCATACGACGAGGCAAAGAAAGAAATGAAATCGCGCCAAAAGGACTTCGCAAAGAAGCTGGCCTCATATGCAGACTGCTATGTTATGGACGCCTTTGGCACAGCACACCGCAAGCACGCCTCAACAGCCGTAATCGCAGACTATTTCGACGCAGACCACAAGATGCTTGGCTACCTGATGGAAAAAGAGGTTAAGGCCGTAGACAACGTGCTCAGCAACATCAAGCGTCCGTTCACCGCAATCATGGGTGGTTCGAAGGTGTCAACTAAGATCGGCATCATCGAGAACCTTCTCGGCAAGGTGGACAACCTCATCCTCTGCGGCGGAATGACATACACATTCGCCAAGGCACAGGGCGGCAAGATTGGCAAGTCAATCTGCGAGGAAGACAAGCTCGACGTGGCTCTCGACGTAATCAAGAAGGCCAAGGAGAACGGCGTGAACCTCGTGCTCGGTACCGACTGCGTTGCCGGCGACGACTTCAAGAACGACTGCAACACACAGATTTGCGAAGCCAACGACATACCCGAAGGATGGGAAGGCATGGATGCCGGTCCTGAGACCCGCAAGGCTTTCGCTGCAGCCATAGAAAACGCAAAGACAATACTGTGGAACGGACCTGCAGGAGTGTTTGAGTTCGACAACTTCACCGGAGGCTCCAAAGCCATTGCCGACGCTGTGGCAAAAGCCACCGAGAACGGAGCATTCTCGCTCATCGGCGGCGGCGACTCTGTTGCCTGCATCAACAAGTTTGGCATGGCCGACAAGGTTTCGTACATCTCGACTGGCGGCGGCGCACTGCTCGAAGCCATCGAGGGCAAGGAGCTGCCCGGCGTAGTGGCCATAAAGGGCTAACAACATGACTATAGCTGGGTTCTATAAAACACTTTGCTGGAATTTATAGAACACGCCATATAAAACAAAAAGCCAAATAGGCATAGAGGGTTGTCCGGACGCAAAATTCGAACAACCCTCTTTTTGAACCACACCACATCAACCACCGCCAAGCGCCCCCCAAAAAAACACACACCCAATCGCCACACGCACGACACCACACACCCAACAATACCCTAACCCCACACAACAAGACATGACCACAACACTTATCATCCTGTCCATAACCGTCGTTATGTTCATAGCAGGCAAAGTGCGCTCCGACATAGTCGCGCTGTGCGCCCTTTCGGCATTGCTCATTTTCGGAATACTAACACCCGAGGAGGCGTTCTCCGGCTTCTCGTCAACGGTCGTCATCATGATGGCCGGACTGTTTGTGGTGGGCGGAGCCATATTCCAGACAGGGTTGGCCAAGGCCGTAAGCCAGCGCATAATGAAACTCGCCGGCGGAAGCGACATCCGCCTGTTTCTGCTTGTGGTGCTGGTGACCGCCGGCATTGGAGCCTTCGTGAGCAACACAGGCACCGTGGCGCTCATGATGCCCATCGTGGTGAGCATGGCTGCGCAAACAGGCACACGCCCGGCACGGCTGCTCATGCCGCTTGCCTTCGCCAGCAGCATGGGCGGCATGCTCACGCTGATAGGAACGCCGCCCAACCTTGTGATACAAGACGCACTGACCAACGCAGGCTACGAGCCACTGAAGTTCTTCTCGTTCTTTCCCGTGGGCGTGGTGTGCATCGCCGTGGGCATAATAGTGATGCTTCCGCTGTGCCGGATGTTTCTCAACAAGAAGAAGAAAAGCGGCGACGACACAGCCAACGCGCAGGGCAAGACCCTCGACGAACTTGTCGAGGAGTACCATCTGTCGAGCGGAGTGCGCCGCTACGTGATAACCCCGACATCGACAATAAAGGAAAAGAGCGTGGCCGAACTTGACCTGCGCAACCGCTTCGGACTGTCGATACTTGAGGTGCGCAACGAGAAAGCCGACCGCAGCGGCATCCTGCACACCGTAACCCAGAGCATAGCCACCCCGGAAATGCTGCTCTCCGCAGGTGACATAATATACCTGATGGGCGACACCGCAAAGATGGACACCTTCGCACGCGAGAGCAAGGTGAAGAAGCTCGACAACAACAACATCGACTTCTACGAGCTGGGCATAGCCGAAATCGTGCTCATGCCAGAGTCGAAGCTCATAGGCACATCGGTGCGCAACTCTGGCTTCCGCGAACGCTACAGCATCAACGTGCTCGGCATAAAGCGCAGCAAGGACTACATCATAAACGACCTGCCCGAAGAGCGGCTCCACTCGGGCGACGTGCTGCTCGTGCAGGGCAAATGGAGCAACATAAGCCGACTCGACCAGGAGGAGACCGACTGGGTTGTGCTCGGACAACCGGAGAAGAACGCACAGGAGGTGACGCTCAACTACAAGGCTCCCATGGCGGCGGCGATAATGCTGCTGATGGTGGCGGCCATGGTGTTCGACTTCATACCCATCGCCCCCGTCACAGCCATCGCCGTGGCCGGACTGCTCATGGTGCTCACGGGATGTCTGCGCAACGTGGAGGCCGCCTACAAGACCATCAACTGGGAGAGCATAGTGCTCATTGCGGCCATGATGCCCATGTCGATAGCACTGGAGAAGACAGGCACGTCGGCCCTCATGTCGCACACACTCGTGTCGTCGCTCGGCGCAGCCGGACCCACCGTGCTGCTTTGCGGCATATACTTCACCACATCGCTGCTCACAATGTTCATAAGCAACACGGCCACGGCAGTGCTCATGGCCCCAATCGCCATGACCTCGGCCATGGAAATAGGCGCAAGCCCCTACCCCTTCCTTTTCGCCGTGACGCTTGGCGCAAGCATGTGCTTCGCCTCGCCATTCTCGACGCCCCCCAACGCACTGGTCATGCACGCCGGCGAATATACTTTCAGTGATTACATAAAGGTGGGTCTGCCGCTGCAAGTAATCATCGGCATAGTGATGACATTCATTCTGCCACTGCTATTCCCGTCCTGACCCAACTTGGCAAAATGCGGCAAACACAACGACAAAGACAAAACGCACTCAAGAAAACCACACTATGGCAAGGATAATACCATTTGAGGAAAAATACCGTGACGACTTCATCCGGCTTAACACCGAATGGATAGAGACCTACTTCAAGATAGAGGAGTCCGACAGGAAGACGTTCGCCCACGTGGACGACATAATAAAAGGTGGAGGCCAGATATTCATCGCCATTGACGACAACGGTCGCGCCATAGGATGCTGCGCACTGGTGAACCACCCCGACAAGCAGAAATACGAACTGGCCAAGATGGCCGTGTCGCCAAGCGCACAAGGCCACCATGTGGGGCGAGCCTTGGGCGAAGCGCTGATGGACTATGCACGCAAGAATGGCGTGAAGCGCATATTCCTTGAGGGCAACACGCGCCTGGCACCGTCGATAGCACTCTACCGCAGCCTCGGCTTCCACGAGACCGAGCTGCAAGGCAACGCCTACGAGCGGTGCGACATAATCATGGAAGCCGAGCCTTGAGCGCCATGAAGGCAGCAGCAAAAGTTGCGACGTGAGACACGTCGCCCACTACACTGCCCCATTGTACCAACCGTACAGATGGATAAATCTCCATCAGAAAAGTTTAGACGACTTCTTCATCTTGAACAACCAAACGACAATGATAAAAAGCTTGTTTTTCGACATCGACGGCACATTGGTGAGCCTAAGCACACACCAGATACCGCAGTCAACAATCGACGCACTGGCCAAAGCCAAGGCCAACGGCGTTGGCGTGTACATATCGACAGGGCGCCCCATCTCGCTGATAACAAACCTGCGCGCCATAGAGCCGCTTATAGACGGATACATAACCACCAACGGCGCACTGTGCCTGGTGGGCGACACGACGGTGTGCTGCACGCCCATCGACCCCATCGACGTGGCCACGCTGAAAGCCGACGCCGACGAGCACGACTATGCGGTGCTCGTAGTGGGCGAGCGCGACGTGCGCCTATACAACCCCAAGCCGATATTCGACACCGTGTTTCGCGACGGTCTGTGCGTGACCAACGTCGACACGTCGCTGCCCGCCGACGAGGTGCTGGCCGAGCAACGCATATTGCAGTTCTCGCCGTTCATAAGCCAGGAGCACGAGACAGCGCTCATGCCGCGCATGAGCCATTGCGTGTCGGGACGGTGGCACCCTGCCTTCACCGACATAACCGCCAAGGAAGCCGACAAGGGCAAGGGACTTGCGGCCATGGCCAAGCACCTGGGTCTCGACATCAGCGAGACCATGGCCTTCGGCGACGGCGGCAACGACGTGTCAATACTGCGCCGCGCCGGCATCGGCGTGGCCATGGGCAACGCCGGAGAGGCAGCAAGGGAAGCCGCCGACTATATCACCACAAGCGTTGACGACGACGGAATAGCCAACGCGCTCCGCCACTTCAACGTGATTTAGTGACGGTGAAAAAAAATAAGTTGGTAAGTTTTTAGTGACTATAGGCGGGTTCTATAAATTGCCTTTGATGGATTTTTGAATTTTAGCCGAGCAGATTTTTCTTTCTGAAAGAGCATAGCGGGCTATGCAACTGAAGAAGAAAGTAAAATATGCCGGATAAAATCAAAAAGACACAAAGAGCAATCCGTCTAAAAATGAAGTTTAACAATGCGTGGAATTTATAGAACACGCCTATAAACATACCAACTTATTTTTTACTGTCATTTATAAGGACTGCCTGTTAAACCTCTTCAAGAAAGTCCTTTCACCACCTGAAACCCACAAAGCAGCGCAGCCTCCACTTGTCGCGCTTTATGCACAGGTTGTCGTCACTGCCGGCCACCGAGCAGTTGTAGACCATGGCAAGCCCCAAGAACTTGTTGCCCCATGAGTATGTGGCCGCCCCACGGCCGGTGATTATCACACTGGGAAACCTGTATTTCATGCTCTCCCGCTGACCGTCGAGCGTAACATTGTCGTGCGCCACCACTGTCAGCGTGGGCAACGCTGACAGATGGAACAGCCAACGGCTCGACGGCACATAGTTGTAGCCATAGCCTCCGCCCACAGCCAACTCGGCAAGTCTGATGGACACCGCATGCCAACGCGTGGCCTCACTGGCGTGTATGTCAGTCTGCTGCACATCGGCACTTGCGCCCACCATCCAGCTTCCGGCACTCTTCCGCTGTATGTAGCTCTGGCTGAACGCCGCCGGAAACGAGAAGCGGCGCGCGCTGAAGGCATAGTAGTAGTTTATGTTCAGCGCGCGTTGCTCAACCTCGCCCTTGCCTATGCCTGCCGTCTCGCCGCCAATGGTCTGGCTTCCATGGTATGTGGCCGACTCAAGATACACAATGTCGAAACCCATGCGGTTGCCATACGAGTTCACGTTCAACTCATAGTCCTTGTCTTTTCCGGCCAGCTTGGCCGGGTTCAGCGACAGCCCGAGCGACAGTCCACGGTATGACGCGGCCAAGCTGAGCGTGGCGCGGCTGTTGGCGCGCACCTCCATGTCGTGGCCAATGCCTTCGCTCCGCCCCATGGTGGCGAGTTTCGCCCCCGAAACGTTTGTGCGCAACTTGAATGCCCACCTGCCTTGCGGACGCGCAACAAACATCGTGTCAAACTGCTGACGGTTGTACTTCACCGCCAACAGCGAGTCGATGCCGAACAGGCGTTTGTCGTATCTGGCCAAGCGCAGCTTCCATCGCCTATACTTCTCTGAGTCTATCTCGCCGCTGCGCAGTTTGTCGCCAAGCAGCGAGTCGGCCCATTGCAGCAGCAATCCCTTGTCGGCGGCTCCGCGCATGAGCATCCGCAAGCTGTCGGCCTTGCAGACTATCTCGCGAAATGTTGCGTGCGACCGCCGCGCCACAGTGTCACTGGCCATGGCCCGACCTTGCGCCATTGAGCAAAGGGTCATGCCCATGGCGAATATCAAAAAAGCTGTCAGCCTCGCTTTGTTCTGCATAATCATCAAGTCTGTCTATATATATAAAAGGTGGCTCTATTATAAAGGTGGCTTTATAAACAACGCCGAAAAACACCATTCTATTGCCTTGCGCCCACTCATTTTGCATGCCTCTTGCACCAACCGTGCCGCTTTCGATTCGTAACTGTGCCGTTTACGCATCGTAACTATGCCATTTACGACCCGTAAGTATGCCATTTACGATGGCTAAGTGGCATAGTTAGCACCCGTAAATGGCATAGTTACGAATGGCATGTGTATCTGCCTGAAAACGAGGGGCTGGCTCAACGCCGAAAAATCCATATGCCGAAGCCCATAAGTGACGTGAAAAAAACAAGCCGAGAAGCCTGACGTAGCACACGTTTACCATGGCTCAAATCGTACCAAGATGTTTTTACCGCCACTAAAAGTTAGGACGACTTAGGCGTCAAGCATACGCAGAAACATTTTTTTTATTACCTTTGTACTGCAAACCAATGACACGACTTTGATGAAAAAGAGTTTTTCAATGCTCGTTATGGCTTTGGCCGCCGCGCTGCTTGCCGGCTGCGGGCAGAAGAACAAGACCGACGACATCATTGCCCCAAAGGCAGTGAAGCGCGCCGCATCGTCGCCTGTGCGCATGCAGGAATACACCCAAAGCAAAGAGGTGAATTGGGCTGGCAGCAGACTCGTGTGCGAGATAAAGCGCACGGCATGCGACAGTCTGCCCATGGTGAAGGACGACACAGGACAGAAATTCGTTGACAACAGCATAACGCTGACCATACGCCGCAGCGACGGAAGCGTGTTTCTGAAAAAGACGTTCACCAAGGCGACATTCCACGACGCACTCGATGCCGACTACCGCAAGACGGGCATTCTGGAAGGCATTGTGTTCGACCGCATCGACGGAGGAAGCCTACGCTTCGCCGCAAGCGTATGCCACCCGCAGACCGACGAATACATTCCGCTGGTGGTTCAGGTTGCCGCCAACGGCTCTGTAGGCATTTCGCGCGACACCCAACTGGACACCAACGGCACTGAGGAAGAAGACGGCGACAATTAGCTTTGACTGTTTTGTGAGGCTATTTTCGTGGGCATTGCGCCCCAATAGCGAAGGGGCATAGTGGGCTTGTACTACAGAATGAGCAAACAGATTGCACCGAAAAGAGACCGCAAGAAGACAAAACGCGGGCGTGGCAGACCTTGTATAGAATAAAATAAATGTGTAACTTTGCCAGCTAAATGAAGGCTATTGAACTGCAAGCGATAAAACAACGCTACAACATCGTGGGCAACTGCGATGCGTTGAACCATGTGCTCGACGTGGCCCTTCAGGTCGCGCCGACCGACCTCAGTGTGCTCATCGTGGGCGAAAGCGGCGTGGGCAAAGAGATTGTCCCGCGGGTGATACACGACAACTCACCGCGCAAGCGCGAGAAATACTTCGCAATAAACTGCGGATCCATACCCGAAGGCACCATCGACAGCGAACTGTTCGGCCACGTGAAAGGCTCTTTCACGGGTGCCATAAACGACAGTCTCGGCTATTTCGGCGTGGCCGACAAAGGCACGCTGTTTCTCGACGAGGTGGGCGAACTGCCCATGGCCACACAGGCACGGTTGCTGAGGGTGCTCGAGACTGGCGAGTACATACCCGTGGGCGCCACCGACGTGCGCAAGACCGACGTGCGCATAGTGGCTGCCACAAACGTCAACATACGCCAGGCCATCAGCGAGGGGCGCTTCCGCGAAGACCTCTACTACCGCCTCAACTCCATCCCCATACAGATGCCGCCGCTGCGCGACCGTGGCGAGGACATCGCCCTGCTGTTTCGCCTGTTTGCCATGCAGATGGCCGAGAAGTACCGCATGGAGAAGGTCACGCTGACCGACGGAGCAAAGCGGCTGCTCATGCACTACAAGTGGCCAGGCAACGTGCGCCAACTGAAAAACATCACCGAGCAACTGTCGATACTTAGCCCGCAAAGGCTCATCGACGAGAACACTCTGGCACAGTTCATCCCCAAGGACGAGGAGAGCACCCAACTGGCCACAATAACAAAGCCCACGGAGCACAGCTTCGAGAGCGAGAGGGAAATTCTCTACAAGATATTGTTTGAGCTGAGGGGCAATGTGGGCGAGCTGCGGCGCGAACTGATGGCCATGAAGAAGCAGATGGGGCAGACGGAAACGGCGCAGGCCATGGCCGACAACGACTCCGCCGGCCTGACAACGCCAAACACCACAGTGCAGAAGCATCCGCAGATATACATCCAACAGGTGAAACCGGAGCCTGAGGAGGCCGAGGCCGAGGAATACATCGAGCCACAGAAAGAGCCGGAAAACCTGAACCTGACAGAGCTAGGCCGACAAATGATAGAGAAGGCGCTGGAGCGCAATGGCGGAAACCGCAAGAAGGCGGCCCGAGAACTAGGCATATCCGACCGTACGCTATACAGAAAGATTAAGCAGTTTGGGCTTGACGACAACAGGGAGTAGCCCCAAGATGCCCGCAAGAACGGGCGAAGCCGTTTGCCAGAACAACACCACAAAAGGACGACTGTCCTAACACACAACCGCACAATGCCATCAACAAGAAACGCAATAGCCGCAATAATAACTGCGATAGCTCTGCTGTCGTGCTCAATCTCGTATAAGTTCAACGGGGCGAGCATCGACTACACCAAGACGAAGACAATACAGATAGCCGACTTCCCCATACGCTCAAGCTACGTGTGGGGACCGATGGCGAGCATCTTCAACAACAAGCTGAAAGACCAATACGCCAACAACACGCGCCTGATACAGGTGAAGCGCAATGGCGACCTGAAGATTGAGGGCGAGATTACGCAATACACACAGCGCAACAAGGCCGTGACGGGCGAGGGCAGCTCGGCACTGACGGAGCTGTCGATGACGGTGAACGTGCGCTTCACCAACAACGCCAACCACAACGAGGACTTCGAGAGACAGTTCACGGCAAGCGAGACTTACTCCAACACGCAGACACTCAGCTCGGTGCAAGAGGAATTGGTGACAAACATGGCGAAGACCATAACCGAACAGATTTTCAACGCCACAGTGGCCAACTGGTAAAAAGAGCCTCGCATAGCCATGGAAATGACAGAGCTTATAAACCACCCGGAGAAGCTCGACAGGGAAACCCTCTACGAGTTGCGATCCACGCTTGCCGTCTACCCCTACTTCCAGACGGCACGGCTGCTCATGCTCCAAAATCTGTATCTGCTGCACGACCCAACGTTTGACGAGGAGCTGCGGCGCGCCGCTGTCTACATAACCGACCGACGCGTGATATTCCAAATGATCGAGGCCGCCCACTACCGCACGACCACCCACAAAAAGGAGAACGAGGCCACAAGGCAAAGCAAGCCGGCAGACCCCGCACGCGAGGAAAGCCGCACAATATCACTCATAGACAACTTCCTCGACACCATACCGAAAGAGGAAGAGAACGAAGAGGAGAAGAAGGGCAAAAAGAAGCGCCGCCCCACCGCAGCCGACGCCGCAGTTGACTATGTGGCCTACCTCATGGAGGCCGAAAGCGACGACGAGGACAATGCCGCCGACACCGTTCCGCAGCTGAAGGGACAAAGCCTGATAGACGACTTCATAAACAACGACAAGGGGAAAATCGTGCTCAACGAGACTCCAGAGTTCGTGCCGCAGATCGACGACAGCGCGACAAGCGGAAAGGATGGCGAGGACAGCTACTTCACCGAGACGCTGGCGCGCATATACATAAAACAGGAACGATATTCAAAGGCATTGGAAATAATTAGGCGATTAAGTTTGAATTATCCAAAAAAAAATGCTTACTTTGCAGACCAAATACGTTTCTTGGAGAAACTTATAGTTAACAACAATAAAAAAATAGACTAAAAAGACATGGGACTTTACACATTATTTGTGATTTTCATCCTCATTGCCGCTGTGCTTATGATAGGCATCGTGCTCATCCAGGAGTCAAAAGGCGGTGGCCTTTCATCCAACTTCGCATCGTATAACCAAATCGGAGGCGTGCGCAAGACCACAGACTTCATCGAGAAGACCACTTGGGGACTGGCCATCGCAATGGTCGTTATAAGCATCGCTTGCGCTTACGTGGCTCCTCAGGCATCAACCGACACATCGGTAATGGAAGGCGTGGAGAACCCCACAGCCAACCCCAACAACCTGCCCGGCTTCGGTGCAAGCCAGACCAAACAGGCAACCGACAAGGGCGAGGCTGCCAAAGGCGAAGAGAAGGCAGCGCCAGCAGCACAAACGGCAGCCCCTGCGGCACAGCCCACAGCCCCGGCACAGCCAGCAAAATAACATAGGCCAATCTTATATATATAAAGGTGTGCGTGCATTAGCCGCAAGCCTATAAGTGTTGACGCAACCGGATTATGGCGTGCGCCCCATATTGTCTCGGCAATTTATTGGGGAGCACGCCACAATTTGGTAATGTGAAATAAGAAAGACAATGTCAGACGGCAAGAAAGCACTCCTCGGAATGACGCTCGGCGAGCTTAAGGCCGCCGTGAAGGATCTGGGCATGCCCGCCTTCACAGCTGGGCAGATAGCGCGCTGGGTGTATGTGGGCCACGTGAAGTCGATTGACGAGATGACCAACATCTCGAAGGCCAACCGCGCACTGATGGACAAAGAGTTCACCATCGGGGCAATGCCGCCAATCGACTGCCAGCGCTCAAAGGACGGAACGGTGAAGTACCTATTCCCTACAGCCAGCGGAAAGTTTGTCGAAACGGTGTTCATTCCCGACAAAGACCGCGCCACGCTGTGCGTGTCGTCGCAAGTGGGATGCAAGATGAACTGTCTTTTCTGCCAAACAGGCAAACAGGGATTTGAGGGCAACCTCACCGCCACCGACATTCTCAACCAGATATACTCCCTGCCCGAACGTGAGCGGCTGACCAACATCGTGTTCATGGGGCAGGGCGAGCCAATGGACAATCTTGAGAGCGTGCTCCGCGCCACAAGCATACTCACCGCGCCATGGGCCACGGCATGGAGTCCAAGGCGCATCACGGTGAGCAGCGTCGGCATAAAGAACAAGCTGAAAAGGTTTCTCGACGAAAGCGAGTGCCACGTGGCCATAAGCCTGCACTCGCCTCTGCACGAACAGCGAAGGCTATTGATGCCCGCCGAGGGCCAAATGACGATAAGCGACGTGGTCAAGTTGCTCAAGTGCTACGACTTCAGCCACCAGCGGCGCGTGTCGTTCGAATACATCGTGTTCAAGGGGGTGAACGACTCCACCACACACGCCAAAGAGATAATCAGGCTGCTCGACGGGCTGGACTGCCGCATCAACTTGATACGCTTCCATGCCATACCCAACGTGGACCTGCAAGGGGTTGGCGACGAAAAGATGGAAGCCCTGCGCGACTATCTAACGCAGCACGGGGTGTTCACCACCATACGCGCAAGCCGCGGACAGGACATCTTCGCCGCCTGCGGACTGCTCTCTACGGCAAGAAAAGGTGAAGGCAACGCCGAGACTTAAAAGCCTATAGGCAACGTGTATGTGGAAGGTGCGCAACATTTGTCATGCAGTGGTGGGCAGCGCTTCTGTAATAGGCGGAGCAGTTGTAGTGGGCAGCGCAGCAGTGGCCATGTCGCTCATGCTCACGGGTTGCGATGGCACTGAACTGAAGCCAAGCAGCGGCGGAGACCCCTATGAAGTGTTGCTCGTGACCACCGACAAAGCCTCACGGCAGATTGTGGACAGTGTGCTGCAAGAGCCGTTGCCGGCGTTGCCGCAAAAGGAGCGGTGGTTTAGCGTTTCGCACTTTGACGCCGACTCGCCCGGCAAGGCCATGCGCTATGCACGGTGCATCGTAACCATAGAGACCGACAGCACACTTTTCAAGCGCACACTGATAAGATACAAAAAGGATGTGCATGCCAAGCACCAACTGATTGTCACAATAAGTGCGCCCAGCGCCGCCACCTTGAGGAAAGACATGGTCAAAGGCGGGCAACGGTTGCGCGAATTGCTCGACCGATTTGAGTTGAACACCGAGGCGGAAGCCCTGCGCCGCAACCACAATGCAGAGGCCACGAAAGCCACGGAAGGCATGTTTGGATGGAGCATACTGGTGCCAAAGGACCTGACCGCGATGAAAAAAGGCGACCACTTCTTGTGGTTTTCAAACGACGGGACGGAGAGTTGCGCCAACATATGCGTGTATTCGTATGCAGGCACAAGCCTTAACCCCGACAGAAACATAGCCATGCGCGACAGCATAATGGGGCGCAACATACATGGAGAGCTGCCGTCGATGCACATGAAAACGGAAAGGCGGCTGCCAATAGTGCAGCGCATGGCAAACGAGAAGGGGCGAGCCATGCTGGCATGCCGTGGACTATGGCAAATGGAAGGCGACGCCATGGGAGGGCCGTTTGTAAGCTTGGCCGTGGCCGACAGCAGCAAAGGCATGACTATAGTAGCCGAAGGCTTTGTCTTTGCCCCTGGAAATAAGAAGCGCAACGCCATAAAAAGACTAGAGGCGGCACTCTACACGCTCGCAAAAGGCACTAATTGAAGGTGCCGATTGAAGGAGCCAATTGAGGATGCCAATTGAAGGTGCCATTTTGAAGGAGCCTATAAAAGGCACCAACCATAAACAAGACAAACAGAACCAACAATAGGCAGGGCCAATACCGCCACTGCCAAAAAGAAAAGACGACAATGGAAAACAACAGACCAATACGCGTGGCCATCACGCACGGAGACACCAACGGCATAGGCTACGAGGTTATATTCAAGACTTTCGAGGACGCAGAGATGCTGGAGTTGTGTACTCCTATAATATACGGCTCGCCCAAAGTGGCCGCCTACCACAGGAAGATGCTCGACCTGCAAACCAACTTCAGCATAATAAACAACGCCGAGGACGCCAAAGACGGCCGCATAAACCTGCTCACCACATTCGAGGACGACGTGAAGGTGGAGGCCGGACAGCCGTCGAAAGAGGCCGGACAGGCCGCGCTGAAGGCTCTCGACCGCGCCATGACCGACTACCGGGCGGAGCTTTACGACGTGCTGGTGACCGCCCCGATAAACAAAAGCACCATACAAGACGACACGTTCCACTTCTGCGGGCACACAGAATACATCGAGAGCTGTGTGGGCGACGGCAAGAAGGCGCTCATGATACTGATGAACGAGGGGCTGCGTGTGGCTCTTGTCACCACCCATCTGCCCATCAGCCAAGTGGCGAGCGCCATAACCAAGGACGCCATCGTGGAGAAAGCCACAATCTTCTTCGACAGTCTGAAGCGCGACTTCCGCATTTCCAACCCACGCATTGCCGTGCTCGCCCTCAACCCCCACGCAGGCGACAACGGACTGGTGGGCAACGAGGAGGCTGAAGTAATAACCCCCGCAATACAGGAACTGGAAGAGAAGGGACTGCAAGCGTTTGGCCCCTACCCTGCAGACGGCTTCTTCGGCAGCGGCATGTACACGCGCTTCGACGGCGTGCTGGCCATGTATCATGACCAGGGCTTGGCCCCATTCAAGGCATTGGCCGCCGAGACAGGCGTGAACTACACCGCCGGACTGCCCATTGTGCGCACTTCGCCCGACCACGGCACGGCCTACGACATAGCCGGAAAGGGCATAGCCGACGCCACGTCGTTCCGCCAGGCCATCTTCACCGCCATCGACGTGTTCAGAAACAGAGCCAACTACGATGCGCCACTGGCCAATCCACTGCCCAAACTATACCACGAGAAGCGCGACGACAGCGAGAAGACTCGCTTCGCCTCGCCAAGACCGCACAGGGACAATAGGGACAACAGGCAGCAGCAGGACGGACATAGACAACAGCAAGACAACGCCAACAGGCAGCAACAAGACGGGCATAGACAACAACAAGACGCTCCAAAGCAGCAAGAGGCCAACAGGCAGCAGCAGGAGGCCCAGCAGCAATAAGCAAGAGAGCAAATAAAGCCACACAAGCACAATAATCAATGAAGAAGAAGTACCAAAACGCCTTCTTTGTCTTTGGACTGGCCGTGCTCGGCATAATGGTCTCGCAGTTGGACTTTGCCCAGGTGCGCACCGTTGTCGCCCAGGCCGGCTACTGGTTTGCCGCAGCCGTGTGCCTTTGGCTGTTTCTCTACATGATAAACACAGCCGCATGGTACACCATAATAAACAACACTGGCGCGACCGACAAGGAGCAACCGAAAAAAAACAAAGTGGGCTTTTGGTGGCTATATAGGATTACCGTCAGCGGCTTTGCCCTTAACTACGCCACGCCGGGCGGACTTGTGGGCAGCGAGCCTTACCGCATAATGTCGCTGTCGCCCAAGATAGGCACCGAGAGAGCGTCGGCGGCGGTAATCCTGTATGCGATGACCCACATATTCTCCCACTTTTGGTTTTGGCTTCTCTCGTGCCTGCTCTACGTCGCCACGCAAGAAGTCAGCCTGCCAATGGCGGTCATGCTCACGGCCATCGCGGCCTTCTGCCTGTTTGCCATCTGGCTTTTCCTCAATGGCTACAAGAAAGGCATCGCCGTGAGCTGCATGAATGCGCTGCGGAGGTTTCCGATGATAAAGAAGTGGGCGGTGAGGTTTCTTGATAGCCACAGAGAGCAGCTCGCCACCATCGACAAGCAGATTGCGGCACTGCACAACCAGAACCGCCGTTCGTTTGTCCTCTCCGTGCTTCTTGAGCTTGTATGCCGCATAGCGTCGGCCTTGGAGATATACTTCATTCTGCTCGTCATAACGCCCGAGGCCAACTACATCGACTGCATACTAATTCTCGCGTTCACGTCGCTGTTTGCCAACATGCTTTTCTTCATGCCGCTGCAACTCGGAGGGCGCGAGGGCGGCTTTCTCATGTCGGCAAAGGGCTTGGCGCTTACTGCCAACGCAGGCATTTTCGTGGCCCTCATCGTGCGGCTGCGCGAACTCATTTGGACGGCCATCGGGCTGCTGATGATAAAGCTGACGAAATAGAAGTGCCTACAGGCTGCGGCTGGCGGCAGCGGCAAACATGGCTTGGTGTGCGGTGGGACACCGCACCCACTACAAAGAAGGGGAAAACAAATTGGACACCCTACTTGTAAAGCAAAAAAAAGTCACAGGCTATTGTAGAACTTTTCATATTGCGCGGCCACCTTCAGATAGTCGTGGTGGCGGCGGATGTACTCCCTGCTCTGCCATTTGAGCAGCGGTATGCGCTCGGGATGGCGCACAAGCTGGCCAAGCTCGTTGACCACACTGTCGAATGAAGGCTGCACGTTGATGATGGGTCGCAGCTCTTTTTCGCCGATAATCCTGTAGCTCTCCTCCTCGCCACCGCCCACGCATATTATTCCGCGCGACATGGCCTCAAGCGGGTTCATCGACGGCGTGTAGCTGTAGAGCTGGTCGAGAATGGCATCGCTGCCCTCCATCATGCTCACATACTCATTGAAGGGCACCGACTCGGCCACCCTCAGCTCCACCTTTTCGGGATAGCGCGCCACAATCTCGCGTGCCGCCCGGAGCATGATGTCCGTACCCTTGTATTCGCTCCGCTCCTTGTTGATGCCGATGAAGAGGCGCAGCTTGCCGTCGGACGGCTGACTGGGAGTGGAGGCAGACGGTTGAGAGTCTGGCTTCTGACTTATGGGAAATGGCTTCTGCCTTATGGGGAAAGGGATGAAAGTGGTCTTTTGTGGCAGAGCCGCCTTGTAGCACACGAGATACTCGTAAAGTCCGGCGACGATGCCGTCGCAGTCGTTGGCGATGAGCTGGTTGAGTCGTCCCTTTGGCGTTCCGAGCCAGTCGCGTCGCTCCTTGAGCGCGTCCTTGTTGGTGCGCAGCGTGTCGCCGATGTTGAAGTCGCTGTAGCGCAAAGGCTTTCTCTCCACGCACGTGCTCACCCAATACCAGTCCATGCCAAACGCGCCGAGCACCATCTTGCCGTTGTTGCGGCGCAGGTAGCGGTAGAGGGGCAGTATGCGCTCAGCAGCCAACTCTACGAAGAGGGGGTTTATGAGCTGCACGACATCGTAGCCGCGCAGCTTGGGCAGCAGACCGAGCAGCTTGAGCGTGAGCATGGCTCCGCCCAACTTGCCTGGGCGGCGCACGAGAGAGTAGTCGCGGGGATAGTTTTTCCAGAAGTCACCGTTGGAGACCACCGTCACCTTGTGGCCCAGCTGTCGCAGCCCGTCGGCCAGTGTGGCGTGCACGTTGCTGTATTCGCCCAATAGGAGTATCTTCATCTTGTTCATCCCTTCGGCTTTGGCAAGGCCATTATCAGCAGCCGTCGGCCTATCTTGCTGTTGGCGGCCTTGGCGAACAGCTGGTACTTCCTTGTGTACTTTTTGTTGGGCAGAGGGAAGAGGCCCTTGTCGTGGAGCCGCTGCACGGTCTGCTCCACCTGGTCGGCACTTCTTGTGAGCACCATCGTGTTGTAGATGTAGTCCATGGTGAGCTGTGCTATGCGGCGGTTGAGAGCCACGCGGTCGGCCTCGGCCAGTCGGCAGCTCTTCCTTTGCAGTTGCATGATGATGCGCTCGGTGTCGTCGAGCCTCTTCTGCGTGTGCTGCTTGTCGTTGGCGGTGTGCGTTATGGAGTTGTCCCTTCTCCGGTAGAAATACGCCTTGGCGTCGGTGGCAATGACGCGTTCGGCCTTGAGGAAGAGCAGCGGCGTGAACTCCTCGTCCTCGTGTAGTATGCCTGGGGTGAAGCGCAGTCCCTGCAGAATGTCGGTCCTGAAGATGTAGCCACAGGCCGAGGCGTGCAGGTTGTTGTTGTGCAGGAAAGCACTGCCGCTCACGGGCGGCGAGTACTTGTAGGGCACGCTGGCCTCCTGCCTGTTGGTGGAGTTGAAGCACACGATGTCGGCGTCGTGAAAGCGCACCAAGTCGAGGCAGTGCTCATACTGCGCCTGGAGCAGGTAGTCGTCGCCATCGACAAACTGTATGTAGCGGCCTGTGGCCAACTTCAGTCCGTTGTTTCTTGCGCACGACAAGCCCTGGTTGGTTTGCCTTAGATAGACGATGTCGTCGGCGAAGTCGGCCAAATCGGCGATGGCGAAAGCGTCCGACCCGTCGTCGACCACGATAATCTCGCGCTCGCCGCGCCCCAGCGACAGCGCCACGATGCTGCCTACACACTCGCGCAGCATCGAGGCAGGCAAGTTGTAGGCCGTAATTATGAAGCTCACCAGCGGCGAGTCGCCTTGCATATTGCTCTGTAAAGTTTGCATAAGTTGTTCAGTCCAAGAATGTTTAGGGCACGTGCCTTGGCGCGCATGGCCCCGGCGGGGAGCGCGCCCGTGGCCTTGACGCGCATTGGCGGCAGCGAGGGCTTGGCCCCCGTCATGGCGCATACGCTCAGCTGGATGTTGAGCACGTGCATGTAGTACTCGTCGCTGGCCGTGGCCATGCCTGTGGCCAAGTGGGCGTCGAGCAGCGAGGCGAGCGCCTTGCCGTCGGCTGTGGCGGTTATGCCGTGGGGGTTGTCGCAGTAGTAGTATAGTCCGGCGGCGGTGGTGCACACCTTTTGGCAGTGGCCAAGCAGGCGCGGCAGAGTGTGCATGTCCTCGAAGAGCAGCCCCTTGGGGAAGCGCTCCAGGGCGAACAGCTGGCGGCGGAATATCTTGTTCCACGCGTAGGCGTGGGCGTATGCCTTGCCTCGCAGCCAGTAGTCGGCCATGTCGGTGAAGGCGGCGGCGGCAAACTGGAGCCGCTCTTGCCTGGCTGAGCCATAGAACCTGACGACGGGAAACTCGATGATGTCACAGTCTGTCGCCATGTCGGCCAAGACGCTGCTGTAGGTGTGAGGAGCCAGGAAGTCGTCGGAGTCGACAAACGTGAGCAGGCTGCCCGTGGCCATGCCGATGCCGTGGTTTCGGGCGTCGCTCAGTCCGCCGTTGGGCTTGTGCACCACGCTTATGCGGCTGTCGCGCGCGGCCCACTGGTCGCACAAGCCTGGGCTGCCGTCGGTGGAGCCGTCGTCGACGACGATTATCTCCATGCCCTGGCAGTCTTGGCCTGTCACCGATGCGAGGCAGCGGTCGAGCGTCTGCTCCGTGTTGTAAACGGGTATTATGACGCTCAAGAGCGCCTGCCGGGCGGCGCCGTGCTGATGGTTGCCTGTGTCGAGTGTCGTCATAGAGTAGTAGGTTGAGAGTGGTCAAGTGTAGTGGGCGACGTGTCTCACGTCGCTATTTGCGTCTTTGCGGTTGTGCGGTGAGACACCGCACCCACTGCACAAGAGCCGCATCAAAAAATGGTCAGCCTATTTTACCAAGCATGCGCCCCACGGCAATTCTTTTTTGCAGTGGGGCGCACGCGAAGTCTTCGCCGTGGCGGAGAGAGAGAGTGTGTGGGGGGGGGGAAGTCTCCTGTTGGCCTGTTCTCCGCCACTTGCCCGTGCGTCGTTTTTTTAGATGCCGAGCTTCTTGCGGATGTCCTTGGGAATGGCGTTCTTGTTGACCATGAAGTCCATGGTCTTGTAGGCGATGAAGGCCTTGGTCATGTACCACGTGCCCTTGTAGTCGCCATACTCGCCCCAGGAGTTCTTCACCATGTAGTATTCCTTGCCGTTCTGGTCCTTGGCGATGCCATAGAGGTGCATGCCGTGGTCGTCGGTAGTCTCCCAGTTGTCGTAGGCCTCCTGGCGCATCTCCTGCGTGGGCACTATTTCGGGCGCGTTCACTCCGAGCGAGTCAAACTTCTCGGTCTTCTCGGTCTTGGTGAGCTTGAGCCATCGTGCGGCGTCGCTTCCGGCCAGTCCCTGCACCTTTTTGGTGTCGTAGGCCACGGCCAGTCCCTTGCGCGTGAAGCCCTCTTCCGACACGTCGCCACCCCACATGATGGTGTAGCCCTCGTTGACGGCGTTGTCGATGATGCGCATCATGTCGTCCATGGGCACGTTGTAGCTCTGTCCCTGTCGCCAGTTGTCCTGCACCTCGACGGCGAATGGCTTCCAGAAGGGGTGGTGGGTGAAGCTGGTGATGCTCACGTAGTCGTCGAAGTCGATGCCAAGGCTTGCGGCAAAGGTCTTCGGGGTGTAGGTCTTGCCCTCATACTTGAAGTTCTCGGGGCACTTGCCAAGATAGGCGTCGAGGATGCCCTGCAGACCGTTTTTCCACGATGGCGACAGCTTCTTCTGCTCGCTCTTGGCGATGGCCTCGACATAGGGTGTCATGACGGCGAAGAACTCGTTGAAGTTGTTGAGCGAGTCGCCCTGCAGCTTGCCTGCGGCGGGCATGGCGTCCTCGGGGCATATGCCGTAGTTCTTGAGGCAGTAGAGTGGGTCTTCGGCCGAGCCACCCTGCGAGAACGACACGTCGCCGTGCATCCTGACGGCCATCACGGCGCGGTCCATGTAGGTCTTGCTGGCCACGAAAGCCTCGCAGAGGTCGTATGTCTTGCCGGTCTTCTTGAGTATCTCGCTCTCGAAGAACGACAGTGTGGAGTAGTCCCAGCAGGTGCCGCTGCGGTTTTGGTCCTTGATGCTTGTGATGGGGTTGGCCTTTACGGTGGTAAAGACTGGCTTGTTCTTGTTGGCCACCGAGTCGTTCTTGTCGGCGGCGCTGGCCGTGAGGGCCATCATCGCCACGAGTGATAAAGCTGCGATCTTGTTCATTTTGCTTTTTGCCTTTGTTATTCTTATTATATATTGTCTCTTGCGTTTTCAGTTGCTTGCCTCTTAGTTGTCGGCCATGAACGCCTCCACGTCAGCCGGGTGGTATGGTATGCGCTTGTGTCCGAGGAAGCGGCATCCGTCGGCTGTTATGAGCAGGTCGTCCTCTATGCGTATGCCTCCGAAGTCCTTGTAGGTCTCGAGCAGGTCGTAGTTGATGAAGTCCTTGCAGTGGCCCTCTCGGCGCCAGCTGTCGATGAGTGCGGGTATGAAGTATATGCCCGGCTCGTCGGTCACGACGAAGCCCTGCTCCAGCCTTCGTCCCATGCGCAGGCAGTTGGTGCCAAACTGGGTGGACGGGCGCGTCTCGTCGTCGAAGCCCACGTGAACCTGGCCCAGGCCCTCCATGTCGTGCACGTCCATGCCCATCATGTGGCCCAGTCCGTGGGGCAGGAACATGGCGTGGGCGCCGGCCCTTACGGCCTCCTCGGTGTCGCCCTTCATCAGCCCGAGCTGCTTGAGCCTGTCGGTCATGAGGCGGCAGACGTCCATGTGGACGTCATACCAGCGCACTCCGGGCTTGGCCACCTTGAGGGCGTGGTCGTGGCAAGCCTCGACGATGGTGTAGATGTCGAGCTGCCTCTGCGAGAACTTGCCGTCCACGGGATAGGTGCGCGTGTTGTCGGAGCAGTAGTCGTCAAGCTCGCACCCCGCGTCGCACAGGGCGAGCCTTCCGCTCTCCAGCCTGGCGTCGCTTGGGCAGCCGTGCATTATCTCGCCGTGCTGGGTGAAGATGGTCGGGAAGCTCACCATGAGCGACCGCGAGTTGGCCACTCCGTCCACCTGGCCTCCTATGTAGTGCTCGGTCACGCCGGGCTTCGCGAGCCTCATGGCCGTGGTGTGCATCTCGTAGCCTATGTCGCAGGCGCGGTCGATGGCGTCTATCTCCTGCTGCTCCTTGGTGGAGCGCATCTTCACCACGGCCCTTATCAGCTCCAGCGAGGCGGCCTCGCGCTGCTGGCTGGGGTGCAGGCCGAGCAGGTCCATCAGCTGTATCATCGTGTCGTGGCGGTAGGGCGGCAGAAAGTGCACCTGCCTGTGGCTGGCCAGGGCCGCGTCGCACACGCGCTTCAGCTCGGCCATGGGGGCCGCGCCCGCCACGCCCACCGAGGCGGCCATGTCGGCCACGCTGTCTACCGAGCCAAACCATACGATGTCGTCGATGTCGATGTCGTCGCCCACGAGCGTCTCTGTGTCGGCGTCGATGTCGATGATGCCGACAAGGCCGTCGCGCTTGCGCCCGAAGTAGTAGGTGAAGGTGGAGTCTTGCCTGAACGGGTGGTAGCCGTTGGCCGGGAAGTTGGCCGGCGAGTCGTTGTTGCCAAACAGTATTATGATGCCGCCCTTTACGAGCTTTTTCAGCTCTGCGCGTCGGCTGACGTAGGTTTCCTTGCTAAACATGTCGTCGAATGTCTTTTTGTGGTTTGTCGCTTGTCGCTGGCGGCTGAAAGGCGCCGCCACTGCCCTTGCTGCTGGGCTTTGCCCCACGATGGGTAGCGGCCACGCTCGGGCATGGCCACCTTGGGGCGAGTGCAAAGTTACGCATAATTTGCGGAAACGTATGCGATGTGTGAGCAAATAAACGCCGTCTGGCGACAAAAAGTAGCCCGAAGCCGCCGCGACGCTTGCATTTTGCGGCCTCGGAGGCCATGCCTTTGGTTGCGAACGCCACAGGCCACACCATAGTCGGCTCGGAAGTTTGCGGCGGCACTGCGCACGCATTTCGCCGAAACCGACTAACTTTGCCGACGGAAAAGAAAAAGAAACGCACAATGAAAGACATGCAGACAGACAAAGACCCCCGGGCGGCCACGTCGCCAACGGCCACCGACCCACGGGCGGCGCTGGTGCTTGAGGGCGGGGGCATGCGCGGCGTGTTCACCAGCGGCGTGCTCGACGCCTTCATGAAGCACGGCGTGGCGTTCGGCTACGTGGTGGCCGTGTCGGCGGGGGCGTGCAACGGACTGTCGTACATGAGCGCGCAGCCGCGCCGGGCGCGCCTGTCGAACATCGACATGCTGGCCAAGTACGACTACATCGGCCTGCGCCACCTCGTGACGCAGGGCTGCATATTCGACCCCGAGCTGCTCTACGACCGCTTCCCCAACGAGCTGGTGCCCTACGACTACGACGCCTACTTCAGAAGCGGCGCCCTGTATGAGATGGTGGCCACCAACTGCCTCACCGGTCGCGCCGACTACCTATCGGAGCACAGCGGCGACCGCCAGCGGCTCATCGACATAGCCCGCGCCAGCAGCAGCCTGCCCTACGTGAGCCGCGTGGTCAGCGTCGACGGCAAGCCCTACCTCGACGGCGGCATCGTCGACAGCATACCCGTGGAGCGCGCCCTGGCCACAGGCCACGACAGGTGCGTGGCGGTGCTCACGCGCGAGCGCGGCTACCGCAGCTCGGGGCACGACCGCCGCACGCCGCCCTTCGTCTACCGCAAATACCCCCGCCTGCGCGTGGCACTCAGCCACCGCATAGCCGCCTACAACCGCCAGCTGGAGCTTGTGGAGCGGCTGGAGCGAGAAGGGCGCATAGTGTGCATCCGCCCGCAAGGCCCCGTCGAGGTGGGGCGTATGGAGAAGGACACCGCCAAGCTTGAGGCCCTCTACGAGGAGGGATTCCAGCAGGGCGAGCGCTTCTGCGCCGACATCGGCAGGGGGTAGGCTTGTCCAACGTACTCCACTAACATTCTCGCGCCGCACAAAAAAGAGGGAGACGGATGGCCGCCGTGTGTGTGGCCTCATGCGCTTTTTGAACACCGCAAAAAGCATCCCCCAGACCTTTATTGCAAAGAGTACTATTGTTTCACGCTTCACAACAACGCTCCGAATGACAGACAACATACTGCTCGCGACCATCCGCCTATGCCTCGCAGCTATTCTTGCATTATGCACTCCGCCACTTGAAGTCAACGCCAATGCCCGACCAGCCGACGACGTGCTCCGTTCGCTCATGGACAAAGGAGAGCAAGCCTTCGCCGAAGGCCGCAATCTCGAAGCCATAAAGCACTTCATCAAGGCCCGACAACTGGCCGACGACAAGAGTCTGGCCGACTTCAGCTGTCTGTCACGCTACAACATTGGCGTGTGCTACTTCATGATGTCTGAAAACGGCGAGGCACTGCACAACTACTATGAGGCATATAAGATTTGCCACGACAACAGTCTAGACTGGAGCCACGAGATGAAGATAGTGAATGGCATTGCGGGAGTGTATTTCGAACAGGAGGACTACACCAAGGCCCACGAACTCGTGCTGCCATATTACCGCGAGGCACGACAGAAACACGATACCTTGGCATTGCGTACATTTGCGCTCGACCTCGCGCTTCTGTCGAACAAGCTGCACAGGTTTGCCGATTCGGAACGCTACTCGTGCGAAAGCAAGGCTTACTTCAGCGACACCAGCATCGACATGGGCCACTGCCTTGCCATAGAGGCCGAGGCCCTGTTTCTGCAAAAGCGCTATGACGAAGTGGAGCGTGTGGCCAAGCAAGTACTCAGCATGAAGAAGACCGACGTGGCCGACCGTGCCATCGTGCTAATATACCTTGTTAACATATATACCGACCGCAAGCGGTTCGACCTCGCCTTCAGCAGTGCGCACCAAGCCCAGCCAATAATGACGCTGAAAAACAAGAGTTACTTCTTCAGCGAGATGGCACGACTATATGCCCACACGGGCGACGTGCGCAAGGAACTGGCAAGCAAGGACTCCGTGATATTGTATTCCGACTCCATCACACGCATCAGCAACAGGCAGTTGCTCGACAACTCGCGCATGCAACTCGAAGTGCTGAAGTTCACGAGCGACATGGACAGGCAGATGGAGCACATGCGCCAACGCCAATATCTCGCGGCAATAATGTTGTGCGTCTGTGTGTTGTTGTTGCTGCTGGCGTTCATGGTGGTGCGCAACCAAAGGGCGAAGTCGCGCCACCAACACGAACTGATGGCCCTGCAGGTGGAGAAGCAGCAACGCGAGAAGCAGATGGCGGAGGAGCGAATGAAGTCAGTGGAGCTGGAGGCCAACTACCGCCAAGAGATAATGCACCGCACCCTAGAACAAAAGCAACGCGAAATTTCGGCCACTACAATGTTCGTCAGTTCGCGCAACGAGCTTATCGAAGACTTGCTCAAATATCTTGAGTCTGACATCGACATAAAGTCGGAGCCAGTGGTGGCCACCATCACGCAACACCTACGCCACTTGCTCAAGGGCAACGACGAGCACGACAAGTTTCTCGTAAACTTCGAAGCGGCCAACCCAGGCTTCATGCAGGAGCTGCAGCGGCGGCACCCCTCGCTGTTGTCGTCCGACCTGCGATTTCTGGCCTATGTGCGCATGAACATGCAAAACAAGGAAATTGCATCGCTGCTGAACATCAACCCGGAGTCATGCCGCCGCCGAAAGATACGCCTAAGCAAGAAACTCGGCCTCGAAAGCTCTGCCGATTTGTACAGTTACATATTAGGTATATAGGCAATGACAAAATGCCACTTTTATCACTATTTTTAGGTAACACTGCAAGCATTTAAGCCTTTTTCGTGTCATAAAAGCCGCGTTTAACACTTGTGTCACTATTTTGTCACCCCTATTTTTGCCGTTGCAAACCCACATACTTCATAATTTTGCAGCGTCGAAAACGTTTAATCACAAATAAAGCACAAGGCGTATGAATAAGAAATCACCCTCGTTGGTATTGCTGTCAATGCTCAGTCTGAACACTGCTCTTGCGCAGTCGCTCGACACGAGCATGCCAATAACCACACAAGTATTGACCACCCTGTCGCAAACCAATGCCGACAAGACGACAAGGCCGGAAGGCATAAAGCTGACCCCGGCAAGCAAGTTCAACACCGCCCCTGAGGAAATAGCCTCACAGCTTCGCTCCGGACGCAACTACACCGTAAAGTCTACCGTGAAGCCAACCGTCAACAAGACCAAAGCTACGCACTCGGCAAAGAAGGCGGTGTCGGCCATCAAGGCTGCCGAGAATTATGCCGACAGTCTGCTCATCTATGGCATATTCAAGAAGACAGCCGACCAATATGAGACCACGACACCTGAATATGAGATGTACTCGTTCCATTCGGCACCCACAATCGACCTTACGTCGGAGTCGGCCGGCAAGCAATTTCCCGATGCCACGGTATATGTACGCGTGGGCGACAAGTACTACCTCTTCAATTCTGGCAAGGTGACCGTGTGCGACGCCAGCACTGGCGACGTTACAGCCAGCGACATCGCATTTCAACTTGACGGCGAAGACGTGACACCGCTCCAGGCCGCCACCTACGACCCTGCGTCAGGAAAAATCTACGTGATATACTGGGGACAGAACTATAAGAAGTCAATCCTCACCTTCGACCCATCAACCAACCAAACGGCATACGTCGCCGACGTGCCCGGCTACCCATTGTCGATAGCCGCCGCTCCCGACGGCAAACTGTACTTCATGGCCTATCCGGCATCGCTGTATTCATTCGACAAGGAGAGTGGCACGAGCACCAAGCTCTTCGACAATGTGAAGTCGGGCAAAGCATACCAGAACGGCACCGCAAGCCAGTCGGGAGCGTTCGACTGGGCCACGGGCTACCTGTATCTCGCCAACCTCACCGGCGACTGGAAGACCCATCTCACAAAGATTGACGTGTCTACAGGAAAGGCCGTTGACATCGCCAACTTCCCGCAGAACGAGCGCATGGTGGGCCTCTACATCCCGTCTACCGTGGCCGACGCGCCATCGGCCCCCACAAAGATAAGCTACGCCGACGGCAAACTGCTGTTCACCGCACCGACAAAGACATACAAGTCGGGCAAGGAACTCACTGGCGACCTCACAGCCTACATCACCGTTGACAAGAGCGAGACACTTGAGAAGACGGTGAAGCCAGGCGAGGCTGTGGAATGGGAGCTGGCCCTGGCCGACAGCAAGCACTCGGTGATGATTGAGCTGGGCAACGCCGCCGGACGCTCAACCGCACGCCGTCTTGACACCTTCGTCGGCACCGACGTGCCCGGAGCCGTTGGCAACCTCCAGTTTGTCACTGAGAACGGCAAGAACGCCACCATATCGTGGACTGCCCCATCGACATCGTTGAATGGTGGCCCCGTAGACGAGCAGACCTTCAACTACCGCGTGGTGCGCTATCCCGACGAGGTAGTGGTGGCCGAGGGGCTGAAGGAGACAAGCGTAAGCGACATTCTGCCCGACACCCACGCAAAATACTATTATGAGGTGTCGTCGTATGCCGGCGACCGCTTCGGCGAGACGGCCACATCGCAAGTCATACCCGCCGGCGACACGTGGGTTCCGCCATACACCGAAGGCTTCGACACTCAAGCCGACTTCGACTTCTTCAAGATTATCGATGCCAACAACGACAGCAAGACTTGGTCGTACATGCTGCCGCAGGTGCAAGACGCCAACGGGCGCGCCTACCTCAACGGCAACGGCACACGCGACGTTGACACTGGCATATACGAGGGCAACGGCAACGACGACTATCTCATAACGCCGAAAGTAAGCCTCAAGGCCAACACCGACTACCGCCTGTTCTTCGACGTCAACGACGACTGGCTGACCAACGAGCACATGACGATACTCGTGGGCAAGAAGAACGAGGTGACGGGCGACGAGATTGTAGTGGAGTCGCTCAACGTAAACCCCAACAAGCACTACACGTTCCACTTCAGCGTGCCCGACGACGGCATCTACTACATAATGCTGCATGCCGACCAACCAGGCGAGAGTGTGAACATCGACCTCGACAACCTCGGAATTAACGTCTACTCATCATTCAACGGACCAGCAAGCTCGACAGACGTGGTTGCCGTGGCCGGCGAGAAGGGCGCGCTGGTCAACACGCTGTCGTTTACAGCCCCGACCGAGACATTCAAGGGCGGCGCGCTCGATGCCATATCACGTGTGGAAGTGTACCGCAACGACAGCCGCAAGCCCGTGCACGTATTTGACGAAGTGAAGCCTGGCGACAAGCTCACGTGGACAGACAACGACGTGGAGCAGGGCGAAGTGACCTACCGCATCGTGGCCTACAACGAGGCTGGACAGGGCTGCGAGGCTCTCGTAACCAACTGGGTGGGCATCGACGTTCCCGCACAGGTGGCCAACCTGAAGGTGCGGATGAACGAGAAGAACCAGGCGGTGCTCACGTGGGACAAAGTGGGCGACAAGGGTAAGCACGGCGGATATGTCAACCCCGACGACGTGAAATATGTGCTTTGCCGCTACAACGAATACAACTACTTCGACCACTGGCAGGCCGTGACCGACAGCACCAACGCGCTGACCCTTACCGACGAGAGCTACGACATACCCGAAGGCACACAGGTCTACCTCGATTACATTGTTGTGGCAGGCAACTCCACCGGCTCGTCAGACGGCACGGGCACGGGCATCGTGGTTGGCACTCCCTATGAGCGTCCCTACAAGGAGTCGTTTGCCGGAGGCTATGCCGCCAAAGACCCATGGACACTTGCCGCCAACAGCTACAACTACGCCTGGAACATGGTGACTGGGTCGGGCATCTCCGTCAAGCCATACGACGGCGACGAGGGCATGCTCCAGTTCTCGCTGAAGGACGACGACTCAAACAATCAAGTACTCATGGGTCCGCGCATATCGCTCGACGGAACCGACAACGCCGAACTCTCGTTCTTCATGTATCATGGCTTCGAGGCCGAAGAGGGCGACTTGCAGCTCGACATCTGGACCAACTACGACGACGAAGGTTGGGAGAAGTCGGCCATAGTGGAATATAACAACGGCGTTGACGGATGGTCGCGCTACTCGCTGCCCATGCGCAAGGGTGCGGGCAACGTCCAGATTGCATTCGGAGGCTATGCCGCCGACGCAAGCGCCGCAATATACATAGACCAACTCAAGATTGACGAGGCTGTGGACAACGACATGGCCATCGAGAGCATTGCCATCGGCAAGAAGCGCGTGGAGGCTGGCGAGAGCACCAAGATTGAGGTGGGCGTGGCCAACTATGGCTTGAGCGACGCCACAGCCTATAAGGTCGTACTCACACGCAACGGCGAGACGTTTGCCACGAAGAGCGGCAGCGAACTGAAGAAGAACGCATCGGGAGTTGTCGAGTTTGACATCACGACAACAAAGGCCGACGCGGCCAAGAGCTATGAGTATCGCGCCACGGTGGAGAACGACGGCGACTCCAATGCCGACAACAACGAGAGCGGCTGCGTGAAGCTATACGTATACGGCTCTGTGCTGCCCACGGTGGAAAGCCTTACTGGCAACACCGACGATGGCAAAGTGACCCTCGCATGGACTAAGCCGGCCAAGAGCGAGATTGCCGATGCCGTGACCGACGGCTTCGACGACTACGAGTCGTTCATCATCGACGGCATAGGCGACTGGACCACATACGACGGTGACGGCACACCTACAGCCTACTTCAGCGGCCCGCAGATTGCCCACGCCTACGAGGCCAAGGCATGGCAGGTATGGGCACCCGAGGAGGCAGGCTTCAGTCTTGAGAAGTTCAACGTGCTCACTCCCCACTCCGGCAAGAAGATGCTCGCTTGCTGGGCCGCATCCGACGGTGTGACGACAACGGTGCCCAACGACGACTGGCTCATCTCGTCTGAGATAATCGGCGGCACCGACGTGTCGTTCTACTACCGCAAGCCCAACGACAGCAGCGACCCGCAGATATTCGAGATGCTCTACTCCACAACCGACAACGACCCTGAGAGCTTCGTGGCATTCGACCGCGATTCCATACCATTGTCGACCGACTGGGTACACTTCGAGTACACACTGCCCGCAGATGCCAAATACTTCGCCCTACGCAGTTGCTCAAAGGGCACATACACGGTGGCGTTCCTCGACGACATCACCTACACGCCGCTCTATGGAACGACGACACCCGTGACGCTCGTTGGCTACAACGTGTATCGCGACGACAAGCTGATAGCCGAGAATGTCGATGCGACAAGCTTCGTTGACAACGACGCGCACGACGGCACCCACACCTACTACGTGACAGCAGTATGGAAAGAGGGCGAGTCGAACTGCTCAGAGAGCTACGTAGCCGACGTCACGACAGGCATCGCCGCAGCCAAGACAGCGGCTGGAACAAAAGTCCTGGCTGGCAAGGGCATAGTCAGAGTGGCCAGAGCCGAGGGCAAGGCCGTGCAGCTGACCACCCTCAGCGGACAGGTGGTGTTCCGTGGCACGGGCAACTATAACATCAGCGTGGCCCCTGGCGCCTATATCGTGAAAGTGGGCGGCGACACGGTGAAAGTGCTCGTGAAGTGATAGGCTCATAAGTACGGCAAGGACATCTCCTCTGTGGCACATTAATTTAATGTGTGGGGAGATGCCCTTGTTTTGCGTTTCACAAGAATAGAGAGTTTTTTTGCATGAACAGACTTTTTACTTACATCACACTCCTTTTCCTGCTCCTTGCAGGCAACGCCATGTCGGTGGCGCAGGTCGTTCTGCGCTACGGCGCCGGCATAGACAGCGGATGGGGCAGCGCCTCGATAGTGGCCACGCCCTACGTGCTGTTCCCCAAAGGGTTTGTCTCGCCCTACGCATCCTGCCAAATAACACGGGTGCGCATAGGCTTGTGTCAGCCAGCCAGTAATGTTTATCTGTACATAAAGAACAGCCCGAGCGACACCAAGCCACTCTACCGGCAGAAAATAGGGTCGCTCGACGCTGGGTGGAGCGAGATAACGCTCGACACGCCTTTCGAGGTCGGCGGCTCCGACGACATCGCCATCGGCTACAAGGCTTCGTTCGCCGCCGCTGGTGGCGTGGGCTACAGCAAAGAGGTGTATTCCGACGGCGACTTCATATACTACAACAGCGAGAACAAGTGGACATCGACGGGACACTCCATCTGCATACAGGCCATCGTCGAGGGCGACAGCCTGCCCCACGACGAACTGCTCATGGGCGGCCTGCCAAGCCAGACTGCGCCCTACGGCGCCGAGCGCATGACATTCACCGGGTGGGTGCGCAACGTGGGTGCCAACGCCATCGACGGCTACACGCTGCGCTATGCGCTTGACGGCGAGGAGGACACCATCGTCATTGGCCGTCACGTTGACGTCAACGCCACCGACACGTTCAGCGTCGAGGTGCCGTCGACGACCAAGGGCGAGCACAGCCTGTGGGTTGCCGTCAACACCGTAAACGGCCACGCCGACGCTTATCTCGCCAACGACACCGCCTGCGCCACGCTCACCGTGCGCGACTTGGCCTTCCGCCGCACCGTGGTGTGCGAAGAGTACACCGGACTGTGGTGTGGCTTCTGTCCGCGCGGCCTCGTGGGCATGGAGCTGATGAAGCAAGCCTACCCCGGCCTGTTCATCGCCATAAGCGCTCACGGGGGCGACGCGCTTGAGATAGGCGACAGCCTGCCCAACTACCGTCCCTTCACCGCGTCGTGCAGCGGTGCTCCGATGTGCAACGTTGACCGACGCATGACCGGCGACCCATACAACGACATCCAGAACCTGTTTGCCATGGAGCAGAAGGCCGACAACCACATCGCCTATGCCCTCACGGCCAAGTGGAACGCCGACAGCACCGCCATCGACGTGCAGTCGGACTTCTACAGCGACATCGACCTTCAGAAGTGCAGCTACAACGTGGCCTACACCGTCACCGAAGACTCCATAACGGGCTATCTGCAGACAAACTACTACGCCGACGGAAACGAATTCTACGGGTGGGAGAAGAAGGCCCGGTACACCTACGACGTGGTGTTCAACGACCTTGCGCGCGCCGTCTACCCCAGCTACGGGGGCGAGGCGTGCCGCACGGAGCCGATGGTGGCCGGCGAGCACTACTCCCACAGCTACACAGTACCTGTGCCGCCAAACGTGCTCGACCGCAGCAATATACACATCGTAGGGCAGATCATCGACAACGCCACCGGCTACATCCTCAACGCCATGAGCCGCCAGCCAGAGGGGCAGCACGACGCAGGCATATCGTCGGTGGCCACCGATGGCAGCCCGCGCGTGGCCATGCAGCGTGCCGGCAGCCTCTGTCGCATAGAGGCCAGCATGGGCGGCGGCCTGCAAGCCGACGTCTACACCGCCGAGGGCGTGCTCACTGACAGCCGCAAGTTCAGCGGGTCGGCAGTGGTCACGCTTCCGGGGCACGGCATGTCGATAGTGCGCGTCAGCCAAAACGGACACACCATAAGAACATTCAAACTGAAATAGGAACTGGAATAGAGCAAAATGAACATCAGAAGAATTTTACTGTCGGCCACCATCGCCCTCACCGCCGCCACAGGCGCATGGGCGGTAAAGGCGTGGCCCGGACAGCACACCGCGGCGCAGCCCGACGGCACGACGCTCTCATACCGCATCGTGGGCGACGAGCACTGCCATGCCTTCGCCACCACCGACGGCTTCCTGCTGGCGCAGGGCCAGGGCGGCCACCTGTTTTACGCCCGCAAGGCGGCCGACGGAGAGCTAATCCCCTCGACCATAGTGGCCCACAACCCGTCGGCACGCCCCATTGGTGAGACCATGCAACTCGACCAATGGGGCACGAAGGACTTCGGCAAAGTATACGAACAACGGCAGGCGGCCACTGGCGCCAGGCGCGCCGGACGGCTGCCAGGAGGCTCGTTTCCCACCACGGGCAACCTGAAAGGCATCATCCTACTCGTCGAGTTTGCCGACAACAGCATGCAGGAAGGCCACGACAGCACGCTGTTCCACAAGCTGATGAACGACGAGGGCTGCACGCTCGAAAACGCCACAGGCAGCGCACGCGACTACTTCATCGACCAGTCGGGCGGACTGTTCACCCCCGACTTCGACGTGGCCGGCACGATAAAGCTCTCGCACCGCATGGCCTACTATGGGGCCAACAACAGCCAGGGCAGCGACTCCAAGCCCGGCGAGATGGTGAAGGAGGCATGCGAGCAGGCAGCCGAAAAGCTCGGGGTGGACTTCTCGAAGTATGACTTCGACAACGACGGCACCGTCGACTTTGTCTACGTCATCTACGCCGGCTACGCCGAAAGCTACGGCGCGTCGTCCAACACGATATGGCCCCACGCCGCACTGCTCGACAACCTGGGGGTGAGCTGCTCGGTGGGCGGCAAAAAGATAAACCGCTATGCCTGCTCAAGCGAACTGAAGTACACCACCGGCACGCGCGTGGAGGGCATCGGCACATTCTGCCACGAGTTCAGCCACGTGCTGGGTCTGCCCGACATGTACAACACCTACTCCACCGGCTCACAGCAGGTGGGGCGATGGGACGTGATGGACCAGGGCAACTACAACAACGAGTCGCACACGCCGCCATCGATGTCGGCCTTCGAGCGCGCGAGCCTCGGATGGATGGAGCTGACGGAAATCGACACCCCGGCCGACAGCATGGCCCTGCCCGAAATGACGGCCAACAAAGTGGCCTACCGCATAAGCACGGCCAACGACAACGAGTACTTCACGCTCGAAAACAGGCAGCAGCGCGGATGGGATGCCTACCAGCCCGGCCGGGGACTCATGATAATGCACATCACCTATGAGCCGTCGGCGTGGGCCGGCAACTACGTCAACGCAGGCACCTTCCCACGCTACGACCTCGTGGAGGCCGACGGCACCCAGGGAGGCGGCGAGCAGGGCGACCTCTACCCCACCGCCACCAACGACATGTTCACCGACTACTCGACGCCCAACTCGCTCTCGCGCTCGGGCGTGCCAACCGAAAAGGGCGTGACCAACATACGCATGGATGGCGGCGTCATCTCGTTCACGTTCATGAAAGACCGCCTGCGCCGCCCCGTGATAGGCCAGACCACCAACATCACGCCCAATGCGCTCACCGTGAACTGGAGCGAGGTCGAGGGGGCCATAGCCTACCGCCTGCACTTCGACGAGGTACTGCCCGACTCCATCAACCCTCTGCTCCTCGACGAGGACTTCGACGCGCTCACTGAGGGAGAATACCCCAAGTCGGGCGCCACCGACATAGGCCAGACGCTCGATAGCTATCTGTCAAGCTCGCCATGGTATGGCACCGCGCTCTACTCCTGCGGCGGCTATCTGCGCATGGGCGGCTACGGGCAGAGCGGCACTCTCCACACGCCCACGATCGACGCCGGGGCACATGGCGGCGAGCTGACCATCGCTCTCTCGGCGCGCTCCTACCCCGCCAAGAACGTGGCGTTCACGGTGGAGCTTGTGGATGTGGCCAGCGGCACGACCCTGGCCAGCCAGCAGTTCAAGGCCAACAAGGCCGAGCAGACCTACACCATGGCCACGGACGGCGTGGCGTCGCACTGCCGCTTCGTCATCACCACCAACAACGAGCGCCTGTTCGTCAACCGCCTGCGCATGGTGAAGGGCACAATTGGAGCCGACAAGGCCGACAGCCTATGGATCCTTGGCCCCAAGAGCTGGGACATCGACAGCATCAGCGGCACGAGCTACACGCAGACCGGCCTGGAGTCTGGCCGCACCTACCGCTTTAGCGTGGCGGCTCTGGCCGAAAAAAGTCTGATGGGCTCGCTGCCCTCCGACGTAGGCTCGGCCACCACGGCCAGCGCGAGCACGGGCGTAGCCACCGTGGCCCCCTCGGCTGCCAAGCCAGTGCGCACGGAATACTACGACCTTGCCGGCCACCGGCTGTCCGCGCCCGCCAAGGGTCTCGTGATATGGCGCAAGGTGTATGCCGACGGACGCGTGGAAACGGACAAGCGACGATGAAAAAGAGACGGGCCGCTGCGCTCATAGGCGATGATTTCTTTAGAGCCACACCTTTAGTGGCAATAAAAAACGAGAATGTGGAGGAAGCTTAACGCCTCTTTCGCATTCTCGTTTTTTCGCCTTTCTGTATGTGGGTAAGTGAAACACAATGTCAATGCACAAGAACAGCCAAAAGCATCACAATCGGGTCAAAATACGGTTAACCATGCCTAAAATCGGAGCCTAACTGACCTGATAAATGAAATAAAAATCGTATTTTTGACCTGATTAAAAAATTAGGACGATGACATTAGACGTATCAATACTTCAATATCTACACTATCACCCTCTGTCAAACAGAGACCAGATTTCCCAATCCTTAACGGATGCACCAAGCGAAAGCACGCTGAAAAGAATCATCCGTAATATGGTCAACGAAGGCATGGTGGAGGTTAGCGGACGAGGACCTGCAACGAGATACAAGCTCTCTGCACAGGCACATGTAACCATGCCACTTGACCTTGACACCTACTTTGATAAGGACATCGACGAGCGCAAGGTACAGGAAATGTTCAATTTTGACCTTATCCGCAATGTACTCCCCAAAGTCGAAATATTCACGGCAGAAGAACTCACCTTGTTGCAGGACGCCCAAAACACCTTCATGCACAACACAGAAGGCATGACTGAACTTGAATATCGCAAGGAGATGGAGCGGCTCGGCGTAGACCTGTCGTGGAAATCATCACAGATTGAAGGCAACACCTATTCACTCTTGGAAACGGAGAGATTGCTGAAGGACAAGCAGACCGCCTCTGGCAAGACCAAGGAAGAGGCTATCATGCTCTTGAACCATAAGGACGCACTTGATTTCGTTCTTGACGTGCCTGATTATCTGAAAGATATTTCTGTACACCGAATTGAGGACATTCATTCCATACTCACAAAGGAGCTTGGAGTTGACCGAAACATCCGCCATCGTCGTGTGGGTATCACTGGCACCAACTATCGTCCTCTCGACAACGAGTTCCAAATCCGTGAGGCTCTTGAAGACACATGTACCTTAATCAACGGAAAGAAAAACGTGTTTGAGAAAGCCATCCTCGCTCTGGTGCTCCTTTCTTATATACAGGCATTTACCGACGGCAACAAACGGACGGCACGCATAACAAGCAACGCCATCCTTATAGCCAACGGCTATTGTCCCATCTCTTTCCGCACGGTCGACTCCATCGACTACAAGAAAGCCATGCTCATGTTCTACGAGCAGAACAACATCGCCGCATTCAAGAAAATCTTCATTGACCAGTTCCTATTTGCGGTAAAAACGTATTTCTAATCCTACGACAACAGGCAAGTCTATGGCATTTCATTTAGTGACTTCAGAGTCACTAAAGGGTGGTTCTATAAATTAGCTTTGCCGGATTGCGAGGCTATTTTCGTGGACAATGTGTTTGCGAATGAAGAAGTATAGCGGGCTATACGACTGAATGAGCAAACAGATTGTACCGGAAAGAGACCGCAAGATGGCAAAACGAAAGCCACTCAAAGAATAAAAAAATACGGTGGTAATTTATAGAACCACCCTAAAGACATACTTCTCTCGATAAACCAAAACAACGTTGTGCCTAAATTTTCTGGCATGACGTTGCTGTTTTGTAAACGAAACGCGCACATTCTGCACGATAATCATGCAGAAGGTGCAGACACGCCACAAAAAACAACTTAGGCTGCAAGCCCCTTTATACATCGGGACTTGCAGCCTAATTCATTAGTTACGAGGACTAACCTTGTCACTCCTCCACGGCGGCCTGCGCCGCGGCAAGGCGCGCTATGGGCACGCGGAACGGAGAGCAGCTCACGTAGTTGAGGCCCACGCGGTGGCAGAACTTCACCGACGAAGGCTCGCCGCCGTGCTCGCCGCAGATGCCGCACGTCAGCTCGGGGCGAGTGGCGCGGCCCTTCTCCACGGCCATCTTTATAAGCTGGCCCACGCCGTTCTGGTCGAGCACCTGGAACGGGTCGACGCTGAGTATCTTCTTGTCGAGGTAGACGGGCAGGAAGCTGGCTATGTCGTCGCGGCTGTAGCCGAAGGTCATCTGGGTGAGGTCGTTGGTGCCGAAGCTGAAGTACTCGGCCTTCTTGGCTATCATGTCGGCTGTGAGGGCGGCGCGTGGTATCTCTATCATCGTGCCCACGCGGAATGGCAGCTCAACCCCCTCCTGGGCAAACAGCTGCTTGGCCGTCTCGCGGATAACCTTCTCCTGGGCGTCAAACTCGTTGACGATGCCTATGAGCGGCACCATTATCTCGGGATGGGGGTCGAAGCCCTCCTTCTTCAGCTGGATGGCGGCTCCGAGTATGGCCTTGGTCTGCATCTCGGTTATCTCGGGATAGGTGTTGCCCAGGCGGCAGCCGCGGTGGCCGAGCATGGGGTTGTGCTCGCTGAGGCTGTTCACGCGGTGCTGTATCTGCTGCACCGACACGCCCATCTCCTTGGCCATCGTTTCCTGGCCGGCAAGGTCGTGGGGCACGAACTCGTGCAATGGGGGGTCGAGCAGGCGGATGTTAACGGGATAGCCGTCCATGGCCTTGAGTATGCCGTAGAAGTCCTGCTTCTGGTAGGGCAGCAGCTTCTCAAGAGCCTTCTTGCGGCCCTCGACGGTGTCGGCCAGTATCATCTCGCGCATGGCCTTTATCTTCTCGTTCTCGAAGAACATGTGCTCCGTGCGGCACAAGCCTATGCCCACGGCCCCGAAGCTGCGGGCCACCTGGGCGTCGTGGGGGGTGTCGGCGTTGGTGCGCACCACCAGGCGGGTGTATTTCTGGCACAGGTCCATCAGGGCGGCGAAGTCGCCCGTCACCTCGGCCGGCTTGGTCTTCACCTCGCCGAGGTAGACCTCGCCCGTCGAGCCGTTTATCGACATGTAGTCGCCCTCCTTGAGCACCACGCCGTCGATCTCGACGGTGCGCGCCTTGTAGTCTACGTTGATGGCACCCGCGCCCGACACGCAGCACTTGCCCATGCCGCGGGCAACGACGGCGGCGTGGCTCGTCATGCCTCCACGGGCGGTGAGTATGCCCTCGGCGGCCGACATTCCGGCCAAGTCCTCGGGGCTGGTCTCTATGCGCACCATCACCACCTTGTGGCCCGCGTCGTGCCACTTCTCGGCATCGTCGGCGAAGAACACTATCTGGCCGCAGGCGGCTCCGGGCGACGCGGGCAGTCCGCGGGTGAGCACCTTGGCCTTGGCCTGGGCGGCCTTGTCGAACACGGGGTGCAGCAGCTCGTCAATCTTGTTGGGCTCGCAGCGCTTCAGGGCCGTCTTCTCGTCGATCTCGCCCTCGCGCAGCAGGTCCATGGCTATCTTCACCATGGCCGTGCCGGTGCGCTTGCCGTTGCGCGTCTGCAGGAACCACAGCTTGCCCTCCTGCACGGTGAACTCCATGTCCTGCATGTCGTGGTAGTGCTTCTCCAGCTTGTCCTGCAGGGCGTTGAGCTGGGCGTATATCTCGGGCATGGCCTCCTCCATCGACGGATACTTGGCGGCGCGCTCCTCCTCGGATATCTGCTGCTGCTTGGCCCAGCGCAGCGAGCCTTCCTTGGTTATCTGCTGCGGCGTGCGTATGCCGGCCACCACGTCCTCGCCCTGGGCGTTTACGAGATACTCGCCGTTGAAGCGGTTCTCGCCCGTGGCGGCGTCGCGGCTGAAGCAGACGCCTGTGGCCGAGGTCGGGCCCATGTTGCCAAACACCATGGCCATCACCGTAACGGCCGTGCCCCACTCGGCGGGTATGCCCTCCATCTTGCGGTAGAGTATGGCGCGCTCGTTCATCCAGCTGTCAAACACGGCGCAGATGGCGCCCCACAGCTGCTCCATCGGGTCGGTGGGGAAGTCCTTGCCCGTCTGCTCCTTGATGGCAGCCTTGAACAGCACCACGAGCTGCTTCAGCTCGTCAACGTTCATCTCGTTGTCGAGGGCGATGCCGCGCTGCGACTTCACCTTCTGTATGATGGCCTCAAAGGGGTCGATGTCTTCCTTGTTGGCGGGCTTCATGCCCAGCACCACGTCGCCATACATCTGCACGAAGCGGCGGTAGCTGTCGTAGGCGAAGCGCTCGTTGCCGGTCTTCTTGGCCAGACCCTCGACCACCTCGTCGTTGAGGCCGAGGTTGAGGATGGTGTCCATCATGCCGGGCATCGAGGCGCGCGCTCCCGAGCGGACGCTCACGAGCAGCGGGTTGGCCACGTCGCCAAACTTGCTGTTCATCAGCCCCTCGATGTGGGCCACCGACTTGGCCACGTCGTCCTTCAGCAGGGCCACGACATCGGCCTTGCCCCTCTCGAAATATTCATTGCAAACGTCAGTAGTGATAGTGAATCCCGGAGGTACTGGCACACCGATAAGGTTCATCTCAGCCAGGTTGGCTCCCTTACCGCCAAGGAGGTTTCTCATGTCCGCCTTGCCTTCGGCCTTTCCGTTTCCGAAGGTGTAAACTCTCTTTTCGTTCATAAGTTAGGTGTATTTTAGATTAACATTAGTCATTGGTTGTTTTCCGTATGCAAATATAATGGTTTTTGTCAACAAACAAACACAATATGCCATAAAAGTATTCCTTTTGGGATATGTCGCCCTCTGAAGGCGTGTCCATAAATCACCCTTGATGGACACTTGCAGAGGCTATCCTTCCGCTTTTAGTGAGTTATTTTGTAATTTTGCACACCAACAACCAACCATATATATATAATAATGAGCAGAAAGAAAAGGCCGCTGCCCCTGCTGGAGAACATCACCATTACCGATGTGGCAGCCGAGGGCAAGGCCATAGCCAAAGTGGACGACATGGTGGTTTTCGTGCCGTTCACCGTGCCGGGTGACGTGGTAGACCTGCAAGTGAAGAAGAAGAAGCACCGCTACTGCGAGGCCGAGGTGGTGCGCTACGTTGAATACAGCAAGGTGCGCCAGACGCCCCGATGCCAGCACTTCGGCGTGTGCGGCGGATGCAAGTGGCAGAACCTGCCCTACCAGGAGCAGCTCAAGGCCAAGCAGCGCCAGGTGCACGACCAGCTCACGCGCATAGGCAAGGTGGAGCTGCCGGAGTTCCGCCCCATCATGGGTTCGGTCAAGACGTTTGAGTACCGCAACAAACTAGAGTTCGGGTGCTCCAACAAGCGCTGGCTCACCAAGGAGCAGATAGCCTCGGGCGAGGAGTACGACAACATGAACGGCATAGGCTTCCACATAACCGGGGCGTTCGACAAGATTCTGCCCATAGAGAAGTGCTGGCTCATGGACGACACCCACAACGCCATACGCAACGCCATAAGGGAATACGCCTTCGCCAACGGACTGTCATTCTTCGACCTGCGCGCACAGCACGGACTGCTGCGCGACGTGATAATACGCAACTCCAACACGGGCGAGTGGATGGTCATAGTGCAGTTCCACTTCGACGAGCCGGGCGACGACGACAGGGCCATGGGACTGATGCAGCACCTGGCCGACGAGTTTCCCCAGATAAGCTCGCTGATGTATGTAGACAACCAGAAGTGCAACGACACCATAGGCGACCAGGACATCATTACATACAAGGGCGCCGACCACATATTCGAGACCATGGAGGGGCTGCGCTTCAAGGTGGGGCCAAAGAGCTTCTACCAGACCAACACCGAGCAAGCCTACCACCTATACTCCGTGGCGCGCGAGTTTGCCGCCCTCACTGGCGACGAGCTTGTCTACGACCTCTACACCGGCACAGGCACCATAGCCAACTTCGTGGCACGCAAGGCGCGCCAGGTGATAGGCATCGAGTATGTGCCCGAGGCCATAGAAGACGCCAAGGTGAACTCCGAAATCAACGGCATTGGCAACACCAAGTTCTTCGCCGGCGACATGAAGGACATACTCAACGACGAGTTCATAGCCCGCCATGGCCGCCCCGACGTGGTGATAACCGACCCGCCACGCGCCGGAATGCACCCCGACGTGGTGCAGACCATAATAAACACCGCCCCCAAGCGCATAGTCTACGTGAGCTGCAACCCGGCCACACAGGCACGCGACCTCGCCCTGCTCGACGTCGACTACAAGGTGGCGGCCGTGCAGCCGGTTGACATGTTCCCCCACACGCCACACGTGGAGAACGTGGTGCTGCTGGAGAAGAGGGCAGAAAGGAAAACCAACACAGAGCAACAACAATGAGACGACTGAAAGCACTGGCCGTCGCGCTCGCCGCAAGCGCCATGGCCATGGCCGAGACCAACGGCGGCACTGGCGCGGAGCACAAGGATGCCGCACTGCTGAGCCAGACGAAGCTGAGCGGATATGTGATGGCCCACTACCAAGCGTCGTCGAAAGAGGGCGACAAGAGCAACACGTTCGACATACGCATGGTGCGCGTGGCCTTGACCGGACGGCTGCTCGACGAGTTTGAATACAAAGTGCAGGCGCAGCTCAACGGCAACACCGCCACGCTGGGCAGCAGCCCGCGCATCGTCGACGCCTATGCCGAGTGGCAACGCTTCGGCTTCGCCAATATAAAGGCAGGACAGTTCAAGCGGCCCTTCACCTTCGAAAACCCCATGCACCCCGTAGACCAGGGCTTCATGGGCTACTCGCAGAATGTGTCGAAGCTGGCCGGATTTAGCGACCGCTCCGGCGAACAGGCAAGCAACGGGCGCGACATAGGCGTGCAGATACAGGGCGACCTGCTGCCCGACAACAGCGGGCGCACGCTGCTGCACTACCAGCTGGGAGTGTTCAACGGACAGGGCATAAACACCAAGGACGTGGACAACCGCAAGGACATAATAGGCGGACTGTGGGTGGCGCCCATCGCCGGACTGCGCATCGGCGCGTTTGGCTGGACTGGCTCTAAGGCACGCACCGGCCAGTGGACCGACACCGACGGCACCATGCACAACGGCACGGTCAGTCTGCCGCAACACCGCTATGCCTTCAGCGCGGAATACAAGGCCGACGGATGGCAGCTGCGCTCGGAATACATCCACTCCACGGGCTACGCCTTCAAGACCACCTACCAGAAGCAGGGCGACCAAAACGACGCCACCGTGAACACCGCCCTCGGCAACAAGGCCGACGGTGCCTATGCCCTGTGCATCGCGCCGATAGTGAAGGGCAAGCTCTCGGCCAAGGCGCGCTACGACCTCTACCGCCCCAAGGCCGACTGGGCCACAAGCCGCACGCAATATGAGGCTGGCCTCAACTGGACAATGCGCAAGAACATTGAGCTGCACACCGAATATGCCCTTGTCAACGATCGCAGTCTGGCCAAGCACAACTACAGCATGGTTGACGTGGAACTAAGTGTAAGGTTTTAAATTACCGCCACAATAAAAAAATCAAAGGAGGGAGAAAGGCCACATTCGGCTTTCTCCCTCCTTTTGGTTTCTTTATTGTGCGTTTGACGATAAAAGTAAAGTGTCCTCTCCCCTTTCATCGCGGCAAGACTGGCTCTATTCGCCACTTGCCTGCTGGTCGATGGCCTTTATCTTCTCGCGTATCAGGTTCATCTCGTCCTTGAGCTTCTGCACCTTGCGGTTCATCTCCTCGATGAGGCTGTTGCCCTTTTTGCTCGAAGCGTTGAGGAAGCCGAGGTTGTTCTCATAGGTCTTCACCTCGTTCTTCACAGCCTCATACTGTCTTGTCAGACGGGCGCGCTCGCCGTCGATGGCACCCTCGCCATGCTCGGCGGCATTGCGTATGCGGGTCTTGAAGTCCGACAGCTTGCGGCGCGCTATGCTTATGTTAAGCTCGCTGTACAGCTGGTCGAGCACAGCCTTGTAAGCCTCATACAGCTTGTCCTTCTCCTTGAAAGGCACGTGGCCCACCGCATTGTATTCCTCAACCAGCTTGCGAACGGTCTCCTTAACGTTCTCGCCGCCTTCGGCAGCCACCGTCTTCAGCCTGTCGATTATCTCGCGCTTCTTCTCAAGGTTCTCGCGCTCCTCGTTGCGCTGTCCTGCGCCCTCAGCGTTGCGTGCGTCAAAGAAGCAGTCGCACGCCGCACGGAAGTCGGCCCACAGCTGGTCGCCCAACTTCTTGGGCACAAAGCCGATGGTCTTCCACTCCTTCTGCAGTGCTATGAGCTTCTCCGATGTAGCCTTCCAGTCTTTGCTGTCCTTCAGTGCGTTGGCCTGTTCCACAAGAGCGCGCTTCTTCTCGGCGTTGGCCTTGAACGACTCTTTCTGCGCCTTGTAGTGCTCGGCCTTGCGCGTGAAGAAGTCGTCGCAAGCCGTGCGGAAGCGCTCGAATATCTTCACGTTCATCTTCTGCGGGGCAAAGCCAATGGTCTTCCATTCGGCCTGCACCTCAACAATCTGCTTCGTGTGCTTCTCCCAGTCGCCAGAACCCTTGTTCTCCTCGGCGGCGATGGCCTCCACCTTTTCGCAGAGCGCCGTCTTGCGCACGAGGTTGTCCTCCTCCTTGGCCTTTATGTCCTCGAAGTGCTGCTGGTGGCGCTTGTTTATCACTGTCGACGCTGCCTTGAAGCGCGCCCAAATGGCCTCGCGCTGCTCCTTGCCCACGGGGCCTATCTCGCGGTATTCCTGATGCAGCTTCTGCAACTGGTGGAATGCGCTTATCACGTCGCTCTCCTCGGCCAGCTTCTCTGCGGCCTCGCAAAGCTTGGTCTTCTGCTCAAGGTTCTTCTTGAAGTCATACTCGCGCGCCTCGCTGTTGAGCTTCAGCAGGTCGTAGAACTGCTCCACATACAACTGGTAGTTGCGCCACAGCTCGCTCGACTTGGCGGCCGGCACATTCTTTATCTCCTTCCACTGCTGCTGCAGGGCCTTGAACTCCTGAAACGACTTGTTGGCGTCCTCAGGCGAAGTGGCCATGGCCTTTATCTTCTCTATTATGTCGAGCTTCTTCTTGAGGTTGGCTTCCTTCTCCTCTTCCTGCTCACGGAATATCTTGGCGCGCTTCTCCCTTACCACGCCCATTTCGGCCTTAAATGCCTCCTCGTCGGCGTCGGGCGTGACGACATATTCGTCGGGGTTGCCTCCGCCATCGACATAAGCCTTCATCTGCGCCTCGCGCTCGGCGATGTGCAGTTTGTAGAACGATGTCTTCAGATAGTCAACCTCGTCCTTGTCGGGGGCTGTCTCGCCATGTGCGATTTCCTTTATTCTGTCGAGCACCTCTTTCTTTGAAGTGTACACTTTGCGTTCTACTTCAGCGGCGGCCTCCTCCTTAGTTTCCGTGGCCGTAGCTGCAGTTTCCTGCTGTGTCGTTTCGGTTTCCTGCTGCGGTTCTACGGTGTTGGCTGCGGTTTCCTCCGCCTTGCTCTGGCTTTCTTCAAAGCCAGCTTCGAGGTTCTTTTCTTGAGAGTCCATCATATAAACTTTTGGTTCATGATAAGAAGTCGCCTAAACTTTTCTGACGAAGATCTATTTTGTCTTTTTTTTATTTTGTCTTTTTATCTCTTCTAACTTCAATCTCCACCATTCTTTTTGCCGCTTTTTTTTGACCTTTCATCGGTCGTGTGGCCTCGCCACACTCCCTCTCCAAAGCCAAAAATCGCCTCAAAAACAAAGGCAAATCCTGAAATTCATAAAAGTTTATACGACTTCAAGTTTTCTAAAACAATAAATTTGGCACAAACTTAATAAAAAATATGTTATTGGCCTAACATCGTTATTTTTTTTTTGCTTTTTGCATATTTAAATTAGACGTTTGTGGCGGAAAACCCACCAAAACAATCCCGATATGGCCAGTGAAAGCACAAGGGCGATGGCGAAGCCATACCGGCTGCTCTCCATGCCGTTGACGAGGTTCATGCCAAACAGGCTGGCCACCAGCGTGGGAAACATGAGTATGATGGACACCGAGGTGAGCGTACGCATCACGGTGTTCATGTTGTTGTTGATGATGCTCGAATACGTGTCCATCGTCGACTCGAGAATGTTTGAGTATATGCTGGTGGTCTCCCTCGCCTGCGTCATCTCGATGTTGACGTCCTCGATGAGGTCGGCGTCAAGCTCGTCGATTTGCAGCTTGAACTTCAGCTTCGACAGCAGCGTCTCGTTGCCCCTTATCGACGTGATGAAGTATGTGAGCGAGTCCTGCAGGCGGCTCAGCCCTATCAGCGACTCGTTGTTCACCTCGCGGTCAAGGTTGCGCTTGGCCTTCTCTATAAGGTTGTTTATCTGCTTCAACCGCTTCAGATACCACACCGCCGACGAGAGAAACAGCCTGAAAATCATGTCTACGTAGTCGGTGAAGCCCTCGTTGCGCTTCTGCTGGAAGCTCACGAAGTCGATCATCATGTTGGTCTCGTAGTAGCACACGGTGATTGTCACGTCGCGCTTGTGTATGATGCCAAGCGGCACGGTGGTGTAAGGCGTGCGCGAGCGTATCTCCTTAACGTAAGGTATGCGTAGGATGATGAGCATCCACCCGTCGTCGTATTCGTAACGGGCGCGCTCGTCGGTGTCGCTTATGTCCGACAGGAAATAGTCGGGAATGTGAAACCTGTCCTCAAGCATCTGCAGGTCTTCCTCGGTAGGACACGTCACTTGTATCCAGCAATTGGGCTGCCACTCGTCTATGGCCTTCAACCCTCCATTAGTGTTCCAGTATGTTTTCATTTAGCAATCCTCCAAAGATGTTGGCTGCGAGGACTGCCAAACGCGAAGTCCCCACGGTCTACAAATTGAAATCGTCCGCGTGATAATCGTCCATATTCTGTATTGTTGTTTTTCGCGCTGCAAAGGTAGCGTTTTTATTTTATGGCAGTGCCATTAATCCCCGATTTTTTCAGCACATATTCATTGGATACAACATGGGCTGGCCATACAAATCGCAACTGCGACTAATATAGCCAACCCCTGCATTTATCGTCAAGTGGCCTATTGCTTGAAGATGAACCGCGCCAAGCCATACACATAGCGGCGGAAGCCCGGACGATAGGCCAGCATGCGGTCGAACCATCCGAGGCGCTTGCCCACCATGCGCACCACCGCCCCGACATACACCATGGCGAAGAGCGTGCCGATGCCCACTATATACCATTGCCATGCGCCAAAGAACACGTAGCAGAAGACTACGGCCAGCACCACAAGCGAGATGTCAACGACAATCTTCATCTTGGCAAACTCGATGCCCGTCACCTCGCTCACCGCAACGGGGAAGCCCTCGCCGGGCATTGTCACCGAGCCGCAGCGCACCTCAAGGGCAATGCCGAAGCCCAGCACCGTGCAGCCGGCCACCTGCGCCACTGCCTTCGACCACAGCTCAGTCGGGGCAAGCCACGACGTGAGCGACATGTTGACGTCGATGAGCGAGCCAAACACGAAGCCCACGAGCAACTGGAACAGCTGCACCGGCTCGAAGCGCCTTCGGAGCACGGCTATCTGTCCGGCCACAAGCACGGCGTTCATGATATAGGTGTACTGGCCGATGGTGAACTGCGGCACCCCACCCACGCCTTGCTTGCCTGCGGTCTCAAACACATAAGGCAATGTTGATATCACACTCGAACCCAACATGCTGCGCACGCACACGGCAACGCCAAAGGTCATTATGCACAGCGAAACAAGCAGCAGCACGTGCTGCCACAAAAATGAAACAATCTTATCTTTTTTACTCATAAGCAAGTGTTATATAAAAAAAATCCTGTTCAAATCTAAGTAGATGTATCTCTTTACCCCCTAACAATGAAGTCGCCATAAAAAACTTTCGGGCCACTTCCAATATAGCACACCTGCTTATCCTCTTGCAATTCTACTGCAAAAGTACAAAAAAATGTTGAAAATCCATAGATTGCGGCGGCGGTTTCTTGGCGAGGGCGACGCATAAGCCCATGCAACAGCCTATGTTTCCGAATGTTGATGCTATGCTATCCAATTTGTTGTTCTTAGTGTAGTGGGCGACGTGTCTCACGTCGCAACAGCCGCATTGCAGCTTGGTGTGCGGTGGGACACCGCACCCACTACACATTAGTCACAACAAATGGGCAACTCTATTTCCAAACGTTGATGCGCCCCCCGCAGAAACGCGAGCGACCCACGACAGACACTTATTGGAGTCTGCCGTGGGTCGCTATGTGTTTGTCGCAAGAAATGACCGAAACGTGTCGGCACAAGAGAACCGCTCCCCTTTTATCTGAACGAGTCGGTGAGCAACTTTATCTCTATCTGCGGACTTATGCGCTCATAGAGTATGTTGTAGACGGCATCGAGAATGGGCATGTTCACGTGCAAGTGGCGGTTTATCTCCTTCATGCACTTGGTGCCGAAATAGCCCTCGGCAATCATCTCCATCTCTATCTGCGCACTCTTCACGCTGTAGCCCTTGCCTATCATGGTGCCGAAGGTGCGGTTGCGCGAGAAGTTGCTGTAGCCCGTCACGAGCAGGTCGCCAAGGTACACCGAGTCGTAGACGCTGCGCTCTATGGGGTGTATGGCGTTGAGAAAGCGCGCCATCTCCTGCACGGCGTTCGACATGAGCACGGCCTGGAAGTTGTCGCCAAACTTCAGTCCGCTGCAAATGCCGGCGGCTATGGCGTAGACATTCTTCAGCACCGAGGCATACTCTATGCCTATCACGTCGCTGCTGGTCTTGGTCTTGATGAAGTCGTTGGCCAGGATGTCGGCGAAAGCCTGCGCCTTGTCGCGGTCGGAGCAGCCCACGGTGAGGTACGACAGTCGCTCAAGGGCTATCTCCTCGGCGTGCGAGGGGCCTCCCAAGCAAGCGAGGTTCTCGTAAGGCACGTCATACACCTCATGGAAAAACTCCGAGCAGGCCAGGTTCTCGTCGGGCACGATGCCCTTGATGGCCGTGATGACAAACTTGTCCTTGAGCCTTGTGCGCAGCTTCTTCAGGTGGTTCTTGATGTAGGGCGACGGCGTGACAAACACGAGCGTGTCGTAGTTTTGCGCAATCTTGTTGATGTCGCTTGAGAAGAATATCTCGTTGACGTCAAACCTCACGCTCATGAGGTAGGCCGGGTTGTGGCCGAGCCGACGGAAGTCGTCGATACGGTCGTCGCGGCGCATATACCACCCTATGTGGTGGGTGCGCCCCACCACAATCTTGGCCACTGCCGTGGCCCAGCTGCCTCCGCCTATGATGGCTATCTTGCCGCAATCGAACATCAATGCCTGACTTTAGTTTCTCGCCGTTCTTCTGTGTCACTTGTTGGCGTTTTCAATCCACGCGGCAAACTCGTCAACCTTGGGATTGTCGTAGCCCAACTTGTATTTCTTGTTCACTCCGCACACGTCCATCTGGAGCTTCTGCGGGTTCACCTCCTTTATGTCCTGCACGAGGTAGTAGCCGCACTTGTTGAGCACGGGCACCCACTGCTCGCCTACGCCAATGGCCTTCCAGTCGTCAACGCTGCTCTTGGGGGCTTTCTTCTCGGGGCGCATCTGCGGGAAGAAGAGCACCTCCTGAATGTATGTCTTGCCCGTCATGAGCATTACGAGGCGGTCGATGCCGATGCCGATGCCGCTCGTGGGGGGCATGCCATACTGCAAGGCGCGCAGGAAGTCCTGGTCGATTACCATGGCCTCGTCGTCGCCCTTGTCGGCCAGTCGCATCTGCTCCTTGAAGCGCTCCTCCTGGTCTATTGGGTCGTTAAGCTCCGAGTAGGCGTTGGCCAGCTCCTTGCCGTTCACCATCAGTTCGAAGCGCTCGGTCAGTCCGGGCTTCGAGCGGTGCATCTTGGTCAGCGGTGACATCTCTACGGGATAGTCGGTGATGAACGTGGGCTGGATGAAAGTGCCCTCGCAGAACTCGCCAAACAGTTCGTCGATGAGCTTGCCCTTGCCCATGGTCTCGTCTACGTCCATGCCCTTCTGCTTGCAGAAGTCGCGTATCTCTTCCTCGCTCTTGCCGTTGCAGTCGAAGCCGGTCTTCTCCTTGATGGCGTCGAGTATGGGCAAGCGGCGGTAGGGAGCCTTGAAGCTCACGATGTTGCCGTCAATCTCGCGCTCAGGCTTGCCGTTCACTGCGATGCACACCGTCTCAAGCAGTTTCTCGGTGAACGACATCATCCAGTTGTAGTCCTTATACTGCACGTAAAGCTCCATGCAGGTGAACTCCGGGTTGTGGTTGCGGTCCATGCCCTCGTTGCGGAAGTTCTTGCCTATCTCATACACGCCCTCGAAGCCGCCCACGATGAGCCTCTTCAAGTAAAGCTCGGTGGCTATGCGCATATACATATCTATATTGAGGGCGTTGAAGTGGGTGATGAACGGGCGTGCGCTCGCGCCTCCGGCAATCGACTGCAGCGTGGGGGTCTCCACCTCGGTGTAGCCGGCCTCGTCGAGCACTCGGCGTATGGTGCGTATCACCGTGGCGCGCTGCAGGAAGGTGTCCTTCACCCCCTCGTTCACCACGAGGTCAACATAGCGCTGGCGGTAGCGCAGCTCGGGGTCTTCAAACTTGTCGTAGGCCACGCCGTCCTTATACTTCACTATTGGCAGCGGCTTCAGACTCTTCGACAGCAGCGTTATTTCCTTTGCATGAACGGATATTTCGCCTGTCTGCGTGCGGAACACGAAACCCTTTACTCCGATGAAGTCGCCGATGTCCATCAGCTTCTTAAACACCTTGTTGTACAAGTCCTTGTCGTCGCCAGGACAGATGTCGTCGCGCGTGATGTACACCTGTATGCGTCCCTTTGAGTCCTGAAGCTCGGCGAAGGCGGCCTTGCCCATCACCCTTCGGCTCATCATGCGACCGGCGATGCACACCTCGCGCCCGCCTTCCTCATCGCTGAAACTGTCCTTTATGTCTGTAGAGAATGTGTTTGTCGGATATTCGGCCGCTGGATATGGATCGATGCCCATGTCGCGCAGCTCCTGCAGGCTCTGTCGTCTTCCTATTTCCTGCTCGCTAAGCTCTAAAACGTTCATGATTGTTGGAAATATGTTGCTTGTTAGTTGGTGCAAAGTTAATAATATAATCCTTAATTTGCTAAAGTGTGCTTTGTTTTTTGGCCGAGAGCCGCTTTTGGCAATGCCCACAAGGGTGCTTTTTCGTCTTACACCAGTTGGTGTAAGCTCTTACTTCAGTTGGTGTAAGCTCTTACTCCAACTGGTGTAAGCTCTTGCTCCAACTGGTGTAAGACTGCCTTATGCGGCAGTCTGCACGAGCAGATATGGCATGCATGGCGACAAACGGGACTTGCCACGGAAAGAAAATTTTGGCCTTGGATTAAACTTCCCGTCACTTTCCGCGTCACATATACAGTTGCAACTTAACGAGACACATATCATAAACCCATAAAAGAGAATAAGGAGACAACGACAATGAAAAGAATGATAATGGCCGTGGCAGCCGCCCTGATGATCTGCTCTGCCGCAACAGCGCAAGACGACACCCAGAAGGAGAAGAAGGACCGCAAGATGGACCAGACCGAAATGATTAAGCGGCGCACCAACGACGTCGTTGAGAAATACAAGCTGGACAGCGACCAGGCCAAGAAGCTGCTTGAGCTGAACACCAAATATGCCGACACCATGAGGCCGCGCATGGGGCGCGGCGGCTTCCGCGACGCCAACGGGCGCGGACCGCGCAACGACAACGGACAACGCCCGGAGATGACCGACGAGCAGAAGACCAAGATGGAGGAGTCGAGAAAGAAGATGGAGGAGAGCATGACCGCCTACGACAACGAGCTGAAGGCCATACTCACCAACGACCAGTACACCAGCTACAAGGCCGACATGCAGAAGCGCATGCAGAACAGGCCGCAGCGCAAGGAAAGCAACGAATAATGTTCGTTGCCTGTACGGTTGGCGCAATGATGAGTGTAGTGGGCGACGTGTCTCACGTCGCAAAAGCTTTCACCTAAGATTGTGCGGTGAGACACCGCACCCACTACGCAGCTGACGTTCGTGTTTTGTCCGAACTTACATTTCCAACCGTACAGGCTGAACATTTTTCAAAACCACAAACCCAAACAAGGCTTACGCCGAAACATCATTCGGCATTTTGGCGCAAGCGTGCGCCGCAAACCCACTCACATAGGGTTAGGCAACATTATTTTGGGTGAGAAGATTTAAAAGGATGCCAACCGGGACTGTGCCACCAACTCTGCGTGGCGCAGTCCTTTCTTTTTGGGGTCTTCCCCAACTCGCCATCTCACGAGCCAACACTGCAAAGAATATCAGACCATGCTACCATTATGGTGGGCTGTCCAATTTGCCGTACCCTTTATAGTGGGTGCGGTGTCCCACCGCACCCACTACAAAGCGGCAATACGGTAGTTGCGACGTGAGACACGTCGCCCACTACTTGCGCATCCACCACAATAGGCACAACAAATTGGACGCCCTATTTACTTGCTGCGTTTCTTCTCTGTCAAGAAGAACTGGCAAAATTCGTTCAACTGTTGCTGCATACGCTCTTGTGGTATCAGGATGCGTTTGTATTGGGCAATCATCGTGGGACTCATGCTGCGGCTCATGGCATATTCCACAACCACACGGTCGGCTTCGGGGCACAGGATGATGCCGATGGAAGGATTCTCATTGGAGCGTTTTACGTCTCTGTCCAATGCTTCGAGGTAAAACTCCAATTGCCCAAGGTCACGAGGATGGAACTTGGTTTTCTTCAATTCCACGGCCACAAGGGCTTGCAGACCACGATGGAAAAACAACAAATCTGCCTTGTAGGTAGAGGCACCCACGGTGAGCGGATATTCTTGATCCATGAAGATGAAGTCCTTTCCGAGTTCAAGGATGAACCGTTTCATGTGCTCTATCAGTCCCTTTTTCAGTTTGCTCTCGCTATGCTTTTGAGGCAAGCCGAGAAAATCAAGGAACACCGTGTCCTTGAACATGATAGGCGCATTGGGATATTGCTCCAGCAATCCTTTGGACATATTTTTTTTGCTGCCCAACAAAGAAGAATAGGTGTCGTTGCTGATGCAACGTTGCATCTCCTTATACTTCAAGTGTTCTCTGTTTGCATAAAGAATATAGAACAGTCGTTCCTCCTGTCTTTTGCAACGGCAAAGTATTTCAATATGATTGGACAAGGTGGTCATATTCAATATGTTTGGCATTTGTCCAGATGACATTTGGACAAATTGTGCAGATGACATCTGCACAATTTTCTCAGCTTCTGTTTTTACAGACGATATGTTTTCTAATTGTGCAGTCCGTGGCTGCACAAATTCTGAATTCAAGTAATTGGCCACTGTCTTGGAGAATGCTTCCGAAGAGTATTCTTCGAAAAACATCACCATGTTATATATATTTCTTCTGCTATATCCTTTGAAGTCAGGACGCTGTGAGCGTATATATTCTGAAAGCTTGGTAACAACCTTGCTTCCCCATTCCTCGGTTTTCAGTTTGCCAGAAACATATGCGCCAACTTGCCACGCCGTAAGCAAAGTGTCTTCATTGACCACTCGTGACGCATGGCTTTGGTGCTGGGCAATCATGTCCACCACCTCTGCAAACTGCCTTTCTTGTTGGTCTATCAATGGTTTTGTGTCCATATTCTTAATCCTCTTTTATTCCACCCAACAGTTTCTCCAATTTGGGATTTTCGGGCAGTTCCACTTCACCATCAGCAGTATCTTCATCGTCATCATCCGTATCGGTTATTTCTTCTCCCTTCAAGAGTGAGAACAGTCTTTGGATGGTACTGATGACCACGTTGCTGTCGGATGGATTTGTCGCTGACTTCAGACGGTTGACAGAGTAGATTGCATTGAAGGCATCACCCGTCTCCGTTAGGCGGAAAGTTCCGAACTCGTTTTCTGCCTGCCGGCCAAGATTGTTTCGGTCAACCAGAAAGAGGACACGGCGCATCGGCGTGTAGCTGAGCATACGATAGGCTGTGAGACAAGCCGTGTAGGTCTTGCCTGCACCCGTGGCGAGAACCATCAACGCTCGGTTCTGCCCTGTGCGGAAACTCTTCTCCAACTCCGTAACCGCCTCATATTGGCAGTTGCGAAGTCCTTTCTTGGTCAGTGTGGGAAGACCTGCGAATGGGTCTTCTATTCCCAGCATCTTGACGATTTCCTTTGGACTGTAGATGCGGTTGATGGTTTCCCATGTGGAGGAGTTCCGATGCCTATAGTCGAAGAATTCTATTTCCTTTCCGTTCGACTTGTAAAGAAAGGGCAATGGCTTTTGCCATGCTTGGTAACAGTCGGGCACGCTCTTGGCGTATGTCATGACTTGGTCGCTGACCGTATTGGAAGAGATGCCAACCTCCTCTCGCTTGGCTTCGAGCACACCAACTGCTTTCCCATTGATAAACAGGAAATAATCTGCTTCCAGGTTGCCTTTTAGCAAGCCTTCCCGAATGGCAGCCGCAGTAATGGTTGGCTCGTATTCGTCACGGTTGACAACCTTCCATCCTGCATCATTAAACCATTGGTCGATCTTGACCCTTGCTTTTTCTTCTGGTGTCATATCTGCTTCCCTTTCCGTGCAAACTACCCATATATTGTCATTATCGGAAGTTGATGTCTGTCATAACAACAGGCGTCGTTGCACCCACTTTATTTGTCCACAATGAGCGTCTCGTTCATACTTACAGAGAGTACCTCGGCTATTTTCCATTCTAACAATTCTATGCTTCCGTTGGATTGAGGTCGAATGGAAGCAATGAGCCTTCGCCATCTCCGCCATTGAAGCGGTCGAAGTCGGAAATATACGAGCGGTCTTGAATGAGCTTATATTTCTCATATTCACCATACGCCTTAGCTCTTGCTTCCTCTTGCGATACCGTTCCTGCCGATGCGTTTGCCTCGTAGTCCATTGTTGCAAGAAACTGCGATAGGCGTTTGCGCCAATCCTCCATATTCGTAACCATGTGGTGTCGGGCACGCATCTCGGCAAAGTCGAGGAAAGCATTTGTTATGCCGTTCAACTCTTCCAGCTCTTTATCCGACAGATAGTTCTTGGCGACAATCGTATCAGATTTCTGCACTCTGCCGTCTGGAGCTTTCTTCCATGTGGTTAGCCCCATATGCGGTTGTTCGGCATCAGCCCTGTCGTAAACAATCTCTGCCGCTGTGTGGTGAGTGACGGCCAAGTGCATCATATTCTGCACCATCTTAAAAAATAGCTTTGTGCTTTCCGACTTGGCATCATAGTCTGCACTGCACTCTGCGTAGATGTCGGTTATCTTCTGATAGTAGCGGCGCTCTGACGTGCGAATCTCGCGGATGCGCTCCAGCAAGTCGTCAAAGTAGTCCTTGCCGAAATGCTTGCCTTGCTTCAACCGTTCATCGTCAAGCACATACCCCTTGATGATAAATTCCTTTAGCACAGAAGTAGCCCAAATGCGAAACTGTGTGGCTTGATAGCTATTTACACGATAACCCACGGCAATGATGGCATCAAGGTTGTAGAACAACGGTGTGCGCTCCACATCCCGCTCGCCTTCAGATTGAACTATCCCAATTTTTCGGATAGTTGCTTCTTTCTTCAATTCGCCAGCTTCATAGATTTGTCCCAAGTGATAGTTTATGGTTCTTACATCCACGCCAAACAAATCCGCCATGCGTTTCTGCGACATCCAAAACGTTTCGTTATTGAAGATAACCTCAATACGAGTTTCACCTTGTGCGGTTTTATATAGCAAGATATTGGACTCCAGCGAGTTCTGTATAAGTTCCGTGGTCGTGACAGACTGAGAAAAGTATTCTCTTGCCTGCTGCACCAATGCTTTCTTTCCATCGGCATTCTCTGCAATAATCATGCACGCCATGCGTGACAGGCGGAATATCTCCACCTTCCTGAACGCCCCACTGCCAAGCCTAACCATATCAACCGTTTGGTTGAAATGGTCGCCAATGTTCATCCCCTTGGCATTGGCTACTTCAATAGCCTTATCGATTACCCTTTGGAATTTCCAATTTGCAGAATAGCCCATGGCAGAGCACAAGTCTCGGGAACTCCAATACTCATGTCCATTATCATCCGTCCTACGAATCTCTTCGAACGTGGGACGCATCTCTGGTGTGTTGTCTTTCTCTACCATATTCAGGCGTGTTCTATAAGCCTACCCCTTGCGGCAGAATGTCATGCAAGCCCAGTCGTTGTCGTCGGCCTCGGCCGTCTTCACGAGTCCCAAGTCCTTGGCACAGGCTTCAAGCGCGGGTTTGTCGGCCACGTAGAAGCCGCTTATTGCCAAGCATCCGCCACTGCGCAAGGCTTTGGCCCAACGCCCCATGTCGGCGAGCAGAATGTTGCGATTGATGTTTGCGGCCACCACGTCGAAGCCAGCCTCCATGCCATCAACGACCGACGCGTCGCCAAGCAGAGCCTCGTAGCCACCGTCAACACCATTGATGACGGCATTGTGGCGCGCGTTGTCAACGCTCCACTCGTCGATGTCGTAGCCCGTGGCGCAAGCCGCGCCGAGCTTCAGCGCAAGTATGCCAAGTATGCCCGTGCCACAGCCCGCGTCGAGCACGCGCTTGCCGGCGAGCGGCATCGCCATAAGTGCTGTGGCCATCATGCGTGTGGTCTCGTGGTTGCCCGTGCCAAACGCCAGGCGCGCATCGATTTCAATCTCCACGTCAGCCTTTTGCGTGGGCAAGTGGCGACCGTCGTGTATCACGCAGCGGCCACCAACGGATATGGGTTCGAAGCCCTCGTTCTCCCATGCCTCGTTCCAGTCCTTGTCCTCGGCGTCGGCCACAGTATAGGCTATGCCGACACCAGGCATGGGGAAGTCGGCCACGGCGGCATCGAGTGCGGCGGAGTCAAACAGGCTTGCCTGAACGTAGCCGTCAAGCCCTTGCGGCGTATACTCGAAAGTCTCAAAACCAGCTCCGCCGGCTGCGTCGGCCAATAGGTCGCACGCATCGGACAAAAGTTCTTGCGGAGCGTCTATGCTAAAAGTAACCTTTAGGTATTTCATGTCGTTGTAGGTGGGTTCTATAAATATGTGCGTATATGCAAATCCGCCAAGCCAAGCCCCACTGCCACTGGCTCCAATCAGGTAGCCAATGCCAATGTGGCTTTTGCTTGACGGATGCAAAGTTAACGTCTTTTTTCCACGTTAGTGTACCTTTGCGCACACAATCGCCCTCTACAACGCCACCTTAACGGCGTCGCCGGCATACTCAACCGTGGTGTTGGCCTTCATGGGCAAGTTGCCACGGCCACTGTCGGCCCCCACAAGCACTATGTTGAACTTGCGCTTCTGCAGCATGCCCTTGAAGCTGCCCTTGCGCTGGGCTATGCTGAGAGTGCGGCTGGCATCGCTCCAGGCAAACTTGATGGCCGAATACTTGCCCTTCTCATAGTTGTAGTTGTCGCCCTCGTCCTCATACAGCACAAACTCGCCGTCGGCACCGGGATACACGCGTATCTCCAACTCGTCCCACGGCTTCTCCGAACTGTACTGCACCTCGGGACCAAACGGCATGATGGAGCCAGCCTTGACAAACACGGGCATGATGTCGATGGGACAAGGATACTGTATGTCCTGGCCACCGTCGTAGGCAGTGTTGCTCCAGAAGTCATACCACTTGTTGCCGCTGGGCAGATACACGCCAACGGGGGCGGCGGCCTTCTTCACGTCGGGATATATGGTGTGGCCCTTCTTCTGGTTGTCGTTCCAGGTGTACAACGGGTCGGTGACGGGCTTCACCAGCAGGTTGCGGCCAAAGAGATACTCGTCGTTGAGGCGCGAAGCCTTCTTGTCGGCGGCATAGTCCATGACGAGGGCGCGCATCATGCTGCCGTTGTTGTGTACGCAGTCGCCGGCCATGCTGTATATGTAGGGCAACAGCCGGTAGCGCAGCTTCACGGCGTCGAGCATGGCGTCGTAGCACCAGTCGCCCTGCTGGCCAAAGGCATAAAACTCGCTGACCATTGGCGAGGAGCAGTGGTTGCGCATGAGCGGCATGAACGTTCCCCACTGCATCCAGCGGGTCTTCAGCTCCTGCAAGGCGGGGTTCTTGGGGTTGTGGCGGTAGTCGCGATAGAAGAAGCCGCCCAAGTCGGTGTTCCAGAATGGTATGCCGCACAGGGTGTAGTTCAGGCCCGAAGGCACCTGCTTCTTCATCTCGCCCCACGTGGCCCTGATGTCGCCGCTCCACGAGAATGTGCCATAGTGCTGTATGCCGAAGCTGCCGCTGCGCGTCATCTGCAGCGACCGCTTGGTGTTGCCCGCCATGGCGCGCTGGTGCTCATAGATGTTCTTGTTGTGTACAAGCGAGAAGGCGTTCTTCAAGCCGAGCCACGACCCGTCGTAGGTCTGGTAGTCGTCGTCGCCGGGCTTCTCGAAGTGGTCTGGCTCGGTGGAGTCGGTCCACCATGCGTCAAAGCCCATCTTGTACAGGTGCGACAGATACTTCCAGTAAATTTCGCGCGCCTTGGGGTTGAACACGTCGTAGGGCATCACCCCGTTTCTCTTTGGCCACGTGTCAAATGGCAACAGGGCGTTTATCTTCTTCAGGTCTCTGTATTGGTCGGTCCAAGGGCCGAAGTTAGCCCAAATGGTAATCATCAGGTGGGCGTTGTTGTCGTGTACATACTTCACCATCTCCTCGGGACTCTTCAGCCGTGGCTCGCCCTGCGCCGTCATGTTCTTCATGTCGCGCGGCAGATACTTGTTGTATGCCGGGTCGCCCACCTTGTTTATGTAGTAGGGGTTCTGAAATTTCATGGCGTTCCAGTTGGAGTCGCAGCCCCAATACTGCCAGTCCTGCACGATAGCGTCAACGGGTATGCGCAGCTCGCGGTATTTGTCGAGCACTCCGGCCAACTCGTCGCTGGTCTTGTAGCGTTCGCGGCACTGCCAGAAGCCCATCGCCCACAGGGGGAACATGGTGGCCTGGCCGGTAAGTTCGCGTATGCTGGCCACGACGCCGTCCTGCGAACCGTCCTTATACATGAAGTAGTAGTCGGCGCAAGTGGCCACCTCACTGGTGAACGAGGTGCTGTCGGCATCGTCGAAGTATGTCTTTCCGGCATTGTCCCAATACAGTCCGTAGCCCTTCTCGCTCGTGAAGTATGGTATGGCTATGTAGGTGTTGTTGTTCCACAGCGTCACATTGCGGCGGCCGCGCTGGTTCATGTTGGTGTCGCGCAACTGTCCGAGTCCGTATATGGCCTCGTCGCCGTCGAGCAGGAAGCACTGCCTCACGCGCAGCTTGCCCTTGTTGGCCTCGTCGGAGCGCGCCTCAAGACTGGTCTTGGCATCGGTGAGCAACGGTTTGCCGTCGTTTGAGGCGAAGCTGATGGCACCCGTGGTCTTGTTCAGGGCCACGGTGATGAATGGCGACTTCACACTGACCGCCCCACCCGTCTCGCTCACGCTCAAACCGTCAACCTGCTGTGGCTTCAGCACAACCGGGTAGCTCTTCTTCTGGCTAACCGCATCGCTGCCCATTGGCGACTTGACGACGCGCACAATGGTGGGGGCGTAGAATTCGATGGTGACATTCTGGTTGCCCACCTGTCGCGTCACGACGGTCGGGGCTTCGCTCTTCTTGGCGTGGGTTTGGCTTGGCGCGCCAACCAACGCAGCGCACACAAGGGCCGAAAATGATAATCTGCTTAGCATGATCTTTGTTATTTTTAGGTTTACGTTAAGAATATGCACACTGGCACACATAGGCACGCACTGGCGCGGCCACATTTTGCCGCCACACAGAGAACGTGCTGGATTTCAGTGTGCAAAGGTAATGCGCAAAGCTGCCGATACGCTAAGACAAATGAAGATTAGGATGTCACTTTTGTTGAATTTCGCATGCTGGCGAAGTGTCGTGTACGATTTTCAGTGGCTGCACAATCGCTCCGCCTATTTATATTCCGACGGCAGCACCCCATATTCTTTCTTGAAGCACCTTGTGAAATAGCTGGGCGAGGAAAAACCCGTGCGCTCGGCAATCTCATTGACCGAGAGCCGCCCCTCCCTCAGCAGTGATGCGGCACAGCCAAGGCGCACGCTGCGGATGAAGGCCACCGGCGTGGTGCCAAGCTGCGAGGTGAACTTCTTGTAGAGTCCTGTGCGCTCCATGCAAAGGTCGTTGGCCAGTTGCTCCACACCATAGTCACAGTCGCGCAAGTGCTGCTCTACAAGTGTCCGGGCATTGGCCACGAGCTGTGGTTCGGCATCGACTGCCTCTGCCGTCACTTCCCTCTTGCCGTCTTCTCCTGCAATGGCTGAAGTTTTGGCAACGGCTGAAGCCCCGGCTACTGCCGCTGAGACCTCGGCAACTGCTGAGGTCTCGACTGTGTGTAGTCTTCTGTTGCGGCGATACGCCCCAAAGCCGAGCGCACCGACGATGGCCACCATCGCCACGATGGCGGCAACGCCCCACGCCGACTGCCACCATGGTTTGTCGATGGTGAAGAACAGTCCCAGCATGGGCGACACGTATATCAGTCCGTCGCGGTATGTGCCAAGCCAAATGGCACCTTCGTTGTCGCGAAGAACGGTGTTGATGCCCGTGGTGAGCGACCGCCCGTCGGGCAGCGACAGTTCGCTCACTTCGCGCGGAGCACCGCCCACGTTGAAGTCGAACATGAGATAGCCTCGCTGACTGCTTATCAAGGCTTGGTTGCCGGATGTCATGTTGAGGGTGTGCAGCACATAGTCGCACTCGTATATCTTGGTGTAAGCCCTTGTGGCAGGGTCGAAGCGCAGAAACACCGATCCGCCTCCCCTACCCCGTCGGCCTCGCCCTGTCCTTATCTGGTAGAACTGTCCGCTGCGGGTCTGCACCGTGAGCGACGTGCGCCGATAATTCTTGGCCTCGGCCTGCGAATAGGCCGAGGCGGTGTAGAATAGCCTACCGTTGCGGAAGACCGCCACAAGTCCATTGGCATGAAACGTGTAAACGCACCGTCCGTCGGTGTCAAGATCCTGCAAGTCGCCCCAAGCCGCGTCAAGCGTCAGGCGTTCGCCGTCAGCGGTGTTGATGGCCGAAAGTCCACTGACCACCCACACGCGCCCACGTCCATCAACAAACAGGTCGCCGATGGAGTCGGCCGGGCAATGCGCCGCCAAGGAGTCGAGCGGACTGTCAACGAGCCGGTCCTTGGCCAGGTCTATGCAGTGTATCCGCCTATGGCTCTTCACCCAAAGGCGGTTGCGGCCATCCACATACAGGTGGGTCTGTCCTCTATATGCGTCGATAGTCTGTCCACTGGCTGTTGGCAGCGGCACAAACGCAAACCGCTTGCCGTCGTATAGGTCAACGCCACGCGCCGTGACCACGGCAAGCCGCCCGTCGGGCAACTGCATCATCTGGAGAACGCAATTGTCCGACAGTCCGCGCCCAGTGTCGAGCACAAAGTAGTAGTCGCTCTTGTCTACCTTTTGCGCCCATGCGGGCATTGCGTGGAGCGAAAGAAGCACTATTGTTATACATATTATTATATGTTGCAACCGCATGGCCGCGCCAACGATGGCCTCGCCCATGGCTCGGCGATGTGTACTACTGCTGCGGAAAGGTGTATGTCTGTTTCTTATTCCCATTATTCATGCTGTTTGCCATGGCGGTTTTCCAAACCGCACTTTCATTCATTGCCCACGTGCTTCAAATAAACCACGCTCTTGCAAAATTACTCAATCATTTCGTAAGAAACATTTGTTTTTACAGATACTTTATGTTAACTTTGCACCGTTTTTCAGACGTAGATGGCGTTTCCGTTCGCGAAACGCTTCCATTTCAATCTTATGTTTCTGTTAAGAAAAGACATTCTGACAACACATTATGTATAAAAAGGAAGAACTTGAAACGATGGACTTCAGTCAGCTGACGGCCATCGCCGAGCAAATGGGTGTCAATGTGCAGTCGGGCGACACACAGGAAAGTGTGGTCTACGCCATACTGGACAAGGCCGCCGAGGACAGTGCCGCCAACGCGCTGCCGGCACTCAAGAAGAAAAGAACCAGAATAGTGAAGAAAGACACAAACAAGGTATATACTGTGAACGGTCGCGAAGGCGAGAACTTCGACTTGAAGAACAAGCAAGGCCGCCCCATGGAGGTGAAGCCCGCCTCGCTGTTTGCCGACCTGCCTGTGGCTCTGCCCGACGACAACGCCGACGTGCAGCCTGCCGTAGCCAACACTGCAGCCGACCCTCTGTCGGCTTTCCCCAAGCACAGGGGGCGCAAGTCGAAGGCCGAGCTGGCTGCAATAGCCGCCGCAAAGCAGGCCATGGAGCAGACTGGCGCACTTGCCGACGGCAACGCCGAACAGCAGGACAACGCGCCCACTGGCGACGACAACGCCAACGTGCCTGAACTAAGCTTCGCCGAGGGCAACGACGAACAGCAAGGCGCAGCTCCCGACAAGCAGATGCTGGAGCAGCTGCAGGAGCGCATAGCACAGCGCAACGCCAACGAGGCTGCCGCCGACGCCGCACCTACGCCCGACGGGGTGTGGGCTGGCGATCCGGGCGATGGCACCGACTTCATCACCGTCGTTGACCTGCCTATCGAGGACCAGGGGGCAATACCCACGCTCGACATGTTCGACCGCCCCACGATGAACGCCCACGAACAGGAGTACGTACGCCCCGTGCCGGCACAGCAGCCTGCCGGGGGCCGCGACACGTTCGACTTCACCGACATCGTCACGGGCAACGGTGTGCTTGAGGTGCTGGCCGACGGCTATGGTTTCCTGCGCTCAAGCGACTACAACTATCTCTCGTCGCCCGACGACATTTATGTGTCGCCGCAGCAGATAAAGAAGTACGGACTGAAGACGGGCGATGTGGTTGACTGCACGGTGCGCCCGCCACACGACAACGAGAAGTATTTCGCACTGAGCACAGTGCGCTCCATCAATGGCCGCAACCCTGCCGAGGTGCGCGACCGCGTGGCCTTCGAGCACCTCACGCCGCTCTTCCCCGACGAGAAGTTCGTGCTGTGTGGCGACAGGGCCACAACCAACCCCAGCGTGCGCATCGTCGATCTCTTCTCGCCCATTGGCAAAGGTCAGCGCGCACTCATCGTGGCACAGCCTAAGACGGGTAAGACCATACTCATGAAGGACATCGCCAACGCCATAGCGGCCAACCACCCCGAGGCTTACCTCATGATGCTGCTCATCGACGAGCGACCCGAGGAGGTCACCGACATGAGCCGCACCGTAAACGCCGAGGTCATCGCCTCGACATTCGACGAGCCTGCCGACCGCCACGTAAAGATTGCCGGCATCGTGCTTGAGAAGGCCAAGCGTATGGTGGAGTGCGGACACGACGTGGTGATATTCCTCGACTCCATAACGCGACTGGCTCGCGCCTACAACACCGTAAGCCCGGCAAGCGGCAAGGTGCTCACGGGTGGTGTCGACGCCAACGCCCTGCAAAAGCCCAAGCGCTTCTTCGGTGCCGCGCGCAACATTGAGAACGGCGGCTCGCTCACCATCATTGCTACTGCACTTATCGACACCGGTTCGAAGATGGACGAGGTGATATTCGAGGAGTTCAAGGGTACGGGCAACATGGAATTGCAGCTCGACCGCGCACTCAGCAACAAGCGCATATTCCCTGCCGTCAACCTCGTGCAGTCGAGCACGCGCCGCGACGACTTGCTGCAAGACCCCACCACGCTCAACCGCATGTGGATAATACGCAAGTTCATAAGCGAGATGAACCCCATAGAGGCAATGAACACCGTGCGCGACCGTCTGGTGCAGACGAAGAGCAACGAGGAGTTCTTGCTGTCGATGAACGGATAAGGCCGTCAGCACGGCCTCATATAACGCCTTTTGTAATGCTTAGCCCTTGGCCCCGACACGGTGGCCGGGGGCTAAGCATTACGCATAAATGGACTATTGGATAGGGTGTTCAGTTTGTTGCAGGCCAATGTGTAGTGGGTGCGGTGTCCCACCGCACACCAAGCGGCAATGCGACAGTTGCGACGTGAGACACGTCGCCCACTACCAAACACGCCTACCACAATAGGAACAACAAATTTGAAATACAGACATGTGGTTTTGCATATGGGCAAGTATATAGTGATTAGGAAGAAGACGGCAAAGCTCGGCTGCGCCCTCGCACTATGCGTCGGCATTGCCGCCATGGTCTTGTGGCTGTGCCTCCCACTACTTAATAGGCGGGAGACGACCGACTTGGTGGAGACCTCGTCGCGCAACGAACTGTTTGCCGACGGCAAGGTGGTGGCCTACTTCTGCTGCATTGCCGACGACAGCACCTTCTCGGCTCTGTCGCTCCACCGCGACTCGGTCCACGTGGGCGCAAGGATTGCGTGGCAAAAGGGACTGCTGCGCAAGGTTATCGGGCGCACCAAATCAAAGCTGGAGCGGCGCTTGGCCTATCTTGAGGATGTCGAGAAGGATGTCAACTACCATCTCGGCGTGCATAATGTGCAGGACGAGGGCTTCGAGATGGTCACGTCGTGCTCCGCCACTCTGCACTCCATGATTACTGAATGCCGCGAGTTGCTCGACGCACTCAACGCCATTACGCCACAAACCACCGTCGGCGTAAGGCGCATTGCCACAAGAGAGCCGATTGAAGACATCACGCCGTCGTCGGTGTATGTCGATGCCTTTGGCGTCACGTGGCACTACGGGCGGTGGACAAAGGCGTTGCGCAACGGCCCGGGCGTGGTGGTCACCGACACTGGCGGCGTGGTTTGCGGACAGTGGCGCGGCGACACTATCGTGGCCGGACGCTTGGTCAATGGCGAGGAGGTGTACGACGGACAGTTGGACGGCAACTTCCTGCCCTCGGGCCACGGACGGTTCATCACCGCCGACGGGCGTTACTACGAGGGTGGCTGGCGTGAAGGCAAGCGCAGCGGCTATGGCATAGCGGTTGAGAAGCGACAGTTTCGCGCCGGACAATGGAGCGCCGACAAGTTTCTTGGCGAGAAGATGGACTACACGTCGGAGCGCATCTATGGCATCGACATATCGCACTACCAGCACAAGAAGGGGCGCAAGTCGTTTCCCATACAGTGGGACAGACTGCGCATAAAGAGCCTGGGCAGCATCAGCCGCAAGACGGTGCATGGGGCGGTTGACTATCCCGTGTCGTTCGTCTACATAAAATCTACCGAGGGAACCACCATACGCAACCCCTACTTCAAGGCCGACCACGCCCAGGCGCGCCGCCACAATGTCAGGGTCGGGGCCTACCATTTCTTCTCGGTGCGCTCCGGTGCGGCCATGCAGGCCGACCACTTCCTGCGCAACACCACATTTAGCAGCGGCGACTTGCCGCCGGTGCTCGATGTCGAGCCTACCGACAAGCAGATAGCGCAAATGGGCGGAACGAAGGCTCTGTTTGCCGCCGTGCGCACGTGGATGTCGGCGGTGAGAAGGCGCGTTGGCGTGCGCCCGGTGTTGTATGTTAGCCAGAGGTTTGTCAACAAATACCTTCCGCTGGCTCCCGACCTGACCCGCGACTACAAAATCTGGATTGCGCGCTATGGCGAATACAAGCCGGGGGTGAGGCTCGTGTATTGGCAACTGTGTCCCGACGGCGGTGTCAATGGCATAAGGGGCGAGGTTGACATCAACGTGTTCAATGGCTACCAAGACAAGTTCAACGAGTTCATTGCCAATGAGACGATACGCTGACCCGCTTTCACCCAATGCGGTGGGTTAATTAAGGTTAACGCCGTGGCTTTGAAGCGGCCATCCAACTGCCATCTCACTAAAAAATAGTAACTTTGCGCCCGATTTAGTCCGCTGAGGCATAAGAAAGCGACAGCACGAAGCATGTCCGCCTCACGGAAAAACACCGTTTATATTAATAAAATGTACGCAATCGTTGAAATTAACGGTCAGCAGTTCAAGGTCGAAGAGGGCAAGAAGCTCTTTGTACACCACATCAAGGATGCACAGGAAGGCCAGGCTGTTGAGTTTGAGAAGGTACTGCTTGTAGACAAAGAAGGCGCAGTACAAGTGGGCGCACCCACTGTTGAAGGTGCGAAAATCGTATGCGAGGTGGTCAATCCACTCGTGAAGGGTGACAAGGTCATCGTGTTCAAGATGAAGCGCAGAAAGGGCTACCGCAAAAAGAGCGGACACCGCGCACAGTTCACGGAGATCGCTATCAAACAAGTAATCGCTTAAAACAAGGAGGAACTAAGAATGGCACATAAAAAAGGTGTAGGTAGTTCTAAGAACGGCCGTGAATCAGCTTCACAAAGATTAGGCGTGAAAATTTGGGGTGGACAGAAGTGCATCGCCGGCAACATCATCGTTCGCCAGCGTGGCACAAAGCACAACCCCGGACTTAACGTTGGCATAGGCAAGGACGACACCCTCTATGCCTTGGTTGACGGAGTTGTGAACTTCAAGAAGGGTCGCCGCGACAAGAGCGTGGTGTCTGTAATACCCGAGGCTGAAGCATAACCAGCACAACAACACAACAAAAAAGATTTATTCCAAACAAACAACAAAGCCCCACTTCTCCACCGGAGAGGTGGGGTTCTTGCTTTGTTGTTAAACCTTACAAGAGAATGATACTGATAGCCGACAGCGGAAGCACCAAGACCGACTGGTGCGCAGCCGAACACGGACACATCGTGGGGCGCATGGCCACACAGGGCATCAACCCATTCCACCAAGACAGCGACAACATAGGCGAAGTGATAAGCGGCGAACTGCTGCCGCAAACTGCCGGCATCGCCCCTACGGCGGTGTTCTTCTACGGGAGCGGATGCCGCGACGACAAGGTGGCCATGATGGCCGGAATACTCGCCAAGGCATTCCCCACGGCGACAACCATAGAGTGCCACGGCGACTTGCTCGGGGCGGCAAGGGCGGTGTGCGGCACGAGCGAGGGCATTGCCGCCATATTGGGCACCGGCGCCAACTCGTGCCTATACGACGGCAACGGCATAGTGATGAACACTCCGCCACTGGGCTACATCCTGGGCGACGAAGGCAGTGGGGCCGTGCTTGGCCGCCTGTTCGTCAACGCCCTGTTCAAGGGTCTGCTGCCCAAAGACGTGGCCGACGGTTTCGTGGCCGACACGGGCATCTCCGTGGCCAACGTGATAGAGCGCGTCTACCGCCAACCTCTGGCCAACCGCTTCTTGGCGTCGCTTTCGCCAAGCATCATGCGCTGGATAGATTGTCCCGAGGTGCGGAGCATCGTGGTGGGCAACTTCCGCGACTTCTTCCGCCGCAACATCGCCGCCTATGGCCACCGCTCACTGCCCGTGGGTGTCGTGGGCAGCATAGCCTATCACTATGCCCCTCTGCTCGCCGAGGCCGCCGAGGCTGAAGGCTACCGCATTGGTTGCATAATGAAAAGTCCCATGGAGGGATTGGTAAGATTTCACAGTTGAGACTTCGAATGTGTATCTCTGATTGGTTTGTACAAGTCTCCTATGAATAACTTTGGCGTATGCCGCGCCCTGAAAGGGCAGCTACGCATAGCCCTGGGTAGTAGAGATAAAAGGTAACTTGCGCCCTGAAAGGGCAACTGCATGAAGCTGATAATGCCACATCTTTGCAAATCAAGCGTACCTTCATGCAGCTGCCCTTTCAGGGCGCAAGTTAGAATGAAACTTTTAACCCCAGGGCGTTGCCCTGGGCTAAGAGAAGTTGCCCTTTCAGGGCGCGGCATAAGCCTATACAATTCCCGCTCAACGGTTGCAGGAGGTGCCTTACTTCTCCGACGGAACGAGGAACTTGTCGCCCGTCTGCTCAATCAGTTTCTTGGCGTAGTCCGACGGATAGCCCGGTCGTTCCACCTTTGCCCCAAGACCATACTTCGTCCGCGTGAAGCGGCCCTTCTTCTCCGGCTTCACTATCATGTCGTTGTATTTCACGATGAGGTGCGTGGCCAACTGCTTCCAGCGGGCGAGCATCTGCTGCGCCTTGTCGCCGCTGTAGTCAGTCAGGAAACTCACGGCCTTGTCCTTGTCTTCCTTATACAGGCTTTGGGCCTGTGCCTCCACCCCACTCTGCGCCTTCAGATAGGCTTTGTCGAGCGAGTCGCGCACTTCCTTGAGCGACCCAAACATCATGTCGTAGCGCGGATACACCATGTTGCTCACCCAGTTGCACACCCAGTAGGCGTTGTCGCTGGAGAAGGTCAGCGCGTCGGCATCCTTGCCGCTGTAGCACTCTGGCACCTTCGTCGCACAGCAATACACTGGCGTGAAGGCCACCATGTTGCCGTCGTCGTTGCCAAACCACAGCACTCCGCCAATCTCCCTGGGCAACCACGACCGCATCTGACTAACATATACGAAGCCTGCCTGCTGCGTCGATATGGGACGCTCGTTGAAGTAGCTCTTGCCGTCGTGCTTGAATGACAGTGGCGTTGGCCTGTAGGGCATCTGCCAGATGCCGCCTCCAATGTCTGAGTCGAGCGCAAAGGGCGTTCCCTCATAGTGGTCGCGCATGGCGGCCTCAAGGTCGGCCACGCCCAGCTTCTTGTTGGGCACAACCCACAGTGGCATCGGTTTGGCGTTCTTCTCGTGTCCGTCGGCATAGGGCAGATACTCATTCATGCCCGAGGCAAACATGTTGAAGTACGACCACACCCTCGCCTCGCACCAGCGGCGGCCACCGAAGTCGGGAGCGGCATATGCGTCGCAGAAGCTGAAGTCGGCGTCCTTGCCGCTATACCAGCCCTTGCTGCGAGCATACTTCACCACGTTCTTCGAGAAGAGCACGTTCTGCTTGTCCTTCTGGTCGAACGTGCGTATGCGGCTTTGGTTGGCGTGGGCGCAAATGGCGTCGTCGGGTATGCGCACGGCCACCCACACCACCGCCTTGCTGCCGGCTCCGCAGCCCATCATCTCCATTATCCACGCCTCGTTGGGGTCGCAGATGGTGAATGTCTCGCCCTCGCTGTTGTAGCCGTAGGTCTCGGCGAGCGTGGTCATCACGCTTATGGCCTCGCGTGCGGTCTTCGACCGTTGCAGGGCAATGGTTATCAGCGAACCGTAGTCGATGATGCCCGTACTGTCAACCATCTCCTCGCGGCCACCAAATGTGGTCTCGCCTATCGTCACCTGATACTCGTTGATGTTGCCCACCACGTTGTATGTCTCAGCCGCCTCTGGTATCTGACCGTGATACTCGTTGGTGTCCCAGTCGTACACCTGCCTCATCTCGCCGGCGGCATGCTTGGCCGCGGGGAAATGCGAAAGACTCTGAAACATGCCGTAGTCGTCGGCACTGTATGTACACATCACCGAACCGTCGGCGCTTGCCTTCTTGCCCACAATGAGGTTGGTGCAGGCGAGCGCCTCCGTGCCACTTAGTGCAGCGGCTGCCACAATAGCCGCCGCCAATATGTTCTTTTTCACCCTTAATTCTTCGTTCTTAATTCTTCGTTCTTAATTCTTCACTCTTAATTCTTCATTCTTCATTTACTCGCATGCCTTGAAACTCATGTCGAGTCCCTTCACCGAGTGGGTGAGCGCGCCAACAGAGATGAAGTCCACTCCACACTCGGCATAGTCGCGAATGGTGTCGAACGTTATTCCCCCACTCGACTCCGTCTCATAGCGGTGGGCTATCGTCTCGACGGCCTTCTTCGTGTCGGCCACTGAGAAGTTGTCGAGCATTATCCTGTCAACTCCGCCACGCTCAAGCACCTGCGACAGCTCGTCGAAGTTGCGCACCTCTATCTCTATCTTCAGCTTCAGTCCCTTCTTGTCGAGATACTCGTGGCAGCGGTTTATGGCGTTGGCTATGCCTCCGGCGAAGTCCACGTGGTTGTCCTTGAGCAGTATCATGTCGAACAGACCGATGCGGTGGTTGCAGCCTCCGCCTATCTTCACGGCCTGCTTCTCAAGCATGCGCATGCCGGGAGTGGTCTTGCGCGTGTCGAGCACCCTCGTGCCGGTGCCTTCCAGCCGCTTCACATACTTGTTGGTCATGGTGGCGATGCCGCTCATGCGCTGCATGATGTTGAGCATCAGTCGCTCGGTCTGCAGCAGCGAGCGCACGCGCCCCTCCACTACCATGGCCACGTCGCCCTTCTTCACAGCCGTGCCGTCGCCCATGAGCACTTCCACGCGCATCTCGGGGTCGAAGCGGCGAAACACTTCCTTGGCCACTTCCACGCCGGCGAGTATGCCGTCTTCCTTTATCAACAAGTGCGACTTGCCCATTGCATCCTCTGGTATGCAGCACAATGTGGTGTGGTCGCCGTCGCCTATATCCTCGGCAAATGCGAGGTCTATCAGTCTGTCTTCTAGTTCGTTTACGCTTAACATAATGTCTATTCTATTTTTCTTTCTTAATTATTCTTTTTTGTAATGGTACGGCGAGATGCCGTACACCTAATAGGCCTAATATGCCTAATATGCCCCAATATGCCTATTATGCCCATTATGCCCAATAGCCCCAATATGTCTAATATGCCTACAATGCCCATTATGCCTAATATGCCCAATATGCCTAATATGCCTACAATGCCCAATGCCTATTGTGGCTAGCCCTTTCGCCCCCACGCATTACTTACAGATACACGCCCAAGCCTATGCGAAGGCCCACGGTGCTGTAGTCGGAGTGGTTCTTAAACGACTGGCGGTAGTACACCTCTGGCTCTATGGTCACCGTGCGGCTCAGGAAGAAGGCGTAGCCCACCGACACACCCGGCATGAAGTCGTCGTGCGAGGTGCCGAGGTGCATGTAGTCCACCGCCGCACCAAGATACAGTCCGTTCTGCTCTATGTAGTAGCGCACGCCTACGCCGGCCTTGAAGTCCGACGCCACATCGTGCTTCTTGTTGTATTCCAGCTGTCCCGTCACCATCCAGTCGCCGGCGAAGAGATAGCCGCCCTTGGCCTGAAGCCCAAAGCTGCCCTTGTCCGAGCCGTTGTAGCTCAGGTCCAACCCGGAGAGCGACGCTCCCACATATATTTTACCCGCCTCAAACTGGGCGTTGGCGGCCAGCGACACCATCAAGGCCGCAAAAGCAGCAATAAGTTTCTTCTGCATATCGTGTTCTTTATCGTTAACTATATTATGCAAAGGTAATAAGAATATCCGAAAAAAGACGCAACCAAACGCAAGTGACGCAAAAAGAAGTCCACTTTTGATTTCTCCGCATCACCAGCACATTCCCTATTTTTCCGCATGAAACCTTTGATTTGCGGAAAAAACCGTTAACTTTGCAAGTAACTAAATCCAAAGCATATGAGACAACTGAAAATCATCAAGTCGATTACCAACAGGGAAAGCGAGTCACTCGACAAATACCTTCAGGAAATAGGCCGCGAAGAGCTTGTCACCGTTGAAGAGGAGGTTGAACTCGCACAGAGGATACGCAAGGGCGACCGCAAGGCGCTCGAACGGCTGACAAAGGCAAACCTCAGGTTTGTGGTGTCGGTGGCCAAGCAGTATCAGAACCAGGGGCTTAGCCTGCCCGACCTCATCAACGAGGGCAACGTGGGACTGATAAAGGCCGCCGAGAAGTTCGACGAGACGCGTGGCTTCAAGTTCATATCATATGCCGTCTGGTGGATACGCCAAAGCATCTTGCAGGCCATAGCCGAGCAGAGCCGCATCGTCCGTCTGCCACTCAACCAGGTTGGCTCGGTCAACAAGATAAACAAGATGGTCAACAAGTTTGAGCAGGAGAACGAGCGGAAACCGTCGATCGATGAGATATCCGAAAGGGTTGACCTGCCGCAAGACAAGATTGGCGAGGCCATGAAGGTGAGCGCGCGCCACGTGTCGGTCGACACGCCCTTCGCCGAGGGCGAGGACAACAGTCTGCTCGACGTGCTCGTCAACAACGACTCGCCAATGGCCGACAACTCTCTCGTGATGGAGTCGCTGCGCGCCGAGATAAACAACGCCCTGCAGATGCTCAACGAGCGCGAGCGCAACGTCATCGAGGCGTTCTTCGGCATCAACCAGCCTGAGATGACGCTTGAGGAGATTGCCGTGAAGTATGGACTGACGCGCGAAAGGGTGAGGCAAATCAAGGAGAAGGGCATTCGCCGACTGCGCAACAGCACCAAGAACAAGATGCTGAAATCCTATCTGGGACAATAACGGGTGGGGGCAAAACAGTGACTTCCACAACAAACACACAATATCTATAATGAAATTCCTAAAGTATGCCATCTGCGCCGCAACCATAGCCTTGGCGTTCGCGTCAACCGACGTGCAGGGCAAGGGCAAGATGGTTCCGAAAATCTACATGTTCGGCTTCGCCGCGTCGTTTGCCGACTCGGTGGTCTACATCACCGACGTGCAGACAGTGGACAGCGCGTGGATCGACACCAAGACGGGCTTCCTGCTTGGCCGCGACAGCTATTCGCTGCAACTGAAGAACTACATGGGCAACACCATGTCGGAGCCTAACCGTACGTGCATCGTCATGTTCGACAAGAAAAAGAGCAAGGTCGACAAGCAACTGCTGAAGATGAAGAAGCAATACACGTCGGCAAAGAGCCGCTCCAAGTATGACGTGCGCTACGTCAACTCGGCCGACTTCAGCTTCAAGGGGGTTGACATGAGCTTCGTCAACGAGGACGAGACTAAAGAGGCCAAGAAAGAGGCTAAGAAGGAGGCAAAGAAGCAGAAGAACGACCGACCCGCACCACCGCGCGACGGCATGGGTGCGCCACCTGAGCCTCGCATGTAAAGCCATGGAAAGCAACCACTTGTTTTGCGTGGCCGACCACCGTCTGCTCATCAGGTTTGCCGGCGAGGGTGACAATTCCATCGGTCTGCTGCCGTCGTTCGCCCCGTTTGCCGTCGCTGATGTCACTGGCGACAATGCGCCCGGCGACTTGCTCTTTGCGCTCACCGTCGACGACAGCTTGCGCCCCATAAGGGAGCACGAGCTGGTCAGAGCGTTCGACACGGGCAACGGCGACACCATCGTACACCGCCTGCCCGACGGCGGCCACCAGTTCATCATCAAGGACATTCGCAACCGTAGCTGCTGTCTGCTGCAGGCCGACGCCAGCTTCGCCCATTGCCACTGCGCACTCAACGGCACGCGCTCCATGAGGCAGTTTGGACTGAACAACGCGCTCATGCTCGTGTTTGCCTTTGCGGCTAGCAAGCTCGACACGCTGCTCATCCATGCGTCGTGCGTAGCCCACAAGGGGCGCGCCTACCCCTTCACCGCCAAGAGCGGCACGGGCAAGAGCACGCACTCCAACCTGTGGATGACCCACATCGAAGGCACCGAACTGGTCAACGACGACAACCCCATCATTCGCCTCCTGGGCGACACCGCCATGCTCTATGGGTCGCCGTGGAGCGGCAAGACTCCGTGCTACCGCAACATGTGTCTTCCGCTCGGCGCACTGACGCGCATAGAGCGCGCGCCGCAAAACAGCATCGAGCGACTGAAACCGGTTGAGGCGTTCGCCTCGATACTGCCTGCGTGCTCGTCGATGAAGTGGGACTCTGCCATATACAACAACCTGCTCGACACCATAACCAAGCTTGTCGCCACAGTGCCAGTATATACCATGCACTGCCTGCCCGACAAGGAAGCAGCACTGATATGCCACAACACGATATCAAGACTAGCCGAGTGAGCGTGGCCAACGCCGTGCTCATGCCCGAGGTGGCGGCCATGCTCAGCGAGGGTCACACCGTGACGCTGCCGCTGCGCGGCTTCAGCATGCGCCCGTTTCTTGAGGACAGGCGCGACAAGGCGGTGCTCTGCGCCGCCACGTCGATTGCCGTGGGCGACGTGGCCTTGGCGGAGATTGCGCCCAAGCGCTATGTGCTGCACCGCATAGTGGCCATCGACGGCGACCGCATCACGCTCTGCGGCGACGGCAACATCTCCGACGAGCACTGCCGCCGCAGCGACATCAAGGGCAAGGCCCTGGGCTTCTACCGCAAGGGCCGCACGACGCTCGACAGCGTCGCGTCGCGCAAGTGGATGGTCTACTCGGCCATCTGGACGCGCCTGCGCCCCATACGCCGCTACCTGCTCTTCGTCTATCGCCACGTGTGGGTGGGCAAGTAGTGGGCGACGTGTCTCACGTCGCAACTGCCACTCTGACGCTTGGTGTGCGGTGGGACACCGCACCCACTACAAAAGGGAGCAACAAATTGGACTGGCCAATAAACAACAACTACATAGCAATGAAAAAGAAAAAGGGGTTCAACCTGCGCAACGTGTGCGGCGAGAACATAATTGTGGCTGAGGGCATCGAGAACATCGACTTCAGCAAGATAATAAGTATGAATGAGACTGCGGCTTACCTGTGGCAAGCCGTAGGCGACGACTGTTTCGACCTCGACGCCCTTGTGCGTCTGCTCCTTGAGGAGTATGAGGTTGACGCCGAGACGGCACGCACCGATGTCGCCGCCATGGCGCAACAGTGGCTGCAGGCCGGCATCGTCGATGAGTAAACTTAGTAGGCGCTGCGTCCTCGCTGCGCCCGTTACACCACTGCGTAGTGGGCGACGTGTCTCACGTCGCAACTGCCGCATTGTCGCTTGGTGGGCGGTGAGACACCGCACCCACTAGCTTGCGAGCACCTACGCCAATCATTCCAGCGTGTTTCAACCACACTGGAAAGAAAAAAAATGCCGCCGCAACCAACAGTCTATTCTTCTGCTGGTTGCGGCGGCATTTCTTTTTCGCTGCGCCACTTAGCACTATAACTCTATCGTCTTGCGGTCGCTCGACGTACGGCTCACAACCGCCTTGTCGCCGCTCTTCAGGCGCACGTCCTTGTATTCCGCCGGAACGATGATGTTGCCTCGCCTGTCGAGCACGCCATAAAGGAAATGCTGGCGACCGATGGCGAATATGGCATAGTTGCCGTGGAAGTCGGATATGTGGGAGTATATTGGTTTCACGATGATGTCGTCGGCAGCCCGCAGTCCCCAGTTGCGCCCCTCGCAGAATGGTCTCACGCTCTCCAGATACTCCTTCAGCTGCATGGCGGTCATTCTCTTGCGCTCTGTGTCGGCCTTCTTCACCACCACCAGTTCGTCGTCAGCACCGACGATGCCCTGCGCCTTCCTCACGTATGGCGGCACACTGCCCTTGCCTGCCCTCAGTCCGGCAAACATGCTCGTCCAGTTGCGTGGCCTGTCGGGCAGACCAAACTTGCGGTAGTTGCCCACGTTGTCGATTATCATGCACACCTTGCTGCGGTTGGCCTTGTTGATGCGCAGTCCGCGCCCCACCATCTGCAGATACTTGGCGAGCGACAGCGTGGGACGGGCCATCTGTATGAACTCCACGTCGGGACAGTCGAAACCCTCGTCAAAGAGGTTGACGTTCACCAGACAGTCCACCTCGCCCCCTCTGAACGCCTCCACCATCTCCTTGCGCCGCTTCGCCGGGGTCTTGCTGTCGAGTGCCACGCTCCTTAGCCCCAGTGCGTTGTAGCACTCGGCTATCGCCTTTGCATGGTCTATGTCGATGGCATACACTATGCCCCTCTTGCCGTCGGCATACTGCCTCACACTGTCGAAGAGCCGCCTGATGGTCTGCGGCACGTTCAGCTTCTCGTCCATCTCGCCCACGGCATAGTCACCGTCGCTGCCGCGTGCCTTCAGTTGGTTTACTGTCATCTGGTCGGTCGAATACTTCCCAACCACAACGTAGTCGTAGGGCGACAGGTAACCACGCAGTATGAAGTCGTTGGTGCAGGGCGACGCGAGCAACCGCCCAAACAGTCCCGTGAATGGTTTCTTGCTCATGCGGCAGGGCGTGGCGGTCATGCCGAGCCGCATGGCCTGGCGATTTCGGGCAAACAGGTCTTGGTAGGAGCCTGCTATGGCGTGGTGTGCCTCGTCAACCACTATGAGTCCCGGCGCGCAGCCCGCGCTCTCCAACTCACCGGCATGTCTGGCCAGCCACTGTATCGACAGCACCCTTGTGCGCGCCTTGGCCTTCAGCGTGGCCTCCTTCTCGCCGTGCGCCAGACAGAAGCGGTCGAGCGTTTGCTCCACCTGCTCCACCAGTTCGCGGCGGTGGGCCACTATCCACACCTCGCCCTCGTCGTGACTGTCAAGAAACCACCTCACCACGGCTGCCATCACGTAGGTCTTGCCCGTGCCTGTGGGCATCTGCACCATCACCGAACGGCCATAACTCCCATTCCGCCCGTCCTCACAGACAAGCCGCCCCACGCCTTCGGCCTCCAGCACGCTGATGATGTCTGCCACCATCTCCTGCTGGTAGTCATAGAGCTTTGTCTCCTTCATCCTATGTGCGCATCTTCTTCCACACGGCAAAGCCTGTTCTGAACAATGGCTCACTCAGGGCTTCCGTGGGGTAATGCTTCACGAAGCGCAGGTTGCGCAGTGTCATGCGGAAATAGCGGTGCAGCTTACCCTCGCCTGTCTTGTCGCCAAGTCGGTCGTCATACTGTCCGAAGTTGCCGCCGCGTATCACCTCATCGAGCAGAAACCGCCCTTCCGTGGCGTTCATCGGGGCTATCATCTGGCTCTCGGCCAGTCCGAACACCTCGTGCATCACCCACATCACCGCTCCTGCAAACTTCCATAGCCCCAAATGCTCCAATTCCCGCCGCAACGGATAATCCTTGTCTCCTGCAGATGGATTGTTTTTTCCCTCTGAAGGACTTTTCTTTTTTTCTCCCACAGATTTCACAGATTCCACAGATTGGCCATCGCCCTCTTCCGTGCGTTCCGTGTTTTCCGTGTTCGAAAAAGATTCCACTGATAGGCCGTCGCCCTCTTCCGTGCATTCCGTGTTTTCCGTGTTCGAAAAAGAAGAGCCAGAGGTAATATTTCCGTTTAAGTTCCGTTTAAGTTCCGCGGATTGAATAGCCGAGCAGGCGTTATTCGTGCAATTCGCGTTATTCGTGTTCAGAAAAGAAGAGCCAGAGGTAATATTTCCGTTTAAGTTCCGTTTAAGTTCCGCGGATTGAATAGCCGAGCTGGCGTAATTCGTGTTATTCGTGTTATTCGTGTTCAGAAAAGAAGAGTCAGAGGCCGACGTTCCGTTTAAGTTCCGTTTAAGTTCCGCGGATTGAACAGCCGAGCAGGCGAAATTCGTTATTTCCGTGTTCGTTAAAACGAAATAGTAATCTATGATTTGCCGCAGCCCAATCCCCTCATCGAAGAAGTGGTGATAAAGATGGCAAAGCTGGTAAATCACGTTATATTCGGCGGTAGGCACAGCCACCTCCCCTGCCCCATCAGGCAAACAAACGAGGTGGTCGCACTGCGCATCGCCATTCCTCCCGAACCACCTCTGCAACCGGCCGTTGTAGACAGGGTTGTTCATGATACAAGGCACGAAGTGCAACTCCACAGGCACCCCGTCCACGGTCGTCTCAATGTGGTGGTATCGTATGTCGTCGCCAATGGCGAAATGCCCCTTGGCATACTCCGTTATCCGTCCCCTGCCGGCGTTCACCCACATGTCAATGTCGCCCGACGTGCGGCAATAGGGATTGGGATACATCAGTGCGTTGCCCTGACCCTTCAGTATGCAGCACTTCAATCCGTCCCCGCGCAACTGGCGGTACAGCTTCCCTGCCACCACGTTCACCTTCATGTTCTGCCGGCGAATCTGTTGCGCCTTGCCCATCCATGCCATCAACAGATCCTGCCCTATGGGGTTTGCTTTCAGCTCGTCGGGATATTCCCGGCCAAGCCGCTCGATGCCATCGAAGCAAAACCCCAGCAACGCCTGTTTTGCAGAAAAGGCATAGAGTTGCCGCCAATCCATCTTGGCGACAACTCCACTCATATCCACCTCGTTGCCAAGACAGTATTTCAGAAATTCAAAAATCATCAGATATTTAGTAAGACCGCCCAATTTGTTGCGCCTATTGTGATGGCTGCACATGTAGTGGGCGACGTGTCTCACGTCGCAACTGCCACATTGCGCTTGTCGTGCGGTGAGACACCGCACCCACTACAATGAAACAATAAATTGGACAGTCTGGTTGTCTTGTTTCAAGAAAAATCAAACCTTCTCAAACTCACTCAGTGCCTCTCCCCACCTGCGCCTTATGTCCTTGGCTTCCGCCTCGTCTTCGGCATACTCAAGTAGGGCGAGCAAGATCTTCTGGTAATAGTAGTGTGGATACCAGTCGTGTATTACGCCTTTTTTATTTTGTTTAAGGCACCCTTGTTGATGCCACAGGCGGTTTCAAACTCATAGGCCCTCACGCCTTGGGTCTTCAATTCTTGCCTAAGGAACTTTCCGAAAGCAAGGTTACGCGTCATGAAAATTTGTTTTGACATCGTTTGAAAATAAATTAAAATGTTTAAAATGTTATGTATTATTGTTCTCGTTCCCCCGACTGTCGGGGGACACTATTTTTCAAAATCATTACCTTCGCACCATGAAGATGCACAACACTAATATCATGAATAAGATTCCATTCATCTATCACCTTGGTTCTGCGGACAGGAATAAGTCTCCCACAGATCTCACAGATAACACAGATCGTTTCACCTTAAACGCGTATGGCATGAATAACACGGATTGTCGCCTAATCGGCGAATATCTCACGGATGCGGTTCTGAACACGGATGTTTTTCTGAACACGAATATCACAAATAACACGAATGTTGTTTCGAACATGGATGTTCTTTCTGAACACAAATAACACGAATGAAGCAATGCACTTGCGCAGAGTCTGCCACTAGGAGGTACGGCGCCTCGCCGTACCAAAAAGCGCGAGCTTTAAGTGTCAAGCGCTTGGGACTATGTAGTAGGCACTGCGTCCTCGCTGCGCCCCAACACATGAAGCCTACAAGGCAAACTTAATAACCAACATAAAAGCGACAATGAATAACAGGGTGCAGCGAGACGCAGCACCTACTACACTGCCACGTTGTGGTACGGCGAGGCACCGTACCTCCTAAGCCCTTCACACTTCACAAGTGCCTAATGACGTATCTATCAAATCTATATAACACTACCAAATGAACATAAGTCTATTTGAAAACATGACGAGCAAAGAGCCTTCGACCGGCTCGCTCGAAAGCGTGGCGGAACTAATCCGCCGCGACGAGAAACTCAAAGCCTTCACTCTGTCGTACCGCCAGACGGGCAGCAAGGCG
>CAVKUV010000002.1:0-96797 GCA_963659505.1 Lachnospiraceae bacterium
GTATGTGGAGGGAGAAAACATCGGCTTCGAAGATGCCGCACAAGAGGGAAATGGCGTTAACGTCGTTGCATATGACTATCTTTGCCTGTGTGCGGCATCTTCGAAGCCGAGATATGGCGCAGAGGCTGTTGTTCCCCACGTTTCGCTACGCTTCACGTGGGGTTACTGAGATTCAGCCTCTTCGAGGCTATGCCACGTACTGTACCTTGCATATGGGCAGACCTTGTCCATGCATTTAACGGAAGAACCTAAATGCGGACATCAGTCCGAATTAAGAAAAATAAGCAAATTAAGTATTCGCAAATTTGCGAATACAAGAGTACATGATTACTTTTGCATTATGCAAATAGAATTCGACAAAGAATATCTGCGTGAACTGTATCAAACAGGTAAAACAAGCGATAAGAAACATCGATTTCAGCCTCAAGTTATCAAGGGATATAAAAAGGCTATTGATGTGTTGAAAATATCAAGACGAATTGAAGATTTGTTCCCATTCAAAGGTCTAAACTTTGAAGTTTTACAAGGCGATAAAATAGGATTGTGTTCGGTTAGAGCAAATGGACAATATCGTGTTGAATTTAAGGTAAGTACAATCGGCGACGAACAGATTATTACAGTTTGTCTCATTTTAGAATTAAGTAATCATTTATAAATAGTAGCGAAATATGAATAAGATATATAATCCTTACGACTTGGAGCCTTTTGAGCCAACTCACCCTGGTGAGCTTTTAGGTGACGAATTAGAAGCACGCGGTATAACACAACGAAAATTTGCCGACACGATTGGCATCTCTTGTTCTGTTCTTAATGAAATAATAAAAGGGAAACGCCCTATTACTCCAGAATTAGCTTTTAAGATAGAAGCTGCTACAAATACAAAGGCTTATATTTGGGTCGAACTTCAAACCCAATATAATTATTGGACAGCCAAGAAGAGTCCCAAGCTCTCCATCCTGTTAGACCAAATACGTAAGTCTGTTGCGATACTTTAGAAAGTATACAATAAATGTGGGCATTAGTCCGCATTTTCTACATCCTTACATTGCGATATGATGTACAAGTGATACCCCCAAGGAACGGAGAAGAAAACGTCCTCGCTTATTGTGACAGCAGGTTGTTGCTCTTCATTGTTCCCTAATTTGGCAAGTGGCCACTTGCCAAATTGGGAAATTCGGATAAACCAAAGCAAATCTTTTCATCCTTTACCCAACAACCCTCTAATCTCCCGGTCAAAGTCGGAGTCTATGCGTTGCGTGCGGTTGAAGATGTCATACTCTGCCTCTGCTTTCTCCTTTGCCTGAGCCGCAGATATTTTGCCTTTGTCGGGCAGTATCTGATAGCGGCGGAATGTGAGGAACTCGTTGACGCTTGCCGAGAACTGCGACATGTTGAAAGTGTTCTCGCGCTCTATGAGGTCTTCGATGTAGTCGAAGAAACCAGTTACGGCACGCTCCAGTTGCCGGATCTGCTTCTCTTGCAGATAGTTCTTGGCGATGCTTACGTCCGATTTCAGCACCCGTCCGTTGGGGCGTTCTTCCAAGTGGTCAGTCCCATGTGGTCTTTGGTGTGGTCGGCCTTGGAGTATATTATTCCCGCCGCCGTCTGTCCTGTGATGGCATAGTGGAAGCGGTTTTGTATCATCGCATAGAAGTCGCGCGTGGTCGGTGAGTTGCGGTCGTAGTCGGTGCTGCATTCTGCATAGATGTCGGTAATCTGTTGCCAAATGCGCCGCTCGCTTGCACGGATAGAGCGCACACGCTCAAGCAACTCGCGGAAGTAGTCCTTGCCAAACACGGCGGTTCCCTGCTTCAGCCGCTCGTCGTCCATGGCAAAGCCCTTCTTGATATACTCGCTCAATATCTTTGTCGCCCATTGGCGGAACTTCGTTGCCTTGGCTGAGTTTACGCGGTAGCCCACGGCGATGATTGCATCAAGGTGGTAGAAGTCAACATTGTGTGTTTGCGATTTTTCAGCCATTGCACCATGTTGCGTGGTTATTTCCATTTTGGAAACAACCACTTCTTTGTCGAGTTCTCCTTCTTCAAAGATGTTCTTCAAGTGCTTGCTAATGGCAGGGACACCAACACCAAAGAGTTGCGCCATAGCCTTTTGCGTACACCACAGCGTTTCATCCTTGACCACTACTTGCACTTTGCCCTCGTCGTTGGGCATAGAGTACAGAATAAATTGTATTTCGTTGCTCATGGCGTGGTTGTTCCTTTCCTATATTCTCGTTGAACTTGAAATTGGCTGATACAAAACAAAGTTAGTCAATTTGTCTGAGTTTGCCAACGTTTTGAGGCTTAAAAAGGTCAGTCAGAACAAATTCGCCCACACATTTCCGCCGTTTCTATCAGGGACATATCCACTGAATTATTCGTCCTTTGTACTTTCCTCTGTTTCTTCTTCTATCTTTTCTTCCAATTCTTTGATTGATGGAATAGTTCCCTCCACCTTTTGGGGATACAACTTAGAAAGTTCATACTCGGAGATACCGATAGGCTGACTGCTGCCTTCTAAAGCGTATTGGGCAATGGTATTGCTCTTTTGCTTACAAATGAGCAATCCTATAGTCGGGTTATCTCTACCTTCTTGTCGCAAAAGGTGATTGCAAGCTACTACATAACCGCTTAGTTGCCCTGCATCAGGAAAATCAAATTCTCCTATCTTCACTTCTACCACAACATAGCAAGATAACTTTAAATTGTAGAAAAGCAAATCAATGAACTTCTCTTTTTCGTCTATTTGCAAACGGTACTCCTTGCCAACATATGCAAAGCCTGTACCCAATTCCAACAGGAATTTCGTGATGTTAGCCAGTAAGGCATCTTTCAATTTGCGTTCATTGTATTTACCACGAACACCAGTAAAAGAGAAATCATAAGGGTCTTTTGTAATCTCTTGTGCAAGGTCGCTATTCACATCGGGCAAAGTTTTAGTGAAATTTGTCAATGCCTTTCCGCTTCTTTCATACAAGTCTGTTCCGAGAAAATTCAACAGCATAGAACGACTCCAACCGTTTTCCATTGTTTGGCGAACATAGAACAATGCTTTATGAGCATCATCCGAGCACTTGTCTATGATGTAGCGATGATGTCCCCAAGGTATAGAGAAAAGGACAGCGTGTAAATCTTCCACAAGTTGTGGAAAATTTGTGTCCTCCGATTTTTCCACAGCTTGTGGAAGCCTTTTTTCAAGAGGCGAGTACAAGCAATAGAATCGTTTTGCATAGCGGACAGATGTTTCAGAAAGTCCATCTGCATCTGGCAGCTTGTGCCTTAAATCACGGCTCAATGCCGCATAAAATCCGCTACCATATTTGTTAGACGCTTCATTTGTCTCAATATCCTGTCCCAACTCCCAATAAAAGTGCAACATCTCAGTATTTACCTTTACCGCTGCTCTTATTTGACTATTTCGATAACGCTTGCATAGTTCTTCTACCCACTGCAAGTAATCTTTATCCAATATGTTAATTGATACACTCACTGTTTATTCCTCTTAATTCAAAAGCTGCTACAAAACAAAGTTAGTCAATTTGTCTGAGCTTGCCAACGTTTTGAGCGCAAAAAGGTATGCCAGAACAAATTCGAGCGCACATTTCCGCCGTTTCTATCAGGGACATCTCCACTGTATTGTCGTCTTGCCTGTGGTGACAAGCTGTGCCGAAAGCAGCGCAAACTTGGCTTACACCAACCGTTGTAAGCTCTTACACCAGTTGGAGTAAGCTCTTACACCAGTTGGAGTAAGCTCTTGCACCAACTGAAGTAAGCCAGCATTGTGAGGCATCCGCAGCGGCTCACCACTGTGTTTGCCACTGCCTTTTTGCCGTTTTGTAGGCTGTTTTCAGCCACATAGCCCACTATGGTGCATTTTTTTGCTTACCTTTGCATCGTTTTAAGCTGCACACGGCAATCAGAAAGCAAGCTTTCATTGCATTCGCTTGCACGGTCCTTAATATTATAAAAGATGAATATGCGAAGCACACGGGAGACCCCGAATGCGTATAGCATATGAAGCAAGGACACAAGGCAAGCGCAAGACAAAAACCCAAAGGACACACAAGACGGCAGCTTTATCGAGCAGACAATGAAAAAAACGATATACAACAAATACGACAAGCAGAAGATAGGCCAACTGCCATTGGTGAGCTTTGAGGGAAAGATAGTGGTGGTGCTCTCGCCGAGCGAGACGGAGCGCGCCGTAGACTACCTGTTGGCGCAGCCCATACTGGGCGTTGACACCGAGACGCGCCCGGCATTCAAGAAAGGCATACACCACAAGGTGTCGCTGCTGCAAGTGTCGTCGCACGAGGTGTGCTTCCTGTTCAGGCTGAAGCACACGGGCATAACCCCCGCCATAACGAGGCTGCTGGAAGACACCACCGTGCCAAAGGTGGGACTGTCGCTGCACGACGACATCCTGATGCTGCACAAGGTGGCCGGCTTTGAGCCTGGATACTTCATCGACCTGCAAAACCACGTGAAGGAGATAGGCGTGGAAGACATGAGCCTGCAAAAGCTGTATGCCAACCTGTTTGGCCAGCGGATAAGCAAGGGCCAACGGCTCACCAACTGGGACGCCGACATACTGACAGACAAGCAGAAGCTGTATGCCGCCACCGACGCGTGGACGTGCATACGCCTGTATGAGGAGCTGCAACGGCTGAAGGCCACCAACGACTACGAACTAATAGAAGTCGTCTAAACTTTTATGAATTTCAAGATTTGCCTTTATTTTTGAGGCGATTTTGGGCCTTGAAGAGGGAGTGTAGCGAGCTACACGACCGATGAAAGGTCAAAAAGCGGCCAAAAAGAAAGGTGAAGATTGAAATTAGAAGAGGTGATAGACAAAATAAATCTTCGTCAGAAAAGTTTAGACGACTTCAAATTGAAAGAAGAACCAAACGACAATGCTGAGACAAGTATATCTTAAGAGAGGCAAGGAAGACAGCTTGCTGAGGTTTCACCCCTGGGTGTTCTCGGGGGCGATACAGAGTGCCGACGAAGGCCTGGAAGAAGGCGAGACGGTGAGGGTGCTCACAAACAAGGGCGACTTCATCGCCGTAGGACATTTCCAGATAGGGTCGATAGCCGTGCGCGTGCTGTCGTTCGACGACGAGCCTATAGACCGCGCCTTCTGGCGCAAAAGGCTTGAGGCCGCACTGCGCATGCGCATAGCGCTGGGCATAGCCGACAACGCGCTGAACAACACCTACCGACTGGTGCACGGCGAGGGCGACAACCTGCCCGGACTGGTGATCGACGTGTATGGCCACACCGCCGTGATGCAAGCCCACAGTGTGGGAATGCACGTGTGCCGCGAGGCGATAGCCCAGGAGCTGATGGAGGTGATGGACGGACGCATAGCCAACGTGTATTACAAGAGCGAGACTACACTGCCCTACAAGGCCGACCTTGGGCAGGAGAACGGCTTCATCTGTGGCGGCAGCAAGGACAATGTGGCCATGGAGAACGGACTGAAATTCTACGTTGACTGGCTGAAGGGGCAGAAAACGGGCTTCTTCGTTGACCAGCGCGAAAACCGCCTGCTGCTTGAGAAGTATGCCAAGGGGCGGCGCGTGCTCAACATGTTCTGCTACACGGGCGGCTTCTCGTTCTATGCGATGCGCGGCAACGCCGAGCTGGTACACTCGGTTGACAGTTCGGCCAAGGCCATCGAACTGACCAAGGACAACGTTGAGCTGAACTTCCCCGGCGACACAAGGCACAAGGTGTTCTGCGAAGACGCGTTCAAATATCTCGACGGGGCAGGTTCGACTTACGACCTGATAATACTCGACCCACCGGCGTTCGCCAAGCACAGGGCTGCACTGAAGAACGCGCTGAAAGGCTACACCAGACTCAACGCCAAGGCTTTCGAGAAGATACAGCCGGGCGGCATACTCTTCACCTTCTCTTGCAGTCAGGTGGTCACCAAGGACAACTTCCGCAACGCGGTGTTCACCGCCGCCGCACAGGCCAAGCGCAACGTGAGGATACTGCACCAGCTGCACCAGCCAGCCGACCACCCCATAAACATATACCACCCCGAGGGCGAATATCTGAAGGGACTGGTGCTATATGTGGAATAATCAATGGACACGGGGGCACAAACGAAGGATTTGCAATCGATGGAAAAGACCGTAGCCGAATACATTAGCCGCTACGACATGCTGCACAAGGGGCGCAAGAGCATAGTGGCGCTGAGCGGCGGAGCCGACAGTGTGGCGCTGCTGCTCGTGCTGAGGCAGCTGGGCTACCGTGTTGAGGCGGCCCACTGCAACTTCCATCTGCGTGGGGCCGAGGCCGACCGCGACGAGCATTTCGTGAGCGACCTGTGCTCCCGACTTGACATACCACTGCATCTGGCCCACTTCGACACGCGCGAATATGCCGCGCTGCACAAGGTGAGCATAGAGATGGCGGCACGCGACCTGCGCTACGGCTACTTCATGCGGCTGATTGACGACATCGAGGCCGAGGCGGTGTGCGTGGCCCACCATAGGGAAGACAGTGTGGAGACGATGCTGATAAACCTTGTGCGCGGCACCGGACTGCATGGATTGTGCGGCATAAAACCAGTGAACGGGCGCGTGGTGCGCCCGTTGCTGTGCGTAGGCCGCAGCGACATAGAACGCTATTTGGATGCCCGCGGCCAGCAATACGTGACCGACAGCACCAATCTGGAGGCCGACGTGGTGCGCAACAAGATACGCCTTAACATAATGCCGCTGCTCAGAGACATAAACCCAAGCGCCGACATGAGCATGGCGGCCACGGCGGAGCGCCTGTGCGAGGCGGCCACGGTGTTTGACAAGGCGGTTGACGATGCCGTCGAGGCTGTGGCCGAGGCGCATGCGGACGGAGCCACAATCAGCGTGGAGAGGCTTCGGGGACAGACCTCGCCAGAAAGCGTGCTGTATGCCATACTGAAGCACTATGGGTTTCAGCCGCAGGTGATAGACCAAGTGCATGCCAACTTGTCGGCGGCCACGGGAAAGATGTTCCAGTCGGCCACCCACGACCTGCTGTTCGACCGTGGGCGGATAATCATAGAGCCTCGCTACTGCGGCATAAGACCTGTGAGCATGCCAATGGAGGGACTCTACGCCATAGGCGAGAGCATGAGCGTGAGGGTGGAGACGGTGGACGTAGACCCGTCGTTCAGGCCGAGCCGACAGCCAATGGTGGCCACCATCGACTGTGCCGGAGTGAGCTTTCCGTTGACGCTGCGCCAGTGCGCCACGGGCGACAGGATGGTGCCATTTGGCATGAAGGGCTTCAAACTGGTGAGCGACTACATGACCGACCGCAAGAAGACCCTGTTTGAAAAGCGCCGGCAACTGGTTGTGGCCGACGCCGCCGGCAACATACTTTGGCTTGTTGGCGAACGAACCGACAACAGGTTTCGCATCGGCGAAACCACAACAAAGGCTTTGGTCATGTCGATAGGGCAATCTTGATAGGTCGCTTGCCGCATCTTTTTTATGGAACACCCATTTTTTAGAATATCCTAAAAGACTCCAATTGTACGATGAAAGCAAAGGAAATAGCCAAAGGAATAATTCTTCTTTTCGCTGTGCTGACCATAATGGCATGTGCCGGGAAGAAAAAGGCAAAAGACTTCATACAGCCCTGCAAAACCATAGTAGTCAAGCAGTGTTCGCTTGAGAACAAGTGGTATTACGTGGGAGAGGTGAACGCCAAGACATCCACGGGAGTGGGATTCACAGTGCCAGGCACCGTGACTAACGTGTATGTGGACGAAGGCGACCGCGTGGCTAAAGGACAGCTTCTGGCCCAGCTCGACCCGCAGGACATGCAGAACAGCTACGACATGGCGCGCGCCACGCTCAACCAGGCGGAGGACGCCATGCGCCGCGTCAACATGATGCACAACGAGCAGAGCGTGTCGGACATAAAATACGTGGAGGTGCAGACAAAACTCGAACAGGCGCGGAGCATGTATGCGGCGGCAAAGAAGCGGCTCGACGACACCAAACTATACGCTCCAGTGTCGGGGGTGATAGGAAGAAGAGGCATTGATGTGGGCGAAAACTATGGCATGATTCTATCTGCCTTCACCATACTCGACATTGACGAGGTGGTGGTGAAGATACCCATTCCCGAGCGCGAGATATCCAACATAAGGAAAGGCGACGAGGCGAGGATTTACGTGCTCGCGCTGGGTGACTCAACATATTTCCACGCGCACATCGACGCCATCGGAGTGTCGAGCGACCCGCTCACCCACAGCTACGAGGCGCGCCTGAACGTGAAGAACCCAGGCCACAAGCTGATGCAGGGCATGGTGTGCAACGTGCAGCTGTGGCCCAAGTCGGAGCAGGGACGCAAGGGATTCATACTGCCCATAACCGCAGTGAAGCTCAACCCCGGCGAAGACTACTACGTGTGGGTGGTGAGAAACGGCAAGGCATACCGCCAGTCGGTGTCGGTGGGCATGTACTCGAAAGACGGTGTCATAGTGTATGGCGGCATCAACGACGGCGACCACATCATCGTAGAGGGGCAGAGCAAGATATGCGACGGGCAAACGATAAAGGAGGCGAAGTAGGGATGGGCATGCCGAATTTCACCAAGTACACGATGCACAACTACAGGCTGGTTGTGTTCTTCCTCATACTGCTGATAAGCGGCGGATTGGCGTCGATGTGGATGATGCCCAAGCAGGAGTTTCCTGAATTCAAGATGTCGATAGGCATGATGGTGGCCGTCTACCCTGGTGCTTCTGCCGAAGAGGTGGAGAAGCAGGTGACTACGCGCTTGGAGGAATATCTGATGGCATATCCCGAAGTGGACCCCAGCAAACTTGAGGCGACATCGAGCGACGGAATGTGCGTAATCGAGATGTGGCTCGACGACGACGGGACGAAAAACCCCAATGCCGTATGGGGCAGAATACGCGACGGACTGCCGCTGCTCCAGAAGACAGTGTTGCCCGCAGGGGTGCTCGGGGTGGCCATACTCGACAGGTTTGGTGACGCCTCGGCTGAGTTGGTGGCTCTCGACAGCAAGGACAAGAGCTACCGCGAACTTGATGAATATGCCTCAAAGCTGAAGGCAAGTCTGCAGGACGTAAAGGGCATAACAAACCTCAGGAAACAGGGCATGCTCCACGAGCAGATAAGCATATATCTCGACAAGGAGAGGATGGTGCGCTTCGGGGTGAGCAACAACATGATAAGTGCCCTGCTGACCATGCAGGGACTGACCACGGGAGGCGCGCACATCGACACCGACAAGGCCGACATACCGATATACGTGACGTCGAACTACATGACGGAGCGAGAGCTGGCCGACCAAATAATACTCAACGACCATAACGGAAGGATAGTAAGGCTGAAAGACGTGGCGCGCGTGGTGCGCGAATATCCAGAGGTAAAGAGCTACATCAACAACAACGGCAACCGCTCAGTGCTGGTGTGCATGGAGATGAAAAGCGGCGGCGACATCATATCTTTCGGCAAGGACGTGGACGAGAAGGTGGAGGAGTTCAAGAAGACGCTGCCCCCGGGAATAAACGTCATCCACATTGCCAACCAACCGAAGGTGGTGAAGGACGCCATTGTGGGCTTCTTCGGCGACTTCATGGAGGCCATCATCATCGTGCTCATTGTGATGATGCTGCTGTTTCCCGTAAGGTCGGCACTCGTGGCCGGAATATCCATCCCGGTAACGGTGGCGATAAGCATAGGGGTGCTGAACATTTGCGGCATACCGCTGAGCACGCTCACGCTGGCCTCGCTCACGGTGGCGCTGGGAATGGTGGTTGACGACACTATTATCGTGATCGACGCCCACCAGAAGATGCAGAGGCAGGGACACTCGCGCTGGTATGCCTCGGTGATGAGCGCCCACAAGTTCTTCCCCTCAATATGCGTCGCGACGATGAGCATCTGCCTTGTCATCTTGCCGGCTACGATATTCATGCCTAAGTTCTATTGCGCGTTTATAGAGGTGTTCATCTATACGCTCAGCATATCCTTGATGGTTTCCCTGCTGATAGCCATGACGCTGGCGCCGCTGCTCAACCACAAGTTTTTGGGCAAGACGTCGTCGGTGAAGTGTACCATAAAGGAATCCAAGCTGCTGGCTCCGGTGCAGAGGGCCTACGAGAAAATATTGTCGCAATGCTTCCGCCACCCATGGGTGTGCATGGGCGCTTGCGCAGCGGTAGTCGTGGCGGGGGTGGTGCTGTTCACCCAAATTTCCATTCAGATGATACCTAAGGCCGACCGCGACCAGTTTATCGTGGAGATATACAATCCCAATGGTTCAAGCATAAAGCACACCGCCAACGTCACCGACAGCGTGGCCGCAGAACTGAAGAAGGACAAGCGCGTGAAGGACGTCACGGAGTTTGTGGGGCAGTTGATGCCGCGCTTCATGGTTTCGGCGCCAATGGCGATGGGCGGAAAGTCGTTCTCGCAAATCATCGTGAGGAGCACGGGCAAGGACGAGACCGTAGACTTGCTGCGCGACTACACTGGCTATTTCGAGAACCGTTGGCCGGAAACATATGTCAGGATGTATCAGCTGACTTACACTACGGCAACCAACCTGAGCATACTCATAGAAGCTGACAGCGACGAGCATCTGCACCAGGCTGCCGACTCGATAAAGCAATATCTCCGTTCGGTTGACGGTTTGCTGTGGATACACGACTCATTCGGCGAGAAGACACCGGTGGCGCGCATCGACCTCGACCCCATAAGCGCAGCGCAGCTTGGCATTACGCGTCTGTCGGTGGAAACGAGCCTCGCCATGAAGTATGGCGGCTTCAAGGCCGGAAGCATCTGGGACAGCGACTACGAGATGCCGGTGATACTCTACACCGCCGACCGCAACTCGCAGAAGGATGCCAGCGGCATAGGTGACGAGTACATCAGTACGGCGCTTGGCAGAAGCACACCGCTGAGGCAAGTGGCCCGCGTGGTGCCAGACTGGCGCGACGGTAGCAGAAAGCGAGTGCAATGCAAGTCGTGTGTCAACATACAGGCTGACATAAAGCCTGGCTATAGTCAGGCGGAGATAACGAAGGATGTTGAGAAGTACATAAGGGAAACTCTGCTGCCGAAACTGCCAGCCGACGTGAAGACAAGACCTTGGGGCAATTCGCTTGTGAACAAGGACATTTCGGAGGCGTTGGGCAAGGGCTTGATAGTGAGCCTGTGTGTGATATTGCTCGTGATGGTGGTCAACTTCAAGCGGTTTCGCCTTGCCGCCCTTGCCATGAGCGGCACGCTGCTCGCCATACCGGGAGCGGCAATAGGAATGTATCTTTCGGGGGTTGACTTCAACACAATGTCGATGCTCGGAGTGTTCTCTCTGCTTGGCATCGTGATGCGCAACGCCGTCATCATGTTTGACTACGCCGAAGATTTGCGCAAGAAGGGCATGAATGTGCATGACGCCGCGATGGAAGCCGGGAAGCGGCGCATGATACCCATTGTGCTCACCTCGGCTACCACGGCCTTCGGCGTGGTGCCGCTAATTCTCTCGAAGAGCACCCTGTGGCCTACGATGGGCTGGATAATTTGCTTCGGCACCGTGACCGCCACACTTCTTGTGGTTGTCGTAATGCCGTGCGCTTACTGGAAACTTATGGAGAAGAAGACTAAGATATGAAATATATCAAGATGTGCCTGTTGCTGCTGGCTACACTCGCGGCAACGGCGACTGACGCCCAAAAGGTGATGACACTGCAGGAGGCGGTGGAAGCCGCCTGCCGCAACAATGCCGACTTGCAGAAGAAACGACTGGACACGGAGGCCATGAAGGAACTGAAGAAGGAACTCTTCACGAAGTATTTCCCATACGTGTCGGCTTCAGCCACTGGCTACTGGCGAAGCAAGGGCTTTGCCGAAGGGTCTGACGTGCTCAACACCGCATTCTCGCTGTTTGCCGCCTTCAAGGACGCCGACACCGACGGCATCGACGCCAAGATACTGAGATATGGCGTTTTGGGCGGCGTTAATGCTGTACTTCCGATATATACGGGCGGCAGACTGACGAGTGCCAACAAACTGGCGGAGCTGGGAGTGAAGGCTACCGGCGAACTGGAGGCGATAAAGGAAAACGACCTGATAAAGGAGGTGGAGAAGTACTTTTGGCAGTTGGTGCAGCTCTATGAGGCGGAACGGATGCTCAGAACAATGGATTCGCTTGTGGGCAGAGCGCGTCAGGACGCTGCTTTGGCTCTGAAGGCTGGACTCGTGACCACCAACGACAAGATGGAGGTGGACCTTTATGCCTCGGAACTTGAGAGCAGCCACTTGCAGCTTGACAATGGCAAGAAGCTGTGCCGGGAATATCTGGCATACCTTACAGGCGAAGGCGAACTGGACAGCGTGGCATGGAAAGACATCTACTCGGTGAAAGAGCCATCGGAGTATTTCGCCGACCCAATGTCGGCCATAGGCAACCGCCATGAAACAAAGTTGCTGCAGATGAAAAAAGACGCAGCGACGCTCCAGAAGAAATTTGCGCGTGGCGCGCTATTGCCAACTGTCGGTGCGATGTTCTCCTTCAACTACCACTACTTGTCGGCCCAAGACGACGCTGGCGTTTTCCACGACTATTTCGACACAAAACCAACGGTATGGTGGCTTGGAGCCAACATCTCTATACCCATCTCCGAATGGTGGGGAGGCACGCACAAGTTGCGCCGATTGAACATAGCCATTCGCCAAGCGGAGGTGGACTACGACGACAAGCAGAAGCTGATGAGGGTGGAAATGTCGCAGAAGTGGAACACGCTGAACGAGAAGTACAAACAGATTGACGTGGCGCAGCGGCAGTTGGCCAAGGCGGAGCAAAACAGGAAGCAGCACGCCAGTGCGTACCGCAGTGGAGCGTCGACGATGACCGACAGGCTTCATGCTGAGGCTCTGTATGAAAAGGCGCGCACAAACTATATTGACGCCTGCATCAAGTATCGCCTCGCCATCACAGAATACCTGCATGCCACGGGCAAGAATTCGGCCGACCGCATAGAGGATTTATAATATAGGCTTGTTCGGCCTGTGTGTGGTTGAGACAGTTGCCATGTATGGCATAAGCACTTGTAGGGTAGTGGGGTGCGGTGTCTCACCGCACAATCGAGGGCAGAAACTGTTGCGACGTGAGACACGTCGCCCACTAAGGCGGCATAATGCATAATGTAAAATGGAGCCAAAGACCACGTCGTTGCGTGTCTTTGGCTCCATTTCCATTAATATATCCGTAGACACGGCGTTCGGCGTCACATACCTCGTGCCTTGAACACCTTTTCCTTTGCCTCGTTAATCTCCTGGAACTTCTTTTCGGCTGCCTTGCGAATGTCTTCGCCCAGCGTGGCTACACGGTCGGGGTGGTGCTGCAGGGCAAGACGGCGATAGGCGCGGCGCACCTCGTCGTCTGTAGCCGACGGCGAAACGCCAAGCACCTTGTAGGCGTCGTCGAGGTTGTCGCCCCTGAGGTTGAGCATGGAGTCAACGTCGGAGTCGGACATCTGCATCCACCGTGCGCAATCCTTCAGCGCGGCAATCTCTTCGGGCGGAACTTTGCCGTCGGCCTGTGATATTACCACAAGCAGGTTGAGCAGTTGCAGACGCTGCGAGTAGTCCATGTTGGCGGCTATCTGCGCGCAGCAGCCCTGCACTGTCGATTTGAAGGCATACAGCCCCTGTCTGTCTTGTTCGTTGAAGAGCCGCCGCAGTATCTCTTCGCCCTGCGTCACGGCTTCCTCGCCAAAGTTTTGGCGAAGGAAGCGGCGCACCACCTCCATCTCGGAGTGCATGACGCGCCCGTCGGCCTTTATTATGTACGACGCGAGTACGAGCAGCGAGAAGAGGAAGCCGTTGCGCTGCCCCTCATGCGTCTGCCGGTCGCCACGCGTGCCGTCGTAGTTGAATGTGCCAGAGTTGTCGGCCGTGTTGACCGAGTCCATGCCATAGTCGAACATAGCCCCTATGGCTATGCCCGCCAATGCGCCAAGTGGGCCTCCCGTGATGAAGCCGAGAAAACCGCCAATCCATTTGCCTGCCGCCATGTTTTTCTGTGTGTGTTTTGTTGTTAATCGTTAATGCCATTTGCACGGCAAACACTGTGCCGAGTGGTTAAGTTGGGCTCTAAAAGTGACGGCTTTTTCACTCTATGTCGCGCTTTACGTTGCCGCGTATCTTGTCGAGATAAGCCTTCATGGCCTTGGCGTCCTTGTTTTCGATGATGTCGATAAGCTCGCGCAGTTCGTTGTCGATGCGCCTCACCTGGTCGCCTGTATAGGGGTTGAAGAGTATCTCCTGCAGCAGGTAGTCGTCTTCGTTGAGCACTCCCTTGGCTATTTGCATGTGGCGCTTGAACGTGGTGCCGGGCGCATCCTGGTGCTTCATCACTGCGGCAAACACGAATGTGCTGACAAATGGGGTGCTCAGCGAGTAGGCCACGGTGCGGTCGTGCTCGTCGAACGTGTATTCGTAGATGTTCAGGTCGAGCTGGCGGTAGAGGTCTCTGAAGAAGATGCGCCCCATATAGTCGCCCTCGCTTATTATTATCGCATTCTCTTCGCTGAGCTGGTTGAGGTTGGCGAAGGTGGGGCCAAACATGGGGTGGGTGCTCACGTATGGGTGTCCGCACTGCATGTAGTAGTCTTTAAGTCCCGTCTTCACCGACGCTATGTCGCTCACTATGCAGTCGGCAGGCAGGAAGGGCATGATCTCCTTGAATGCGGATATGGTGTACTTCACCGTGACGGCGTTGATGACAAGCTCAGGCTTGAAGGCTTTCACCTCGTCGAGCGTGGTCATGCGCTGGCAGTTGTAGGTGAACCGCATGCGCTTGGCGTCCTTTTCATACACGGCTGTCTCGTGCTCGAAGCTGAGAAGGTCGAGGAAGAAGCTCCCCATCTTGCCAGCTCCCATAACTAATATTCTCATTTCTTTTGTTGGGATATTTGGTATGTTTGCCGCCAGAGGAAGAAGTCGTCTGGCGGCAAACGCTGTAGGATGAGCCACGGAGGTGGCTTATTGGTTGATTATCTCCATCTGTTGGCGCACCGACTCCTCGTGGATGTTCTCAAATACTTTGACCACAAAGTCGGAACCCATGCCGCAGAGTGTGCCTTGTGCACCGCGCTTCTCAAGTATCTCGTTGTAGCGCGCCGCCTGGAGAATGGTCATGTTGTGCTCCTTCTTGTATTGTCCTATCTCGCGGCTTATGCGCATGCGCTTGGCGAGCAGATCCATGAGTTGGTTGTCGAGTTCGTCGATTTGGCTGCGCAACTGGGATATTCCCTCGGTGGAGAACGTCTCGCTGCGCACCACAAGCAGATTCAATATGTAGTTGAGCACGTCGGGCGTAACCTGCTGCTTAGCGTCGCTCCACGCCTTGTCGGGGTCGCAGTGGCTCTCTACAATCAGTCCGTCGAAGCCAAGATCCATGGCTTGCTGGCACAATGGTGCTATAAGCTCGCGCCTACCGCCTATGTGGCTCGGGTCGCAGATGATGGGCAGGTCGGGAATGCGGCGGTGAAGCTCGATGGGTATCTGCCACATGGGCAGGTTGCGGTAGATCTTCTTGTCGTAGCTTGAGAAGCCACGGTGAATGGCGGCCATGCGCTTTACGCCAGCTTGGTTTATGCGCTCCATGGCCCCTATCCACAGCTCAAGGTCGGGGTTGACGGGGTTCTTAACAAACACGGGTACGTCAACGCCGCGCAGAGAGTCGGCCAAGGCTTGCATGGCAAAGGGGTTGGCGGTGGTGCGCGCTCCCACCCAAAGGATGTCTACTCCATACTTCAAGGCCAGTTCGACGTGCTCGGGGGTGGCCACCTCGGTGGCCACAAGCATGCCCGTCTCTTCCTTCACTTGGCGCAGCCACGGCAGCGCAGCCTCGCCGTTGCCCTCGAAACCGCCTGGTTTGGTGCGAGGTTTCCACACTCCGGCGCGAAACATGTGGCAGCCTTCGCTGGCCAATTGACGTGCTGTGGTCATCACTTGCTCTTCTGTCTCGGCCGAACACGGGCCTGCTATGACAAAAGGACGCTCATTGTCACTCGGCAAATTGAGTGGTTGAAGTTCCAATTCAAGTTCCATATCGTTGTTGTTTTTGTGATTTTACATTATTGTCTTTGTGGTGCGTTTTATGAAACCTTCCTGTATTTTAAGTATCGGTTTCATGGCTTTACACCATTGCTTTTGTGGCTTTGTGTCTTTTCACTTTGCGGTTAGGTCTTGTGCCAGTGTCGGTGTGCGGCACTGGGCGTGGTCATCTCCATCCGCCAAGCCGCTTTATCCTGTCGAGGGCAAGTTGCAGCTTGTCCTCTTTCGCACAGAGTGATATGCGTATGTAGCGTTTGCCGTTTGTGCCGAAGATGAACCCCGGGGTGATGAACACCTTGGCTTCGTGCAGCACGCGCTCAGTCAGTTGCTCAACGTCGTCGTAGCGGTCGGGTATTCTGCCCCAGAGGAACATTCCAACTTGGCTTTTGTCGTATTGGCAGCCAAGCTCGTCCATGATGCTTTCGGCATACTTTCGGCGTGCAAGATATGTCTCCACGTTGGCCATGTGATGCCATTGCCCGGTGTTGTTGTAGGCTTCGGCCGCCGCAAGCTGTATGCCACGGAATGTGCCGCTGTCGATGTTGCTCTTTATCTTCAGTATCCAACTGATGAACTCGGCGTTTGAGGCGCACATGCCAACGCGCCAGCCAGGCATGTTGTGGCTCTTCGACATGGAGTTGAACTCGATGCAGCAGTCTTTGGCTCCCTCCACCTGAAGCAGCGACAACGGGTGGTCGTTGAGTATGAGCGAGTAGGGGTTGTCGTTGACCACGACAATGTTGTGGCGGCGTGCGAAGTCAACAAGCCGTTCGTACGTTTCCATGCGTGCATCGCCGCCAGTGGGCATATTGGGGTAGTTTGTCCACATGAGCTTGACGTGGCTCAAGTCCATGCGTTCCAGTTCGTCGAAGTCGGGTTGCCAGCCGTTGGCCTCGTCGAGGTTGTAGTTGACCACCTTGGCACCCAGTATCTTGCTCAGCGATGTGTAGGTGGGGTAGCCCGGATTGGGCACGAGCACCTCGTCGCCGGGGTTGACAAAGGCCAGTGTGACGTGGAGAATGCCTTCCTTGGAGCCTATCATCGGCTGTATCTCTGTGTTGTAGTCTAGGCTTACGCCATACCACCGCTTGTAGAAACCAGCCATGGCTTGGCGCAGTTCGGGCGTTCCCACTGTTGGCTGGTAGCCGTGGGAGCTTGGCTGGTGCGCCACTTCGCACAGTTTCTCAACCGTTTCGGGCGACGGCGGCATGTCGGGGCTGCCTATGGCGAGGCTGATTATGTCGTGGCCTTCGGCGTTGAGCTTCGCCACTTCCTTTAGTTTGCGGCTGAAGTAATACTCGCTTACAAGCACGAGGCGGTCGGCTGGGCATATGCCGTTATGCTGTTTGTTTTCCATTTGCGTACTCTCCCAATATCTTTAGTTCTTTTGTGAGTGGCGCTATCGCGTCGATGCTTTGGCGGTAGCGCGTTATGTTGTCGTATGTGACGTCTACGTAGAACATGTATTCCCACTCGTGTCCGATGATGGGAAGCGACTGTATCTTCGTCAGGTTTATGCGGTAGAACGACAATATGCTGAGCACTTGCGATAGCGAACCTTCCTCGTGGGGAAGTGAGAATACAAGGCTCGACTTGTTGGTATGCTCAAGCTGGCGGAGAAAGTCGGCCTTGCGCGGGTCGCACACTACGAGGAAGCGCGTGAAGTTGTGCTTGTTGTCTTCTATGTGGTCTTCAAGCACTTTCAGTCCATATAGTCTTGCGGCCTCGGCGTTGCATATCGCCGCCCATCCTCTATGTCCGTTTTCGGCTATCATCTTGGCCGACCCAGCGGTGTCTTCGGCCTCCACGGCCTTCATGTCGGTGTGGCTTGCCAGAAAGTTGCGGCACTGCATGAGGGCCACAGGGTGGGAGTGAACCTCGGAAATGGTGCTCCAGTCGTCGTCGGGCAAGCAGCATATGCAGTGCGAGATGTGCAGCTTGTGCTCGCCAACCACCGTCGCGCCACTGTCGCGCAGCAGTTCGTAGTTGTGCAGCAGACTTCCGGCGATGGTGTTCTCTATGGCAAGCATGGCTATGGCGGTGGGGTCTTTGCGCAGGTTGTCGAACACGTCCTCGAAAGTGGCGCAGCAGATAATCTGCAACTGCTCACCCTCGAAATATTGGTGGGCGGCTATGTCATGGAATGATCCTGTAAAGCCTTGTATCGCTACTCGTTTCATGTCTATTGTTTTACTTTTTGTGTCGCGTCTTACGAAAAATCCCGCCTCATGTGGTGATGAAGCGGGATTTTGAACGTAGATATTTTATTTTTCTTATTATCTGTCTCATAAGTTGAACTCTACACGCAACTTCCCGCTTCGCACTGCCATGCAAAGTAAAAATAGAAGCTGTAAAAGTATGAGCTAACTTTTGCCATATTGTTTCTCTTTGTTTTATTTGCTTGCAAAAGTAAACCTTTTTGTTGAAATATACAAGTAAAAACGACGGATTTATTCGTTTTGTCACACAAAATGCGGAGAATGAACACAAAATGCCACGTTGTCAACATTCATTCATCGGTTATATGCGCGCAAATGCCTTGCCAATGTGTGCAAACACACCTTGGCTATATGCACGTAAACACTGTCTATATGCATGCAAACTCTTTGTTCGTGCGCACAAAAAAAGCGGTGGACAAACCTGGAGCCTGTCCACCGCAGTGTTTTTATTTGTGCATTCGTGTAGCCTTTACTTTGCGTAAGCCACGCTGCGCGTCTCTCGGATTACGGTTATCTTAACCTGTCCAGGGTATGTCATCTCGTTCTGGATCTTGTTGGCAATCTCGCCCGACAGTGCCTCTGTCTCGTTGTCGTCCATCTTGTCGGCACCAACAATCACGCGCAATTCGCGTCCGGCCTGTATGGCGTAGGTCTTGGTTACGCCTGGGTAGCTCATGGCTATGGCCTCAAGGTCGTTCAGTCGCTTGATGTAAGCCTCCACGATTTCCCTGCGTGCGCCTGGTCTTGCGCCACTGATGGCATCGCACACTTGCACTATCGGGGCGAGGAGGGTCTTCATCTCGCACTCGTCGTGGTGGGCGGCGATGGCGTTGCAGATGTCTGGCTTCTCCTTGTACTTCTCTGCAATCTTCGCTCCATAGAGTGCGTGGGGCAGTTCGCTCTCCTCGTCGGGCACCTTTCCGATGTCGTGCAACAGTCCGGCGCGCTTGGCCTTCTTGGGGTTGAGGCCCAGTTCCGATGCCATTACGGCACAGAGGTTGGCTGTCTCGCGGGCGTGCTGGAGCAGGTTTTGTCCGTAGGAGCTGCGGTACTTCATCTTTCCGATGATGCGGATAAGCTCTGGGTGCAGTCCGTGTATGCCGAGGTCGATGGCTGTGCGCTTGCCAGTCTCAATGACTTCGTTCTCCAGTTGCTTCTTCACCTTCTGCACAACCTCCTCGATGCGTGCCGGGTGTATGCGTCCGTCGGCCACAAGCTGGTGCAGGGCCAAGCGGCAAACCTCGCGTCGTATTGGGTCGAAGGCACTGATTACGATGGCCTCTGGCGTGTCGTCAACAACGATTTCAACGCCTGTGGCGGCCTCAAGGGCGCGTATGTTGCGGCCTTCGCGGCCGATGATGCGTCCCTTCACCTCGTCGTTGTCTATGTGGAACACGCTCACGCTATTCTCGATGGCTGTTTCCGTTGCCACGCGCTGTATTGTCTGTATCACAATCTTGCGTGCCTGGGTGTTGGCGTTGAGCTTTGCCTCGTCCATTATCTCGTTGATGTAGCTCTGGGCGTCGGTCTTTGCCTCGTCTTTCATGGCCTCCACGAGGCGTTGCTTTGCCTCTTCAGCGCTCAGTCCCGACAGTTCCTCAAGCTTGGCGCGCTCTTGCAGTTGCAGCTTTTCAAGTTCCTCATGGCGTATTTGCAGCAACTTCTTCTCATTGTCAATGCGCACTTGCTGGCCGTCGAGGTCGCTCTTGCGGCGTCCAAGTTCCTCCTGCTTTTGGTTGAGCGATATCTCGCGCTGCTTCAGCTTGTTCTCGCTTTGCTGTATGTGCTGGTTCCTCACCTGCACCTCTTTCTCCAGTTCACTCTTCTTGTTCAGAAACTTCTCCTTAACTTCCAAGAGCTTCTTCTCTTTCATGACGTCCGCCTCTTTGCTGGCGGCCGCAATCATCTCGTTGTATTTCCCTTTTATTATATATCGGAAAACGAGATATCCACCGATGCCACCCACAACGAGGGCTATCAATGAAACCACTATTGTTGTCATATAATAATAAGTTATAATGTTGTTAATACTCTCATTTCTTGTCGCCAAGAGCGTCTTCGATTTCGGAAGTCAGGCTTTTGAGAATATCATCATAGGGGTTGGTGTCATTGCGCGAGCGCTCCTTTTGGTAGCGCATGGCAATGTCGATAAGAGCCATCAGGGCGATTGTGTGGTCGCTCTTCAGTCCCTTGTAACGCTCTGCATAGGTGTTGTAGCGTTCGGTTATCATCGCTGCTGCGGCACGGTAGTATTCCTCCTCGTCCCGGACAACAGTGACGCTCATCTCCTCGTCGTAAACGTGCAGGCGTATATTTAGTTTGTTGTTGATTTCTCTAGCCATCCGTCTTAGCCTTCCTTCTGCTCTGTCAAGACAGTTATGCACTTGTTGACGTCGCGGATGAGTCGTGACAGCCGCTCCTTTGTAGCGTCTATGTCGCCGCTTGACACGCTTATCATCCTCGCCATCTTCAAAGAGTCGTACTCCTTGGACTTCTCGTCGAGCTGAGCCTTGAGCTGCTCGATGTCCTTTTCTTGCTTGTCGAGCATTTCATACAGTTCGCCATTCTCCTTCTCCAGCTGGCGGAAACGGAGTATCAGCTGCCGCACTCTTGTCTGGAACGTTGCCAGATTTTGCTCTTTGGAGTTCATATGACGACTCTTTTATTGTTACAAAGGTATTGTTTTTTCCATTAGCAACACTTTGTAACGATTTTTATTAATGTTTTTTAAGACGCTCTTGTGCTGCCTTGTCGCATGGTGTCGCCCATGATGGCTTTGTTGACCATAGCCTTTTGGGGCACTCATGCGCTGGCTATTCCTATAGCCTTCTTGTAGCCATTCGCTATTTTGGATCCTTGTCGGAGTCCTTTTGCCTTGGCTCTTTCTTGGCCAGCATCACCACGTTGAACACGAAGTCGGTTATCCACTGTTGCGAGAAGCCCAGACGGTTGCTGTAGTCCCTAACGGTGACGACTGCCTTCATCACGCCCATGTCGCTGTAGTCGTTCTTGTTGAATATGTCGTCAACAGTCTTCGACGTCATCGTGTAGAGTGCCTTTTTCATGAACGACGGCAACCGCAGCTTAAACTTCATCAGGTTGCCAACCAACATCATCAGGTCTTGTGTCAGAGTTTGGAACTGCAAAAGATACACCTGCACGTCCTGCACCTTGCGACAGTGGCGGTGTATGCTTTGGTCTATCTCCTTGAAGAAGCTGTCGCCCAGTCCGTATATGTCCTTTATCATCTTGCGGCAGCGTGCCTTCTCGCCCACTCCGAGTCTGTTGTTGGCCGTCGGCACGTGCAGTGTTGTCTTGAAGACCCTAAGGTCGGGCAGGGCGGCAAGGTTGGTTATGCCGGCTTCGGCTGCGATGGCGGACTGGAAATACACTCTGACAAGGGTCATGAAGTCTTCCATCCCGCCAGCCTTCTGCTCGCTTTCCGACTTGCGCCCAATAAGTTTCGATATGATACTCATGCTATTTTTACTGTGAAAAAGATTGGCTGGAAGCCTCAATCCAATGCGATATGTGGCTATCCCACACACCATTGGATGCTCCTGCCTAAACTATCGTGTGTGCAAAGTTACGTAATTTCTGTATAATAGAATGATTTTCCACTTTAAAATCTGTGGTTGATTGGAAAAAAACGCTACCTTTGCACAATATTACATAACGTCACAAAACGTCAAGGAAATGAAAGGAATAGTGCTGGCGGGCGGCAGCGGAACGAGGCTGTACCCCATTACCAAGGGCATAAGCAAGCAGCTTATACCAATCTTCGACAAGCCAATGATTTACTACCCCGTGTCTGTGCTCATGCTGGCTGGCATTAGGGATATTCTTATCATCAGCACTCCGCACGACTTGCCGGGCTTCAAGCGTCTGCTTGGCGACGGCAGCGACATCGGTGTGAGGTTTGAATATGCCGAACAGCCGTCGCCCGACGGGTTGGCGCAGGCTTTCATCATCGGCGAGCAGTTCATCGGCGACGACAATGTGTGCCTTGTGCTTGGCGACAACATCTTCTATGGCAGCGGCTTTACCGGCTTGCTCAAGGAAAGCGTGGCCAACGCCGAGAAGGAAGGCCAAGCCTCTGTGTTCGGATACTATGTGAACGACCCCGAGCGCTATGGCGTAGCCGAGTTCGACGGAGACGGCAATTGCCTGAGCATTGAGGAGAAACCGCAGAATCCAAAGTCAAACTATGCCGTGGTGGGACTCTATTTCTATCCCAACAGCGTTGTTGACATTGCCAAGAACATTAAGCCGAGTGCGCGCGGCGAGTTGGAGATAACAACCGTCAACCAGGTGTATCTTGAGCGCAAACAACTCAAGGTGAAACCTCTGCAGAGGGGCTTCGCATGGCTCGACACTGGCACGCACGACAGCTTGAGTGAGGCCAGCACATTCATCGAGGTTATCGAGAAGCGCCAGGGACTGAAGGTGGCTTGCCTTGAGGAAATAGCCTACAAGCAGGGGTGGATAAGCAAGGAGCAGGTTCACGAACTGGCCAAGCCCATGCTGAAGAATGCCTATGGACAATATCTGATGGATATATAATATTAAGGTATATGACGAGTAAACAAAATCAAATGACAATCAAAAAAAGGGAGAACGAATAAATATATGGAAGACAAAGACATCTCAAGGTCGGCCTACGCCGTTGGTGCAGAGGCTGCACAGGAGAAAGAGTCGTCATTCGACTTCAAGACCCTCTACACGATATTCTTGCTTAACTGGCAGTGGTTCGTACTGTCGGTGTTCATCTTCGTGTGTGGAGCGTTGGTTTATCTGCGCTACAAAAGCCCAGTCTACCAAGTGTCGGCCAAGGTTCTCATCAAGGATGAGGCCAACAAGGGTTCAAGGAGCATGGGCAACCAGATGCTGGCCAATATGCAAGACCTTGGTTTCATGACCAACAGTGCCGGTATCGACAACGAGGTTGAGATACTGCGAAGCCTCTATCTGTCGCGCGAGGCAGTGAAAGACCTCAAGCTGTACGTTGAGTACAAGAAGGAAGGCGCAGTCAAGAACCGCTTGATATATGACGTGCAGCCCGTGAACGTTGACATAGACCCTGCCTCTCTTGAGCTGATGGACAAGACGAAGCTGCCCATAACGCTGTCCATCGAGCAGGATGGGCGCACCTATGTGGTGAAGGGTATGGCCTATCGCCGTGAGAAGGAGACAGGCAAGGCTATCAAGATGCCGTTCGAGAGTGTGATTAGGGCTCTTCCTGCAACTGTGCAGACTGCCGCCGGCACGCTCACCTTCACGCGCAACACCAATCCCGACGTTGTGCCCTTCCTCAAGAAGAAGGCAATGTTTGTCACTGTGATGCCGCCTGTGGCCGTGGCCACAAGGTATGTCAACGCGATGACTGTTGAGCCTACTTCGAAAACCACTTCGATAGCCTTGATTACCATACAGGACAAGGATGAGGAGCGAGGCAAGGACTTCCTCGAACAGCTCACCATGTGCTACAACCGACAGGCCAATGCCGACAAGAACGAGATTGCCGAGAAGACGGAGAAGTTCATCAACGGACGTCTGGAGAAGATCAACTCAGAACTTGGCGCCACTGAGAGCCAGCTTGAGGACTACAAGCGCCGCAACAACGTGACGCAGCTGAAGCTCGACGCCACAGAGACTTTGACGCAGACGAGCCTCTATTCTACAAAGCTGTCTGACACAAGGGCGCAGATAAAGCTGCTCGACTACTTGCGCGAGTATGTTGACGACCCCAAGAACAAGTATCAGGTGATACCTTCCAACGTGGGACTGCAAGACCCGTCGTCAACAACGCTCATCAACACGTTCAACCAAAACGTGCTCAACCGCAACCGTCTGCTCCGCTCGGCTTCCGAGATATCGCCGCAAGTGCAGACCCTCACTGCCACTCTCGACGAGATGCAGAACAGTATACGCACCGCACTCGCACAGGCTCGCCGCGCAAAGGACATAGAGCGACAGAGCATCGAGACGCAATACAGCAAGTATCAGACCAAGGTGGCCAGCACGCCTGAGCAGGAGAGGATACTTACCCAAATAGGCCGCCAGCAGGAGGTGAAGTCGGGTCTGTACCTGATGTTGCTCCAGAAGCGCGAGGAAAACTCCATCTCGCTTGCTGCCACAGCCGACAAGGGCAAGCTCATCGACGAGCCTGCATTTGGCGGAAAGGTTAGCCCCAAGGGTTCCATCTTGATGCTTTTGGCCTTGGTTCTTGGCTTCGGCCTTCCGCTCGGCATCATCTATCTGATGCAGCTGATGCGCTACAAGATTGAGGGCACCGAGGATGTCAAGAAGCTCACTTCGCTTCCCGTTGTGGCCGAGGTGGCCGTGGCCAACGAGAGCGCCAAGACTTCGGCGGGCATCGTTGTACATGAGAACAAGAACGAGCAGACCGACGAGATATTCCGCGCCATGCGCACCAATATTCAGTTTATGCTGAAGGATGGGCAGAAGGCCATACTCTTCACCTCGTCAACGTCGGGTGAGGGTAAGACGTTCAACGCCGCCAACTTGGCTGTGAGCTTCGCCCTGCTTGGCAAGAAGGTGGTGCTTGTTGGTCTCGACATCCGCAAGCCGGCCCTTGGCAAGCTGTTTGGCCTGTCAGACCGCAGCAAGGGTGTAAGTCCGTTGTTGGCGCAGGGTTCGCTTACGCCTGAGAAGATTGCCAGCCAGATACAGAAGTCTGGAGCCAACGACAATCTCGACCTCTTGCTTGCCGGACCTACGCCTCCCAACCCGACGGAGCTTCTTGCACGCGAGAACCTTGACACCCTCATTGATTACCTCAAGAGCCAATACGACTATGTTATAATGGATACGGCTCCTGTTGCACTTGTCACCGACACGCTCCAGATTGGCCGACAGGCCGACGTTGCGGTGTATGTGTGCCGTGCCGACTACACTCCCAAGAGCTGCTTCGAGTATCTCAACGAGTTGGCCGCAGGAAAGAAGTTGCCTAACATGTGCGTGATTGTCAACGGCATCGACATGTCGAAGAAGAAGTACGGCTACTACTATGGCTACGGCAAGTATGGCAAGTACGGACGTTACGGCAAGTATGGTAGCTACGGACGCTACAGCAGCTATTCCGACAGCCACTATGGCAGCGCCAACGACAACTCGATAAAGGTGAAGAAATAACAACCGTTTGACGCATGGTAATAGCAGTTGATTTCGACGGGACCATCGTCGAGCACCGTTATCCGGAGATAGGCGAGGAGCGGCCTTTCGCCACCGACACGCTGAAGATGCTCATCAACGACCACCACAGACTGATACTGTGGAGTGTGCGCGAGGGCAAGCTGCTCGACGACGCCGTGGAGTGGTGCCGCCAGCGTGGGGTGGAGTTTTGGGCGGTAAACCGCGACTATCCCGAAGAGACTACGGACAACAACCAGCACTTCAGCCGCAAGCTCAAGGCCGACCTCTTCATCGACGACCGCAACGTTGGCGGTCTGCCCGACTGGGGAACGATATACCGCATGGTGAGCGAGAAGCGCACATGGCAGAATATGCTCGACGAGGCCGAGGATGGCGGTGGCTTGCGCTATGGCGACACACCGCCCGATGGCCGCAAAAAAAAGAAGTGGTGGCAGATTTAGACACCAGCCGAAGGGCTTAGACAATAATTAAGGCGAGGAGCCGAAAACCAGCAGACGACGCAGTGTCGCAATGCTGGTTTTCGGCTCCTCGCCTTTTCTCGCACTGTGTGGTTAGGCATGGTTGAATGCAACGTAGTTGGCGACGTGCCTCACGTCGCAACATATTCAGTTCACGATTGTGCAGTGAGACACCGCACCCACTACCTTTTAGGCATCTATGCCATACATGAAGGTGTGTTTCAACAGTATAAATGGAAACATCAAATTGGACAGCCACTTTCCGCAGTGCGCCGAAAAAAATAATCCCCGCAGCTTCACAGCTGTGGGGATTGGAGTTTTTAGTCTTATATGTAGTCAGTAGTTGTTTCGCTTTGTTTGCGATGTGCTTATTTGGGAAGGTTGAACACCTTCGACATCTCGGCCATCTGCTCTTGGCTCATGCCAGTAGGCTCAAAGCCCATCGACTTGGCGTTGATGTATATCTTGGCGCTCTTCGATAGCACGTCAATCTGGTCGAAGGCATCCATCACGTCGAGACCCTTGGCAAACACGCCATGCTTCTCCCACATCACCACGTCGTAGTCCTCAAGTTCCTGCATGGTCTTCTCGGCCAGTACGTTAGAGCCGGGCAGCTCATACTTCACCATGCCGAGACCCAGCGGGCAGAAAGCCTTTGTCTCGGGAATCATGCTCCACAAGATGTTTGTCAGCACGTCCTTTTCGGTGAACTTGGGGTTGTGGCTCATGGCCACAAGCTCTATGGGGTGGGTGTGTACTGTGGCCTTGTAGGGTGAGCCAGTCTCGATGAGGCGGTCGTGTACGGCCAGGTGCGACGGCAGTTCGCTTGTGGGGTTCACGGCGTTGTCGGCTATTATCACATAGCTTGCGCAGTCGTCGAGTATGCGTATCACGCTTCCGTTGTCCATCGGCCAGCGTGCCAGGTCGCGCATGCGCTTGCCCGTGCCCTTGCAGAAGAAGTAGCAACCCTTCAGGTGGGGCAGGGTGATGCCAATCTGCTTCACCTCGCTTATTGCCTCCAAGTTGCGAATTTCGTCGTCAACAAGGTCGGTCACGTTCACTGTGATGTTGCCGCCGTTGCGCTCGGCCCATCCGTTCTGCCAGAGGTAGCCAGCCACCTCGGCAATCTTGTCCACTTCTTTTTGCAAGGCTGGACGGCCTTCCAATATACTTTTCATGTCGTTGTTAGTATGTCGTGTATTTTTAACTTAATCCCCCTGCATAATGACAATCCCATGGCGAATGCTGTAAATGTTTGCCTTTAGGTTGTCCGTGTTGCTTGTCTTGTGTGGATATGCCGCAGCGACTGCATGGCGTCAAACCAGTTTGTGTGCTTTGCCATGAGCGGTATACCTTATCGATTGCAAAGATACCGTTAAGCGATTGCCTTAGACATCGTATTTTGATTTTTAGTCTGAAAAATATGGTTTTCTCTTGATTTATGTCAACCGCATTGCTGCTCAGACTGTCCAATTTGTTGTACCTTTTGTAGTGTGTGCGGTGTCCCACCGCACGTCAAGCGGCAATGTGGCAGTTGCGACGTGAGACACGTCGCCCACTACTTGTATACCTTCTGCAATAGGCACAACAAATAGGACACCCTAATTGCTGCTTCCGCTGTCTGTCTGTCCTTTCGATGGCGCTTTTTCTGCCTTATGCAACCGCCATGAAAGTGAGCGCTTTTCGTAACTATGCCATTTACGCATGCTAACTGTGCCGTTTACGCATGCTAACTATGCCATTTACGATGTCTAAGTGGCATAGTTACGGGTCGTAAACGGCACAGTTATGAAAAGCCCCCTGTTTGCTGTCGTCTCAGCATGCCTTGTAACCTATTTATAATGGATGTGATAAAAACTAAATGGCGGCCTTTTCTTTGCCAACAATGGGAAATGTATTAAATTTGCACTATGAACAATAATCTGGAAAACTCCCGATGGAGCGAGAATGTGGTGCTCGTAGATGGCGACTATGTTGACAGTGTGGCCTTCAACTTGATAGTTAATTTCGAGCGGATGATAGGCCGGCGCATACCCAAGGCCGACATGGCGCGTTGGATCGACTGCGTTGCGCTCGACGGTGGCCTGCGTGCTGGCGACAACGAGACGCAAGTGGTGTTCATACACGGCAAGAGCCATGCAAAGCTCGACAACTTCACCCCTGGCGACTATGCGGCCGAGCTTGACGGCAAGGCTTTTCGCGACAACCTCGGTGAGTTTGTGCTTAGTTCACTGCCCGTGGAGGCCGACGTCAATGGCGACGATCTGTTTGTCGAGTCGTTGGGCGTAATATGCAACTCGGCCGACGTGAAGCGCATAATGGTTGTTCCCAATGCCGAGACATCGTGGGACAGCGTGCGCCACGCCCTGCGCTGTGTTGACGACGAGGCCAAGCGCATCACCATGTTCGCCATGCAGCCCATGGCCGGAGGCAACTTCCGCCAGGAGATACTCGGCTACTCGCTGATGAGTGCGCTGGGGATAAGCGCGGATGAAATAAAATGAAGAGTGAAGAATGAAGTTAATGGCTTTTGGGGCATTACTTGCATATGGACTATGTAGTAGGTGCTGCGTCCTCGCTGCACCCATATAAATAAAGCTGACACATGCAAGCTAAGCAGTACCCACACAAGCTAAGTTCTGCCCATGCCAACCAAGCTGCACATTGTGCCTAGCGAAGTTCTAAACCTTACATCCACTCATTTATCGAAAGCCAACACATGGCTTATCACAGTTAACGACAAAGATAAAGCAAACGAGAGGAAAGAAAACTTGTTTTCAGTTTCCCGAGTGCAGCTTATCTTATATACAAAGAAAAACAACAAAGCAAAATAAAGACAAGAAATGGGAAGAGTATTGATGATTGGAGCAGGTGGCGTGGCCACTGTGGCTGCGTTTAAGATAGCCCAAAACTCCGACGTGTTCACCGAGTTTATGATAGCGAGCCGCCGCAAGGAGAAGTGCGACGAGATAGTTAAGGCCATAGGCAACCCCAACATAAAGACGGCCCAGGTGGATGCCGACGACGTGGAGCAGCTGAAGGCTCTGTTCGACAGCTACAATCCGGAGCTGGTGGTAAACCTCGCGTTGCCATACCAGGACCTCACCATCATGGACGCATGTCTGGCCTGTGGGTGCAACTATCTCGACACGGCCAACTACGAGCCTAAGGACGAGGCACACTTCGAGTATTCGTGGCAGTGGGCCTACAAGGATCGCTTCGAGAAGGCTGGACTGACGGCCATACTCGGCTGCGGCTTCGACCCTGGCGTCAGCGGAGTATACACCGCCTATGCCGCCAAGCACCACTTCGACGAGATTCAGTATCTCGACATCGTAGACTGCAACGCAGGCAACCACCACAAGGCGTTCGCCACCAACTTCAACCCCGAGATAAACATTCGCGAGATAACCCAAAAGGGACTCTACTACAAGGACGGCAAGTGGATAGAGACCGAGCCGCTTGAGATACACCAGCCGCTCACCTATCCTAATATAGGCGCGCGCGAAAGCTATCTGCTGCACCATGAGGAGCTGGAGAGTCTCGTCAAGAACTATCCAACCATCAAGCAGGCACGCTTCTGGATGACCTTCGGACAGCAATACCTCACCTACCTCGACTGCATACAGAACCTTGGCATGTCGCGCATCGACGAGCTGGTTTATGAGGCTCCGCTGGCCGACTGTCCCGACAAGAAGGTTAAGGTGAAGATTGTTCCCCTGCAATTCCTCAAGGCCGTGCTGCCCAACCCGCAGGAGCTTGGCGAGAACTACGACGGCGAGACCAGCATAGGCTGCCGCATACGCGGAATAAAGGACGGCAAGGAGCGCACCTATTACGTGTACAACAACTGCAAGCACCAGGAGGCTTACAAGGAGACTGGCATGCAGGGCGTGAGCTACACCACAGGCGTGCCGGCCATGATTGGCGCGATGATGTTCTTCAAGGGACTGTGGCGCAAGCCCGGCGTGTGGAACGTTGAGGACTTCGACCCAGATCCGTTCATGGAGCAGCTCAACAAGCAGGGACTGCCGTGGCACGAGGTGTTCGACGGCGACCTTGAGCTGTAGAGCAGGCAGTCCAATTTGTTGTGGCTCATGTGTAGTGTGTGCGGTGTCTCACCGCACACCAAGCGTAGGTGAAGCAGTGGGCGACGTGAGACACGTCGCCCACTACTTGCGCAGCCACTACAATAAAAACAACAAATAGGATACCCTACTTTATGGGATTGCTCTTTTCAAAGCATCACTAATTGTCGGGCAGATGGTTTTTCCCCTTCTGTCAGGCGCTAACAAACAAAAACTAAGACAAGAAAAAATGGCAAAGGAAGAAAAGATTGACGCAACGCAGGAAGGCAAGCTGAAGGCTTTGCAGGCTGCGATGTCGAAGATAGAGAAGGATTTTGGCAAAGGCTCGATAATGAAGCTCGGCGACGAGCAGATAGAGAATGTCGAGGTGATACCCACGGGAAGCATCGCCCTCAACGCCGCACTGGGTGTGGGCGGCTATCCGCGCGGCAGGATAATAGAGATTTACGGTCCGGAGTCGTCGGGTAAGACTACGCTCGCCATCCACGCCATAGCCGAGGCGCAGAAGGCTGGGGGCATCGCCGCGTTCATCGACGCGGAGCACGCCTTCGACCGCTTCTATGCCGAGAAGCTGGGCGTTGACGTCAACAACCTGTGGATTTCGCAGCCCGACAACGGCGAACAGGCACTGGAGATTGCCGACCAACTGATACGTTCGTCGGCGATAGACATTCTGGTGGTTGACTCAGTGGCAGCCCTTACGCCCAAGAAGGAGATTGAGGGCGACATGGGCGACAACGCCGTGGGCTTGCAGGCTCGACTGATGAGCCAGGCTCTGCGCAAGCTCACCAGCACCATCAGTAAGACCAATACCACGTGCATATTCATCAACCAGTTGCGCGAGAAGATAGGTGTGATGTTTGGCAACCCCGAGACTACCACCGGCGGCAACGCCTTGAAGTTCTACTCAAGTGTGCGTCTCGACATTCGCCGTGTCACGAGCATCAAGGACGGCGACAACGTCATAGGCAACCAGGTGCGCGTCAAGGTGGTCAAGAACAAGGTGGCTCCCCCGTTCCGCAAGGCCGAGTTCGAGATAACCTTTGGCGAAGGCATATCCAAGATTGGCGAGATTGTTGACCTTGGCGTTGACTACGGCATAATCCAGAAGAGTGGCAGCTGGTTCTCCTACAATGGGTCGAAGCTGGCTCAGGGACGCGACGCCACCAAGGCTCTACTGAAGGACAACCCCGAACTGTGCGAGGAGCTTGAGGGGCTTATCATGAACGCCATTCAGGACAAGCAGAACTAATCCTGTCGGGGCGGCTGCAATGTGCTGCAATCTCTTGCTCGTGGGCATGTCCCAACCATGCTGCGTGCAAGAGATTGCCGTGCATTATGGCCTCACTTATAATATGTACGCGAACATTTATATATATTATAGGGCAAGTGCAGCCCATAGGGGGTATGGCGCCTCGCCGTACCCAAAAAACGTAAGCTTTAGCCCATGCTGAGCTATAGGCTATGTAGTAGGCGCTGCGTCCTCGCTGCGCCCGTTCAAGCAAGCTTCGTCGTCTGCATATTTTGTGTGGCATGGATACTTGCAAATGTAGTGGGTGCGGTGTCTCACCGCACACCAATCTGCAATGTGGCAGTTGCGACGTGAGACACGTCGCCCACTATGCGGCATACCATCGCGGCAAAACCGTACAGTTCGAAACACATTTCATTCTGAATTGTTTGGCTTGCAACCGAAAAATTCTTATTTTTGCAACAACGAACTCTACTAAATCAATGAATTTATTAGTCTACTATATCAATAACTGAAAACGATGAAGAAACAATTGCTTTTAGGCTTGCTCGGCATAGCCTCGGCTGGCAGTATGTTCGCGCAGCGGCCCACCGACGCCTTGGGGCGCGACCTTGTGGCCGTCTACACAGCAAACAACACCGTGTATTGCAGCTGGCGAATACCCGCTGAGGAATACTACGATGTGAAGTACAACATCTACCGCGACGGCGTGAAGCTCAACGACACCCCGTTGGCAACGTCCAACTATACCGACAAGAGCGGCTCGCTCACCAGCCAGTATAGCGTAGAGGCCATCGTCAGGGGAACGGCACAGGCCAAGAGCAAGGCCGTCACTCCGTGGACGAAAAACTATCTTGAGGTGAAGATGGACCACGGCTCGCTCACCAGCACCTATGTACCAAACGACGCATGCTGTGCCGACGTTGACGGCGACGGCGAGGTGGAGATACTGCTCAAGTTCGACAACAACAGCGATGCCACCAACGGCTACAAGCCGGAGGGCTACAATGGCGAGTATGCCATAATAGAGGTGTATAAGCTCAATGGAAAGAAGTTGTGGTGGATAGACCTCGGACCCAACATGGCCGACTTCCAGAACAACGAAAACAACATCGTGGCCTTCGACTGGGACCGCGACGGCAAGGCCGAGGCCGTGTTGCGCGCCGCCGACGGCACGGTGATACACATGGCCGACGGCACCACCAAGGTGATTGGCGACCAGACGAAGAACTACCGCCCCAGTGGCGGAGCTTCGGGTCAGTGGTTCATACACGATGGTGCCGAGTATCTGCTCTACCTCAACGGTGAGACGGGCGAACCTTACCAAATAATGGACTATCCGCTGAAGCGGCTTGAGGCAGGTGAGACCAATCTTGAGAAGGCTTGGGGCGACGGCTACGGCCACCGCTCCACGAAGCACTTCTTCGGTGCGCCGTTCCTCGACGGCAAGCACGCCAGCATCTTCCTTGCGCGCGGCATCTACACGCGCCACAAGATGATTGCCCTCGACGTTGACCCCGCCACCCACCAGCTTACGGAGCGTTGGCGCTGGAACAACAACACGCCCGGTTCGGCTTGGTATGGACAGGGCTACCACAACTTCGGCATCGCCGACGTCGACATGGACGGGCGCGACGAGATTGTGTATGGCTCTATGGTTATCGACGACAACGGCAAGGGATTGTCAACATCGGGACTCGGCCACGGCGACGCGCAGCACTGCGGCGACTTCGACCCCTACACATGGGGACTTGAGATATTCGCCTGCAACGAGGACAGGCCGATGAACAACTACCGCGACGCCACCACGTCGAAGATATACTACCGTGCCACAGGCAGCTCCGACGATGGACGCAGCATAGCAGGAAACTTCCTCGACGAGTATCCCGGGGCGCAGTGCCGCTCGGCCAAGGACGGCAACATCATTGGCGGTGCGTCGCATGCGGCTCTTGAGGGTGCGCCCACAAGCGGCATGGCCACCAACTTCCGCATCTATTGGGATGGCGACTTGCTTGAGGAGACGTTCAACTACGTGAACGGCAAAAACACCGAGGGCGGCATATACAAGGGCGGACGCAGCAGCGTGATGGCAACGCTCGAAGGCTCGATGACCAACAACGACACCAAGGGCACGCCTTGCTATCAGGGCGACATACTCGGCGACTGGCGCGAGGAGGTGATAATGCGCACCGCAAGCAACGACATCCGCATATACACAACCACCTATGAGACCCCGTGGCGCAACTACTCGCTGTGGCACGACCACCAGTACCGCAACGCCATGGTGTGGCAGATGTGCGGCTACAACCAGCCGCCCCACGCCAGCTACTTCCTCGGAAAGAGCGAGGGCATAACCGTAGCTCCGCCGCCATTGACGCTGACGGGACGCACCGTGGTTGAGGGTGGAGGCTCCATCGGCTCCGACCTCAACGGCGAGCACGTGCTCTTGGCCGACCAGGGCGATGTTGAGGTGAGTGTGGCCCAGGGCGCAAGTCCCTACATCTTCACCGACAACGCTCCTTCGTGGACTCAGGGTCACGACAACAACGACAACATAACCACCGAGACCTTCACCCACACGCTTACGGGCGGTGCGTTCACTGGCTCCATGCGCCTTGTGAAGCAGGGCGAGGGCGTGCTGCAACTGCCCAACGTGGTGGAGACCTACACCGGATCGACCGATGTGTGGAACGGTACGCTGCGCTTCGACGGCACATTGCAGCAGAGCCGCCTGTGGCTCAACCGCCACACCACGCTTGAGACCAACGGCGGAACATTCGCCAAGGGCATACAGGCCGACTACAACGCCACCATTAAGATAGGTGCCGACGACGCAGCTGGCACGCTCACCACCGACTCGCTGCTGCTTGGCTTCGGTTCGCGTGTGGTGTTCGACCTCTTCAGCGATGGCACTGCCGCCGACAAGGTGAAGGCCAATGTGCTGAAGATCGAGAAGAAAAACTGGAAGAACGGGCCGCGCTACGACGCGCCAATATTCAAGTTTGTGTCGCATGCCGCTGATGGCGAGAGCAAACTGGCCGAGGGCAAGTATCTGCTCTGCGAGGCTCCCACGCTTGATGGCGACGTGGCCAATGTCACTATCGAGGGTCTAAGTGCCCAGAAGGGCGTGCTCTCCTACGAGGACGGCAAGCTGTACATCACCGTGAGCAATTTCGAGCCTACCGAGGTTACGTGGCAGGGCAATGAGAGCGGCATTTGGGACATCGACGGCGCAAGTAACTTCAAGGAGGACAAGAGCGGCGCTGCTGCTGCCTTCGTACCTGGCGACAGTGTGGTGTTCGATGACAATGCCGATGTCACCGACATCACTGTGCAGGGCAATGTGGCTCCGGCAAGCATCACCTTCAACAACAACGTCAAGGCTTACACCATCTCTGGCGACAGCATTGCCGGCAACCCGACTCTCACGAAGAACGGCAATGGGCAGACTTCTATCAGCAGCGTCAACCACATCGGCTCGACCACGATCAACGCTGGTGTGCTTAGCGTCAATACGCTGGCCAACAACAGTGGTCAGGACAATGGCGCGTTGGGTGGTGTGTCGTCTGCCATCGTCATCGACAAGAACGCCACGCTGAAGATTACTGCCAATGTAACCAGCGACCAGACCATAAAGGTTGGCAAGGACAGTGCCGTAATCAATGTGGCATCGGGCGTCACCTTCACGCAGAACTCGGGCATCGGTGCCGTTGACACCAAGAACGCCGTGCTGACAAAGAGCGGTGACGGAACGTTTAAGCTTGGCGCCGGACACAAACTTACCGAACTGTTGCTCGACAACGGCACCGTGAACGCCGTGGAGTCGAGTGGGGTGGTGCAGCTGCCCGCTACGGTCACGGTGAGGAAGGGCGTGATATACGATCCCAACAGTGAAGGGTCATACACGACAAACAAGACAAACTTCGTGGTGCCGGCTCTCTGCAACGCCTCTGTTTACTGCGACCCGCGCTGCGACTACACCGGAACGCTTACCGGCAGTGGCACGTTCGTGATATATGCCGCTGGCGTGCGCAACTACTTCAAGGGCGACTGGAGCCAGTTTGAGGGAACTCTGATACCTGGTCTGCAAAAGCGCGGCACATACGACCCGCAGTTCCTCTTCTCCAACAGTAAGGGCTTGGGCAAGTGTACTCTGCAACTCAACGAGGGCGTGGAGTTCAAGAACGAGGGCAACAATGTCGAGCTTGGCGCAGTCACGGGCAAGGGTACGTTGTCTGGCACAGGCTCGTATATCCTTGGTGGCAACAATGCCGACATGATATTCACCACTCCCTGCAACTCCAACATCATCAAGCGTGGCTCTGGCAAGCTCGACATCAGGGCTTTGGGCGTCGTGGCGGGAAGCATCACAGTGGAGGATGGCTCGTTGGCCAACTATATGCTTTCATACAAGGAGAAGCTCAACGGCACTTATTCGGTGACGATGAAGAACGAGTCGAAGTTCCTTGGCAGCAGCTATGTCAACAGCTTCTTCCTCAAGGACAACTCGCGACTTGAACTTATCAAGGCTACCACAGCTGCCACACCGGCCACATTCAAGACCGACGGCATGTTCCAGGCTGCGTCTGGCTCTACGGTGCTGTTCAAGATCAACTCGGCTTCGTCTTACTCCAAGCTTGAGATTGGCGGCTATCTCATCTTGCCACAAATAGAGGTGGTGCTTGGCGACAACTACAGTCCCAAGGTGGGCGACAGTTTCACGCTATGGACGGCCAACAAGATGACTACCTCCGATGTCACTTGTGTGCTTCCCGAACTGCCCAGCGGCCTCTATTGGGATGCCACAGCCCTCAATGGCACGAGCGGCGTGCTCACAATCGTTGACAGTCCCACGGGTATCAATGGCACTACGACATCTTCTGCCCACGACTATGAGGTGTACAACGTCAGCGGCATGCTCCTTGGCACGGTACACTGCACCAAGGCTAACGTGCGCAAGGCTGTGCGTGGCATGGGCGTAGCCTCTGGCACCTACATCCTGCGTGGTGCTTCCACCGAAATTAAGGTGGTGGTTAGGTAAACGAAGCCATTAGGCTACACCTATATAATATATAAGGGACGTTCCGTCCACCGATGCTCCATGTGGGCGCGGTGCGTGGAACGTCTCTTTTTTTGCTTTTGCATATACGTGTGCGTTGGTTGTTTTTAAACACTCTTTATCAAAATAAGTTCAATTAGGTTTGCGAATGTTGCGTGAAATGCTTATCTTTGCAAAAGTTGCAATACTAAAAACGACAAACTTTTAAATCAAACAAACATTAACCGTTATGAACAAACGAATTCTACTACCTTGTTTGGGGCTTCTCTGCTCCTTAGGTTCGTTTGCTTACGAAAAGGGCGACTATGTGTTTACACCCACAGAGCGCCTGAAAGTGACAAGCGAAACAAACCTTATTACTAATGGAGACTTCTCGGTGCAGTCGCCCAGCGACGCCAACTTCGGATGGAAGGACGCCACTGGTGCCAATGTGTCTACCGACTACTGGTTGCCCACATCCACAGAAGGCTACGAAGGCAAGGCCGGTCTTATAAGCCAGTCTGACGATGCTGCTGCCACTCTTTATCAGGCTGTGCCTTTCACGGCAGGACAGAAGCTTGTGGTTTCTTTCAAGATAAAGGCGTCTGACGCATTCACATCTTCAATAACATCGGGCAACACCAACTATATCGACGTGTATGCCAATGCTGATGGCTCTGTCAGCAAGACAGCCGAGCGTTTCCAACAGGTGGCTTCTACAGTGGCCATTGGAAGCGAGTGGACCGATGTTGCATACTGCTTCACCGACACTGTGTCTGGCGGAAGCACTGGTTCTGTCGTAATCTCTCTTGGCCGTCTGCCTCAGGGTACTGTGATTAGCGACTTCGAGGTGAAGGAGGTTAAGCAGGTGTTCGACACGCGTATCGCCGATCGTGCCTTTGCTTACACCGACTATCTGCTTGAGAACGAATCCCTCTTCCCCGAAGGAATTGATGATTTCAAGGAGTACTATAACGAGGTGAAGGAAGGTATCTACACTGAGGATGCTGACGACATCACGACCGCAGAAGCCATGCTTGAGGGCTTTGATGACGTTCAGGAGGAGTGGCTCGACCAAAACTCAACTGAGCTTATCACCTATTGCAGTAAGTATGACATCACGACAGTAAGTGCTGCTTCCAAGGGCTTGAAGAATACCGGTGATTGGTATTTTGAACCTTCAGGTTCGCGTTGGGCACACTCGTCTGGTTCTGCATATTTCAATAGTTCGATTTCTGGAAACTATTCTCTTCCTGCACAGACTTGTATGATTAAGAAGTCTGTAGGTGCTCCATTCACCGCAGGCGAGAAATTCCTCTTCCGTATGGATGGCATGGGCTATCACTACTTCAAGTCAAAAGTGGACGGTAGCTATTATACAGCAGACTATTCGAAAGTGGTAGAGTCTGCAAAGATGTTTGTCAACAACGATACCGTTACATGGACAAGCGTTAGTCCACGCGCTTATTCTACGTATGGCGCCATTGGCACTGTTCCAACTGATGCAGAACAAGTGATTGCCGGAATCCAGTTTGCTGACTTTGGCGACCACGGTGGTTGGGTTTCTTGCGGTAAGCCGTCACTGCGCATCATCGGCTATTCAGAGAGTGCCATCAAGCGCGCCAAGTACATCAACGATGTTTATGTTCAGCAACAGGCTCTGAAGACTCGTTTGGACAATGCCGCTGCCGACATCTCCGACGCTCAGCGTCCTTGGGGCAACCAGCCATTGCAGGATTCTGTTGATGTGTACACTCCGCTCTACGAGGCTTCGTTGGCTTATGTTGATGCAGAGGGCAACGACTTGAAGAACCCCGACATGCCTGCATCTGGTTATGAGGATACTCTGCTTGCTGCCGTGCGCAACATGAATACTGCACGCAACAACTTCTCTAAGATTAATAAACCGTTCACCGACATCGTGTCAGCCGTAGCTGCTGCCAATGAGACGAAGGCTCTCCGCATCTACTCTGGTTCTACCAAGAAGGGTGAGCTGGATGCTGCCATCACAGCTGCACAGGATTTGCACGACGCTAAGCTCACCACAACATTCAACAGCGAAGACTCTTTGGCCTTGGTGAATGTTAACAGTGACCTCGTGTCAGCTATCGCCGCTTACAAGGAGGCTGTGCCACAGACTACAATCGTTGACATCGACTTTGGTACACAGGAGAACCCGACTGCCATTATGGCTCGCACGGAAGGCACAGAGGAAGATGGAACTACGGTTTACTATATCCCAGGTGCTCAGGGCGAGATGGTCTTGACTGATTCCACTTGCTGCGCTCTTGGCTATGAGAACACAGACAGCTTGGGTATGCTTCACTTTGGTCCTACTACGGGTACTGTGAAGTTCTCTGGTGCTCCTATAAAGTCAACAGACATTGTTAAGGTTTCGTTCGATTACTATTTCGGCAACTTGCTGAACTGCTCTGCTGGTTGGTATATCAAAGACGCTGATGGCAACGATATCGCCGCTCTGTATTTCTCTAAGTACAACGGAACAGCTACTGTCAATACATTAGATGTCAACTTCAACAGTTATGTTGTAGGTGCTGGTTCGTCTAGCGTTTCAAATGCAGCCATTGCAGCAAAGAGCAACCGCACTCACTTCGATGTAATCCTTGACTATGGCAAGGCTAAGATGTATTGCGAGACAAGCAGTACTAAGGGTGATGCTCGCACAGAGGAGGTTGACCTTAATGTCGCTCAAACACCTGCACAGTTCCTTATCAGCAGCAATTACAACACCGCTGCTCGTTACTGCTGGTTCGACAACTTAAAGATTTCGAATGTCGCCGCTGGTGAATATGACGGAATCAACGATGTGACCACAGGCAAGGACGCTGTGAAGAACAATGTGAAATACAACCTTGCAGGTCAGCGCATAATGACTCCTTCTAAGGGTCAGATCTACATCATGAACGGCAAGAAGTACATTGCCAAGTAATACTTGATTAGATAACATTTTTGAGGGGATGGAATTGTCATGATGGCAGTTTCCATCCCCTCTTTGTTTTGTATTGTGTCCAATTTGTTGTTCCTACTTTTGAGTGGCCTATTATCCTTGTATATTTGCTTCGGCGTATGCTGCGCCCTGAAAGGGCAACTACACATAGCCCAGGGCAACGCCCTGGGTTTCAAGAGTTCACATTCTAATTCGCGCCCTGAAAGGGCAGCTGCATGAAGTCATGCTTGATTTGGAAATAGGCTATCCATTTTGATGTACCTATTTGTGGAAGGTGGGCAAGTAGTTGGCGACGTGTCTCACGTCGCAACTGTTGCATTGCCGCTTGGTGTGCTTTGAGACACCGCACCCACTGCAAGGAGGCAACAAATTGAACACCCTGCTTTGTTAGTGTGAATTTGTGTGGCAAGGTCAGCGTATGTCCGAAATAAATAGTAATTTTGGAGTCAGAAACGATATAGCCACAATGAGGATGCACAATGGGAAAAAAAGAGGAACATCACGTGTGTTTGGACGCAATAGGGGTAGCTGACTTCTCAATGAAGGAGATTCGTGAGTGTGAGTACAAACGTAAATACAGCCGTACCATCAAAAGCTCCCTCAATATAGCCCTTCAACAAAATTTTGAGATGTGGTTCGCTGAGGAATATAAACAGGGATACGAGCAGGGATATGCCAAAGGATATGCGATGGGACTAGCAGAGGGTGAAAGACAAAGGGCTTTTCTTATAGCGAAAAAACTGATTGCCTCTGGTATGCCTGTGGATGCTGTGGCTAATATGACGGACTTGTCAAAAGAAGAATTGGAAAGTCTTTAGGGAGATATTGAAGTCAACCATCGTAATGAGCGGCAATGATGTGTTGCTAATTGCGTTTTGTCTTTACTCGGTTTCTTTTGCGTCGTAGCATTGAGGCCGATAGCTTTCGTGTGCCTTATCAGAACTCGTCATGCTTTAAGACGTTAACTAACGGTCTTATTCTCGCTATGATAGTGCCTAAAAAGGTTTAACCGAACACTTGAACTTTAATAATTGTTGGCTAAACTTTCTTTTTTGATTTAACGCAAAAATCCGCCTAAAATATATCGGCGGTAGGTCTCGAAAAGTGTGAAAAAGTTTGTGGCTATTGCACATTATTGTTAACTTTGCCATCATAACTATGTTGGAACGAAGAAATCTACCAGCTGCTTGAAGTAAATAACTAAAAACAAATATTAATACATTCAGTTAAAGACAATGAAGAAACTCATCTGTTTTCCGCTTTTCTGCGTGGGGCTTTTAACAGCTTGCGTGGACAAAAATGAGGAAGTGGATGCTGATTCAATGCCCGAATGGCTACACGGTAGCATATACGAGACATTGCAGAATCCACAGTCAAACGGATTGGATGGCACCTTCACATACTATCTTAAACTGGCTGACGACCTTAACTATAAGGAGACCCTCAGCCGCACGGGTAGTAAGACGGTGTTCCCTGCCAACGACAGTGCGTTCGTCCGCTTTTTCAAAAGTAATAAGTGGGGCGTAACGAGGTACGACCAGCTTAGCACGGCCCAGAAGAAACTGCTCTTCTACAGCAGTATGCTCGACAATGCGCTGCTAACCTCTATGCTTTCCAACATGATGGGTAGCTCGTCCATTCTCAACGGTATGGCTATGCGCCACGAGAGCACTGTTAGTGTCATCGACTCTGTTACCCACATTTACGGTCCTTCAGGAATGCCAGCCAACAACCAGTTCTGGGCAAAGCATACCAATGGACTTGACGTTGTGTATGACAACACCAAGCCGATGATGGTTCACTTTACGCGCGACTATCTTCTCAACAACAACATCACCACGTCTGGCGATGTCAACGACTTCAAAATTCTTACAGGCTCCGACTATGACGCCAGCGGCAACAACGTGTTTGTCTTTGGCGACAAGGTGATTAAGTCGGACATCACTTGCCAGAATGGCTACATCCATCAAGTGCAGGATGTGCTCATGCCTCCTGGCAATATGGCACAGGTAATACGCGAGAATAGCAACCTTAGCTATTTCAGCCGTATGCTCGACTACTTTAGCGCTCCTTATTTTGACCAGGCCACTACCAACAGCTACAATGACTGGGCCGTAGCCAACGGACAGGCTCTGAAGGACTCAATCTTCCAAGTGCGCTACTTGAGCAGCAACTCTCAGGGCAACTCGCTCAACATTTCGCCCGACAACACCACCCAGCAGAACTTGCTTACATTCGACCCGGGTTGGAACCAATACTACAACAATGAAGGTAGGGCCACCAGCAGCGACAATGTGAAGGACATGGCTGCTATGTTCGTGCCTGACGACAATGCCATTAAGGCTTACTTTGGCGAGAGTGGCAACGGTGCTTACATCATGGATATATATGGCGATTTGCCAAACACCGAAGCCAACTTGTCGGCCAACCTCGACGCCCTCTACAACAAGCAGCCTGGCATCGTGCGCGACTTCGTGCGCAACCTTCAGCAAAAGTCGTTCATAAACAGTGTGCCGAGCAAATTCTCGACTGTGACCAACACCGCCACCGAGAACATGGGCATGAACATGAGCTATCTCAAACAGAAGGACGACGGCACCTACGATCTCACCATCGCAAACAACGGTGTGGTGTATGTGCTCAACGAGATGATTGCTCCCGACGAGTTGCAGACGGTAATGGCTCCCGCAAAGATCTATCCTGACATGCACGTGATGGACTGGTGCGTGCAGGATACCAAGTATCTCGGTGTGGACTTCGTTTACTATCTGCAGGCAGTAAGTGCCAACTACGCATTCTTCATTCCCGACGACCAGGCGTTCGACTATCATGTGACGGACACCATCCTTGGCCACAAACATGAAGGCAAGGGCGATTTCAACGCATACTATGTTGACCCGACATCGCTCAGTTCGTCACAACCAGTGGCTCTGCGTTTCACATACAACGCATCGAAGAAGCCTGAGTTGCAGGTTAAGAAGTTCAACTACGACCCCGACACCCACATGGTTGGCGACTCGCTCTCAGAGTCTGTGAGCGTGGACAACGTTACAACACAGCTCGTCGATTTGCTCAACTACCATACCGTGGTGCTCTCCACTGGCGAAGAGATAGGTGCTAAGCACTACTACAAGACCAAGCACGGTGGCGAAATCTATGTGTCTGGCAATACCGTTGGAAGCACAGTGTATAGCGGTGAGCAGGTTGACAACGAAGCTCTGCGTCCTTCCATCGAGCGCGACTGGAGCGAGAAGAACGGTCATGCTTACCGTTTGAACGGCATTATCCAGACTCCTACCAACAGCGTGCGCACAACACTTGAGCAGCATGAAGACCGCTTCAGCTCGTTCCTCGACCTCTGCGACCGTTTCAACGGTGCCAGTGACATTATGAAGTGGGCTAATATATCCGACGAGGTTGGCAAGTTCGGCACATCCGACCAGGAGCGTTATCTTATATTCACCACTACCTATGGCAATGAGACCAGCGGTGTGTCCAACGCTTGTCTTGGCGATGGCAACGTGAAGTTCTTCAATACATATAATTATACTCTCTATGCTCCCAACAACGATGCTATGCAGAAGGCTTTCGCCGCAGGCTTGCCCACATGGGACCAGGTGGAGGCTCTGTATAACAAGTATGAGCATGAGGACGGTAGCGATGAAAATATTAGCGATGCAGAAAAGAATGACAAGGAAACAGCCTACACCATGATCAACAGCATCCGTGAGTTCATACGCTACCACTTCCAGAGCGTTTCAATCTATGCCGACAAGACTGTTGACGCGGGCAATTACGCCACATTCCATTCCGACGACCTCGGCGTGGCTCAAAAGCTGACAGTGTCTTTCAGCACTCCCGACAAGTTCACTGTAACCGACGCCGCAGGTGTTCAGCACGTGATTGGCCAAAATGGCAAGCTCACCAACTTGATGACGCGCGACTTCTGGTTCAGCAAGGCTCGCACCGAGAAGAACAACAGCATCGTCACCTCGTCGTTCTGCGCAGTGCATGAGATTGACGAACCGCTCTCCATGTATGCGAAGAGTTCCGACGGCCAAGTCCACTACGACACATGGAAACGTAACGGCTTGCAGAAGGCATACAACTACTTTAAACGGCTCAACGCCAATACCAAATAATCAAGGCGAAACACTATGACTATGAACAAATATCTGATGACGGCCGTGATGGGGCTTACCGTACAGGCCGCCATGGCACAGGGACAGCGCATATCGGGTACCATTACTGATACCTTTGGCGGTGTGATAGGTGCCAATGTCGTTGAGCTTGATGCCAACAACCGTATCGTCACCGCCGTGGTGACCGATATGAATGGTAACTTCTCAATGGCCATCAAGAATCCTAAGAATAAGCTGAGAGTATCATACGTGGGCTATAGCACGGTGACAATGCCCATTGGCAACCGTGTGAAGTTTAATGTGCCCATGTCTTCCAAGACCCAGGTCAAGGAGGTTACCGTGACATCGCGCCGTCGTTCCAATTCCGGTGGTCTTTCCATCCCCAAGCGCGAGATGTCGGTAGCTTCGCAGACCATGGATATGTCTACCGTCGAGGGTCTCTCGTTCACCTCTGCCGACGAGGCTTTGCAGGGTGAGATTGCCGGTCTCGACATTGTGAGCAATTCGGGTAACTTGGGTTCGGGTACCACCATGCGTCTGCGTGGTGTAACCACCATCAATGGCGACGCCAACCCTCTGATTGTGGTTGACGACAAGATTTTCGACAACCCCGACGAGGACTTCGACTTCCAGAACGCCAACGAGGAGCAGTATGCTTCGCTGTTGTCGGTCAATGTGGAGGACATCTCCAAGATTGAGGTGCTCAAGGATGCTGCCGCAACGGCCCTTTGGGGTTCGCGCGGTGCCAACGGTGTTATCCAGATTACCACCAAGCGTGGTGTGCGTGGCCCAGTGCGCGTAAACTTCTCTTATAAGTTGAAGGGTGCTTGGCAGCCCAAGGGCTACAAGCTTCTCAATGGTGACGAGTACACCATGCTTATGAAGGAGGAGTTCTACAACCCCAAGCAGTCGGCCACTGCCACAACCAACATCGCCGAAATCAACTACGACCAGTCGTGGAACGAATATGAGAACTGGAACAACAACACCGACTGGGTGGATGCCGTTACGCAGTTTGGTCCGCAGCACAACTACAACCTCAACCTTTCGGGTGGTGGCGAGAAGGCAACGTTCCGTATCAGTGCCAGCTACGACAACCAGACGGGTTCAATCATCAAGCAGAACCTGCAGCGTTTCACTACTCGCTTGGTGCTCGACTATGTTGTGAGCGACCGTATCAAGTTCTCTACCAACTTTGCCCTTACATATACCGACAACAAGCAGAACTACTCCAGCTTGTTGAGCATTGCCCAGCAGCTGGCTCCCAATATGTCGATATACAGGCAGGATGGCAACGGCAACGACACCAACGACTACTTCATAATGAATCCGCTTGCCACAGGTAAGACTCCCTACGACGGTGCCTACACCTCGCAGGAACTCAAGGATGTGCGTTCGCTGGGCAACCCCGTGGCCATAGCCAACCAGGCTTGGAAGCGCGAGCAGACCTATCGTATCACTCCCGACTTCACCTTGAAGTATGAGTTGCTTGGCACAGGCGAGCAGCAGCATCGCCTCTCGTTTGAGGGACGTGTTGACTTCGATATCTATGCCAACAGTAAACCCACATGGTATCCTGCATCGCTCAGCTCCGACGTGATAACTGGAGGTTCCTACAACGTTGCCACCAACGACGAGAGCAACCGCACGCAGGTTGGCGCACGTGGACGATTGGTCTACACTCCTTACTTTAAGAATGAGGACTGGACGGCATCAATGCTTGCACAGTATGAGATGCACACTTCCAAGAGCAACTCGCAGAGCATCACTACCAGCAACCTGCCCACAGGCATCAGCTCGACTTTGGTTGACGCTTACCTGAAGTCGATGAGCAGTAGCGCCAGCCGTTCCAACGACCAGAACATGATGTTCCATGCCCACATGGCCTACAAGAGCCGCTACATCCTCGACTTCTCGCTGCGTGCCGATGGTAACTCGAAGTTCGGTCCCAAGAACAAGTGGGGTTACTTCCCCGGAGCTTCTGTTCGTTACAACATCAGCGACGAGCCGTTTATGAAGTGGTCGCAGAAGGTGGTTTCACTCCTCGGTCTGCGTGCATCGTGGGGTATCACTGGTAGAGCACCCAGCAAGGACAACCTCTTCTATTCCACTTATTCCACAGCCAGTGGCTACTACGGACAGACTGGTGCCTTGCAGCAGATATCCAAGCTCGACGGCATTAAGCTCGATGACTTACGCTGGGAGAAGACAGAGGCCATCAACTTGGGCTTCAACCTTGAGTTGTTCAACAGCAAGTTCGAGATTGACTTCGACTATTACTACAAGAACACCTCCGACCTGCTTATGCAGAACGTTGGCATCGCCTCTTCGGCTGGTTATAGCACTTTGGCCTATGCCAATGTCGGCCGCATGACCAATCAGGGATGGGAAGTTAACTTCAACGCCCGCAAGTTCATCAAGAAGGGCAAGTTCTCTGTTGACGCAAGCTTTAATATTGCGCAGAACTACAACGAGATTGCCGAGATGGACCAGAGCGTGCTCAACTCGATCAACTCTGAGTGGCAGGCCAGCGACCGTGGCACTTACCTCAACCGCATCCAGGTGGGCAACCCGATGGGTTCTATCTATGGCTACCGCTACAAGGGCGTTTACCAGTACACCTACGAGTATCTGCAGAACCTGCGCAAAGAGGCAGGATGGACTGATGCCGAGTATGAGAGCGAAATCAACAAGCGCTTGGCTGCCGGCCAGACATTCCCTGTGGCTGTTGACGCCAATGGCAAGGTCGTGATGACTGGTCAGGCAGGTTCTCGCCAACCGCAGCGCATGGTCTACAACTACCAGGACGGTTCTTCTACCTATCAGTTCCAGGGTGGTGACGCTATATATGAAGATGTCAACAACGACGGCCAGATCAACGCCCTCGATGTTGTTTACCTTGGCAACTCCATGCCTAAGCTCAATGGTGGTTTCAACCTCACGTTCCGATATGGCGCATTCAGCGTGAAGACGCGTTTCATGTACCGCTTCGGCAACAAGGTTGTTAACATCGCCCGCATGAACCTTGAGAAGATGTATGGCACGGCCAACCAGAGCACAACCGTTAACTACCGTTGGCGCAAGGATGGCGACGTGACCCCGATGCCACGCGCCATGTACAATGCAGGCTACAACTGGCAGGGTTCTGACCGCTACGTGGAGGATGGTTCGTTCGTTCGTTTCCAGAACCTGCAGGTGTCATACGCATTCCCCAAGAAGATGATAAAGAGCATCGGCCTGAACAACTTGCAGCTCTACTTCTCAATGGACAACCTCTATTGCTGGACAAAGTATAGTGGTGTAGACCCTGAGGTCACCATTGGTAGCTGGGGTGTGGCGCAGGACAAGTCGCAGACTCCGCGTTCCAAGTCGTTCACATTCAACATCAACGTAGGATTCTAAAAACAGATACTGACAATGAAAAAATATATAGGATTATTCTTTGCCGCCGCGATGATGAGTTCGTGTGTAGACACCATCATCGTGCCTTACGACAAGACGGTGGAGGAAGACTACTGGCAGTCGAAGTCTGACGTGTCGCAGATGGTCAATGGCACATACAACGCCATGCTGGCGTCCGGCTTCGTTCAGAGGCTTGTGGTGTGGGGCGATTTCCGTTCCGACGAGCTTACCTCTGCGTCTTCGCTCAACATCACCAACACCACTACCACTGGCCTTTCGCAGCTTGAGAGCGGCAACATAGAGACAACCAATACATTCGCTGATTGGTCGTCGTTCTACTATGTAATCAACAATTGCAACGTGGTGCTTGAGAAGGCTGGTGCAGTGGTTGACATCGACCCCAACTATACCGAGGGCGACTATCTTGCCGACTGCTCTCAGATGAAGGCTCTGCGTGCACTGTGCTACTTCTATTTGGTGCGCACTTTCCGTGATGTGCCTTATTCCACGGTGGCATTCATGAACAGCAGCCAAGACATGAACCTTGGACAGACGGCTCCTGCCACGGTGATCGACAACTGCATTAAGGATGTCGAGGAGGCTCTCCCCAACGCCCTTTCTGCTCAGGCTTACACAGACTGGCGTAACTATGGCTACATCAACCGTGACGGTATGCGTGCCCTCTTGGCCGACCTCTACTTGTGGAGGGCATCGGTCAACCACAGTGCTGCCGACTACCAGAAGAGCATTGAATATTGTGATATGGTAATCGACTCGAAGAAGAGCATGAATTCGAATACAGAAAGCTCAAGTGATGGTCTCGCAGGCTATCCTTTGACGAAGGGTTCTGATGCGTTCAGTGATATTTTTGTAAGCCAGAATTCTGATGAGAGCATCTTCGAGTTGCAGTATGACGGAACGCAGAACTCCAATGAGGGCATCTGCCAGTTGTACAATAAGTATAAGAATAGCACCGGTGTGGCTGGATACATGGAAGCAACAAGCCTCTTTGCGAGTGCCTCTGCAAGCAATGTCTACACAAAGACATCTGACTATCGCTTGAACGCTAACCGCTTCACTCAGGCCGCAGGTTCAACATCTGAGACTTACCCTGTGCGCAAGATGGTTTCCGACAATGCCGCTTCCAAGTCTGACGCCACGTCGAGCGAGAAGAAGACCGACCGCGCTTACACCAACTATGCGCAGAACTTCATCATCTATCGTCTCACCGATGTGATGCTTATGAAGGCCGAGGCTCTTGCCCAGTTGGCTCCCGACGATACCGATGAGAATGCCAGCGACGAGGAGAAGGCCACAGTGAAAGCAAACCAGGAGAAATATCTGCACGATGCCTTCCGCTTGGTTCAGGTGGTCAACAACCGTTCCATCGCCACTTCTTCGCTAAGCAGCGATTCGCTCACGTGGAGCAGGCAAACCCAGACCAAGGCTGGTATCGAGGAGCTTGTGCTTGAGGAGCGCCAGAGGGAACTTGCCTTTGAGGGCAAGCGCTGGTTCGACTTGCTTCGCTACAACTACCGCCACGTTAGCGGAATCGACTATACCAAGACGCTTGGCGATATGAGTGATGAGGGAGTTGCCTTTGTAGACAACTACAAGAATATGCTCGACTTGCTGCGCAACGTGTCTGCCAAGGCCGTGATGGTGAGCAAGACAAAGACGGAGCCATACCTCTACTTGCCTGTGCTTGAGGGTCAGATCAAGGTGAATGCCAATCTCAAGCAGAATCCTGCTTATAAGAGCAAGACTTTGGTGAAAAACTAACTATCTATCAAGGAGAAATATAAGATGAAGAACATACGTAACAACAAACAACTTCGCACCCTGTCGCTGGGCTTGATGGGAGTGGGTTTGCTCACGGTGTCGTGCATCAAGGACATCGACGAGTCTAACCTCTATACTTCTACCGACGATACGGTGGAAACCTTCCTCCAGAAGGACAGCACGCTCTCTGCGTTCAACTATATACTGACGCGCTCTGGCTACTCGCAGAAGATGGAGACCTATGGGCAGTACACATGCTTTGCTCCCGACAACAAGGCTGTGGCGAAGTATATCGACAGTCTTTACAACGACACCGAGGCTCTGATACCTCACAACGGCATGAGCGAAAACTCGCTTGAGGGTCTTTCAGACAGCTTGTGTACCGACATCTCTGAGTTCCACCTCATATCTGGTCTCTACGATGCCACTGTGCTCGGTAGCAGTACCACTGGCTTGAGCATCAACACATTCTTGGGGCGTGCTTTTACTGCCAAGACCGATGTCAATACGGGTAACATCGTCATCAACAATGTTGTGACTGTCACCAGTGCTGGCAATGAGGTGAGCAACGGATATGTGCATATTATTGATGGAGTAATACCACGCTCATCTCGACTTATTGGCGAGACACTGCAGCGCATGGAGGATTACTCAATTTTCAGCGAGGCTTTGCAGCGTACAGGCTTGGCCGACTCGCTGACAAAGACTGACCGTGGCGTAACCTATTACATGGAAGACGGTCAGCACCTCGACACCGATAACAACAAGTCGTCTTTGTGGTATCCCAAGACATGCCAGTATGGCTTCACTGTCTTTGCCGAGCCTGATGCGGTGTTTAAGTCAAAAGGTATTAATTCATTCGATGATTTGGTGCAATATGCCAACTCACAGTATGGAGGTGCCTCTGCTTGGTATGACTATCTTAACGAGAAGGGCATCAGCGTTAGCACTGGCGACGACTATACCAATCGTTACAACGCCCTTAATATGTTCGTTGCATACCATATACTCGGCATGAAGATGGCTTCCGACCAGCTCGTGTTTGAGGACAATGGTAAGAAGGGCGACAACAACTCGTGGAACTATTACAACTATTGTAATGAGGGTGAGCCTTACGACTACTATGAGACCATGCTGCCCCACACCATGCTGAAGATATGGCGTCCTGGCAAGAGCAGCAAGACTCTCTATATCAACCGTTGGGTGCAGAACAATACACTGACCGACGAGGTTGGAACAAGAGGTTCTGATGCCATGCATCCCGTGCTCAGCAATGGTGTGGTGATAGAGCGCACCGACATTCAGGCTCTCAATGGCTATGTACACCCCATCAAGGATATTTTGGTGTACAATGAGAATGTGCCGAATGGTGTGCTTCACGAGCGTCTGCGCATCGATGCCACTACATTCATCCCCGAGTTCGTCAACAATGGCATTCGCTACAAGGTCACCAAGGAAGTGTCTGACGACAATGGAGGCGGTAGCGGTAGCCGTGTGGCCTTCCCTCTCGACTACTTCGAGAATGTGAAGAGCTACACCAGCAAGAACTTCTTCCGCTACAACGTTCACGGTGCTTACCGTTTGTGGCAGTCCGACTCTTTCCAGGGATGGGGACAGTATGACTTGGCCATCAAGTTGCCTCATGTGCCTACAAGTGGAGTTTATGAGTTGCGCTTCTATTATGCTTGCGCAAGCCACATGGGATTTGTTCAGTTCTTCATCGGCGAGTCGTCAAACATCCAGGACATGCGCGCCCTCGACATTCCTCTCGACATGCGCATCGACTTCACCGACCCGCGTATCGGTTGGACTCGTTTCTATGAGGAAGACGACCAAGGTGTGGCCACCGACAAGGCCATGCGTACCCGTGGCTATATGCGCGGCCCGGCCAGCTTCTATGGCCACCCAGAGTCTAACACCCCCAACATGGAGGATATGAACACTCGTGGTGAGGATGCCGTGCAGGATTTGCGCAAGATTTTGGGACGTGTGGAGATGAAGCAGGGTCAGGACTACTGGCTTCGTTTCAAGAACGCCACCACCAGTGATGAATTGAAGTGGCAGTTCGACTTTATCGAGATGGTACCTGTTGATGTCGTTGACAATGACAAGTACTCGGAGGACTGGTTCTAACCAAGTAAAAGCCTGAAAAAATGAAAAAGAAAACATATTACGGAATCATGATGGTAGCGGCAGCAATGCTGTCGGCTACCTCATGCACCGATTTCGCCGACTACAACGAGGCATACAACGACAGCAACGCCTCTGCCGACAAGACCCTTTGGGAGAACATCAGCGGCGACAGCGACTTGAGTCAGTTCGCCTCGCTGCTCACCAAGGCCGGCTACGACAAGGTGCTCAACAGTGCCAACAGCTACACAGTGTGGGCACCGGTAAACGGAACGTTCGACCTGTCGCAATACGAGAGTATGGACTCTGCACAGCTGGTGCAGCAGTTCGTCAAGAACCACATCGCCAGCTACAACTGTGTGGTGAGCGGTGTGTGGGACTCTCCCAAGCGCATCCACACGCTCAACAACAAGTCGTATGACTTCGTCAACAATGGCACTTGCACCTTCGACGGCATCAGCATTACTGCAACCAACATTGCTGGAAACAATGGCGTGATGCACAAGATAGGCGGTGTTGCCAAGTATTACCCCAACATTATCGACTTCTTCAGCGACTCAGTAAAGGTTAAGAGCTTGGGCATCGACTCTGTTGCCGCATACTTCAACAAGTACAACGAAACGTATCTTGACGAGGCCAGTAGTGTTGTTGGTCCTATCGTTGACGGAAAGCAGACATACATCGACTCTGTGATGGTAACCTACAACACCTTGGCCAACCGTCTTAGGGCAAGACTCAGCGAGGAGGACAGTTCTTACACAGTGCTTCTGCCCACCAACGACGTGTGGAAGGCAGAATTGGCAGAGGCCAACAAAGCCTATGCGCTGAAGCAGAACATCCCTTACCGTGCCTTGGTCAACAGCAATGTTACAGACCAGCTCTACACTGTGTCGAAGCTCAACTACCTCAAGGACTCTTTGGCCCACGAAAAGTTGGTGCAGATGCTCGTGTTCAGCAATAACGACACCTATAATGTTGGTCTCCAGACAAACCGCTTCTCTGAGACCGACTCTTTGCGCACTCCCACAAGGAACAAGTTCTCAAGTCCTGCCGATCTTCTGCCTCATGTCAGCAGCAAGGAGACTATGAGCAACGGCATGGCTTTCATTATGGACTCTCTGGCCTTCCCCGTTTGGGACAAATACTGCACTGAGAAGTCGTTCACGCCCACAAGCAGCAATGTGATAAACGTGAAGCTTGGTAGCGGTTCGAGAAGGTCGGTGACGTTTACCGATAGGTTGGGCAATAGCGAGACAATGTCTTGGTACAATGTGCTGCCCAGTGGAACGTCGTCGCCCGAAATGGAGGTGATGTTGGCCAACGTGACGTCAGGCTCTTACAATGTGTATGTTGTGCTTGCACCCCCTTACTCATATTCCACCGCTGACATCGACACCCTGCCCAACAAGTACAAGATTTCAATGTACTATTCTCAGACAGGCGACAATGTGAAGACCACCACGACATGGCGCTTCAGCTCCGACGGCGTGGTCAACCCCGAGACAGAGAAGAAGCAGGCCGACTTTATCATCGACAACTCTTATTCGCGCCGTTTTGACGAGAATGGCAAGGCTCTCGCCGACACAGTCAAGGTGGGCAGCATAACCTTGCCCGTGTCGTATGCCAGCACAGGTGTCGGCCCGTCGCTCAACATCAAGGTTCCTAGCATGCTCAAAAGCGAGCGTAGCAAGTACAGCCGCGAGATACGCTTGATGAACGTGCTGCTGCGCCCCGTGTCAAAAGGTGATTATAATGCAACTAAAGAAGACTGAACGATATGAAAAACATAAATGACATAATGCAGAAGTATGGTCTTAGACTTACTGCCTGCGCCTTTGCCTTGGGTGTCAATGCCTACACCTTCGCACAGAGTGTGGACGGCGACGACGAAGCCAAAGAGGTGAAGAAGCCCAAGAAGACTGCCGTACAGAAAGCATATCCTACCGTGACCCTCCGTGGTGTGGTTTACGACAAGGCCACCAACAAGCCCCTCAGTGGCGTGCAGTTGCAGGCTTTGGGCAACAAACGCTACACAGCCATGACCGAAGAGGACGGCTCTTTTGAGATTAAGGTGCCTAAGTTCGTCACTTCACTCTATGCCCACACCCCCGACTATATGTCGCAGCAGGTGGGCGTGAAGGCCGGCGACGAGGGTCAGAACGTGCAGATATACATGCTCAGCGACAAGTTCGCCCCGATGTATTCCGACGAAACAACCATCACAGCCCGCAACACGGCTGCCGTTACCCGTGGCGGTGCTTCGGTTGACGAGGTTATCGGCAACAAGCTTGGCGGCGACGTTCGCTCACTGTCGCGCTCGGCCGCTCCCGGCATTGGTGCCTCGATGTTCATTCGCGGTCTCAACTCGCTCAACGCCAACTCGCAGCCACTCGTAGTCATCGATGGGGTGGAGCAGGACATGCAGTACAACCGCACATCGCTCCACGACGGACAGTTCAACAACATCCTCGCCAACATCTCGCCCGACGACATCGAGAACGTCACGGTGCTGAAGAACGCCACCGCCCTCTACGGTTCGCGTGGCGCCAATGGCGTGGTGCTCATCGAGACCAAGCGCGGCCACTCCATGGCCACACGCATCGACGCCAACATTTCGGCTGGCGTGTCGTTGATACCCAAGCTCCCCACCATGATGAACGCCTCGCAGTATCGCTCTTATGCAGCCGAGATGCTTGGCACCATATCCGACAACACCGAGCTTACGGGCAACAACAAGATTGACTACAACTTCTTGAACGACGACCCCAACGGCTACTACTACCACACCTACCACAACGACACCGACTGGAGCAAGGAGGCTTACCGCACAGCCATAACCCAGAACTACAGCATCAACGTGCAGGGTGGTGACGATGTAGGTATGTACAACCTCTCTGTGGGCTACATGCAGGCAGAGAGCACGGCCAAGGGCAACGACTTCGACCGTTTGAACATACGCTTCAACACCGACATCAACATCGTGAAGTGGCTCGACACCAAGTTCGACATCTCGTTTGCACGCACCAACAACAACGTGTTTGACGATGGTGTTCCATCCGACCTTACAGCCGGAGCTATCACTTCGCCCACGTTCTTGTCGCTCATCAAGGCCCCCATCGTGGCTCCCTACCAGTACAACAAGATCACTGGCGGATTTACCTCGCTGCTCTATGGAGCCGACGACATCTACAGCCAGCTTGGCTCGGAGTATTCATTGGCCAACCCGGCAGCCATCCTGTCATACGGATCGGGCGACAACAAGAACCGTGCTGAGAACACTTACTTCAACATCCGCCTTGTGCCGACGTTCAATCTTGGCCGTGGCTTCCGCCTCACCGAGGATGTTAGCTACACCCTGAACCGTAATGCCCAGCGCTACCACCGTCCCTACAATGGCGTGCCTTCGTTCCAGGTGGCAGGCATCGGTACCGTTACCAGCAAGGCCGCTTCGCTCTTCAGCAAGGAGAGCAACTTCGTGAGCGACACTCGCCTCGACTGGAGCAACAACTTTGGCGCACACACCGTGGCAGCCTATGTGGGCTTCCGCTACAACTACTTCGACTTCGACGGCAGCGACCTCTCCACCGAGTACAACGGCGAGACCTCCGACAAGAACCCCGTGCTCAGCACCGAGCCTTATCCTAACATCGGCGGTGCAGGCGACGTGTGGAAGTATATGTTGTGGTATGCCAATGCCGACTACAACTACATGAACCGCTACTTCGTTACGCTCTCGCTCTCAGCCGAGGCCAACAGCCGTTTCGGCAACAAGGCCAACGGCCTGAAGGTTGGCGGCGTGCAGTGGGCTTTGTTCCCCAGCGTTCAGTTGGGATGGGTGCTCACCAACGAGAGCTGGTTCCCCAAGAATGTCGGCATCGACTACTTGCGCGTGAATGCCGGATTTGACATGAGCGGCAACGACGACATCAGCAACTATGCCGCACGTACCACTTACACCACCGTGCGCTACAACCAGAAGTACACCGGATTGCAGCTCACCAACATCGGTAACGACGAGATACAGTGGGAGACAACCTACAAGTGGAACGTTGGTTTGCAGGCCAACCTGCTCGACAACCGCGTGAGCGTTGGCTTCGACTACTTCTTCCACAAGACCGACAACCTGCTTACCCTCGTAAACTTCAAGAACCCCGTGGGCGGTATCAACAACTACTGGACCAACGGCGGATCGTTGCAGAACAACGGTTTCGAGGTACAGTTCGCGTTCAAGCCTGTTGTTACCAAAGACTGGACAGCCGAGGTTGGCGCAACCGTAGGCCACTATAAGAACAAGGTGACCAAGCTGCCCGACGGCCAGGACATCGTAAGCTCTGTTTACGGCACCGACAACATCCTCACCCGTGAGGGCAATGCCGTTGGCGTGTTCTATGGCTACAAGACCGAGGGCGTGTTCTCTACCGACGCCGACGCCAAGGCTGCCGGCAAGGACGGCTACCTCTACATGACCGACAACACAGGTGCCAAGCAGTACTTTAAGGCTGGCGACGTTCACTTCACCGACATCAACGGCGACGGCGTTATCGACGAGAACGACAAGGTGATCATCGGCGACCCCAACCCCGACATCTATGGAAACATATTTGCCAACGTAAGCTGGAAGAGGCTCACCCTCAACATCGGCTTCAACTATAGCTTGGGCAACGACATCTACAACTACCAGCGTTCGGTGCTCAACTCAGGTTCCACCCTCTACAACCAGCAGGTGGCCGAGACGGGCCGTTGGCGCTATGAGGGTCAGCAGGCCACGCTGCCGCGCGCATGCTATGGCGACCCGATGGGCAACAACCGCTTCAGCGACCGTTGGATTGAGGATGGCAGTTACCTGCGCCTCAAGACCGTCAAGCTGAGCTACAGCGTGCCTGTGCCAAGCTCATGGACATGGCTCCAGGGTCTCACCGTTTGGGCCGAGGCTCAGAACGTGTTCACGCTGACCAAGTATCTTGGCAGCGACCCCGAAGTGAGCGCCGCCAATGGCGTGCTCTACCAGGGTATTGACTGCGGCAACCTCTCTTACGGACGCAACTTCCTGGCAGGAGTAAAGATAAACCTCTAATAAGCAGAAACAATGAAAAAGATATTATTGTCAATGATGACATTAGCCAGCGTGTTCGGAGCCACTTCGTGCTCCGACATGCTGGAGACAGACAGCGACCGCCAGCTGATAGACCCCTCTATCGGCCAGAAGACCGACTCCATATTCTATGCCTTTGGAGTGTTGCAGGCTGTGCAGCAGGTGGCCGACCAGTATGTGTTCACTGGCGAGATGCGTGGCGACTTGGTCAAGGTGAACGAGAACACCGACAACAATCTCCGTCAGCTCTACTTGTACACCGACACTGCCGGCTGCAAGTACGACAGTGCCTATGCCTACTACCGCATCATCAACAACTGCAACTACTACATCGCCCACCGCGACACTACGCTGCTCACGGGTAGCACCCAGGTGGCCATGCCCGAGTATGCCGCCATCAAGGCTTTCCGCGCTTGGGCTTACTTGCAGCTGGTGCGCAACTACAAGCAGGTGCCTTTCTTCACCGAGCCGCTCACCACAATCTCGCAAATCAACGAGACACAGTTTGCCGAGAAAGACCTTTCGGGCATCGTCCAGGCCTTGGCTCCCGACTTGGAGCAGTATGCCGACATGGCCGTGCCTACAAGTGGCATCACCGGCCAGAGCATAGGTTCCACCAACTTCGGCACCGCCAAGCAGCTCACCGCCTCCAAGCAGTTTGTGCCTGTGGCTCTCATCTTGGGCGACCTCTATCTTGAGGACGGACAATATGAAAAGGCTGCCAAAGCCTATGCGCGCTACCTCATCAACAACGAGGTGCGCCTCACTCCCACATCGGCACGCACTTCTTACGACAGAAGAAACGAGCGCGTGGAGATGCCGCAGGGATCTAACACCAGCATCCCCAACGCTACCGACTGGAGCGGCCGTTACACAGCCAACAACCAAAGCGACCTGATCACCGCCATCACCATGCCGGTGAACAGCCGTCAGGGTGTGACCACTGCTGTGCCTGAGGCATTCGGCTACGACTACTATGCCAAGCGTGCCGACTACATCATCGACAACATGCAGATACTTCCCTCGTCGGCTCTGCGCAACCTGAGCGACGCACAGGATGTGTACTACAAGATGGATAGTGGCAACGACGACGACATCCGCTACATCAAGGCTGGCGACCGACGCTTGTCAAACTACCTCTCGCAGACCGCAGGAAGCAACTATTATGAGGACAACGACACCACCAAGTGGTGGATGAGCAAATACCAGTATGGCAATATGTATCTCTATCGCCAGTCTACTGTCTATCTGCACTTGGCCGAGGCTCTCAACCGCATGGGCTATCCCGATGCAGCTTTCGCCATACTCAAGGACGGCATCAGCGAGAAGCTCTTGGAGAACACCATCACCTACATTGGCGACTCCACCCGTCAGATGCTCCAGACCACAGTGCCGTTCCTCTCGACAACCAACCTCTCTAAGTTCAGCACCAGCTATCAGGAAAGCGGCTTGAGCCGTACGCGCACATTCGTGGGCATCCACTCTTACGGAACGGCCTATACCTTCGACGGCAACTACCCCGGCAGTTCTCCCTACCAGATGGACACCATCGTGGTGAACAAGGTGAAGGAGCTTGCCGAAAAGTTCCCCGGCATTGTCAGTGTGCCTGCTACCGACAACGGCACAGTTGCCGAGATTATGGCCAAGCTGAGCACAAAGGAGATTCAGAATGCAGTTGAAGACCTCATCTGCGACGAGTATGCTCTGGAGGCTGCGTTCGAGGGAACCCGCTTCCCCGACCTGCTCCGCATGACGCGCCACAAGAACGAGGCAGGCATCTATGGAGCCAGCTTCGGCACACAGTGGCTTGTCAACAAGCTCTCTGTCGATGGCCGCGACGCCAGTGCGCTCTACAATGAGAGCCGTTGGTATCTGCCCTTCAAGTAACATTGCCGTTACATAGCCCCCTTGGGGCTTAAACAGATAATATCGAGCGTGCAGCTCCTCCCGTCAATCTGGCGACGGGAAGGCTGCACGCTCTTTTTTGTTTGGCCTTGTTTGCATGGCCTTCATTCGTTAGGCGGTTTTTTATTTTGCGTTTTTTTACGGGCGCAGCGAGACGCAGCGCCTACTAAGTTTGCCTATGTGTTGCTTGGGTTAAGGCTTACGCCTTTTGGTACGGCGAGGCGCCTACTAAGTTTGCCTATGTGTCGCTTGGGTTAAGGCTTACGCCTTTTGGTACGGCGAGGCGCCGTACCTCCTACGTGCTTCCATCGGCACTTCCTGTGCGCTTAGTCGGCGCATAGGTAGCAAAAAGGGTGGTGGTAAGTTATGCCGAAGACCGTGGAAAGTCACCTCGAATGCCATGGAAAGTCATGCCAAACACGGCACAAAGTCACCTCACATCGAACGGTGTGAGTGCTCATATCGAACGATACGCGTGTTCATATCGAACGATACGAGCACGCGTATCGTTCGATACGAGGTGACTTTCCATAGTATTCGGCATGACTTTCCATGGTCTTTGTGGCCACTTTCCACTGGCTTTGGCACGACTTTCAGCTATGTTTGGGATGAGTTTACGTGGCATCTCTTGTTCCGATGGTGGCAGAAAAGCGTTGGGCGGTTCGGCTCTTTGCGGATTATTGTTTACCTTTACAATCCGCTTTTACGCAAAGCAATAATCATAAGTAATCGATATGCCAAACAGCTCAGACTTCTATACAACGCCACAGAACGTTTCTTCCAGCAGCTTTACCGACTTCGAAGTGTTGGCCACTTCGAAATACTCGCTCATTGTCAAGGCGCGGAAGAATGGGCGGTGGTTTGTGCTCAAGGCTCTGAGTGACGACTGTCGGGGACGGTGGCAATACGAAACGCTTCTGCAAAAGGAGTATGCCATAGGCTTCCGCTTCGACCATCCCAACATTGTGCGCTACATCGACCTCCTCACCTTGCCCAACCTCGGCCATTGCATCTGGATGGAGTATGTAGTAGGGCGCAGCCTCGACGAATACCTTGCCGACTCGCCTTCGGTCAGTGAGAAGAAGCGCCTTGTGCAGCAGCTGGCGGACGGACTTAAAGCCATACATGCGGAGCAGGTAGTCCACCGCGACCTCAAGCCCTCCAACATCCTCATAACCGACAATGGCCACAATGTTAAGATAATCGACTTCGGCCTTTCCGATGCCGACAGCTATGCCATACTGAAGGAGCCGGCCGGAACGCAGGGCTTCTCGTCGCCCGAGCAGGTGGCAGGCAACGTTCCCCTCGACAACCGGGCCGACATCTATTCGCTTGGCATGGTGCTGAAGCGGTTGCAGTTGCCCTCTCGCTACAATAGGGTGATTGACAAGTGCTGCCGGGCCGACCGCGACGAGCGTTACTCGACGGTCGAAGAATTTGCTCGGGCTTTTGAGCGTTGCGGAGCGACCACGCGCGTTGTTGGCGTTGTCGCCTGCTGCATTGTGGCGGTTGCGTTGCTCGTTGCAGTCTCTGTTTCACGCCAGTCCAGTCCTACAGCCAATGTCGGGGACAAAGCCGTTGCCACGGCTGCTGATGGTGTGAAGGGTGTGGAAACGAATAAGTCCGTTGTGCCTTCGGATGAGACAACAACGGAAACCAATCCTCTGAAGCGACAACGGTTTGCAGAACAAGTGGTATCTACAGGTCAAGAGCCGCCCACGCCGGAGGCAACCCCATCGGAGGCAACTCCGTCGGAGTCGGCACTGTTGGCGTCAATCCCTTCGTTGAACGCCTTAACCGACCAATTGCACGAGGGCATCGACAGCATAATGAATCCCTACATACGTAAGCGTAAGGCTGGCATCACCGTTGTCGAGAATGATATTTATTTTCGCGAGATGGAGCGTAAGTATGATGCGTACCACGATTCGTTCTTTTCAAGAAGCGACCTTGGCGAGGCGCGCACAATTCTGTTGCAGGAAAGCGGCAGATACCTGAATGTGAAGGTCTATGAATATTGTTATGCCGGCAAGCCGCGCAATCTCACTTCTGAGGAAAAACGCAAAATGAAACACCGTCAGATTCTCCGCATACGTAAGCTGCAAGACTCCCTTTATGGCAAACCTCGTCAAGATACAGCGGTTGCCCGGCTCGGAAAACCTCGCACCTGAAACTGTCGCCCACGTCAATCTTGGCGTTTTCCGACCGCTCCACCACAAAGCCATTGTCGCCCAAATAGCGAAACAGGCAGTGGCGGTTGGGTTGCCACGTCACTTCCACGCAGTCGCCCACCGCGAGACTGTCGCTCCGCAGCAGTTCCGCTCCATAGAAGTCCGACTGCTCGTCGGCGTCGCTCAGCGACCGCACGAAGTCGTCCCAGCTTGCCTTTCCTGCATATCTGCATAGCACGTCGAAGGTGTACCGCCGCGTGTTGCCGTAGCCTTTCACGTATCCCCACAGCCGCTTCAGTGTGGATGTGCTTATGTGGCAGGCCGTGGTGCGCTCTATGCCTTCGGCTAGCCGCATGAAGTCTGTCGGTGTTGTCGGCATCTTGCCAAACCGTGCGTTTACAGCCTTTATCAGTTCTTTTGTTTCTGGCGATTGGTTCATGCTTCTGTTTTTTTTCTTTTGTTTTTCCGTTTTAGTGAAGTGTATGTTGCGCTTCCTTGCTGCGAAGTTATTTTCCTGCTTTTAGATTGTGCAAAGGTAAAAATGTTTTTCGCCATAAATGCCATAAGAACCGAAAAGAACCAAATTTACGGTTGGCAAAAGGGTAACTTTGCAAGTGGAAGATAATAAACGAAAAACAAATTATGCTCATGGGCAAACTCGGAAAAACAATTCTCACAATATGTATATGTGCAGTAGCCATATACGTTTTCACGCTTGTATACATTCATGCTGACTATAGGTATGATAAATACGGGATGGAAGAAATTGACGTTATCGGTAAAGCGACAGCAATCTATTGCATTGTTGTGTTTTTTGTGGTATTATATGTCCTTATCTCTAAGTCTAAATCAAAAATAAAAGAGAAACCTGATGATGTCGCTGCCGACAATTTGCCATTGGAAAAAGTGGAAGAACCGAAAGCCGTCGAGGTGCCTGTGGAGGAAACCACAAGAAACAAAGACCTGGATAAGAACAACCAATGCATCGGGACAGGCGTTATAGGACTGGAACGGTGGTATTCTTGCTATTTGATTGTTGGAATGTCTCTCATTTGTTTAGGGACTTTTTTACTTATTGTTGCTTTAGGTGTAGGTGTGTATTTAGCAATGATAGGCATTAGCCTTATTATTGGTGGCATAACTTGCCTTATCACCACGCCCTTCATAAAAGCCCTCATAACAATTGTGAAGGCGGCGAAGTTGTATATCGATAATAATCAAAAAGAAGAAGCACAATGAGAAACATAATCTGCGCACTCTGCCTCGTGGCGTTGTTGGCATCGTGCGGCAAGAAACCGCAATTGCCACAGCCCACAACAAACAAAGATATAGATACCACAGCGATGGTTGACACCAGTGCTATCGACACGTTGGGCACATACACGGAAATGAAAGTGGAGGAGGAAAAGGAAACCGTCGAAGAATCGCCACGTGAAGAGGTTCGGCCACGTAGCTTGAGCTGGAAAGATGTTGTTGCGAGTCTTGGTAAATCATACAAGGTCATTGGTATATACACCATGTGGCAAGGCGGCACAGAACTCAATGTCATCGTTTACAGGAAAGGCGGAAGATATTACATAAGCAACTGCAAGAAGGAGCTGTCTCCATTCAATCATGAATATGCAGAGTCGCTTGTCAAGAAGTCGAGCACCACGTATGTACACAATGAGCCGGGTAGCGATATGCCCGAAAAGTTTGTCATTGCCGATGGGGCATTGCGCTCTTATTGTTACAATCCCGATATGTATGAGTGGGTGGCAATGGGTGAATATTGGAAGGTGTATTAATGGCGAGTTCTAAAAATCTAGCAAAGTTGACTTATAGGACCACCTTAGTGGCGGTGAAAAAATAAGTTGGTATGATTTGCGGCTTGTTTCCGCCTCTCAAAGAGGACGTTTGGCGGACTATGCGACCGATGAGAGAGACGAAAGCATCCAAAAAGATAAGCCAGAAGGTCTGGTTTAACACCTGTTTGCCATGGTTCAAATCATACCAATTTGTTTTTATCGGCACTAAATATTTTGGTAAAAGCCTTTGCTACTTTGGCCTCGAAGAGGCCGTATCTCAGTAACCCCACGTGCAGCGATAGCAGAACGTGGGGCTGTGTATGGGTGTGGAAACATCGGCTTCGAAGATGCCGTACATGAAGATGTCTTGTTTTCTCAGTTGCGGTATATGGCCTTTTACGCTTGTGTGCGGCATCTTCGAAGCCGATATGTAGTGTAAAGACTGCAATCCCCCACGTTCCGCTATCGCTACACGTGGGGTTACTGAGGTTCTGCCTCTTCGAGGCTATGCTTCTGCGTTTTTTTGCACGTCAAGGTTTGCTATGGCGCAGTCTCGCACCCATTCATCCCCGTGAAGTCAGCGTGGCAAACTTAGTAGGCGCTGCGTCCTCGCTGCGCCCCGTGCGAAATATTATTGATGGGATGCCGGGGATACTTAGTTCGGGCGCAGCGGGGACGCAGCGCCTACTAAGTTTGCCTTGTTGGCATCGGCAGGCGTGGTCGCCATTCTCGCTTTTGTGATGCAGTTGGTATTATCTTTCGCTCTTCGAGCGATTGGTACGGCGAGGCGCCGTACCTCCTATGCGCTTCATACTAAAGATGCAAATAAAATCTTCACTCTTCGTTAGTTAGCGCAGAGTCAGCCACTAGGAGGTACGGCGCCTCGCCGTACCAAAAAATGTAAGTTTTAAGTCTTCGTGGTTTTGCTTGTTGTCCTTGTGATGCAAACTTAGTAGGCGCTGCGTCCTCGCTGCGCCCTCATAGTGTCAGAACTTTGCTTCTTAGCTCGGGCGCAGCGGGGACGCAGCGCCTACTAAGTTTGCCCCAAGCTATTCATGTGTGGGTGATTGTTGCGGCGAGGGCGCCGTATCTCCTATGCCCTCGCCATTGAGCCTCACAGCCCCAGCAGCTCCTTTGCCTCTTCAGAAAGATATGGCTTGATGTCCTTCGCGGCGATGCCGAAAGTGATGGCACCCACGGCATACGAGGCAATCTCGTATGGCTGGTAGCTGAACTTCAGGCTGTCGTTGTCGATCCACGGACTGTGTGCCGGCAGGGGGATTAGTCCGTCGTCGGGCAATATCAGATAGTCGGCGAGCGTCGAGTCGGCCACGTTGTCGATGCCGCAGGCTTTTAGGCACCTCAGCGCACCCTTTCGCAACAGCGGCTGCAAGTCGGCCAGCCGCTTCGCGACGACCATGTCGCCAACGGGCTTGTTAGTCAGTCGGCTTATGTTCTTGCAGTAGAGTGTGCGCAAGGGGTGAGCGCCGCCCAGGTAGCTGTCGTTGACTATGCGGTAGGTGATGTATGTTGGCGTTGTCGCCTCCACACTTATGTCTATCTGCTGCGACATGGTGGGCATGTCGCGCCCGTTGTTGTATGCGTCTTTCCATCCCCTGCGCACCTCGTTCAGATAGCTCACGGTGCCGTCGCCATAATAGTCTACGAGCCGCTTGCCGTCGTCGGTGCTTCCACTATATGTGGGATACTTTGCCACGCTTGCCGTGTCGTCAGGGTCGCTTAGCGGCAAGTAGAGCGAGGCCAGTTCGCCGGCGATGAAGTTCCTTGCGCCCATTGCCAAACTGTCGTCGCCCGTGGGGTAGCAAACAGTGATGGCACACTTTATGGCGTTGCCCATGGTGGAGTCGTAGGCTATGGTGTCAACGGCAAACTCGCGTGCCGATGTGTTTTGTGTGGCCATCTTGCATCCCGTGGCGCACAGTGATGCGGCGGCAAAGGCAATGGCGGCAAAATATAGTTTCTTCATGTCTTAGGTGAGTTCTATATTAGGTTGTCCAATTTGTTGTTCTCTTTGTAGTGGGTGCGGTGTCCCACCGCACACCAAGCGGCAATGCCTTAGTTGCGACGTGAGACACGTCGCCCACTACTTACAAGCACGTATAATAAATTGGACGGCCTAGTTATATATTAGTATTTTCTGAAATACAGTCGCAGCACGTTCGACTCCAGCACCATGTTGTCGCTGTTAAGCGCCTTTATGGCGAAGTGCTCGTCAAGGGCGTTGATGCCGAGCGGTGCGAGCATGGCGGGGTCAACCACCTTTATGTCTGCCGAGTCGCGAAAATCGACGTAGGGGTCGGACAGAAACAGCGAGTCGCCCACCACGTCAAACCTGAACAGCACTGGCAGTCCCGGCTTGCGCGCCTCAAGCAGACGGCGTTGCACCGCCCAGAACACCCGCTCCTGCCGCATGTCCACCTGCCTGTTGGAGGCCAGCGAGTCGAGCGACTTCAGTTGCCAGAAGCCGTCGAGGTCGCCGTTGTCCGACGTCTCAAGCGTGCATGAGCCGAGCGCGCACGTCAATAGTGCGCCCAGCGCCATTGTGGTGGCCAGGGTCAGGGTTGTGGTCAGTCGTTTCATTTCTTCTTTTGTTTTAATACGCCTTGGTGGGCTATGGTGAGCTGTAGGCCACGGTTGTTGCCGCGTATCGCCCCGCAGTCGATGCCGCAGGCCGCCCTTACGCTCCATCCCGCCATCCTGGCCTGCTGCGAAAACGAGTAGGTGGCCTCGGCCATCACGCTTAGGCTCTCCTTAGGGTCGGTGTATGGAATGTCGTAGCTTCCGAAGCCCTTTTGCCAACTGGCCAGCACGCGGTAGCTCAGGCACGGTGTCGGCGCGCCTCCCAAGCCAATGTGGAAGGCATAGAAGCGGTTGTTCTCCACCTTTATCTGTCCGTCGGTGTTGTATATTGGCGACAGGTAGAGTGGGTTGCCCATCACCTGTCCCCAGTGTTGCCACCCAGTGAATATCGAGTGGTTGTAGTAGTTGTCCATGCCGCCAATGTGGTCGGATATGTTGTGGTTGTGGTCGTGGTATATGGGTCCGCTTTGGTATTTGGTGTACAGATATTCCACCACGATGTCGTCGATCCAGGCGTTGCCTTTCAGCTTCAGCTCCGCCCCGAGCATCATGTCCTTCAGGCTGTACAGCAGATAGCGGTTGTCCTTCCGCTCGTTCCACTCCGCGCCATGCCCATAGCCGTCGTAGTCGAGCAGGAACATGGCCGAGTGATCCTCGAAGAAGTGGTCGCCATAGAGTGCGAGGCACCACCGCTTCTGGTCGATGTTCAGCCGAAACAGCCAACTGCCCAGTTGGTTGCCGGCAATGTTCTTGTATGTGCCTTCGATGGCGTCGGCGCCTCCCGGCCAAAATGCGTTCCAGAAAGCCTTTATGCCGCTGCCGTTGTCCACCTCGCTATAGTCGCCGCCCTCGGCGCTCACGTTGTACGACTTGCCGCCAAACTGCGCCGCCATCTCCAGTCCCAGTTCGAGCGTCACGGGCGACGCCCCGTCGCCTTTGCCTATGCGCAGATAGCCGGCCTTGCTGTGATACAGCGTGTGCTCGGTATATTTGCTTCGGCTTTGGGTGAAGCTCTTTTGCCAGTTGTCGTCGGTGGTCATGCCGAAGGCCACGTGGCCCTTCAGTGCCAGCCAGCCGTGCGTCAGCGGCACGTCGCAGTAGTCGGGTAGGGCTATGCGCACCTGTGGCACCGGTCTTGCGTTTATGCCCAGCGTCTGCGCCCCGCTGCTCAGCCTGTTGTTCTTCAGCTCCATGGGCCACTCCTTGCTGCCCACGGTGAGTGTGCCCTTCAGCCACTGCGCCTCGGCATAGAGCTGCTGCACTATGGCCGTGCTGGTGTAGCCCGTCGCCACGGCCAGGTCCACGCAGTAGCCATAGTCCCACTTGCGCTGGCCGTGGGGCGTGTGCATGGGTCGCCAGGCGGCGGCTCTTATGTAGCCGTTGCCCGTGGCGAGCGAACTGAGTCCGTATTTGTTGGCGTTGAGCCACAGTGGCGTGTTGTCGCCCGTGGTGGCCGAGCCTTGCGCCTCTACTCTGTAGGCGAGCGTGTCGGCTGGTTGTGCCTCGCTGTTGTCTGCCGCCCGTGCCGCCATTGCGTGCGCCGACAGCCAGAGCAGTGCGATGATGAATGCTCTCATAAGGGCGGTTTTATAAAGTGGCTTTGCCAGGTTTTGAGGTTGTTTTCAAGTGCATAATAGTCAGTGTGCAGGGGATTGATGCGTATGCCGTTGTTTCCCCTTATGGTCGCCTAAGTAGGCAAACCGAATGTAAAATTGCGATTTTATTTCCATTTGGCCAAACAAACGGGCGGTTTGCAATGTTAAAATATGACAAATAAAGAGCCGTGTGTGTACGCCGCACGGAAAAAGGAAGTACTTTTGCCCCGTCAAGTGGCGGAGCGAAAACGACTTGCGCGGTTTGTGTGTAAGATGGTGAAAAAGACATGCCGCAGCAACTCTCGCCGCCGCCGGAACGTAAAGCAATGAAGAAATGAAAAGGATTGTTCTAACCATCTGCCTGCTCGTTTGCGGGCTTGCGGCTGCCTTGGCGCAGAACGCCACCGACCAGAAACAGGCCGAAATCAAGTTTGACAAGACCACCTACAACTTCGGCAAGTTCTCCGAAGCCTCGCCCAAGGTGTCGTGCGTGTTCACCTACACCAACGTGGGCAATGCTCCGCTCATCATCAACCAGGCTGTGGCCAGCTGCGGCTGCACCGTGCCTACCTACACCAAGGCACCCGTGATGCCGGGCCAGAAGGGCGAGCTGAAGGTGACATACAACGGCGCGGGCAAGTTTCCCGGTCCGTTCAAGAAGTCAATCACCGTGCGCACCAATGGCAAGGTTGAGATGACACGCCTCTATGTAGAGGGCGACATGGAAGAGAAGAAATGACTCAAGCGCCTGTGCGGCTGAGCCGACTTGGCTCTTGGCCGCTGCCGATGGCGCATGCCCATAATTGTAATTTTTAAAAAGAGCGGCTTCCACATGTGCTTGTGTGGAAGCCGCTTCGTTTTTTTCACCGTCACTTTGCCGTTATTCTCCGTCGAGTATGCGCAGTATGCGCTCGGCGGTGCGTCCGTCCCAGCGTTCGGGCAGTGCGCACTTCTTCCAGCGTCCGGCCACCATGTCGGCCACTCTCGCGCCCAACTCGTCGGCGCTCTCGCCAACCAGCACGTTCGAACCTGTCTTCACCGTCTCGATGTGCTCGGTGTAGCTGTTCAGCGTTATGCAAGCCACGGCGTTGAACGTGGCCTCCTCGGCCACGTTGCCCGAGTCGGTCACAATGCCGAGGGCGTGGGCTGCCAGGTAGCCAAACTCCAGATACGACAGCGGGTCAACCACGTGCAGGCAGGCCGTGCTCTTACCCTTGGCGGCCAGTGTGGCCGCGGCCTTCTCTACGGCCTCGCGCGCCAGTCCGCGCAGCGGCGCGATGATGGGCGTGCCACCGGCAGCCTCGCACATCGTGGCCACCATGTCGGCCAGCTCGCTTTCCTTCTTCATCAGTGCCTTGCGGTTCAGCGTGAACACTATGTAGCTGCGGTCGTTCAGTTGCAGCGTGTGCCACAGCTGCGGCTTGCGCAGGCGCGTGTTGTTGTGGCGCAGGGTGTCCATCAGTATGTTGCCCACCATGTATATGTGGGCCATTTCCACGCCCTCGCGCGTCACTATGCTGTTCGACCCCACGCCGGCGGTGAAGAGGTAGTCGCTCAGCCCGTCGATCACCAGTCGGTTTATCTCCTTTGGCATGGTCATGTCGAACGAGCGCGTGCCGGCCACGAGGTGGGCCAGTCTCACGCCGCACTTCTTCGTGACTATGGCGGCGGCCATGGTCGAGGCCAGGTCGTCAACCACAATCACCACGTCGGTGTCGTTGTGCTCCAGGTATAGCTCAAACTCGGCCATCACCCGTCCTGTCAGTTCGTTCAGGCTGGCGCAGTCAACGCCCAGAAACACGTTGGGGCGCGGCAGCTGCAGGTCGTCGAAAAGCGATGGTTCGAGTGTCGTGTCGTCTTCGCATCCGGCGTAGACGAGCGAGTAGTCTATCTGTTGTCCCTCGGCCTTGGCCTTGTCGGCAGCCCATACCAGCGGCGCCACCTTTATGAAGTTGGGGCGCGCGCCCACAAAGATGCATATGTTCAGCATGTCAGTAAGTGTATATGTTATATGTATATGTGTGTTATGATTGCTTGTTGTTTCCCTCTTGCAGTGCGCCGCTTGTGGCCGTAACGGGCGGCTTGCGGCGTTGCGTTGACAAAGGTAGCTAAAAAACGACTTCCACAGAGCCGCCCACGCCGTTTTTTCACCAATGCGATGCCTGCGATGCGAACGAAAAACGCCGCCGATACTCACGTACCAGCGGCGCCAAAGAGTCATTTTGTTATGAAAACTTGCCGAACTCGCCTAACGGAAAGTCGCGGCACTTAGTTCCTTTGCTATGTTCGCTATACACGCCGAAACTCGGCTGTATGTTTTTTCCCCTGCGTTCTTCACCCCACTTGTATACTGTCGCATCAGCGATGGGTTAATTCCAGCGCGCTTGGCAATGTCGCTGACGTTGAGGAAGGAAAAATACTCAAAGAACGACTGCAAGTCGTATTTGTATTCAAATTCCACATCGTAGACCTTTCCACCATGCTCCAGCACGTCTTTCCTCGATTCCTCCAGGCACAACATCAAATCGGCCTTAGCCTCTGACACTGTATTACCAGCGCCATTCAGACCGCTGTCGAAGACGTCTTTCTCGGTGTGGCACCAAAAAGATCCATCCTCTGCTTGCGAAATTGTCACCAATACTTTCTTCATATCTTATACCCTATTTGTGTCTTGAAATAAAGAGTCCGCTTTACACCACTACATTTCCGCACTCTATATTTGAAAGTGGTCGGGGATTACTCCCCAACCAACTTTTTCAATATCTTCAGCGCAAGTCCTTTCTTGACTTCGCCTGAGTGTCGGGGTACCCATTCGGCTTTTCCCGTTGTGGGGTTAGACCATTTGTCGTGCCTCCCTCCGTGTTGAACCATGACGCACCCGGCGTCTTTCAAAGCCCTTAGTAATTCGGAAGTTTTCATGGTGTAAATGAACTCTTTTGGCTTAATTGCCGCTACAAAGGTAGCGAAAAAGCTATAAATGCCAAATGTTTTGGCGGCTTTTTCACTGCTACTTTGCCCATAATCCGAATAAATGTCTTACTTTTGCATTGCACTATGCTTGCAGAAAGCCCGCAAGGGTATTATGCGGGTGGGTGTGTTTTTATGGAAAGAGCGTTTATCTGACGCTCATTCTTTGCGTGTCCTAACTTCGCAACTTAAGACCAAATCGCAAAAGAATGAGACAATGATGGATGCTCACGGTAGGTATATTGTATGCCCTGCCGTGAGTTGTCGTATATGCACCTCGCCGACATTTGGTGGGGTGCGTTAGCGGCTGCCCACGCATGGGAATGATATATGCCATGCGTGGGCTTTCTGCATTGTCCGTCTCTGCGATTTGAGGCAATGCGAAGGCCTGGACACGTGGGATGGGCAAAGGCGAATCCCACGCTTTGTTTTTATAAAGACATCAATACTTTTCGCGTAAAAAAATCGCCGGATATTGGGGTTCTATCCGCATTTGGATGAGAGCCTAAAAAATATGTACAAGATAACATGGGACAAAGAAACTGGCGGGGTGCAGTTGCACTCGCGCATTGTTGACGGCACGCTTGGCGTTTCTCCACGTCCTGTGTTTTTCGAGGAGTTGAACCTTTTGGGGCTTGACGCTCTTGGCTGGACTTATCCTCATGCTGAAGGTCCCATCATGTGGGCAGTAAACAAGCAGTATTGGTATCGTGGGCAGCACCTCTTCGACGCCAAGGGAGCCAACATCTACACCAAGCCCACGCTGGAGATGCAGCCTGGCGTGGAGCCGATGGCGTTGCAGCCTGTCGATGTGGAGGCGATGCTCCGGCGCACGTCCGACCTGATGTTTGTGCTTGAGAACGAGGCCATCGAGTTTATCCACGACACCTATCTTGCGTATGCCAAGGTTAACAAGACATACGCCAAGGCCGACGCCAACAAGCTCGACTTCGAGGCGATGGCAGAACGGGTGGAGAAGAAGAGCAAGCAGAAGATGGCGGTGGTGAAGCAAGACTGCGACTCGTTTGACATCATGCCGCTCTCCGCTGCCGAAAAGGAGGGCAAGCGCGTGCTCCTCTCCACCAAAATAGACCGTTTCATAGCCAGCTTCTCTGGCGGCAAAGACTCGCAGGTGGTGCTCGACCTTTGCACCCGTGCCATTCCGCCAACCGATTTCGAGGTGATATATAGCGACACGGGCTATGAGTTGCCTCCTTCGCTCACGCTCTATAAAGAGGTGGAGCGTCACTACAAGGAGAGATTCCCCACTCTAAACTTCCTCATGGCTCGCAACCACGAGTCTGTGCTCAACTATTGGGACAAAATCGGCACGCCAAGCGACAACCATAGATGGTGCTGCTCGGTGATGAAGACAGCTCCGCTGTATAGAATGCTTAAAGTTGAAGGGAATAAGCAAGCTCATGTGTTGGCTTTTGATGGTGTAAGAGCGGAAGAGTCTGCCAAGAGAGAGAACTATCAAAGAATAGGCAAAGGCAAACACACTTACGTTTACAACGCGCATCCAATTATCGCATGGAACGCAGTGGAGATTTTCTTATATTTATTGGAATGGCGACTTCCAATCAATCCTGCTTATCGTGCAGGAAAGGCAAGAGTGGGATGTCTTATTTGTCCGTTTTCCTCAACATGGGACGATATGGTCATTCGCCAAAATTATCCGAATGATTTGAAGCCTTTTGTTGACCGTCTCAAAAGGTACTCGTCTCAAGTGAAAATCCACAATTTCGAAGCTTATCTTGCTGAAAGGAAATGGAAACTGAAACCTCTTGGCGAAAGAGGGTTGGTCATTCCAACGGTAAACTTCAAAACGGAAATCTCGTCATTGAATTTTGTTGCTGAGATGAAGGATGCCAAACATTCTTTGATGAAATGGTTGCCAGCTGTTTGTCCTTTTACCGTTAAGGATTCAATTAGCGGATATGAGGGAGAGTTGAACTACAAGAAGTCCGTATATCCTTTTTTCATAGAGCAGGTAGATGGAAAAACTGTTTTTACAGTCAAAGGAAAACTACCAAATGACTTGGTGTTTTTATTGAGGCGGTTGATTTACAAAACAGCATATTGTGTACAATGTGAGGTTTGCGAGGTTGAATGCCCAACAGGGGCGTTGTCCATTGTGCCTGAAGTAAAAATAGATAAAACGAAATGCATACATTGTCATAAGTGCTTTAACACACATGACCGTGGATGTGTTGCAGCAGATTGCATACGTATGATTACAGATTCAGAAAAGAAATTAAATACGAAAGTCCAAGGCTACAAGAAGTTCGGACTTCGTGAGGAATGGATAGAAGAGTATTTCATCGATCCAGTTGATTTTTGGAAAGAGAATTCATTAGGCACAGCTCAAATAGATTCTTTAAAAGCATGGTTACGTGATGCGGAAATAACCGATGCCAAGAACAATATGACAGAGTTTGGGGCACTGATGAAAAGAGTGTATGATGAGAATCCTTTGTTGTTTTGGGAAATCACTTTCGTAAATCTTTCTTATAACTCTTACATCGTAAATTGGTTTTGTAACAACATATCAACAAACCAGGTCTATAATGCAAAGATGATGAAAGAAGAAATATCTAATCAAGGTTTTACGGGTTCTTTGGCTACCATAGGAAATGCTGCTATTGCTTTCACGGATATGGTAAAGAAGACGCCCGTAGGTGAAGATTTCTTTCAAGGAGTCAACATGGGCAAGGAAGGCTTGCAACGAAATGAATATGAAGATTTGAGCATCGAAGCAGTGGCCTATTCCATATACCGTTTGGCGAAGGAACATGAAATAACAATGCTCCGTGTATCAGACCTGTATAAACCAGAAGAAGAACATGGCGTGTATAAAGAATTTCTTGTATCCAAGCAGTCCCTCATGAAAAGGTTACGTACAATAAGTGCAAGTAACAATCGTGTTCTTGTTGCCGAATTGAACATGGGACTCGACCATATAACTCTTCGTGATGACTTGACACCAGCAAAAGTTCTTGAAGAAATGATAAAATGAAATCCGCCGCTCTTCTCTTAACGTATAAGGACATGGTGCTTTCGCTCAATTTGGGTACTAAGAAAGGGGGCGTTTCCGTATCCAAGCCTCTTTACATATTGGCCATAATTGATGCGATAGAGTGGGAAGCTCTTATTGAAAACAAAATAGAGTTTATGGATACCTTTATCCGTAAGAGATTTGGACAGTTGTATGAACAAGTGAACAACAACCGGAAAGGTTATGAAAGCTCATTCTTTGTCCGTCCCTATTTTCATCTTAGTAGTTCTTCCTTTTATCATCTGATATGGAAACCAGAGACAGAGAAACCGAATTGTTCAAGTACCCCTTCTTCAAAGTTTCTCCGCGAGCACTTGCTCTATGCGAAGCTTGACGATGAGTTGTGGGAGTTGTTGCAAGATGCAGAGAGTAGAGAATATTTAAAAAGAAGTATAATCAAACGATACTTGAGACCCCAAGAATAACATAACACATACCAAATATGGCTACTAAATATGACGACATAATAAAGTTGCGTGGAGGCAAGGCCGCCTACGACATGGCTGAGGAGAAGCAGGGGGAATGGGTTTCGTTCATTCCCAACGAGCAGTTTAACTCAGTGCTACGCACGGTGATAAAGAGCGTGCGCGGCAACGACATCGACAACCACAAGAGCTTCTGGATAAACGGAACCTACGGCACAGGCAAGAGCCATGCCGTGGCCGTGATAAGCCACTTGCTTGGCGACGAAGTGAAGGACATACGCGAATGGGTGGACTATGAATACAAGGATAGCAAGTTTGACACCATCCGCCAAGCCATATACTCGCTGCGCGAAAGCAAGCGGTTGCTCACGGTGAAGGTGTATGGCCTTGGGTCGATGACCCATCCCGGCGACCTTGCCCTTGTGCTCCAGAAGGCGGTGACCGAGACACTGCGCAAGCACAAGATAGAGATAGCCGTGCCTACCGATTATGAAAACTACATAGAGCAAATAGGCCAGAACCCCGAGATATGGAACCACCTGATAGACACCCACACGGCACTGTCGTCGGTGGTGACCGACAGCAAAGACCTGGCCGCGCACCTGAAGACGGGCGACCTTGGCCTGTTTCACCGCGTGGCCGACACACTGCGCGAGGCGCAGCTCGACATCCGACTGAACAACGGCAACATTAAACAATGGCTCACCGAGGTGCAAGACCGGCTGACGGAGCTTGGCACCTACAACGGATTGCTCATAGTGTGGGACGAGTTTACCGACGTGATGACCGACGCCATCGGCGTGCCGGTGTTGAAGCAGCTGCAAGAGGTGGCGCAGAAGTTCATGAACGAGGAGAGCAACTCCTACATGTTCCTAATCTCGCACCCCTCGGCATTCAACGGCATCGACACAGAGCAGCTGAAGCAGACCGACGGCCGCTACCACCGCATGAAGTATAACATGGAGTCGGTGTCGGCATTCAAGATAATGTCGCGCAAGTTTGAAATAATCGACGAAGCGCGTCACCAGCACATGCGTGAGCTGTTTTATGCGGCCAACCCGCAGCTGCTCGACATATTCACCGCCACCAGCAACGACCCACTGTCAACGCGCAACGACCTGTTCAACCTCTTTCCGCTGCATCCCGGCACGGCCAACCTCGCCACCCACTATGCCACGGTGGTGGGCTCTTCGAGCCGAAGCGTGTTTGAATTCTTGGGGCAGAACGACTCCATACGCGAATTTCTCGACAGCGAGGAGCGGTATCAAAACCGCGACACCATCACCGCCGACTACTTGTGGGACTATGTGCTGAAGGTGTTTCAGGACGACGTTACCAACTACGGCGCAGTGACCGAACGCTACAACTCCTACAAGCTGCAGGTGGGCAACGAGGGCGAAGCCTATCTTGCGGTGTTCAAGGGCATACTGCTGCTCAACGCCTTCAACAACGTGTCGGGCGACAACAACAACGGACTCGTGACACCGTCGGAAGACAACATTCACGCCCTGTTTGCCGGAACGCACTTTGACGACGAGGTGGACGAAGTGTTGCGGTGGTTCAACGAGCAAGGCATCATCCAGCGTGCGCCGGGCGGACTCTACTCGGTGCAGTTCTCGGCCTTGCCATCGGGCGAGATAGAGGAGAAGAAGACCGAGATGCGCAATGTGCAGTATCGCTACACAAGCCAGATACTCAACTTCTCCGACGCGGCCAGCACAGCCTTCGAGAAGAAGATGATGCAGAAGGTGATACGCCCCTACGGCTTCAAGTTCTTCTCCGACCAGCAGAACGAGGCCGTGCTGCGCAGCCAGATAAAGAGTGCGCGGAGAGACACCAAGACGAGCGCGCTATTCTTCGCCCTGCTCATGGCGCGCAACAACACCGAGCTTGCCACACTGCGGAGCTTTGCCGAGAGGTGTGCCGCCGACGAAGGCGACAAGGACTTGAAGAACATCGTCTACTTGGTGTTTGACGAGGTGCTTACCGATGCCAAGTATGAGCAGTTCATCGAATACCAGGCCAACTACGCCTGTGCCAGCAGCCACGGATTCATCGACCAGCAGAAGGTGCACCGCGACCATGCGGTGTCGATGGTGAAGGAGTGGATGGACAGCGTGCAGCGCGGCAACGCCACCGTGTACATCAACGGACATGAGAAGATGCCAATCTCGGTGAAGCACCTGTCGAGTGTAGTCAACAGCTCGATAGCGCCAGCCATATTTCCCTTTGGACCCGACGCTTGCGAACTGTTGAGGCAGAAGACAGCCTCTACATTCTGGCGCCAGCAGAACTCAAAGGAGATAGTGCGCACATTCATATTCGCCACATCGAAGGAGGAGATAACAAACATAACCGCGCAGATGCGCCCAGTGCAGTATCTGGTGCAGGAGTGCCTTGACGACAACATGGAGTGGAGGGGCTACGTGCCTGATGGCCACCCGTTCAAGGTGGTGTATGACAAGGTGCAGAGCATCATAAAGCATGCCGACAAGAGCATGCCGTTCAACTTCGGCGACAAGTTCTCCTTGCTGCAAGAGCCACCCTATGGTCTTTACGGCAGTTTCGCCTCAATGGCGATGATGGCCTTTGCCATTAGGCCGTGGGCAAACAAGATATTCGACATGCAGGGAAAGCCGCGCGACAAGAACGCACTTATCGACGACATAGTGTGGCTTTTCAAGGTGTGGGACGACAAGAAGTCGAACTCCAAGCTCAACTTCAAGTTCCAGACACCCGAAGAGGGCAAGCTTTGCAAGGAACTCATATCGCTCTTCAAGCTCAACAGCAAGAACAACGCCTACTCCGACGTGTCGAGTCTGAAGGATGCACGCTATGCCATCACGGCGGAGTTTCTTGGCAAGAAGGGCTATCCGCTTTGGTCGGTGAAGTACGCCTCCGATGCGGCGTTTACCGGTCTGCCCATTCTCATCAGGGTGAACGATGCGGAGCGCAAGCTGATAGACAACATCGTGACCATCTGCATGGAGCGCGAGCTGCGCAACCCGCCATTGGTGAAGGAGACAATCGACCTCATCTCGGAGCTGCGCATAGAGATGAGGAACATACTCAATGTGGATGCCGCCTTCTCCGATGGTTTCAAGAACTACTTGATGCAGCTTGAATTCGTCAACATACAAGAGAACGAGGTGGACGAGGTGAAGCACTTCGTGGAGCAAAACTTACAATCGACGGTGGGCTATTGGACCGAGGAGGAAGTGGAGAAGAAGGCGTTGCAGTGGAAGTCGTCGAAGAATATGCGGCAGCAGCCTGTTGCGCCACCGACACCTCCAGTTGCGCCACCATCTGTAGTGGCGGAAAATGCTCCTGCCACACCAACAAGCCCCGACATCGTTGCGGAAAAGCTCAAGCGTGCCAAGGAGCGCATAGCCAGCATAGCCACCCTCGACGAGGCCATAGCGTTGCTCAACAAGCTTTGCGACGAAGGTGGGGAGTGGCTGTTTGACAAGATAAACAGTTAGCGGCCTATGTATAAGGAGTTTGCTTCGTTGCACGACCTTTGTCAGGAGATGGAGGCCGACAAGAATTGGACGGGTGCGGAGAGTTCTCTTCGCAACCGCTACCCAATACGCTTTGTGCTGTTTGAAAACTTCGGTGACTTCGGCGAGTTCGTGCAAGTTTGCCAAGACCATGGGGTATATGTGCAAGGCATAGAGAATTGGATGGCCGACGGTCAGGACGACAAGCTGATTACCTATTCGCGTTTGGCTGACTTGTTTGAGCAATACATCAAGAGTTTGCCAGCTAACGATTTTGTCATTGCGCCATTCTCCGAGATAACCCGTTTCTACGAAAACACGCGCTATGCGGAGTTCGACTCGTTGCTGAAGACCATACGGCTCGTGCAGTCGCCAGAGGACTCGCAAAACCGCCACCAACGCATATACGTGCCTATAATAGGCATGCAGAGCAAAGTGGGGAAGTTTAAGGACGACCCCAACATACACATTTGGGAATACCATTCGGAGGCGGAGTGCCAAAACTACAGACTGGTGCTTACTTCGGGAACGACCTACGGCGTGCACGGACTTGAGGCTGGGTTCAGCGTCTGCGAAAATCTGCGTGAGTGGATCTCGCTATGGAAGAAAGCCGACGCACAGGTGAAGCGGCAGATAATATGCTCGTCGAAGTGCATATTCGCCAACGCAGGCAATGCGCAGCCCGACAATGCCTTCGACTATACCGTGTGCCACAACGCCTTTGAGTTTCTCACGAAAGGTCTTGGTCTCGATTTCGGCACGTTGGCCGCCAAGGCCGACGACATGGCTTATTGGGAGGAATTGGCCGCAAACATCGACATCGACGACTTCGACTTTGAAGCGTTTGTCAACAAACGGTTTAACACGGCAGACCTGTGCGACGCAAACTCGTTTGTGCAGACGTGGTTTGACTATAATGACGGCTTTTCGCGCTGGTTGCTGAAGAGCCATTTCCTTTGGCAAGCCACCACGCCAACATATCTTACACGTGTGCTGGAATGTTGCCACACGCAAAGCACGTCAGACCTGTTCTCGCTGTTGGCCACCCAAATATTCGACGAACAGTATGATGACGCAAGCCTCGTTATGCGCCGGGCTTTGCTGGATGAGGCCAAGAGGCAAAATGTGCAAATCACCCATATGGCCGAGCAGAAGGTGAAGGCCAAACTGATGGCCATGGCCGCTGACCCTGAGCGTGGACACTACTACGCCATGAAATACATGACTGCGCTAACGCGGTCGGAACAATGCCTGATGGTGGAGTGGGTAGGACAGGGAAAGGTGAGCGTGAGGGACATTCAAGTCCTTATGCCCTCGCTTTATGCCTATCTCTCGCCGCTGGGTGTACAACTGGATGACTCGACAGCATGGGTAAGCGAATACTTCGGTGAATATGCGCAGTCGAAGATTGCCAACATGGCGAGTGAACGTCTGTCGCTCCTGCTGAAGGAGCACAACGCTTCGCAAGCGGCCTTTGAGTCGTGGCGCGATGGCTTCAAGACGGTGAAGACGATTTTGCACAACCGACAGGACATCGATGTGTACTATTGGATTGACGGACTTGGCGTCGACTGGATACCATTCATTGCAAAGGTGATAGAGAAGCATCGGGTTGACGGTGTATATCTGAATGAGGTGTATATGGCGGCGGCAGAACTGCCCACGGTGACCTCTGTGAACAAGGCTAAGCTGGAGGAACTGACCGACGAAAGACTCGAAAAGATAGGCGACATCGACAAGTATGCACACACGCAAAAGAGCTATCCGGATTATGTTATCGACGAGCTTCGACTTGTGGAGGAGTCAATCGGCAAAATCCTGTCGCAATACAACGGCAAGAAGATAGCCTTCGTTTCCGACCATGGCATCAGTTATATGGCGCAGTATGGCTGCGGACTGAACCTCGCCGGCATCGAGTCGAACCATGCAGGACGGTGTGCCGTGTGGACAAAAGGGGCGGCTCCGGCATATGGCAACTATATGGTGTTGGCCGACGGAAAAACATTGTGCGCACTCAACCACAACTCGCTTTCGGCAAAGACACCAACAGGGCAGGGCGCGCATGGTGGCGCGACTCCCGAAGAGGTGCTGGTGCCTGTCATTATTGTGTCAAGCCAGAAAAACGCCAACGTGTATGCGGCCAAGCTGCTGACCACAGGGCTAATGGCATCCAACCCCATTGTGCGATACAGCATAAAGGGACTGAGCAGCATCGACACGCCGAAGGTGAACTACAACGGGGTGGATTATGCGCTCCACAAGACGCAAGGCGACATATATGAAAGCGAGAGACTGAACCTTGTGGGTACGGCCACAAGACTGACGGTCGTGATTGGCGACTTCAAGCAGACTGACCCAATAGACATCAACATGGGTGTTCAGGAAGACGACTTGTTTGGATTTTAGAAGAATCACTATTTAGCTATGCAGACATCAACAGTACAGAAAATCAGGGCGCAATTTGCATCCATGGCCATATACAAAGACCCGGCATCGACAAACAGTTTGTTTGCAGGACGCAACTTGCCGTCGTTTGTAAAAGACTTTATCCTTAAGCGTTACATCAACGAGGATGGATCGGTAAACCGTTCGGGACTGACGGGATTTCTCGACATGGTGATACCGCAGCGGCAGACGGAGGTGAAAGACCGTTTGGCTTCGGGCGAGGAGCTGACCCTGCTCACCAGGTTCATCATATACATTGACTTGGTGAAGGGCGTGCGCCGCTTCGGCATTCCTGATCTTGGCATCAAAATAAACGAAGGACTGATACCAGAGTATGTGTACAAGAACCATCAGGGCGAACTGGTTGACGGCGAGAAGTGGGGCATCATAAAACTGTCGGTTCTTCCCGACGAGAATGGCAAGAGAAACCATGTGGAGATGGTTGACTACAAGCCATTCAAGCCATACCGCTCTGTGGACATTGACTATCTGCGAGGAGCGAGGGCGGCATTTTCAATCGAGGAATGGATAGACGTGCTGTTGTCGTCTATGGAATATGAGGCTGACGGCTTTGAGACGCTGACGCAGAAAGTGGAGTTTCTTACCCGGTTGCTCATTTTTGTGGAGCCACGGCTCAATGTGATAGAGTTGGCTCCGAAAGGAACGGGCAAGTCGTTTGTGTTTGGCAACCTCTCAAAGTATGGGTGGCTCGTAAGTGGAGGAAAGGTGACGCGTGCAAAGTTGTTCTACGACAAAACCAAGCAACAGAATGGCATCATCAAGAACCATGACTTCACGGCATTCGACGAGATACAGACCATCATTTTCCAAGAGCCGGCAGAGATACAGGCGGCCTTGAAGTCGTATTTGGAGAGCGGCAAGACCACCATCGACAATAATGAGTTCAGCTCAGAATGCGGATTGATGATTATGGGAAACATTCCTCTCAACGAGCAGCGTCGCCCATCAAACATCCGTTATTTTGACTCGTTGCCGCAGTCGTTTCGCGAATCGGCATTGCTCGACCGTTTCCACTGTTTCATAGAGGGGTGGAACTTGCCGCGCGTAAACAAGGGCATAATCTACAGAGGATGGACGCTCAATGTGGAGTATTTCTCGGAGATACTCCATTCGCTACGCACGCAGAATGTCTATGGACTGCTGTTTGACGAACTTGTGGCTTGCGACAAGAATGCCGACACGCGTGATTTCAATGCGGTGAAGCGCATCGCAGTGGCCTACATGAAACTGTTTTTCCCCCATTGGACGCACGCAAGCGATGTCAACCGTGCTGATTTCGAGACTTACTGTCTGCAGCCTGCCGTCTACCGCCGTGGCATCATTAAGGAGCAGTGCCATTACATCGATGTGGAGTTCAAGACAGCAATGCCCCAATTCTGGTTGCGTTAGTTGGGGTGCTATTCTTTCTATCCCCCCCCCCCCCACACACACTCACCACAACGCCTTTACGGCAAACCACACGATGGGCACGAAGAGAGAGGGTAGGAGGTTGAGCGTCTTGCAGTCTTTCAGGTTGAGCAGCGACAGGCCGCTGCCGGTGATGAGCAGTCCGCCAACGATGAGCAGTTCGGTCATCAGCGCGTCGCTCACGGCCTGGCTCGACATCTGCGCCACCACGTAGAACGCGCCTTGCCACAGAAACAGCACTGGGGCGGAGAGCATCATGCCAATGCCATAGGTTGAGGCGAACACGCACGACGACACGAAGTCGAGCGTGGCGTTGGTGAAGAGCAGGGTGTTGTCGCCCTTGAGCGCACTCATTACTGGACCAAGCATCGACAGCGGGCCGATGCAATAGAGCAGGATGGTGGTGATGAGGCCATCGGCAAACGACGATGACGACGGCTGGCCGCCAGTGGCGTTTGCCTGTTGCGTGGGGTTCTTTCGTGTGCGCCGCTCTATGAGGCGGCGGAAGCGGCCGTCGAGGTCGAGCCTGGTGCCCACCACGCTGCCTATGGCGATGGATAGAATGAAGAGCACGGGATATTGGCTGTCCTTCATGTGGGATATGGAGGCGTTGAGACCTATGGCGAGCGAGGCGATGCCCAGCGAGTCGTAGAGCGTCTGCTTGTATTTGTCCTTTACTCCACTGTGCAGCAGTGTGCCGATGATGGTGCCTATGACGATGGCACCGGTGTTGACGATTGTTCCTAACATAAAAAAAAGAGTTGTGCAAAGTTACGAAAATAAATTGGTAACTTTGCAACGGACGTTCGCATGAGGGGCGGATTGTCCACAGAGGGGTTATATAAACTACAGCCGTAAACAATTTCGGCCAACCGTACAAGTTAGACTGACTTATGTAACCGTCACTAAGACAACAACCTTAGACAAATATGAAAAATAGACTATTATTGACAGCACTGGCGTTGGCATTGTCGTGCAGCATGGCAACTAACGCCCAAACAACGAAGACATCGGGATTTGAGAAACTTGACAAGTGGGCTTCCGGCTGCATGGGCAAAAGCAAGATGTCGCTCGGCTATCCGGGCAACAACGACATAAAGCTGCACGACTTCTACAAGTGGTATACGAAAAACAACCTGGAGTCGGTGATAGTGAACAATGCCGGCGACCCGTTTGCCGACGGCGACCACACCCTCTCATCGCTCGACTTCGAGAGAGAGGTGATAGAGTATTTCGGTCCGAAATACGGCTTCGACAAAGACAACCTGTGGGGACTGGTGACCATGAGCGGAACCGACGGCAACAACCACGGAATATATTTCGGGGTGAACTACCTGAAGCGGCTTACAGGCAAGATGCCCATAGTGTATGTCTCCGACGAGGCCCACTACAGCAACTACCGCCTTTGCGACCTGCAACACTTGGACGTGAGGCTCGTGGGCAGCGACGACATGGGGCGCATGATACCCGACTCGCTGGAGAAGGCACTCGACCCGACGCGCCCCTGCCTGATGATTTTCGCCATGGGATCGACGCTCAAGGGAGCCATCGACGACCAGAAGGCACTCAACAAGGTGCTTGCGCGGCATGGCGACATGAAGGTGTACCGCCATGTTGACGCCGCCCTGTTTGGCGGCTACCTCCCGTTTACTGACGACCGTGACCTTGTTGACCGCAGGGTGTCTGACTTTGAGTCGATAAGCATCAGCGGCCACAAGTTTTTCGGCATCGACAGTCCGTGCGGCCTGTTCATCACGTCGCGCGACGTGTATGACAACCAAACCACATTCGACATACCATACCTCAACGCCAACATGCGCATGATAAACTGTTCGCGGTCGGGCGTGGAGCCGCTGAAGTTCTGGTGGCTCATACAGGCCGAGGGCGACGAGGGCTGGACGCGCCAGGCGGCGCAGATTAAGGACAACACCAAATACCTGAAGTCGCAGCTTGAGAGCATACATTGGCCATATTGGCAAAACAAATACAGCAACACGGTGCTGTTCAAGCGCCCTTCCGACAAGATGGTGGCCAAATACAACCTTGCCTGTGGCGAGGCTTTCGGACAGAAGGTGTCGCACATTGTAGTGATGCAGCACGTCACGCGAAAGGCCATCGACGCGTTTGTGGCCGACTTGGCTGCGGAGAGGAATTGACGGCGCACACGGCTTTTTGAACATTACTGAGTACCTAAAAAGTGTGATTTTCAAGTTTTTATTCATCGTGCGACAATAGCTCATAGGCTCAATATGCTGGGGTGTGGCAGTGTGCGTAATGCAGCTAACTGTCATGTTAATAGAAACTTAGCCTGAGTAATTGTCTATGCGCAGTTGTGGCGGCAAGCCCCCTAAGCATCAGTGAAAGAAGCTGATGCTTAGGGAAGGTATTGTCTGAAAGACTGTTTTTTCGTAATTTTGCAGCCTTGAAATAAATAATTCACAACCATAAAAGACAGAATGAGCAACGCAAGAAATGAATGGAGAGGGTTCAAGGGAACCGCTTGGAAATCGGAAATCAACGTCAGAGACTTTATCCAGAAGAACTACACCATATATGATGGCGACGAGTCGTTCCTGCAAGGGCCAACGGAAGCCACAACGAAGCTTTGGGGCAGACTGAAGAAGCTGCAGAAGGAAGAGCGCGCCAAGGGCGGCGTTCTCGACATGGAGACAGAGATACCCGCAAGCATCACTGCCTATGGAGCAGCCTACATCGACGACAGCATGAAAGACCTGGAGGCGGTTGTTGGCCTGCAGACCGACAAGCCACTGAAGCGCGCCTTCATGCCCGGCGGCGGTCTGAAGATGGCAGAGCAGTCGTGCGCCAACTATGGCTACGCCCCCTCAGAGTCGATCCACGACATCTTCACTAAATACGTGCGCACGCACAACGATGCCGTGTTTGACGCCTATACGCCAGAGATGAAGCTGGTGCGCCACAACCACATACTCACCGGACTGCCCGACACCTACGGTCGCGGACGCATCGTGGGCGACTATCGCCGCGTGGCCCTCTACGGCATCGACTATCTGATAGAAGAGAAGAACCGCGACCGCGCGGAGATGGGCGAGCACGAGATGTCGGACGAGGTGATACGCTTGCGCGAGGAAGTGGCTCTGCAGATAAAGGCCCTCAAGGGTCTTAAGGCCATGGCCGCAGAGTATGGATTTGACATCTCGCAGCCGGCCAAGAATGCGCGCGAGGCTGTGCAGTGGCTCTACTTTGGCTACCTCGGAGCGGTGAAGACGCAGAACGGAGCTGCCATGTCGGTAGGCCGCGTGTCAACATTCCTCGACATATACATCCAGCGCGACCTGCAGGAAGGCACGCTCACCGAGAGCGACGCTCAGGAACTGATAGACCACCTTGTGATGAAGTTCCGCATGGTGAAGTTCGCACGCATCCCGGCTTACAACGAACTCTTCTCGGGCGACCCCGTGTGGGCCACGCTCGAAGTGGGCGGACTGGGACAGGACGGACGCTCGATGGTGACAAAGAACGACTACCGCTTCCTGCACACGCTCATCAACATGGGTCCGTCGCCCGAGCCAAACCTCACCGTGCTCTACAGTTCGCGCCTGCCGCAGAACTTCAAGAAGTACGCCGCCATGATATCCGTAAAGACCAGTTCCATACAGTATGAGAACGACGACGTGATGCGTCCGGTGTGGGGCGACGACTACAGCATCTGCTGCTGCGTGAGCGCAACACAGACTGGCAAGGAGATGCAGTTCTTCGGAGCGCGCGCCAACCTCGCCAAATGTCTCACCTACGCCATCTCGGGCGGCATCGACTCGAAGACGCGCGAGCAGTGCGGACCCAAGTACCGTCCGGTGGAGGGCGACGTGCTTACCTACGACGAGTTCATGCCGCGCTTCATGGACATGATGGACTGGCTCGCCAGCGTCTATGTGAAGACGCTCAACGTGATACACTACATGCACGACAAGTATTTCTATGAGGCCGCCGAGATGGCCCTCATCGACACCGACGTGCGCCGCACCTTCGCCACCGGCATAGCCGGATTTAGCCATGTGGTTGACTCCATCAGTGCCATCAAGTATGCCAAGGTGAACATCATCCGCGACGAGACGGGCTTCCCACTGGAGTTTAAGACCGAGGGCGACTTCCCCCGTTATGGCAACGACGACGAGCGTGCCGACGAGATTGCCGTGTGGTTGCTCAAGACATTCCTCGGAATGGTGAAGAAATACCATACATACCGCAACTCGGAACCCACAACCTCCATCCTCACCATCACGTCGAACGTGGTGTATGGCAAGTACACGAGCAACATGCCCGACGGTCGTCTGGCCGGCGCACCGCTTGCCCCAGGTGCCAACCCGTCGTATGGGGCAGAGAAGAACGGACTCTTGGCTTCGCTCAACTCCGTGGCCAAGTTGCCCTATGAGTATGCGCTCGACGGAATATCCAACACCCAGACCATCAACCCCGGCGCTCTCGGCCACGACGACGAGGAGCGCGCCAACACTCTTGTGGGCGTGATGGACGGATACTTCAACCAAGGGGCACACCACCTCAACGTCAATGTCTTCGGTGTGGAGAAGTTGAAGGACGCCATGGAGCACCCCGAGAAGGAAGAGTACCAGAACTTCACCATCCGTGTGAGCGGATATGCGGTGAAGTTTATCGACCTCACTCGCGAACAGCAGCTTGACGTGATTGCACGCCAGGCTCACGAGAGACTCTAATCAGATACTATTAGTGGCGGTGAAAACTTATTTTTTTTCACCGCCACTAAACTATTATCATAAGAATACCGTTGAAAGGATATATACACAGCACTGAAAGTTTCGGGTCGGTTGACGGCCCTGGCATTCGTTTCCTCATCTTCATGCAAGGCTGCCCCATGAGGTGCCTTTACTGCCACAATCCCGACTCGTGGAAAATGGGGGCAGGGGAGGAGGTTGAGGCCGACGAACTGCTCGACCGCGCCGAGCGATTTCGTCCTTACTGGGGAAGTGAGGGCGGCATCACCGTGAGCGGAGGCGAAGCCTTGGTGCAGATAGACTTCCTGTTGGAACTCTTCGCCAAGGCCAAGCAGCGCGGCATCACCACCTGCCTCGACACCTCGGCGCAACCCTTCCGGCGCAGCCAACCTTTCTTCGGCAAGTTTGAGCGGCTGATGTCGCTTACCGACACCGTGCTGCTCGACATAAAGCACATACGCGACGCCGAGCACCGTCGGCTCACGCACCACACCAACGAGAACATACTTGATTGCGCACGCTATCTTAGCGAGCGCAATGTTCCCGTGTGGATACGCCACGTGCTGGTGCCGGGCATAACCGACGATGAAGACTGTCTGCGCGAGCTTGCCTCTTTCCTCGCCACCTTGCGCAACGTGAAGCGCATAGACGTGTTGCCCTACCACACCCTCGGCACATTCAAATACGAGCGGCTCGGCATCGCCTATCCGCTGTCTGGCGTTTCCGCGCCGACGGCCGAGAGCCTACGGAAAGCCCAAGAGATACTGTCAGTAATGTTCAAAAAATAAGTTGCGCAAGTTTGCCCTGTATTTTTAGTCGGTTTTGCCGGCTTCTTTGAAGGAGCATAGCGGGCTATGTGACTGAAAAGAAGTCGCAAAAACGGCAAAAAGACAGGGACTAACAGACCAAATAACGGATATGGGCATACTCTACAAACTTGCTCAAGTTATTTTTTGAACATTACTTAGCAGCCGCAAGGGGTTGATTGTCCGTTAGCCACGCGTTGCAGCGTGGCTTTGCACCGCTCGCCTTCATAGAATGTTTCCAACACCTCTTCGAATATGTCGTGAGGCGACACGATGTCGAACAGAGTCATGCACGACTTCACCTTCATTGCGTCCAGACTGCCGAATATGCGCTCGGCATAATCGCCGCTATGGTCCAGCAACGCCTCGGTCGCCTCTTTCAGTCTATCGTGCAGAATGTTGTTCTCCCAATAGGCTTTTGCTTCAAGAAGCGAACCGATGCTGTATTTCTGCGACATCCAGCTATGCCCCAAACCTTTTATCTGAGGAAAGATATACCATATCCAATGCGAGGTTTTCCTGCCTTTCCTGATTTCCTGCAAGGCTATGTCGTAATGGTTGGACTCATTCTGTATTTCGATGAATCTTTCTACGTTTGTTGTTTCCATGTCATTTAGTGATGGTGAGACCAGGTAACCCAGCAATATTCGTCAAAATCTTCGATGATGTTAAGCATCCACTGGGGTAGTTTGCGCTTGGCGTTGTCCACAAGCTGTTGTGGCATCTCGCCGTAATGCGCGTATGCCATAGGTCCGGCGATGGCCGCAAGTGTGTCGGCGTCGCCGCCAAGGGCGATGGCCAGTTTCAGGCAGTCGGCGTAGTCGTGGCTTTCGAGAAAGCAAATCAGCGAGGCCGGAACCGTCAACTGGCAAGTGGAGTCGAAATAATATCCGGGCTTAATCCCTTCATACGTTTTCGCACCCCATTCGGGATAATACGTCTCAAGCACGTTCGTGCGTATGAAGTCCTTGCTCTCGCCTAGCATGGCATAGTGTATGGCAAGAGCCGTTGCCACCGCTCCCTTTATGCCTTCGGGGTGGTTGTGCGTGGGCAATGCCGTCTTTGTGGCCAAGTCGATGCACTCCTCCTTGCTTCCCGCCATGAACCCAGCCGCCGAGCAGCGCATGGCACTGCCGTTGCCAAACGAATTGTAGGCCGGTCTGACTTCCCGTGAGATGAGCCACCGCGCATAGCGCCACCCATAGCCTCGGTGGAAGTCTTCACGCCCTCTGCTCCACAGTGTCGTGGCCATGTCCCTGTGGTACAGCAGGGCTTCGGCGCAAGCGAACGTACATACCGTGTCGTCGGTGTAGTCGTTGCCGGGGCGGAGAAGGTCTATGGCGTCGTAGTCCTTCGTGCGGTTGTAGAACTCGTATGGCATTCCTGCAATGTCGCCTATGGCTTCACTCAACAGCAGGTTCTTAAATGTAGCATAACTTTTTCCCATATATTCATCTGTTTATTAGGTTAGCGTCTATCATCTCCCACTAAAATCATCTCCCACTAAAACTCCAGTCGGAATCCCTTCTGCTTCATCTCCTCATACATGTCGTGGTTGAACGTGTAGAGGTAGGCGTCCTTCTTGGCCGGTTGCTTCACCGTCTCGTCCAGTTGGTTGAGCAGTCCCAGGTGCAGCATCTTGTTGTAGAAGTTGCGGCGGTCGAACTTCACGTTCAGTATGGCCTCATACAGTTGCTGGAGAGCCTTCATCGTGAACTTCTCCGGTAGCAGCTCAAACCCTATCGGTTCAAAGTGTATCTGCTTGCGCAGCGCGCGTTCCGCCATGCGCAGTATCTGGTCGTGGTCGAAGGCCAGCGACGGCACCTCGTCGAGCGAGAACCACTGTGCCTTGGCGGCATCGTCGCCGCCCACGACATCCTGCAGGCGCACCAAGGCATAGTAGGCGATGGTGATGACGCGCTCGCGTGGGTCGCGGTCGGGAGCGGTGAAGGCATGAAACTGGCGGATGTATGCGCCTGTCAGTCCCGTCTCCTCGCGCAGTTCGCGCAATGCGCCCTCCTCGCCCGACTCGTCCATTTTGAGGAAGCCGCCGGGAAACGCCCATTTTCCCTTGAATGGTTCTATGCCTCGCTCTATGAGCAGCACTTTCAGTTTGTTTCCGTCAAACCCGAATATCACGCAGTCTGTCGTGACGCTCGGATGCGGATATTTGTAGCGATATTCTTGACTTTCCATACGTGCGTTGTGTAAATCCTACGCAAAGGTAAGGTGGATAGATTAAACGGCCAAATATTTCGCGTGATTTTTACGCATTGGACATGATTTTTATGCGGACTGCCCATATAAAGCACAAGTTTTTCAGAGGAAATGAGAAGAAAAAGCACATGAAAGCTTGGCTCGTCCAAATATCAATTGTACTTTTACGACGAATATTACTAATTGTTAAATTGGATAGTTATGTGTAAATACAAAGACACCAACTTGGGAATAAAGAAACTTGACTTCAATGTCAAGCGTGGGGCCATGGCTGTTTTCTTGACGGATGGTTGTGAGGTCATAGTCCCTGTATCCATGTTTCCAGACATTAAGCGACTGAACAAGGCGCAGCGAGAAGACTACATGATTATGGACGACCAGTATTTCTCATTCGAAGCCTCAAGCAAGATTTATTCCGTAAAGGACATACTTCGTATATAGCCCTCCCCATGTCTATAAAGGACTATTTGCAGAAAACTCACTACAAGATGAAAACACTATCAAGACTCTACATTCTGCTTTTCGCCATCACATTGCAGACACTGCTTGGATGCGAGACACAGGCCGACACGCCCACAGCCTCAACCTATTGGGAGGGCGACAGTGCATGGTATCGGGCTAAAGCCACGACAAGCCCCGACAAGATAGACCTGATTTACCTCGTGTCGACCGACGTGGTGTCGGCCACGGGCGACAATGGCGAGAAGGCCTACCGCGCACGGCTTACGCCGGAAGACAAGCAGGCTCTCGACGCTGAGCTGGCCTATGTGGAGACCAACATAGGGCAAGGCGACTTCAACTACGTGGCTCCATACTACCACCAGTTCACCTTCGAGGCAATAAACCTGCCGAAGGACAGTTTCCAATTGGAATACGGCAAGGTGGCAAAGGAGGCGTGCGAGGCGTTCGACTACTACATGGAGCACATGAACCAAGGCCGCAGGTTTGCCCTCGTGGGATTTTCGCAGGGCGGAATGCTGGTGCTCGACGTGTTGCGCCACATGACCGACAAACAATATGGCCAGATGGTGGCAGCCTACGCCATGGGCTACCGCATATCGGCCGACGACCTGAAGTGCAGCCGCATCGTCCCGGCCACCGACGAAAGCACCACGGGAGTGACGGTGTCCTACAACTCGGTGCTCGACAACTCCGGCATTTGGCCCTTTGTGGGCGGCAATGCCGTGGCGGCGATAAACCCCGTGAACTGGAGAACCGACTCAACCACGGCCACATTCACCTACGAGGGAAGCCTGCACAAGGTACGTCTCGACACGGCCACCAAGCAACTCATAGTGGCTACCGACAAGGCCGACGAATACCGACTGTGGAACAACAATCCCGTGTTCAAAAGTGCCAACGTGAGCCTCGACTGCTTGCACCACTGGGACTTGCTTTTCTACACCGACTTCATTCACGACAACATCCTGAAGAGAGCCGCCATGCAGAAGTAGGCTTCCGTGCCGGCAACGCTGCGGCGACACCGCACATGGTCACCACCTATTCGCCGCCATTCATAAACTCGCCAACCGTGGCCACTGCTTGTTGGAATGCCGTGGGCTGTCCCGGAACGGTTATGAACAGGTGGGTGGCCGTGGGATACACGTGGTAGGCCACACTGTGGCGCAAACTGTGCAGCCGATTGGCGAACTCCGCCGTCTGGTCTAGCAGTATGTCGTGGCCAGCCGATATGATGAGCACTGGCGGCAGCGACCGCAGTGCATCGTCGCTCGCCAATGACACCGACACCAGCGGATTGTTTTCCTGGCCATTGGCGTAAGCCTCGCAGAATGCCTCAAGAAGTTCGGCATCGTCGCCATAGCCCTTGGCATACTGCCGCCACGAGGCCGAACCGTCGGCCCATAGCTTCACCACTGGATAGATGGCTACCATGCGCCACACGCCCTGCTCCGTCATGGCCGTGGCCAAGGCCAGATTTCCCCCGGCACTGTCGCCGCCTATGGCTATGCGCTCGGGGTCGCATCCCCACTCGTCGGCGTGGCGGCGCAAGTAGAGGAAAGCGTCGCGGCAGTCGTCCATCGGCTTAGGGAAAGGGTGGGAGGGGGCCAGGCTATAGTCAATGGCAGCCACGCTGCAACCGCCATGCAAAGCCAGTGCGGCGCAAAACCGCGCACAACTGTTTATGCCGCCAAAGCACCAGCCTCCGCCATGCAGATACATCAGTAGCGGGCGCTTTTGCGCCGTTGGCTCCACGGGCGAGAATATGCAGATGTTGGGCGTGGGGCGTAATGTGGCCACGCCACTGGGCAGCGCCGGAGCTTGGTTGCGGCTGGCGCGTATTGCGTCGAGCGCGCTACTGTCGCCACCCATCGCGCCGCGCACCGCCATCGCCTGTCTGTGCTGCAATCCCGGCTCCATGCTGGCAAGAAACTTGCGCTCCTCGGCAAGCATTTGCCGCTGAAGCTCTTCCGAAGGAAGTGTTTGTTCCATAATGGTTGCGTTGTTATTCCATTCTGCTGTATTTCATTTCCCGGCCATCCTTGTCATACTGCTTGCGCTTGCCCACGGGAGGTTCCTTCAGCGTGATGCGCACCACCGCCGTGCGCCCCAGCGACCGTGCCACGCTTTGGTCGAAGGCATCCATGTGGCCGGGCAGAAAGCGTTGGCAAATGAGCCGCAAACCGTGTATCTTCTCTGCATCGTCGGTCACTAGCTCGGCCTTGCCGAACGCTATGGCCGACTTGTATTGCAGCGTGAAACTGCCATCAATAGGGCCTACGGTTGGCGCGCAGCGCGTCACAGCCGAGAGGCACACGTTGGGGTGCGCCTTGATGGCGTCGAGCTTTTTGCCCTCCAAGGCACAGTGGAAATACCACGTCGTGCCGTCGGCCGATGCGAGCGACAACGGCAGTCCATACGCCTGGCCGTCGGCATCCACAAAACTCACAGTCACATAAGGTGCCTTGCGCATCACGTCCAAGGCCCACTGGCTATCCATAGCCCTTGATTCTTTTCTCATGGTCGTATATTATGGTGCCCAAATAGGCAGTCTGCCGCCAAGCGGGTTGCCGTGCGGCTTTGCCAAAGGACTTTCCCACTGCAAAAGTAATATTAAGTGGTGGAAAAAAAAGAGGGTGTTCCGTTAAATGCGCTGATAATGTCCTTGCCTTCTTGGCCTCGAAGAGGCTATGTCAAGCACCATGCCTCATATGGACAGGTCGAAGTTTTTCACCCATTTATGCCGTTTTATTGATTAAAATATGTAATTTTACGGCAGAAATCTGTGGGCTTCCACAAAAATCTGCTGTAAATCGTGCTTTTTAAGAGAAAAACCTATATAGAGAAACTCGTCTCAGCCGATGGAAATGGGATGATAAAAATAGTGACGGGCATCCGTCGTTGCGGAAAATCGTTCCTGCTCTTCAATTTGTTTAAGCAGCATCTTTTGGACACAGGTGTTGCGGAGGACCATATTATAGAGGTGAATCTGGAAGACCGCCGTAACCGAAAGCTACGAGACCCAGATGCACTCCTTGACCATATAGACGGATTGATGGTGGACAAAGGAAAGTATTACATTCTACTCGATGAAGTGCAGATGGTAAAGGATTTTGAAGATGTGCTCAACTCGTATCTGCATGTAAGTAATGCCGAAGTTTATGTGACAGGATCTAATGCAAAATTTCTGTCGAAGGATGTCATCACGGAATTTCGTGGCCGAGGCTGGGAAATACGTGTAAGACCTCTTAGCTTCTCTGAATACTACGAAGGTATAGGCGGAGATTTTAGAAACGCTCTTGAAACATATTATATTTATGGCGGTCTTCCGGCAGTGGCACTTTTGAATACTGCGGAAGAGAAGCAAACGTACTTGCGTAGCGTTTACGAAACGGTCTATCTCCGTGATGTGTTGCAGCGCAATAGTTTGCGCAATGCGGACGGCATGCGGGAGTTGGTGAAAATCCTAGCATCAACGATGGGAAGCGGCACCAATATACAGCGGATATCCAACACGTTCCGCTCTGCAGGTGGTATGAAGATTGGCAATAATACCATTGGAAAATATATCGAACACCTTCAAGACTCCTTCATTATCAACGAAGCACTGCGTTATAATGTGAAGGGGAGGAGGTACATCGGGTCGGAAACAAAATACTATTTCGAAGACACGGGCATACGTAATGCCATCGTTGATTTTCGGCAGATAGAGTTCACGCACATCATGGAGAATGTGGTCTATAACGAGCTGCGCCGACTTGGCTACAGCGTGGATGTGGGGCAAGTAGAGGTGTTCAAGAACAATGCCGAGGGAAAGACCGTTCGCAGCAACCTTGAGATAGACTTTGTGGTAAATAAGGCAGACGAAAGGATTTATATCCAATCAGCATATTCACTCCCCGACAAGGAAAAGGTGGAACAGGAAGAAGCTTCGCTACTTAAAGTGCCAGACGGCTTCCGCAAAATAGTCATTGTGGGTGACCGTTGGTCTTCCAACTATGACGAAGAGGGAATACTCCTTCTTAATCTGCACGATTTCCTACTTAAGGGGAATGATGCATTGGCTGCAAAAAGGCAATAATCCGTGAGCGTCACTTTCATCAAAGAAGGTGGCGCTCATCTTAGTGTTGTCGCATTTTTGGCATATGAGATGTGTCGTTAAAGCCGTGTATTTCAAAACTATAAAGTGTACTCGCTTTTACTAATAGGACAAAAGGACAATGCTTCTTTTGTCTCTGTGAATTATTCTGGTTAGTAATGTTCAAAAAATAAGTTGCGCAAGTTTGCCCTGTATTTTTAGTCGGTTTTGCCGGCTTCTTTGAAGGAGCATAGCGGGCTATGTGACTGAAAAGAAGTCGCAAAAACGGCAAAAAGACAGGGTGGGTCAAACCCCACAAGCACATATGGACACATTCCACAAACTTGCTCAAGTTATTTTTTGAACATTACTTAGTACGCAAAATAATTTTTTTCATAAAAAGAATGTCTTTCCCGTGTCACTTTTCGTGTTTCCATTTCGTTATATATATGAGCAAGCTCAAGAGAATGGAATAAAAAGTATAATAACATTAAAAGAATAAAGTTATGAATTTGGGAAAAGAGATTATCGTCTTAGGGATTTTTGTTGCACTTCCTACCATTATCGTATGGCTGGTGTCACGCTATAAGAAACACGAAATCGACAAAAGGGTCGAGATAGCTTTGGCTGCCATCGAGAAGAACTCTGACATCGACATAGAGGCATTTTTCAAGAAAATGACTCATACAGAGAAGACCATCAAGGAGAAGTTGCTGAACAAGTTGCTGATAGGTTCTATTTTCACAGTCTTTGGCGTGTGTGTCTATATTGCTGTGGCGGTGGAAATCTATTTTAACAGGTTTGTCGCCGACTTTTTCATCGGCATGTCATTTGTCGCGGTGCCATCACTTGGCGTAGGCATTGCTTACCTTATCAACTATTTTGTTGGCCAACGGATGTTGAAAAAGGAGATGGAAGCGCAACTTGAAGATATGCAGAAGAAAGCATGACGCATGACACGCGAGCAGTTCATAGAAATGGTAAGGGCAGAGCAGAAACCACTAAGACGGTTTCTGCTTGCCCTCTGCTGCGGCAACCGCTATGAGGCCGACGACATTGCTCAGGATGCGTTGGTGAAGGCTTATCTCTCCGTCGCAAAATGTAAAGAGCAAGGTCGGTCGAAGGCATGGCTATACCGAATCGCCTACAACACATTTATTGACGCTAAACGAAGCCAGCCTGAGACACTGCCAGTGGACTCGGCCAGACATCAGCAGGACGAGACCTTTGCCGCCGACCGCGACTTGCGCTACCAGTCCCTATATGCCGCTCTGAACGAATTGCAGCCCAAGGAACGCTCTGTGATGTTGTTCTACTACATTCAGGGCTATTCCGTCAGAGAGATAGCCGAGATTGTGGATGAGACGGAGGATGCCGTTAAGAAGCAGCTTTCCCGTGGACGAATGAAACTTAAAACCATATTGAAAGATGAATGACGACATAAGATTGCAGGAACTATTCGACGGATACAAACCGTCGTTACCCGATGGAGATCGGTTTGTCAGCCGGCTGGAGCGCAAATTGGCCCTGATAGACGAAATCAAGCAGGCTCAGACCGCACAGAACCGCCGCTACCAAAGGGCTGTAGTAGCGGCTTTTGTGGTTGGCATTATAGTAGGCGTCAGTCTGCTCTTCTTCACGTTGACAACGCCTGTCAACGCCCCGTTGTTCACCTTGGGCGTCAATTCCTATCCATTAGTGCTCATCGAGCATAACAGCCGACTGATAGGATTTCTGTTTGCATCGCTGATGATTGCCTTCTGCATCATTGCCCTGATGAACACCGGTGAACTCATTGCGAGAGCACGGATGAAGATCAAGGACATTTAGTGATGGTGAAAATATAGTGGTTCAAATCCTGCACAAGTTATTTTTTCCGTCATTTAAATGCGCTGATATACGGGCAGAACTAATCTCGATTGTGCCGGAAAATCATGGCAGACACAGTGGAATGTCGTGCGCCAAGACTGCATTTGTTTGCTTGCACCAGTTGGAGTAAGAGCTTACACCAGTTGGAGTAAGAGCTTACACCAGTTGAAGTAAGAGCTTACACCAACTGAAGTAAGCCGACTTTGCACGGCGTTCGGCACTGTCTTTTTGCCGTTTTTGCGACTTCTTTTACATAAGATAGGCTGCGCCTCAGCAATTGAAGCAAGCTTCATTGCGTTCGGCTTGCACTATCTTTCAGTCACATAGCCCGCTATGCTCCTTCAAAGAAGTCGGCAAAACCGACTAAAAATACAGGGCAAACTTGCGCAACTTATTTTTTTTGAACATTACTAAATGTGATATTTTGCCATTTTTTTAAGTACCTTTACACAAGTTATTCATTATATTAACCCGTTGGCGGAATTAATTTAGTGCATACTTAATTCTGCCGATGGGCTTGTTGTTGATGAAGTTTACATATTGCAGAATGGTAAGTGCACTAATTTTGCCTATAATTCTGGCAAACAAACCATTCGTTATTTTCGCATAGTTTCTAATGACCAAGAACTGGTCTGTAAGTTGTGAGAATAGTGTTTCAATTCTCTTTCTTGCCTTTGCAAGCGGAATGAATGTCGGCTTCCAATTCTTTTGGTTAATCCGATACGGACACTCCAGTCTTATGTGTGCAGTCTCGAACAAATCAAGTTGTACATCAGCACCAATATATCCCTTGTCTCCATAGACGCTACAATCGTGATAAGTACGTTTTACATCTTTCATATAATGGAGGTCAGCCACGCTCGCTTTGGACAAATCATAGGAATGGATAACTCCGCTTAAACCACAGAGAGCATGTAACTTATAACCAAAATAGTAGGTATTCTGCGAAGCGCAGAAGCCGAAGTCTGGAGCTTGCGAGAAATCACTGGTACGTCCCATTTTACAACGTTTCCCTCTTGCAACCCTACAAACCTCTATTGGCTTTGAATCAACAAAGAATTGTTCCTCTCCGCCATCCATTTTCATGGCAATCCTCTTGCGCAGTTCCTCACACAAACCTGCTGTTTTCTTCCTGCGGTCATTGAACTGTCTCCTTGATATGAGATTGGGAATGTTGACCTTGTATTCTTGCAATTTATAGTCGAATAGCCACTTCTCACTGTCGATGCTCTCTGCCTCTGCTGTCAAGGACAATGCCACCACTTCCAAGTCCGAAAACTTAGGAACTGGACCACGACGTGGAATGTTTCCCTGGTCATTAACGAGATTTTCTGAGAATTGCTTGCATATCTCAAGTATTTTGACGAATTTTGTGTAAAGGTTGTGCATACGATGATTTAAACTTAATGTTTTAAGCACCACTAAGTTACTAAAAATCATCGATATGTGCAACTTTTTATCCATATTTATCACACCAAATTAATTCCGCCAACGGGTTAGTCCTTATGAACTTTATCGGCATTCTTTTCTTCTGAAAGGAAATACTCGTGCATTTCTTTCCTTTTTAGAAGGAAACTTTGTATCTTTGCAGACGTCTGCCTGGGTTAGGTGTAATTGGAGACTTACTGTAGGGCGACTCGACTGATATGGACATAAAGAAAAATTCGAGCTGGGCGTGGTTTCTGGCTGCACGCCCCAAGACGCTTGCCGGGGCTTCGGTGCCCGTCATGATTGCACTTGCCATGGCGTGGACTGATGTTGGCAGTGATGGTTTCAAGCTGTTGCCAGCGGTGCTCTGTCTGCTTTTTGCCTTTGTCATGCAGATTGACGCTAACTTTGTGAATGACTATTTCGATTTCAAGAGCGGAAAGGACGACGAACTGCGCTTGGGACCGCCTCGTGCTTGTCAGATGGGGTGGATTGACGTGAGGGCGATGAAATGCGGAATTGTGGTGGCTACACTGGTGGCGTGCATGATAGGTCTGCCACTTGCTTTCATTGCCGGTTGGCAGATGGTCGTCGTAGGACTGCTGTGTGTGGTCTTCTGCTTCCTTTACACCACGTTCATGGCGCAGCGTGCGATGGGCGATGTGCTGGTGCTTGTGTTCTTCGGACTGGTGCCTGTCGTGGCGACATATTACATACAGACTGGTTGTGCACCGTTGCGACTTTTTGTGGCAGCAATTGCGTGCGGACTGGTAGTCGACACCCTGCTGGTGGTGAACAACTACCGTGACTTGCACAACGATAGGAGAGTGGGGAAGCGGACTCTTATAGTGGCTATAGGAGGGAAGTGGGGCAGATTGCTTTATCTGTGGCTTGGCATCATTGCTTGTCTGGCAGGTGTCGTTTTTGCTCTCGACGGCAGGTTGTGGGCGTTTGTTTTGCCGCTTATCTACTTGGCCTTACACGTAAAAACGTACAGACACATGGTTAGGATAGGAGAGGGGCGAGAACTCAACAATGTCCTTGCGGAAACGGCTCGTAACATCTTCGTGTACGGATTGTCCATTGCAGTTGGATTGCTACTTGGTTGAACTGCCGCGATAGGGATACAGACGTTTTTGCCTGTGAAAAACAGGTGAAAACATATTGTTTTGTGCTGTACAAAGTATTGTTCCCGAATTTATTCGTATCTTTGTACCTATAATTGGATAGTGGACTTACATGAAGAATATAAGGAATTTCTGTATCATAGCGCACATTGACCACGGCAAGTCGACCTTGGCAGACCGTTTGCTCGAATACACTCATACCATAAAGGTTACTGAAGGACAGATGCTCGACGACATGGACTTGGAGCGTGAGAGGGGGATAACCATCAAGAGCCATGCCATTCAGATGGAATACAAGAAAGACGGTGAGGTGTACACACTTAATCTTATCGATACTCCGGGACATGTG
>CAVKUV010000003.1:0-93850 GCA_963659505.1 Lachnospiraceae bacterium
CCAAGAGCTTCATGTCGGCCGCATCGTTCCAGGAAACCACCAAGGTGCTCAACGAGGCTGCCATACGTGGCAAGCGCGACACTCTTGAGGGCATGAAGGAGAACGTGATTTGCGGACACCTCATACCTGCTGGTACTGGTCTGCGCGAGTTCGAGAAGATCATCGTTGGCTCGAAAGAGGAGTACGACCGCATCGCAGCCAACCGCAAGAATGTGATTGACTTCGCCGCTGAGGAGAAGAAAGAGGAGACTGTGAGCAAGTAATGGCTTGCATGACATTATAAAGAAGAAAGGGATGTCGCCGCAATGGTTGCATCCCTTTTCTTTTTACCGTGAAAAATTACAAGGGCAAATAAGAATAAACTACATTGTGAATTTTCAAAGAGAGTGGCGCTTGTTTGCATGGCTAATATGCTGTGCTGCGCCATTTCATTTGGACAGACGGTGACAAAGGATGGACTTTGACTAATAACTGTCAATGGCTCCGAAAACAACGATGTCCATTCTGCCTTTCTTTATGGTTCGTCTGTAAAAATGCGGCGGTTGTGTATTGTCGTTGGACAAAAATCGTTACCTTTGCCGCAATTCATAAGATGTTCTGCGGAATTTCCACGTTGTATTGTACAGACAAGACACTGACGGACTCAACACATAAACGACATTCACACTAAAAAAACAAATACACAATGAAACTGAAACACCTACTCCTTTGCGTTTTCGCCTGCATGGCTTTGACACCCACATTCACGTCGTGCAGCTCCGACGAGAATCCTGTCACGATTCCAACCCAGCTCATCAAGAGCCAACTCATCGGCGACTGGTATTTTGGTGGTCAAAAGTTCTTGTCTTTCACCGAGAATACTCTCACGATGTCCGATGAAAACGGTGAACTGGGAACTTTTTCTTACTATATTTCTGGCAATGACATTTATGTGTCGGAAGGCGACCAAAGTGTCAAGTTGCTGAGCAACGTGTCCATTGACGGAAATGGAGTCCTGACCGTCAATGTTGAAGTAGAAGGCGTGTGTAAGACACTCCAACTCAAGAAGGGCGAGTCGACCGCCACGCTCACCAGGAGCCAGCTCGTTGGTGACTGGTATGTCACTGGCACGAAGTCACTCTCTTTCACCGAAACAACCGTCACTAGATATGATGACGAAGGGAATCACACGTCTGCGACCTATACGATTGTGGACAATGACATTTATGTGTACGACAGCGAAATGAAGGAGAAATACAGATTTCTGCGAGACGTTTCCGTCAACTCGTTTGGCTTTATGACGGCAAAGATAAATGTTGAAGGCGTGTGGACGACACTATATTTCATGAAAAAGGATGCAGACAAGGCCGACAACACAATCGACTTGAGCCTGCTCTACAACAAGACCTGGTGTGCCGTAATTGCAGACAACAACAACTTGGCGAAACTCCGTTTTACTGCCGACGGCACAGTGACTGTCGAGGCCGAGGGCGAGAAGATAACTTGCACTTATACTTACGACAGCAAGACCCACATCCTTACATACTCATATGAGGGAAAGCCGTCTAAGATGAAGATTGTCGCCCTGACCAGCACAGAACTTTGCGCCATTGTCTATTCGACAAGCGATGACGATGACGACGTGACACCTATAAGTGCGGTGTTCACTGCAGAGTAAACATGTCTTCTCATAAAAGACAAATAACGAAGTGGCAGACGCGAGCATGTGTCTGCCACTTCTCCGTTTTCACCGTCACTAAATTTTCGGCAGAAAAGTTTAGACGACTTCATTACTTTGTGCGGCCAAACCTTTGTTTCGATGCAAAAAAGCATTACCTTTGTGGTGATTAAAAACATCTATAACCATTATCATGAACGAAAACCCAGAAACAAACCAGGGACAGTTCCAGATTGAACTGCCGCAGGAGACAGCCCAAGGAGAGTATGCAAACTTCGCCATAATCACCCATTCGAGCAGCGACTTCGTTGTCGATTTCGCCCGTGTGTTGCCCGGAGTGCCCAAAGCACAGGTGCGCAGCCGCGTGATTCTCGCTCCCGAGCACGCCAAGCGTCTGCTCATGGCTTTGCAGGAGAACATCGTGCGCTACGAGAAGGAGTTTGGAGCAATCAAGATTCCAAACCAGGAGCCACGTACCATCGCTCCCTTCAACGTAGGTAAGGGCGAAGCCTAACCACTGAATGTGGCGTCCCACGCCGTGGCGCATAGCCTGGCTGGAAATCACAACCCAAACGAAAACTCTGCGCTTTACGCCTCGTAAACCGCAGAGTTTTCTGTATAAGTCCCTCGCAGCTTTTGTGCTGCAAGACATCGCATCCTTCATTGCCGCATGGCTCCAGCCAGTATGGCTGGCCCTTGTGCCCGTTGCGTAGTGGGCGACGTGTCTCGCATCGCAACAGTTTTCCGCCACCAAATCTTCCAAGAACCGCCGCATTATGACAAGCCTCACCCGTATACACTCCGTATTGACAGTGTTCGCCCTGTCGGTGTGCCTCGTATGCGTGTCGGCCAAAGCCTTCGCAGCCTCTCCGCTATCGGCCAAGGAGATAGCCCGACGGTATGCCAAGGCCGAGGCTTACGAGGCCGGGCGCGACTACGACAAGGCACTGGCGGCATACAGCAAGGTGTTTGGCGCAATGACCGACAATGTGCCGGCCGACGTCAAGCACAAGTGCGCCGAGAGCCACTACCGTTCGGCGGAGATATATTATCGCCAACGGCTCTATTCGCTTGCCATGAACCAATACCTCGACGGACTGCGCATCAGCGAGGCATGCCGCTTCGACCCGCTCACCGCACGCATATATATAGGTATAGGCAACCTGTACAGTTCGCACAGCGACTTTGAGATGGGCATACGCTTCTACAAGCGTGCGTTGGCGTTGGTGGATACTGTCGGCGGCGATGCCGTGCGCAACCGCGTGCTCAACAATCTCGTTGGCGCGTCGTGCTTCTCAGGGCGCACTGCCGACGGCGAGCGTTATCTGACCGCACTTCAGACCAGCGGCGAGCGGTCGCCCGAACACCACTTCAACCTGCTTATGTGCCGTGGACTCATTCTCAACTGCAAGCGGCGCCAAGGCCAGGCCATGGAACTCTACCGCGAAGCCTTGCGCTATGCCGAGGCCAACCACCTGGGCGATGGTTGTGCTGAGGCGGCCAACTCATGCTTGGCACAGATATTCATCGACACTGGCAAGCCTGACTCTGCCATCCTCTACTTGCGCCGCAATGAGGCCGCGTCGGTGCGCACGTCCAACGCCGACCTGCTTGGCGAGACGTTTGCCCATCTGGCCCAGGCCTATCGGACGAAGGGCGACGCGAGGCGAGCCTTGGCCTACAAGACGCGCTATGTAGATTTGTGCGACTCGACATATAGGGTGGGGGAGTTCAACGCCATGAAGAACGCCCAGTTCATGTATGAGGCTCAGAAGAGCGACAGCGAGATTTCGTCGCTCACCCAGCAGAAGCAGAGTCAGGCCCGACTCATAGCCATGCAGCGGCGGTGGATAGCCACGTTCGTCGTGTCGCTGCTGGTGGTGGTGGCCTTCCTGTGGGTCATTTACCGGCAGAAGATGCAGTTGCGCCACGCCTACTCCGAACTCTACAGCCGCAGTCAGGAGTATCTCAACGGCAAGCGCGAGGCCGACTCCACCCATCTGCTCACCAACGACCAGCACAATGCGCTGCTGCGCGACATCGACCGCGTGATGGCCGACGCCGAGGTGTTTTGCGCCAGCGACTTCTCGCTCAACACTCTCGCCCAGCTTGTGGGCGCCAACTCGCGCTATGTGTCGGAGGCCATCAACGAGGGCTATGGCAAAAACTTCCGAACCTTTCTCAACGAATACCGCATAAGGGAGGCCATGCGCAGGCTCGCCGACACGCAGGGTTACGACAGGCTTACCATAAAGGCCATATCCGAGAGCGTGGGCTACAAGTCGCAGGCCAACTTCATAGCCGTGTTTACCAAGGTGACGGGCATGAAGCCGTCCATCTACCAAAAGTTGGCAAAAGAGCACAAATAACTTTCAGATTGAATACTTTTGGTTACTAATTCGCGAATTAGTAACAAGAAAAGTCCCGTGAAACGTGGCGTTTGCATGATATATTGGTAATTTTGCCATGTCACAAACATTACACACTTAACGATTTTTTTTTCATGGGACACAACTTCTACTCACAACAACAGACATCGGTTTGGCTGCGCTCAGTCGTGGCTTTGCCGCTCATTGGCTTTGCCGCCGTGGCCACGGCGCAGACCGCCGCGCCGCTGCAGCCCACAAACTTCAAGGCCGAGGCCGAATACAACAAGGTGGTGCTCTCGTGGGACGACCCCACGCCCACCGAGGTGCTGCTCACTGAAGACTTCGAGGGCGACACCTTCCCCTCAAACGGCTGGAGCGTGAAGACCACCAATACCTACGACGGCATGAACACCTGGTTCCAGTATCCCACGGCCGACATGGAAGACGACGGCATCGACGAAGAGTCGCGCGCCATGTTTGTGCATGGTGGCAAGAAGAGCGCGCTCCTGTTTTTCGACATGTACGCGCCCCACGAGGATGGGACGTCGGCTGTGCAGAACGAGTGGCTCTATCTGCCCAAGACTCCCGGCGCCGAGTATCTCAGTTTCTATTCCTACATCAATCCGACACTGCTTGACTATGCCGCCGACGAGTCGTTTCCCGACCACTACTACGTGAAGGTGAGCCATGATGGCGGCGCCACATGGAAAATCGTGTGGGACGCGCGTGCCGGCATGGCCAACATCGATGCCTTCCAGAACATCAGACTCTATCTTGGCGACCCCAGCCAGGGCGACCCCATTGTGGCGTTTCAGGCTGTGAGCGACCTCGACACCCCCGAGACAGGCTTGTACTTCGCATGGGCCATCGACGATGTGCAGCTTTCCAAGTCTACCGGCGACAAGACTGCCGCGCCCACCGAGGCTTACAACCTGTATTATGACGGTGAGGTGCTTGCCGAAAACCTCTTCTCGACCACGTTCACCGACCTTGCCGACAAGGATCCAGGCCAGCACGTCTACACTGTCGAGGCCGTGTCGAACTCCACCAACACCACTTCCGACCCAGTCGATATCACAGTCGATATAAAGGCTCCCACACTCAATGCACCCACCAATGTGCAGCTGTCGAGCACTGAGACCGATGGTGGCAAATATAACATACAGGTGAAGTGGGATGCGCCTGAAGGCGACCGTCAGCCGTCGAGCTATTCGGTGTATTGCAACAATGCCCTTGTGGCCGGCTATCTTGAGGATCTTGAAGTTGAGCAGACCGGCAAGCCAAAGGGTGTCTACACCTATCAGGTGGTGGCCAACTACGAAAATCCCGAAGGCGAGTCCGACCCGACGATGGCCGAGGCCCACATTGCCTGCGGCACGCGCTTCCCGGCCACCAACCTTGTGGCCGAGCGTGGCGACGACGGCAGTCTTGCTCTGTCGTGGAGTGCTCCCGTTGAGTCCGACTATGGCGTGAGTGGCTATGCCGTCTACCGTGGCAACACAAAGATTGGCGACACGAAGGATACGGCGTTTACCGAGGCCGATGCACCACAAGGCATCTACAACTATGCCGTAAAGGCCATCTATGCCGACGGCTTCGAGGCCCTTCCGGCCACGGCCAATGTGCAGTATGGCGCCACTCCCACCTACCAGCTGCCGTTCAGCGAAGACTTCACCGGAGGACTAACCCCTGCCAACTGGACCATCGAGAAGCTCGACGGCAAGTTGCAGGACCAATATCTGTGGCGCTTTGACAACTGGTTTGACGCTCCCGTAAGCGGCGGCAACTTCAGCGGCGACTTCGCCTCCATATCTTCGTCGGTGGCCGGATATGCCCTAGTGTGGGCTTCGCTCGACACTCCGCCGCTGGTGCGTGGCTCGCTGGGTCAGGGCGAGAGCACATTCCTTGAGTTCGACCTCGACTACAACGCTTCGGGCAGGTCGTCGGTGGCTGGTGTCTACTACTCTTACAATGGCGAGGACTGGGCGCAGATTGGCGACGAGGACTTCACCGGATACACCACCGACCAACTGGCCGACGGCGAGACGTGCCGTCCGGAGCACAAGGTCTACGATATAACGAGCTGCTTCACCGACGATACCACACCTATTTATATAGCGTGGAACTACAAGGGAAAGATTGCCAACCACATGGCCATCGACAACGTTAAGGTTTACAACGCCGCCACTTCGGCCATCTCGGTTGCCAAGTCGGTTGTCAAGTATAGTGTGGCAGGCGGCGTGCTCCGCGTCGATGGGTCTGCCGCCAAGCGTGTGCAGGTGTATTCAGCCGACGGCGCGTGCCGTGGCGACGTTGTGGCCGACGGCAAAGAATCAGTATCGCTGCCTCTCGCTAAGGGCGTGAGCATCGTCAAGGTGACAACCACCGACGGTGTGAAGACGTTCAAACTGAACAAGTAAATCAATAGGACGCATAGTCCATGCATCCTTTGCGGCGACAATGGCCTGCGGTTCACTCCGCTTGCCGTTGTCGCCGTTTCTTTTGCCTTTTGGCGCATTTCTCGTTTCTAATGCTTACCTTTGCAGTGAGGGTGCGTATCAGACACTTGGCACATGGACTGCCGCGCTGAAGTTTTGGAATGTAAACACAACCAACATAAAAACAATGAAGGATATGAAAAGAATGGTTACTCTCAGAGTGCTCCTCGTGGCACTCTCGTTACTGTGCTGCTTCGGCGCAGTGGCACAGGTGAAGGTGGTCGACGCAGAGTCAGGCCTTCCCGTAAGCTACGCCAGCGTCTACGACGACGCCACGGGCAAGATGCTCGGCATCACCACCAGCGAGGGCACGGTGCCGGCCAAGGCCAACGCCTGCAAGACGATATCCGTGCAGCACATCAACTACAACCCGGCCACCGTGGCAGTGGCCGACATCAAGGACAACACCTTGAGGCTCACTCCGCGCGAAGCCTATCAGGTGAAGGAGGTGTCGGTTGGCAAGGAGAAGCACGACTACGCCCGCATCAAGTTCTATGTGCGCCAGTATTCCATGGTCAACGGCCAGATTGCGTCGGTTGGCGAGAGCCTTAACTATGGCTACTACAACATGAAGAAGAAAAAGCTGGAGAAGCAATTGACCATATCCAGTAGGCTTCTGCACAATGAGGAGGCTTTCAAAGACCAAAAGTGGCAGATAAAGTCGGTTGGGGAACTTACAAACGGCCTTCCTGGTGGCAATGTCGCCGATGTAATCAAGGATTTCGACAAGTATGACGACGGCAAGAAGCATTACAGCTATTATAAGAACCAGAAGTACAAGACTGTTTTTGTGCGCCACGACGACAAGGCGCAGCGCATGGAGCTGGTGCAGGACAGCGGGTTTGTGGAGCGTCCGTTCAACCTATGGATCCTCGGCGTTTCCTTTAGCGATTTTTATAGGACGTCAACGTTCAGCTCTGTCTACGGAAAACCAAGCCTGTCCACCTGGCAGAGCTCGGTGTCGTCGTTGCGCATCACCCACAACAAGACCCAAACCTATGCCGACCGGTATGTCGAGATGTATCCCCTCGGCATCGACTATGCCGACAAGGCAGACTTCAAGGCTCTGCGCGAAGAGCTTGATGAAAAGAAGAAAAACGGCACAAATGAAGCCTTTGTGCGTCCCGAGGGCTTCCCTCCTTTCAACAAGTATGTGACCGAGGCCATGGAGCACATGACCGAGGTTAAGTAATAGACCGTCCTCTTCCCACATTAAGAAAAGTGTCGCAATCGCTGGCAAAAGCGAGACTGCGACACTTTTTTCGTATGGTTGCGACAGTTGCCGTAACCCCATTGTAACGCTTGTTGCCTCCCTATTCATTCTGTTGTAACACCTTTGACACATAACGCCATTACTTTTGCACAAAAATGCAAAATATATAGAAGTTTAGACGACTTCATACTATAGGCGTTGTAACTATTAAGGTATTACAGTAAGATGAAGAAAGATTTGTTCAGAGTTTGTGGCAAGGGCGTTGCCACATTGGCGTTGGCCACGGGCTTGTTGCTCGGTGGCTTGCAGGTGCAGGCGCAGACGGCTTTGGCCTCCGCCACGGTAGGCCAAAGCGCAAAGGCCGCAGAATGGAAGAAGATGAAGGGCGACATCACCCTGTACATGGCCAACGACCTTGGGCGCAACGGCTACTACGACCAAAAGCCCATAGCCGAGCTGATGGGAGTGATGGCCGAGACGCTCGGGCCCAAGTGTGTGCTCGCCGTGGGCGACATCCACCACTTCAACGGCGTGGCCTCCACCACCGACCCTCTGTGGACCACCAACTACGAACTCGTTTATTCCCACCCCGAACTGATGCTCGACTGGTTTCCTGTGCTTGGCAACCACGAGTATCGCGGCAACACCCAGGCCGTGCTCGACTATGGCAAGGTGAGCCGCCGCTGGATGATGCCGTCGCGCTATTATACTAAGGTGTTCGACAAGAAAGGCACCACTGTGCGCGTGGTGTTTCTCGACACCACGCCGCTAATCGACCGCTATCAGGAGGATAGCGACATCTATCCCGACGCTTGCAAGCAAAGCATACAGGCAGAGCTTGACTGGCTCGACGCCACGCTCGCCGACGCCAAGGAGGACTGGGTGGTAGTGGTGGGCCACCATCCCATATACGCCTATACGGAGAAGGCCGAGAACGAGCGCACCGACATGCAGAAGCGCGTGCTTCCCATTTTGAGGAAGCACAAGAACGTGGCCATCTATGCTTGCGGCCACATACACAACTTCCAGCACATCAAGATGAAGGGCGACGACATCGACTACGTGGTCAACTCGTCGGCCTCGCTCGCACGCCCAGTGCAGCCCACCGAAGGCACAGTGTTCTGTAGCCCTGCCGACGGATTCTCGGTGATTTCGGCCACAAAGAAGCAGCTCAACATGTATATGATTGACAAGGACGGCAACAGCATACACACAATAACGAAAATGAAGAATTAAGAGTGAAGAATTAAGAGTGAAGAATTAAGAGTGGAGAGTGAAGAATTGGGAGTGAAGAATCCAAAAGCATTGCAGATGAATAGATTTTTGATTGGCACGGCTCTCTTGGCTGCTGCCGTCGCCAGTGCCTCGGCTCACACGCTCGACGGACTGGTTAAGGACAACAAGACGGGCGAGCCGCTCATTGGCACTGTGGTGAGGGTGAAGGAGCTGCCAGGCGTGAGCACCACGACGGGACTCGATGGAACCTTCACGCTGCACGAGCTGCCCAGCAAGGGGCGGTTTACGCTCATTGTCACCTACATGGCCTACAAAACAAAGGAACTGACGGTTGACGTGGCGCGCAAGGATAAGGTTGACATTGCCATGGACGAGGACGCGCAGGAGCTTGGCGAGGTGGTTGTCACCGGCCACAAGGAGTACCACAGCGACCGTTCGGCCATCGACATGGAGAAGTTTGCGCCCACGGTGGTCAACGTGATGAGCCAGCAGAGCATACAGCTCTCGCCCGACGTCAACGTGGCCAGTGTGCTGCAGCGCGTGTCGGGCGTCACCATGGAGCGCGACGCTTCGGGCGAGGCCTCCTACGCCATACTCCGTGGCATGGACAAACGCTACAACTACACGCTGGTGAACGGCGTGAAGATACCAAGTCCCGACGACAAAAACCGATACATACCGCTCAACATATTCCCCTCCGACCTGATGGATCGCCTCGTGGTGTCGAAGTCGCTCACCGCCGACATGGAGGGCGACGCTGCCGGTGGGGTGGTGGACATGGTGATGAAGGACGCCCCCTCGCGCTTCCAACTGCAGGCCAACGCCGCCGTTGGTGCTACCGACTACTTCTGGCACGGCAGTCGCGACTATCTGTCGAGCAACCGCGGTGACTACAGCAAGACATCGCCCTACGAGGCTTTCGGACCCAATTACAAGGCCACCATGGCCGACTTCAAGAGTGGTCCCACGCAGGTGAAGAGCCAGTCGATGCCGTCGCCCAACTTCATTGGCGGACTTTCCGTGGGCAACCGCTTCTGGAACGACCGCCTCGGAGTGATGCTCGCCGGCAGCATCCAGAACATATACCGTGGCACTGAGCGCACATACAACTCGGTGAAGATGGCTTCGGGCGAACAGGCCATGTACATATCCAGCCTGCAACACCGCTACTACAGCCAGCACGACCTCACGGCCGGACTGCACGCCAAGCTCGACCTCACCTTGGGCGGCCACAAACTTGAATGGTACAACATGTACGTGCGCACCCGTTCGCAGGGCGTGCGCTACAACAACAGCGTGAGTACCGAGTACATAGGCGACGACACCTATACCCAAGACGACGAGACGCGCTCCAGTTCGCAGACGCAGAGCATCTTCGCCACCAACCTGAAGGGCACGCACCACCTGACGCGCGACCTCACGCTCGACTGGTCGGGCATATTCTCGCAAGCCAAGGAGGAAGACCCCGACCGCACATACATCACCCTGACCAACACCGTGCAGGTGGACGAGAGCACTGGCGGCTCGCTGTGGTCGGGCGCAAAGAACTTGCAGAAGACGCTGCCAAAGAGTTCGGAGCGCAGATACCAGCACAACAAGGACACCGACTGGGCCGGCTATGTGAACCTGACATACAACACCCACCTTGGCGGCGACGTTGACGCTCTGTGGAAGACGGGCGCGCAGTATCGCCGCAAGGAGCGCGGCAACCGCTACTACTCCTACATATTCAACCCATCCGACATATCGCAGCAGCTCGACGGCAACGGCTTCGACCAGTTTGCCGGCATCGGCTGGACTTGCAAGACCCCTTACTCGCAAGCCTCGCAGCTCAACTACGACTCTAAGGAGCACATCGGCGGTGCCTATGCCATGGTTACGGTGAAGAGTGGTCTGGGCGAGTTGTACGCTGGATTTCGTGCCGAGCACACCAACCAAATATACACCATGCTGCAGAAGTTCCGCACCATGGGGCAGGTGGGTGAGCAGAGCTACTGGGACTTCCTGCCCTCGGCGTCGCTCAAGTGGACACCCAACAAGACGATGAACGTGCGCCTGTCGTACTACCGCTCCATCAACCGCCCCGGGTTCTACGAGATTGTGCCTTACCAAATAATGGGCGAGGAGTATCAGGAGAAGGGCAACCCCAACCTGAAGCGCGCACGCATCGACAACATCGACTTGCGCTGGGAGTGGTTTCCTGGCAAGACCGAGCAGGTGCTGGTGGGTGTGTTCTACAAATACCTGAAAGACCCAATCGAGCAGGTGTTCGTCACGTCCGACGGAAAGATCGGTGCTGGCACCGACGCCTACTATATGCCCGACAACCTTGGCAACGCCAAGAACATGGGCTTCGAGATTGACGTGGTCAAGTATATACGCCACTTCGGAGTGAAGGCCAACTACACCTACACCCACTCGGAGATAACCACATCGAAGCGCGAGTATCAGGAGGGCAGTGCCGAATACAAGACTGGCGTCACGCAGACGCGCCCCTTGGTCAACCAGGCTCCGCACACGGCCAACCTCTCCTTGTTGTATAAGGACACCGACTATGGATGGAACGGCCAGCTCGCCGCCTCATACACTGGCACAAAACTCGCCCTCGTGTCGCCGTTCAAGGATGCCGACCAGTGGGACAAGGCCATGTTCACGCTCGACCTTAGCATGGAGAAGCAGTTCAAGAATGGCATTTCCATATTCCTCAAGGCCAACAATCTGCTCGACGCCAAGCGCGAACGCTACCTCAAGACCGTAAACCAGAGCAACCTCGACTACGAGGGACAGCGCAGCGACCGCACCGTGGTGGGCACATACAAGTATGGCAGGACATTCCTTTTGGGAGTGAGATACAAGTTGTAGTGAAGAATGAAGAATTAAAAACAGGACTTTTGAAATGAAGAATATAAAGACTTTCGCCTGTGTGGTCGCCATGGCGGCAACGGCGGTGTTCTCGGCTTCTTGCGAGAACGACAACATCAACCCTTACGACTACAGCGGCAACGGCAGCAGTAGCGACAGCACCAACCATGGATCGACCGAGGTGGTGAAGACCACCGTGGCGGAATATCCCGTAGGCTCGGTGGTGTGGACAAAAGACACCACGCTTGCCGAGAGCGTCGAGATACCCGTTGGCACCTCGCTCTACATCGAGCCGGGCGTTACGGTCACCTGCAAGTCGGCGGTGCAGGTGCCTATTGAGATTGTGGTGCTGGGCAACCTCTACTGCATGGGCACCGAGGAGAAGCCCGTCACTTTCACCTCCGACACAAGGAAGCCTGCCGACTGGGGTGGCATCATCTGCGGATACAACTCCGAGGAGGTGGTGCTCAGCCATGTTGACATAGCCTATTGCGGTGCCACGCCCACCGAGAGTTCGTTCTCGTTTCAGAACAAACTCTTTAAGACCACCATCGACGGCGGCGTGCCGGCGTTCCACTTTTGCAACGTTGGTGGCAAGTTCGTGATGAACGGCTGCTTCTTCCACGACAACTACAACGACCAGACATACTTCACCGGTGGCAACGGTATCATCACGGGCAACATATTCGCCGACAGTGGCAACGCGGCCGACGGCGGCGAGGCCATCAACGTGAAGTCGGGATGTAGGCTCGACGTGGCCAACAACATAGTCTACAACGCTTGCACCAACGCCTTCAAGCTGTCGAACGCCGGCAACAGTGAGACCGTGCCGCTCACGGAGATGACCGTCTACAACAACACCATCGTTGACTGTGGCTGGCGACGCTCCAAGAACAAGAAGGGCGGCAGCGTGTGGGTGGAAAAGGCGGCAAAGCCCGTGTTTGTCAACAACCTCATCTGCGACTCGCGCTATGGCTTGAAGCAGCCCAAGAGCGACGGCGCCGACATGGACAACAGCCGCTTGACTCCTAACTTCTATTACGCTTCCACGCAGACGGGTGTCGACCAAATGGGCAAGGACGCAAGTCTCGGCATTTGGTTCGACTCTGACATAAGGAGCCTCTTGCCCGGACAGTATGACCCGATGTTCGTAAGCTTCGCCCAAAGCGACAAGATGGACATCAACTGCGAGGTGGACGATGTGGCTAAGGGTGCACCCTTGGCATTCGACAAGTCGTGGAACTTCCACTTCCGTGACGGCAGCCCTGCCCTTGCGGGCGGTGTCACCGACTTCGCGCGCCTCTTCCCCAGCGGTTTGCCCTTCTTTGGCATGAAGAAGGTGGTGTTCATCAACAGTGGCGACGACCAAAACTATTACTTCACCGCTCCCTTGCCAAGCTCGCGGTTCGGGGCGTGGATGTAGCCTCTGTGGCAAACGCTTTTTTCGGGCGTAGTGATTGCGTATTCGTAAGTGTGCCGTTTACGACTCGTAAATGGCACACTTACGACTCGTAAACGGCATAGTTAGCATGCGTAAACGGCATAGTTACGACTCGTAAACGGCACACTTGCGAAAACAGTGCGGTTCACCCAACCATTTTGGGAGCGAAAAGTATGTCTAAAAGACCGATTTCTTGAGGACGTGCTCATCGTGAAAGCATTGATGACTGTGATAGGGAAAATGAAATTCAGGCCAACTGAGGAAGCGAAATCCTGCCAACTGAGGAAACAGAATTCGGCCAACTGGGGAAACGTGAAACTAATTTCGTATCTTTGCAGCTCAAAGACAAGGAGTTGAAGGATATGGAATATAAACACCGAATAGCCGACCGAATGCTTGCCAAGAAGTTGGCGAGCAAGGGGCTGTACTCATAGAGGGACCTAAGTGGTGCGGCAAGACGACTACTGCCGAGCAACAGGCTGGCAGTATCTTGTATATGGATAATCCAGCCTCGTTGGAGGCAAATCTCCAGATTGCTGATATTGCCCCCTCGGTATTACTTGATGGCGATACCCCTCGGCTCATTGACGAATGGCAGTATGTGACGGAGGCCATGGAGCACATGACCGAGGTGAAGGAGTAGGGGAGTGTGTCGCGCAGTTCCCGAACCAGAATGTGGGTCTGGCAACAAGAGAAAGCGAAAAAACATGGGGAAAAGTTTGTACGATATGGAATTTATGTCTATTTTTGCATCGGGAAATGCATCTTCGGGCGGGAGATGCATTTTGCGTTTTCCCACATGACGACATTACCCAAAGACTTAGCGCAGCCCATAGGAGGTACGGCGTCCTCGCCGTGCCATTCCGGATGTAAGGGCAAACTTAGGAGGCGAAGCGTCCTCGCTTGCCGTTCGTGTTTATAGGCAGACTTTGCAGACGAAGCACCCTCGCTCCGTCCAACTCGCCTTCTTTCTCTTGAATCCAAGCTTGCCTACAGCCCGCCTTTCTCTACCCGATAAAGTCCATTATGCGCTGGTTGGCTTCGTCTATTGTTGAAGCGTCAAGGCTTTTCATGTATACCATAGTCGTCTTTTCCGAGTTGTGTCCCATGCCGCTGCTTATGATGTGCATTGGAATGTTGAGACTGCGCGCAATGCTTGCCCACGAGTGGCGCGCTACATACATGGTCAGTCTGCGCTCCGTGTTTAGGCGCAGCGACAGGTCTTTCAGCGTTGCGTTGACCTTGCCCAGTCTGTAGCGCAGTTGGTTGCGCTCCTTGCCGTTGCGCTTGGTTATTATGGGCAGCAGATAGCCGCCGGCCGATTGCTCTTCATTGTTCTGGTATTTGTCCACAATCCGCCGCATCCTCCAGTCCCACTTTATGGCAATCCGCTGACCGGTTTTCTTCCTGTAATACACGAGTTGGCCGTTGCGGATGTCACTCTTCCGCAGATAGGCCATGTCTATCCACGCCATGCCGCGCGTGTAGAAGCTGAACAGAAACATGTCGCGTGCAAACTCCTCTTCGGCATCGTTTGTCCTGCATTCGGCCAGGCGGCGTATGCATTCGGCCGACACCGCCCTCTTTTCGGTCTTGCCCAGTGCCGTGTGCAGTTTTGCAAACGGTCGGCTGTCGCCCACGAGACCCTTTTCCACCGCCCTGTTGTAGGCCGCCCTCAGAGTGCGCATGTAGAAGGCGATGGTGTTGGGCATCAGTCCGGAGTGTTTCAGATGGGTCTCGTATGCCTCCATGAGGTCGTGGTCTATGCTGTCGAGGCTGATGTCGTCTCGATAGCGTCTGAGCCTGTTCATAGCGCACAGGTAGGTTTCGGCGGTGCGTATTTTTCCTATGCTGCGCATTTGTGCTGCCGTTTTCTCTATGAAGTCAAAGAAACTCGGGCTTTCGCTTTTCGTCTCCACGTGTGGCGATAGTGTGTTTCCGTCAATGTTGATGACAATCTCTTTGGCGTTGTGCGGAATTTCCGCCAACGAAATCCTGATAGTAATAGAGTTCATGCTTCGAATATGTGTCTGTTTGTCGTGTGCCGGCCTGTGTTTCCGCCGTCGCTATATTTCCATTTTCACGTTTTTCCGCTGGCTCACTTTGTGTTGCGGTCTGCAAAAGTATGAAAAATAAAGGGTGTTGGTTCTGTTTGGTAGATAAAATATGCGGATTTGCGGCCAAGCGAGTACAAACAAAAAGGCGGGGTCTGCTGCTCGCTTGCAGTCAGGCCTCCGCCGCGAAGATGTACTCTAATATAGGCTGTCCAATTTATTGTTCCCTTGTAGTGGGTGCGGTGGGACACCGCACGCCAAACGGCAATGCGGCAGTTGCGACGTGAGACACGTCGCCCACTACTTGCACACCTTCTACAATAGGCACATCAAATTGGACGGCCTAACTCTAATACATAAACTGTGTTTTCCGACAAAGAGCGTGCCTGGTGCATCGGGGTGGGTGGCTGTAGCCTCCCCGCCTGTTGCGCCCTGCCGCACCGTTCGTCCCGGCGGTTACCTTTGAGGCTTATCGCCAGAACGCATGTTCCGTTCAGTTCGATATCAGTCCTGTCTGCCGTTTGTACATCCTCAGCTTGCCGTCGAAATTCAGTGCAAGTGTCGTGGCGTCGAGACTGGTGATGGTGGCCTCTTCCGACTTCTCCACAGTGTCGCTTTCGGGCGAACTGACATACTTCAGCATTATCCGTCCGTTGGCTATGCGCCATGAGCGCAGCGTCTCCTTGTCTGCGCCTATGCTGTATGCGCCGCCGTCGGCAGTCAGTCTCATGCCCGTAGTGCGGTCGCTTTCGTCCATCCACAAGCCTTTCAGCTGCGAAGTGTTTATGGCAGATCTCATCTTATGCTGTTTGAAATCGGGCATTGCCGCTATGGTGTCGCCGTCAAGGGGTTCGCCGGCCACATGCCCCTTGTGCATTGCCTCCGTATATCCGAGAGCGTGTCTGCGCCCGTCGGCTATGGCTGTCACATACAGAGTGTCCTCCGAGTGACGGTCAATGCGTGCATAGAGCGTGGTGTCCTTCAGCACGGTGGCCTTGCGGGCCGCATCCTCTGCCGTTCGCTTGTGGCTGTTGCCGCACGAGGCAATGGCTGCGCATGCCAGCACCGCCAGCATACAACTGTTCAATCGTTGCTTCATTCTTTCTGTGCCGTTCGTTTTAAGGAAGACGGGGAGGCACTTCCGCATGGTTGCCCTCCCCGTCCGTCAGTAGAATGTTTACTTGTTAGCCTTCACTCTGACAGTGAACGGTATCTTAGACACGTTACCGAACTTGTCTGTCACCTTCAGAGAGAACTTCACTGCCTGGTCAACTGCAGCCTGACCGGTAGAACCCTCAGCGGTCTCTATCATAATCTTGCCTGCATATGCATCCACTCCGTATGACTTAAACAAGCTCTTGTACTGTGTCTCTTCCAATACGACCTCACGTGCTGCCACACGAGTTTCTGTCGAGCTAAGGAATTGAATAGGATCAGCGGTTGAGGTTGACGGATCATCAGAGCTAATCTGGCTGTTTGCGATTGAAGTAGACTCTCCCGGATATTCAACTCCATATTCAGACGTCTTGAACGATGCTGCCTTGGCTGCGTAGTAGATAGGCGACTTGAACACGATGTTGAACTTGTGTGCTCCGTTGAACTTAGCACCGCCGTTTTCGAATCCATATCCGTCGTAGCTGTTGCTCCACAAGTTATCAAGGCCATAGTACTGCGGGCCATAGAGGATGCTGTAAGTATGTTCCTTGGACTTCTCTACGCCATCGTTGTCAGTAACCAACAGAGCCTTTACAGGCACCTCCATTGTGAGTGGTGAACCAGCGTTGGAAACCAAAGAGAATGCGCTCATAGGAGCATAGGCGTAGTTCGCCTTGCCTGCTGCATAGCTTCCTGCATTGTCAAGGTCGAGACGAAGACCCCAAACATCAGCTTTGTAGATTGGCGTGTTGAACGCATTGCTTATCTCATATGCGCCGCAGACGTTAGCAGCGTCGTAGTCAGCCCATGCTGTAAGTGTTCCTTCAGGAGCGTAAGCCGGGTTAGGTATCAAGTCGGCATCAGCCACTGTAGGACGTTCCATTACAAACGTCACATTGGTGGTGGTTACAATGTTGCCGTTGGCGTCTTTCGATATGATGTTGAAGTCGTACTCCTTACCAAGTTCGAAGTTGGCAGCATCGTAAGTTACCGTTACGCCCTTGACCTTGTAGGAGCCTGTTATGGCAGAAGCTGCCTCCGAACCGCCCTTAGAAATGGTCAGTTTGGCGTTATTGTAAGCGAACGCTACATTCGTGATGTTCGCGTCGGTCTTGCCGTTTGCAATTTCGATGGTCTTCGTGTATTTCTTCCAAGTTTCATAGTTGGTTCCGCCTGTCATGTAGGCCAACTTAGCCAGCTCGGTTGCAGATACAGAAGCAGTGTTGCCTGTTGCTGCGGTAGGCTTTGCAGTCACCGTGATAGCAGAACTTTCGAACATCGGCTTGGAGAACATGATGCTCTGCTCTGCGCACCTTACGACACCGTCATACTGCTGTAGGTAGTAGCGGAAGGTGAAGGTGTAGCCGTTGTACTTATCGTCAACCGTGATTCCGAACCCTTCGAAGTTGTTCTCTTCTCCGTTTTCAGACTCATACAACACGGTGTTGATCTTTCCGGCGTTGCTGCTTGCAACAGACTCCTTTGCATTCTTGAGTTCGTTGCCTGTCAAAGGAGCGTTAGCAGGATTTTTCACCGCCACCACCTCGACATATTTAGCATAAGCCTTGCCATTGGCAGAGCCCAGATCCAGCGTTCCCTTCATGCCTTCGTAACGCCAGTAGCTTGTCTTGTTCACTGCACCTACGACATCGAACTCAGGCAGAACATTGTCAGAAGCGGCTTTGGCTTCGAGGTTAATCTCGTACTTGGAGTACACGCGGTGCTCGTTGGTCTTGCCGCCGACCGAATCAATGGAGTTGTACGTGGTGTAGAGAGCATACGAGTTCTCGAATGTCGGCTTATTGCTCTGCTGGCCACCCGTGAAGGACAGGCGAGCCTGGTAGAGTCCGTTCTTGGCTGCTGCACGTGTTATCAGTTTGCCGGATGCAGTCTTTGTCTTGCCTACGCTGATGTTGCCGGGAGCATTGCTCTTGCTGTTTTCGAGAGCAAGGCTTGCCTTGTCGTTGAAGTCGATGGTGTTCGGATTGAGGGTCACGTAGATAAGTCCGATGTTCTTCTCCACATTATATTTGTTTCCTTTCAGCGTCTGTGCGTCCGTTGCACCTTTGTAGGGGAAGTAGACCGTGCCATTGTCATACATCGTGAGGCCGGTCACACTGGTCTGGTTGATGGTGCTCTGGCTGTTCTTCACCTGTGCGCAGAGCATTTCCAAGTCGGTGTAGTCCTGCACGATGATGCCCGTGATGAGGTTGTTGAGACTCTGAATCAACGCCGAGAGCTTGTTGTTGATGCCTTTAATGGCCTTCTCAAATTCCTCAATCTTGTTTGCATTGTCCTTTATCGACTGCTGGAGTTTTGAGAAATATTCCGTATTGGTGAGGTTATTGATGGTATCGGTGAGGCTATCGATGGCATCTTCAAGCTTTTTCACGCGTTCTTTCAGGGCTTCAACCGTTGACGAGTCAGCTTTCTTGTCGATTGCCTCTTCCAAGGCTTTCTTCTGGTCGTCAAGACTCTTGGTAAGATCCGACTTCAGGGTGTTGATGTCGCTTGTCAGCTTGGATTCAAGGTCCGACACACTCTTCTTTATGGCATCGATGTTGCTGTTGATTGTTGCGATGTCGCCCTTCAGTCCCTCGCAAACAAGGTTTACGGCATCGATTGCCTTTTGCAGGTTTGCGTCAGCCTCCTCGCGCAGTTTCGTTTCATTGGCGAGAGCGGCTTCAATCTTTGTCTGGTTGTCGTTGATGAGCTTGTTCAACTCGTCGTCCTTGTCGCTCAGACTCTTGAGTGCCTTCTCGTTGCTGCTCTTCAGGTCGTTGAGCTGTGTTGTCAGAGCCTCGATGTTGGTGGCGTTGGTGTTGGCCTTTGCCAAAACGTCCTTCACGTCACCCTCCAGAGTAGTGAGCTTTGCCGTAAGGTCGGCAAGCGACTTCTTCACTTCGGCCAGTCCGTCGCTCGTCTCCTTGAGCGATGTGGTCAGCTTCTCAATGTTTGCCTTGTTCTCGTCTGCGGTGCTCTGTGCTGCCTCCGCCAAAGACTTTGCCTGTTCGGCCAGCGTGTAGGCTGCATCGGCACGGCTCTGTGCGGCGGCAATGGCTGTGTTCAGGGTCTTGTCCGCTTCGAGCAGACCGTCGATGAGTGCCTGCTGTGTGGCCAGGGCTTCAGCCTGTGTGTTGATGTTTTCGGCCTGTTTTGCCAGTGCTTCAGCCTGCTGTGCGAGAGTTTTGCCCTGCTCGTCAATAATCTGTCCCTGTGAGGTGACAGTCTGTCCAAGGTCGGAAAGATACTGCTTTGTGGTCTCAAGAGACTCCTCCAGCTTTGCTACGGCCGTGTCCACCATCTCCTGCGCAGCGGCAATGGCAGCCCTCTGTGCCTCGGCGGCCTGTATGTCGGCGTAGCCCTGGGCGTCGTTGGTGGCATTGGCAATGGCTTCGGCCAAAGCTTCGTCGGCAGCCTTATAGGCGGCTTCAAGCGCAGACTGCTGCGCTTTGAGCGCGTCAATCTCCGTCTGCACATTCTTCACTTTCTCTTCGACAAGCGAAGAAAGGTCGGTCGCATTGGTCGTTACCTTGGTGCGAAGTTCGGTGATGTCCCCATCATAGTCCTTCGCGCAAGAAACGAACGTACTTGCCGAAGCCGCTATCAAGGCTCCGAAAAGTAGTGCACTAATAAATTTTCTTTTCATACAATAACTGTTAAAAAATAATGATACTTACTGTTTTTCCTCAATATCTCTTGCTGCATCTCCCGCCCGAAGATGCAGAAACAGGGGGAGGGCTTGGCGGACACTCCATCCCGAACGAATCCCGAAGGCATCCCGAACAAATCCCGAGCGCGTCCCGAACAAGAACAAGGTCGGAAATTGGAAAGTTGGAGATTGGGAGAATGATTGCGCCTTTAGGCTTTGCTGCGCATGGACTGTGTGGCTCAACGCAATCCCTGTGTACATGGACTATGTAGTAGGCAATGCATCCCCGTTGCGCCCGGCAAAAAGGCGCAGAAGCGCAAGCATAGTAGGCGAAGCACCCTCGCTTTGCCCTTGGCTAAAAGTCAATGTAGTAGGTGCTGCGTCCTCGCTGCACCCCTTGGCGCAGTTGTCAGCCTTTTAGCTGGGGGCGCAGCGCCTACTAAGTTTGCCCTTTCTGCCGGAATGGTACAGCGAGGGCACCGTACCTCCTACGGCTCCGCCGTTCCGTGCATTCCGTGTTCAAAAAAGAAATTCGGAGTTGGAAAACGTCTTCCGTCTCCTTTCAATGTCATTCCCCGTTTCGCTCAAGGCAGGACCATGTGGGTAATAGAATAGTTACCGGGGCACGAGCGGTGGCTTAAAAAATATTATTTTATATTAAAATTGTGTGGTTTTCATGTTTCGAGCATACGCCCCATAATGTCTTTTAGATAAAAATATGTACCTTTGCAGCCCAAATGCGGGCATATTGTGCCTGTATCCCTACGTTTGACATATACATATAAAACATAATATAAATAATAACAACAATGCCTACAATTCAACAATTGGTAAGAAAAGGTAGAAAGGTGCTTGTTGACAAGAGCAAGTCGCCCGCTTTGGACTCATGCCCTCAGCGTCGTGGCGTTTGCGTTCGCGTCTACACAACAACCCCCAAGAAACCTAATTCGGCAATGCGTAAGGTTGCCCGTGTGCGTCTGACAAACCAAAAGGAAGTGAACTCCTACATCCCCGGAGAGGGACACAACCTGCAGGAGCACTCTATCGTGCTCGTTCGCGGTGGTCGTGTGAAGGACCTTCCCGGTGTGCGCTACCACATCGTTCGTGGAACGCTCGACACCGCAGGTGTGGCCAACCGCACACAGCGTCGCTCAAAGTATGGAGCAAAGCGTCCTAAGGCAGCCAAGAAGTAACGACCGGTGATGGTCGGTACGCCGCAAGACGACACATACAACGAAAGAAAAAATAGTTTTGCTGGAGAGATTGTTATAAAGGTTGAGTAAACTCCGGGTGCGGATGTTGAAGAACGTTGAAGAAACAGCCCCATGCAGAATGTTCATTAAAAGAAAAAATGAGAAAAGCAAAACCAAAGAAGCGTGTGATCCTGCCGGATCCCGTGTTCAACGACCAGAAGGTCTCAAAGTTCGTTAACCACCTTATGTATGACGGCAAGAAGAATGTGTCATACCAGATTTTCTACGGTGCCCTCGACAAGGTGAAGGAGAAGATGAGCAATGAGGAGAAGTCAGCCCTCGAAATATGGAAGACAGCCCTCGACAACATCACTCCTCAGGTTGAGGTGAAGAGCCGCCGCATCGGTGGCGCCACATTCCAGGTGCCTACCGAAATCCGTCCTGACCGCAAGGAGAGCGTTTCAATGAAGAATATGATCGCTTTCGCACGCAAGCGCAGCGGAAAGTCGATGGCCGACAAGCTCGCCGCCGAAATCATGGACGCCTACAACAACCAGGGTGGCGCATACAAGCGTAAGGAGGATATGCACCGCATGGCTGAGGCTAACCGCGCATTCGCTCACTTCAGGTTCTAATCTATATCAATATAAAGGGTAAAAGAAAATGGCAAACCGCGATTTACATTTGACTCGCAACATTGGTATCATGGCCCACATCGATGCCGGTAAGACCACCACTTCGGAGCGTATCCTGTTCTACACGGGTAAGACTCACAAGATTGGTGAGGTGCATGATGGTGCAGCCACAATGGACTGGATGGCTCAGGAACAGGAGCGTGGTATCACTATCACCTCTGCCGCCACCACTTGCAACTGGACTTGGAACAACAAGAGCTACAAGATAAACCTTATCGACACTCCGGGACACGTTGACTTCACCGCTGAGGTTGAGCGTTCGCTGCGTGTGCTCGATGGCGCTGTGGCAACATATTCTGCCGCCGACGGCGTGCAGCCCCAGTCTGAGACCGTTTGGCGCCAGGCTGACAAGTACAACGTTCCACGTATAGGATATGTGAACAAGATGGACCGCTCGGGTGCTGACTTCTTCGAGACTGTTCAGCAGATGAAGGACATCCTTGGCGCAAACCCCGTTGTCCTGCAGGTGCCTATCGGCGCTGAGGAGAACTTCAAGGGTGTCGTTGACCTCATCAAGATGAAGGCCATCCTGTGGCACGACGAGACCATGGGTGCTGAATACGACGTTGAGGAAATCCCCGCCGACTTGAAGGACGAGTGCGACGAGTGGCGCAACAAGCTGCTCGAGACTGCCGCAGAGTATGACGAGGCCATCATGGAGAAGTTCTTCGACGACCCCGACTCAATCACTGAGGAAGAGGTTATCGCCGCTATCCGCAAGGGTACCGTGGCAATGGAGTGTACTCCTATGATCTGCGGTTCTTCATACAAGAACAAGGGCGTGCAGCCGTTGCTCGACTATGTTTGCGCATTCTTGCCTTCACCGCTCGACACCGAGGCCATCATCGGTACCAACCCCGATACCGACGAGGAAGAGGATCGCAAGCCTTCTGAGGATGCTCCAACATCGGCTCTTGCATTCAAGATTGCCACCGACCCGTACATGGGACGTCTGGTGTTCTTCCGCGTTTACTCTGGTAAGGTTTCTGCCGGCTCTTACGTCTACAACACACGTTCGGGCAAGAAGGAACGCGTGAGCCGCTTGTTCCAGATGAACTCAAACAAGGAAATCCCAATGGAGTCGATCGACGCTGGCGACATCGGAGCAGGCGTTGGCTTCAAGGATATCCGCACTGGCGATACTCTCTGCGACGAGGCACACCCCATCGTGCTCGAGTCGATGAGCTTCCCCGACACTGTGATTTCTATCGCAGTTGAGCCGAAGAGCCAGGCCGACATCGCAAAGCTGGACAACGGTCTTGCAAAGTTGGCCGAGGAGGACCCTACATTCACCGTGCGCACCGACGAGCAGAGTGGCCAGACCATCATCTCTGGTATGGGCGAGCTTCACCTCGACATCATCATCGACCGTCTGAAGCGCGAGTTCAAGGTTGAGTGCAACCAGGGCAAGCCTCAGGTTAACTACAAAGAGGCCATCACCAAGACCGTCAATCTCCGCGAGGTTTACAAGAAGCAGAGCGGTGGTCGTGGTAAGTTTGCCGACATCATCGTCAACATCGGCCCGATTGACGAGGACTACAAGGAGGGCGGACTCCAGTTCGTCAACGAGGTTAAGGGTGGTAACATCCCCAAGGAGTTCATCCCCTCGGTTCAGAAGGGCTTCGAGAATGCCATGAAGAATGGTGTGCTCGGCGGTTACCCGATGGACAGCTTGAAGGTTGTCTTGGTTGACGGTTCGTTCCACCCGGTTGACTCCGACCAGTTGTCGTTCGAGCTTGCAGCTCTCAACGCCTACAAGAACGGATGCATCAAGGCTGGCCCTGTGCTCATGGAGCCTATCATGAAGCTTGAGGTAATCACTCCCGAGGAGAACATGGGTGACGTGATCGGCGACTTGAACAAGCGTCGTGGCCAGGTGGAAGGCATGGAGGAGGCACGCAGTGGTGCCCGTGTCATCAAGGCTATGGTGCCACTGTCGGAGATGTTCGGTTATGTGACAGCTCTGCGTACCATCACTTCTGGACGCGCAACAAGCTCTATGGAGTACGACCACCACTCGCCGCTGTCAAGCTCAATCGCAAAGACTGTGCTTGAGGAGGTGAAGGGACGTGCTGACCTTGTATAAGCAAGCAATATAAAAAGAACTGGTGGCGCTGGTGCGCCTCCGGTTCTTTTTCACACAAACAATAGCAGACAAACCCTGTTTAGCGAATGACTCTTAAGCAGGCGCGAGGGTTCTGCAAAGCAAAACAATATTCATACAAACAAACGACATGAGTCAGAAAATCAGAATCAAGCTGAAGTCTTACGACCACACGTTGGTTGACAAGTCAGCAGAGAAAATCGTGAAGGCTGTCAAGGCTACGGGCGCCATCATCAGCGGTCCCATTCCATTGCCTACACGCAAGCGCATCTACACCGTAAACCGCTCTACCTTCGTCAACAAGAAGGCTCGCGAGCAGTTCCAGCTCTCAAGCTACAAGCGTCTCATCGACATCTACAGCTCTACAGCAAAGACTGTTGACGCCCTCATGAAGCTCGAGTTGCCCAGCGGCGTTGAAGTGGAAATCAAAGTATAGTACTACAATACAATAAACAGTAATTGAAATGCCAGGATTAATTGGAAAGAAAATCGGAATGACATCCGTTTTCAGTGCCGACGGCAAGAACGTGCCGTGCACTGTTATCGAAGCAGGTCCTTGTGTTGTCACACAGGTAAAGACCGTCGAGAAAGACGGCTACAAGGCTGTTCAGCTGGGTTTCGGCGAGGCAAAGGAAAAGAACACCTCGAAGCCTATGCAGGGAGTCTTCAAGAAGGCTGGTACAACACCTAAGCACCACTTGGCCGAGTTCAAGTTTGACGAGGAGTATAACCTCGGTGACACCATCACGGTTGACATCTTCAATGGTGTGGAGTTTGTTGATGTCATCGGCACATCAAAGGGTAAGGGATTCCAGGGCGTCATGAAACGCCACGGTTTCGGTGGTGTAGGCCAGAGCACCCACGGACAGGACGACCGCGCACGCAAACCGGGTTCTATCGGTGCTTGTTCTTATCCCGCAAAGGTGTTCAAGGGCATGCGCATGGCTGGCCGCATGGGTGGCGACAGAGTGACTACCCAGAACCTTAGAGTGTTAAAGGTTATACCGGAGCACAATCTCATCCTCGTGAAGGGAAGCGTGGCCGGTTGCATTGGTTCAACCCTTTTAATTAACAAGTAATGGAAATCAACGTATTGAACATAAAAGGCGAGGATACTGGACGCAAGGTCGAACTGACGGATGCCGTTTATGGTATTGAGCCTAACGACCATGTTATCTATTTGGCCGTAAAGCAGTATCTGGCCAATCAGCGTCAGGGAACTGCAAAATCAAGGGAGAGAAGCGAGCACGCTGGTTCTACACGCAAGCTCGGACGCCAGAAGGGCGGCGGCGGCGCTCGCCGTGGTGACATCAACTCACCTGTTCTCGTAGGCGGTGGACGTGTGTTCGGTCCCAAGCCACGCGACTATAGCTTCAAGCTCAACAAAAAAGTAAAGGTTCTTGCACGCAAGAGCGCATTGTCTTACAAGGCTAAGGAAAGTGCCATCGTTGTTGTCGAGGACTTCAATATCGAAACTCCGAAGACTAAAGAGTTTATAAATATTGCTAAAAACATAAAAGTTGACGGCAAGAAGAGCTTGTTCGTTTTGCCAGATGCAAATAAAAACGTATATTTGTCGGCTCGCAATTTGCAACGCACCGAAATCATACGCGCAGCAGCATTGAATACGTACAAAGTTTTGAACGCTGACGTGCTGGTGATAACGGAAAGCTCGCTGAAGACTATCGACGCAATATTGAACAAATAACAAGGAGACAAAACGAATATGGCAATTATAATCAAACCATTGGTCACCGAAAAGATGACCAAGATAACCGACAAGTCTTCTGTAGACAGAACCTACACGCCCAAAACAGGAAAGAACAAGGGCCAGGAGGTTACAAAGAAAGCCACTGCGAAGTATGGCTTCATCGTGCGTCCTGAAGCTGGCAAAGAGGAGATAAAGAAAGAGGTTGAGAGCCTTTTCAACGTCAAGGTTATCGCCGTTAACACAATGCGCTATGCAGGCAAGCGTTCTTCGAGATACACTAGAGGTGGCCTTGTGAAAGGTCAGAAGAATGCATATAAAAAGGCAATCGTAACGCTGAAAGAAGGCGACACTATAGATTTTTATAGCAATATCGAATAAACAATAAAATGGCAGTACGTAAATTCAAACCGGTTACACCCGGTCAAAGACACAAGGTTATTGGCACGTTCGAGGAGATTACTGCATCCGTGCCAGAAAAGTCTCTCGTTTACGGTAAACGTTCTACCGGTGGTCGAAACAACACCGGTAAGATGACTGTCCGCTATAGGGGCGGCGGCCACAAGAGGAAGTATCGTGTAATCGACTTCAAGCGAGAGAAAGATGGTGTTCCAGCAGTCGTTAAGACAATCGAGTACGATCCGAACCGCTCGGCTCGCATCGCATTGCTCTTCTACGCTGATGGTGAAAAACGTTATATCATTGCTCCCAATGGACTGCAGGTCGGAGCCAAGTTGATGTCGGGCGCGGAGGCTGTACCTGAGATTGGAAATGCCCTTCCCCTGGCCAACATTCCCGTGGGTACGGTAATTCACAACATTGAGTTGCGCCCGGGACAAGGTGCCCTGCTCGTTCGTTCGGCTGGCAATTTCGCTCAGTTAACTTCTCGCGAGGGACGCTATTGCGTAATTAAGCTCCCTTCAGGAGAGACTCGCCAAGTACTCAGTGCCTGCAAGGCCACTGTAGGTAGCGTAGGCAACTCCGACCACGCTCTCGAGCAGTCGGGTAAGGCCGGACGCACACGCTGGTTGGGTCGTCGTCCTCACAACCGTGGTGTCGTGATGAACCCAGTTGATCACCCAATGGGTGGTGGTGAAGGACGCCAGTCTGGAGGTCATCCTCGTTCACGTAAGGGCTTGTATGCAAAGGGTCTTAAGACACGTGCTCCTAAGAAGCTTTCTAACAAGTACATTATCGAAAGAGCAAGTAAGTAATCAAGTTAACTAAGTGTAAATTATGAGTCGTTCATTAAAAAAAGGTCCATACATAAACGTCTCTTTGGAGAAGAAGATTCTCGCCATGAACGAGAGTGGCAAGAAGAGTGTTGTTAAGACTTGGGCTAGAGCTTCGATGATATCGCCCGACTTCGTGGGCCATACCGTTGCGGTTCACAATGGTAATAAGTTCATCCCCGTTTACATCACGGAGAACATGGTGGGGCACAAGCTCGGAGAGTTCTCTCCGACACGCCGCTTCGGAGGCCATGCTGGCAACAAGAAGTAAATCGGAGGTTTTTACCAGAAAATAAAAGAATAAAATAAATGGGAGCAAGAAAACATATTAAAGCTGAAGAAAGGAAGGCTGCCCTCAGAACACAATATTTCGCAAAGCTGAAAGGCGTTCCTTCTTCTCCACGCAAGATGAGATATGTCGTGGACTTGATCCGTGGCATGGAGGTTAATCGCGCACTTGCTGTGCTTCACTTTTCCAAGAAGGCAGCGTCTGTTGATGTCGAGAAGCTTCTGCGTTCTGCCATCGCCAATTGGGAGTCAAAGAATGACCGTAAGGCAGAGGTCGGCGAGTTGTATATAACAAGAGTGTTCGTAGACGAGGGTGTGACATTGAAGAGAATGAGACCGGCACCCCAGGGACGTGGATACAGAATCCGCAAACGTTCAAATCACGTGACGCTGTTTGTTGACGCTAAAACTAATGAGGATAAATAGTAAATAGAATGGGACAGAAAGTAAATCCAATTAGCAACCGTCTTGGTATCATTAGGGGTTGGGATTCAAATTGGTTCGGAGGCAAAGACTTCGGAGACAATCTGGTTGAGGATCAGAAAATCCGCAAGTACTTGAACGAGCGCTTGGCTAAGGCTAGCATCTCTCGCATCGTCATCGAACGTACATTGAAACTGGTCACCATCACTATTTGCACTGCTCGTCCGGGCATTGTCATTGGTAAAGGCGGACAGGATGTTGACAAGTTGCGCGAAGAGCTGAAGAAGCTTTACGACAAGGAAATACAAATCAACATCTACGAGGTTAAGAAGCCTGAGCTTGACGCAACAATCGTGGCCAACAACATCGCAAGGCAGGTGGAGGGCAAAATCGCCTACCGCCGTGCAATAAAGATGGCCGTTGCCAACACGATGCGCGCTGGAGCCGAGGGCATAAAAATACAAATTACGGGACGTCTGAATGGTGCCGAAATGGCACGCAAGGAAATGTTCAAGGAGGGTCGTACTCCTCTGCACACATTCCGCGCAGACATTGATTTCTGTCAGGCCGAGGCTCTTACTAAGGTAGGACTGCTTGGAATTAAGGTTTGGATTTGCCGTGGTGAGGTGTTTGGCAAGCGTGATCTCGCTCCAAACTTCGCTCAAGAGAAGGGCAATGGCCGCTCTAATGGCGGTAACAATGGTGGCAGGAAATTCCGTAACAAAAGGAACAAGTAAAAAGTAAAAAGAAAGAAGCTATCATGTTACAACCTAAGAGAGTAAAATATAGAAGACCTCAAGACGGACGTGGCAACAAAGGCAACGCCCACAGAGGTACACAACTGGCTTTTGGAAGCTTTGGCATCAAAACCCTTGAGGCAAAATGGATAGACAGCCGACAGATTGAGGCTGCGCGTGTGGCGGTCAACCGCTATATGCAGCGCGAAGGACAGGTTTGGATCCGCATATTCCCGGACAAACCAATCACACGCAAGCCTGCTGATGTGCGTATGGGTAAAGGTAAGGGAGACCCCGCAGGATGGGTGGCTCCTGTCACTCCGGGACGCATCCTCTTTGAGGTGGAAGGCGTTTCGTTCGACATCGCCAAGGAGGCTCTCCGCCTCGCCGCACAGAAGCTTCCAGTGAAGACAAAGTTTATTGTTAGACGCGATTACGATAAAAACGCTTGATTATGAAGGCAAAAGAGATTAGAGAAATCGAAGCAAAGGATTTGGCCGGACAGATTGCACAGGAGGTAGCCAAGTACAACCAGATGAAGTTCAACCACTCTGTAACTCCGCTGGGAAATCCTTCTGAAATTAGGACGATACGTCGTAACATCGCGCGTATGAAGACAATACTCCATGAAAAGGAGCTTAACAAATAATATTTGGGCAATACGATGGAAACAAGAAATTTAAGAAAGACAAGACAGGGTGTCGTTGTCAGTGGCAAAATGGATAAGACCATTGTCGTTGCTGCAAAGTTTAAGGAGAAGCACCCTATATATGGAAAGTTCGTTCAGAAAACTAAGAAGTTCCATGCTCATGATGAGAAGAATGAGGCCAATGTCGGTGACACAGTGCTCATCATGGAGACACGCCCTCTGAGCAAGACTAAAAGATGGAGATTAGTTCAAATAGTAGAAAAAGCTAAGTAATTATGATACAAGCAGAATCAAGACTAACTGTATGCGATAACAGCGGTGCTCGCGAAGCCCTTTGCATAAGGGTTTTGGGCGGAACCGGACGACGTTATGCAAGTGTTGGCGACGTGATTGTCGTTGCTGTCAAGAACGTCATCCCATCGAGTGATTTGAAGAAAGGCGCAGTATCAAGGGCTTTGGTTGTCCGCACAAAGAAGGAAATCCGTCGCGCTGACGGTTCGTACATCCGCTTTGACGATAATGCTTGTGTGTTGCTGAACAATGCCGGTGAACTTCGTGGTAGCCGTATCTTCGGCCCTGTGGCTCGCGAGCTGCGTGCTGTCAACATGAAGGTCGTTTCTTTGGCGCCTGAGGTTCTTTAATATAAAAGGTACACAAAATGAGCAGTAAATTAAAGATAAAGAAGAATGACATGGTGCTTGTCATTGCTGGAAACAGCAAAGACAAGAAGGAGAATGGAAAATATCCTGCTCCCCACAAGGTCTTGAAGGTTCTCGTGAAGGAACAAAGGGCTATCGTTGAGGGCGTGAATATGGTGTCGAAGAGCACAAAGCCTTCAGCTAAGAATCCTCAAGGCGGCATCATCAAGCAGGAAGCTCCAATCCATATCTCAAATCTGAGCCTTGTAGATCCCAAGAGCGGTGAGCCTACACGTGTTGGCATACAGGTGAAGGAGGACGGCACTAAGGTTCGTATCGCAAAAAAATCAGGGGAGGAAATTAAATAATGGATACAGCACAACTTAAGAAAACCTATAAGGAGCAGATTGCTCCAGCCTTGGAGAAGCAGTTCAACTACAGTTCCAAGATGCAGGTGCCTGTGTTGAAGAAGATTGTCGTTAACCAAGGATTGGGCGACGCCACGCAGGACAAGAAGATTATTGATGTTGCAATCAATGAGATTACTGCAATAACGGGTCAGAAGGCTGTTGCGACATATTCAAAGAAGGATATCGCCAACTTCAAGTTGCGTAAGAAGATGCCTATCGGCGTGATGGTTACTCTGCGCCGCGAGCGTATGTATGAGTTTCTTGAGAAGCTCATAAGGGTGTCTCTGCCTCGTATCCGCGACTTCAAGGGCATCGAGAGCAAGTTTGATGGCCGTGGCAACTACACACTTGGTGTGCAGGAGCAGATTATCTTCCCTGAAATCAACATCGACTCAGTTGACCGTATGCAGGGTATGAACATCACGTTCGTTACTTCTGCCCAAACGGACGAGGAGGGCTATGCGCTGTTGAAGGCGTTTGGACTTCCGTTTAAGAACGCTAAAAACGAGAAATAGAGATATGGCAAAAGAATCAATGAAAGCTCGCGAGGTTAAGCGCGCAAAGCTTGTTGCCCGTTACGCAGAAAAGCGTGCGGCATTGAAGAAAATCATTGCGACATCAGAGGATCCCGCAGAGGCTTATGAGGCTGCACGCAAGTTGCAGAGCATACCCAAGAACGCCAATCCTATCCGCCTTCACAATCGTTGCAAGATAACTGGACGTCCTAAGGGATATATGCGCCAGTTCGGCTTGTCGCGTATCCAGTTCCGTGAAATGGCTTCTAACGGCTTGATTCCCGGTGTGAAGAAGGCTAGTTGGTAATGGACTGACGATTTGAACGTAAGCAAAATATTTTTAATATTGTCGGGGTGTCCCGATTAATTAAACATTTTTATGACAGATCCAATAGCAGATTATCTGACGAGGTTGAGAAACGCAATCATGGCTCATCACCGTGTTGTTGAAGTTCCAGCTTCAAACTTGAAGAAAGAGATTACAAAGATTCTCTTCGAGAAGGGATACATCCTCAACTACAAGTTTATCGAGGATGGCCCACAAGGCACTATAAAGGTTGCCTTGAAGTATGACCCAACGTCAAAGACCAACGCAATCAAGTGCTTAAAGAGGGTTTCTACCCCAGGTCTTCGCCGTTATACAGGTTATAAGGAAATGCCGAGAGTTATTAATGGATTAGGTATTGCTATCTTATCTACATCCAAGGGTGTCATGACAGACAAAGAGGCCGCTACACTGAAAGTTGGTGGTGAGGTTCTTTGCTATGTATATTAATTGGAGGATGTTTTTATGTCAAGAATAGGAAAATTGCCAATTAGTATTCCCGCTGGAGTGACTGTCACTCTAAACAATGGCGTTGTGAATGTCAAGGGTCCTAAAGGTGAACTTTCTCAGAAGGTGGATCCTTCTATAATCGTGAAGGTTGCTGATGGTCACGTTACATTTGAAGTCGATGAGAACAGCCCCGTCAACTACAAGCAGAAGCAGGCTTTCCATGGCCTTTACCGTGCTCTTGTCAACAATATGGTGATTGGCGTGAGCGAAGGTTATAAGAAGACTCTAGAGCTTGTTGGTGTCGGCTACCGTGTTTCAAACCAAGGCAATATCATAGAGTTCGCTTTGGGCTATACACACCCGATTTTCATCCAGCTTCCCAGTGAGGTTAAGGTTGAGACAAAGTCTGAGAGAAACCAGAACCCATTGCTTATGTTGGAGTCTTGCGACAAGGCTTTGTTGGGACTCGTTTGTGCTAAAATTCGTTCTTTCCGTATGCCTGAGCCTTATAAAGGAAAGGGAATCTTGTTCCAGGGCGAGGTTATCCGCAGAAAGTCAGGAAAGTCAGCTTCGGCTAAGTAACTTTAATTATTTACGATTATGACAACAAAGAAAGTAGAAAGACGAATAAAGATAAAGTTCAGAATCCGTAAAAAGGTTTTTGGCACTGCTGAGCGTCCTCGTATGAGCGTGTTCCGTAGCAACAAACAAATCTACGTCCAAATAATAAATGACCAGGAGGGTAAGACTCTTGCCTCTGCCTCTTCCTTGGGCTTGGAGGCAATGCCTAAGATACAACAGGCCGAGAAGGTTGGCGAGCTTGTCGCAAAGAAGGCTTTGGAGGCTGGCGTGTCTGCCGTAGTGTTCGACCGTAACGGATATCTTTATCATGGCCGTGTGAAGCAGTTGGCTGATGCAGCCCGTAAGGGAGGTCTTAATTTTTAAGCGATTATGACAATGAACAAAGTTAGAGTAAATAGTGACGTTGAATTGAAAGACCGACTGGTTGCTATCAACCGTGTTACTAAGGTTACAAAGGGTGGCCGTACTTTCACATTTGCTGCTATTGTTGTTGTCGGTGACGGCAATGGCATTATCGGCTGGGGCTTGGGAAAAGCTGGCGAAGTGACTGCGGCTATTGCAAAAGGCGTGGAAGCTGCCAAGAAGAACCTCGTAAAGGTTCCTGTTCTTAAGGGTACTGTACCCCACGAAATTGAGGCTCGCTTCGGTGGAGCACAGGTTTTCTTGAAGCCTGCTGCCGCGGGTACTGGTCTTGTGGCTGGTGGTGCTATGCGTGCTGTGCTTGACAGTGTTGGTGTTAAGGACATTTTGGCTAAGTCTAAGGGTTCTTCCAACCCTCACAACTTGGTTAAGGCAACAATTCTTGCCTTGAGCCAAATGAGGGATGCCTACACTATCGCAGGTACACGTGGAATAAGTATGGATAAAGTATTTAGAGGATAAGGAGACTTTTCATGGCAACAATAAAGATAAAGCAGATAAAGAGCCGTATCGGCGCGCCGGTTGACCAGAAGCGCACTTTGCTGGCGTTGGGACTTCGCAAGATTTCACAGGTCGTGGAAAAGGAAGATACGCCTGTCCTCCGTGGTATGATACGTAAGGTTCATCACTTGGTGACCGTAATTGACTAATTATAAAAACAGAAACAGTTATGAAACTACATAGTTTAAAACCTGCGGAAGGTTCTACACATTCACGTCGTCGTTTGGGACGTGGTGCAGGTTCTGGCTTGGGTGGAACTTCTACGCGTGGACACAAGGGTGCAAAGGCTCGTTCTGGCTATAAGAGAAAGATTGGTTTCGAAGGTGGTCAGATGCCGTTGCAGAGGCGTGTTCCTAAGTTCGGCTTCAAGAACATCAACCGTAAGGAGTATCTTGCTGTTAACTTGTCAACCATCCAGAAGATTGCGGAGGAGAAGAACCTCACCAAAATTGGAATGGCTGAACTCGTGGCTGCAGGATTGACAAACGGGAAGAACCTTGTTAAGATACTTGCAAAGGGTGAATTGAAGACAAAGGTTGACGTTGAGGCAAACGCATTCTCAAAGTCAGCCGAGGAAGCAATCAAGGCATTAGGTGGTAACGCTACAATAATCTAAGAAGATGAAGAAGTTATTTGAGACACTGAAGAACATTTGGAAAATTGAGGATTTGCGCAAGCGTATCCTCATTACAATCCTCTTTACTGCCATTTACCGTTTTGGCTCGTTTGTGGTGCTTCCGGGTATCAACCCTGCCATGTTGGATAAACTACAGTCGCAGACCAAGGGGGGCTTGATGTCTCTTTTGGATATGTTCTCTGGTGGAGCATTTTCCAATGCGTCGATATTCGCTTTGGGAATAATGCCTTATATCTCAGCTTCTATTGTCATGCAACTTCTTGCCGTTGCAGTGCCGTATTTCCAGAAAATGCAGCGCGAAGGTGAAAGTGGCCGCAAGAAAATAAGCACGTACACTCGTTGGCTTACAGTTGGAATTCTTCTGTTCCAAGCTCCGAGTTACTTGATTAACTTAAAGATGCAGGCTGGAGGTGCCCTTGCTACGGGCATCTCCTGGCCTGTGTTCATCTTGACGGCTACTGTGATATTGGCTGCAGGAAGTATGTTCATTCTTTGGTTGGGAGAGCGTATCACTGATAAGGGAATAGGCAATGGCATCTCTTTGATAATCATGATTGGTATCATCGCGCGACTGCCGCAGGCTTTCACACAGGAGCTTGTGTCGCGCTTCACGGCGATTTCAGGTGGCGGATTGGTAATGTTCATGATTGAGATATTGGTGTTGTTGGCGGTTGTTTGCGCCGCAATTCTCCTTGTGCAGGGTACTCGTAAGATACCTGTGCAGTATGCCAAGCGTATAGTGGGAAACAAGCAGTATGGTGGCGCGCGCCAATACATACCGTTGAAGTTGTTTGCCGCAAACGTGATGCCAATAATCTTCGCACAGGCTTTGATGTTTATTCCTTTGGCCATAGTGCAATATTCTGCTCCGGAGAACTCTACATGGTTTGTGCGTTCTCTGATGGATCACCACAGTTGGTTGTACAATGTCGTATTTGCTGCTCTTATCATAGCATTTACGTATTTCTACACGGCAATAACCTTGAACCCGACTCAGATGGCTGAGGACATGAAGCGCAATAACGGTTTCATTCCTGGTGTGAAGCCAGGAAAGGACACTGCGGATTACATCGACACTGTTATGTCAAGAATAACATTCCCAGGATCGTTGTTTATCGCCTTCATCGCCATTATGCCGGCATTGGCTGGGTTGTTGGACGTGCAGGACGCATTCTCTCAATTCTTTGGTGGAACATCCCTCTTGATTCTCATAGGTGTGGTTCTTGATACCCTACAACAGGTAGAAAGCCATTTGATGATGCGCCATTACGATGGTTTGTTGAACTCAGGCAGAGTTCATGGGCGTGGTGGTCTTTCGGCATAATCGAGAGGATTTGGCAAAATCTCCTTTGAGAATTTGATTGGGAGACATCCCTTCTTTGTTTGCTGATTTTGTTTTGTCGGTTGCGGCATTTGCTTTATGCCTATGTCGCTCGACAATAAATCGGCAACCTCAAACAAGTAGAGACATTATAAGGCGTTAATATAAGAGTATGGCAAAACAATCCGCTATTGAGCAGGACGGCACTATCGTGGAGTCGCTTTCCAATGCCATGTTTAGGGTAGAGCTTGAGAATGGCGTGCAGATAATTGCCCACATATCGGGTAAGATGAGAATGCACTACATCAAGATTCTTCCGGGTGACAAGGTGAAGGTAGAGATGAGTCCATATGATTTGACGAAAGGTAGAATAGTATTTAGATACAAATAACAGATATGAAAACAAGAACATCCTTGAAAAAGCGTACCCCCGACTGTAAAATCGTGCGTCGGAAAGGACGTCTGTTCGTCATCAACAAGAAAAACCCGAAGTATAAATTGCGTCAGGGTTAATTAATCATTTAACATTTTATTCATTAACAAATGGCAATAAGAATTGTTGGAGTAGATTTGCCCCAAAACAAGCGTGGCGAAATCGCATTGACCTACATCTATGGAATAGGTCGAAGTAGTTCAGCAAAGATATTGGATAAGGCCGGTGTTAGCCGTGACTTGAAGGTCAGCGAGTGGACTGACGACCAAGCAGCCAAGATCCGCGAAATTATCGGTGCTGAATTCAAAGTTGAAGGTGATCTCCGTTCGGAGATTCAGTTGAATATCAAGCGACTGATGGATATTGGATGCTATCGTGGAATCCGTCACCGTATTGGTCTTCCTGTTCGTGGTCAGAGCACAAAGAACAATGCTCGTACCCGCAAGGGAAAGAAGAAGACTGTTGCAAACAAGAAGAAGGCAACGAAGTAATTCACACTTAGAAATTAAAGATTTAGAATTATGGCAAAGAAAACAGTCGCTTCAAAGAAAAGAAATGTTAGGGTTGATGCTTTAGGACAGCTGCATGTTCATAGCTCTTTCAACAATATTATAGTGTCTTTGGCCAACAGCGAAGGTCAGGTTATCTCTTGGTCTTCTGCAGGTAAGATGGGCTTCCGTGGTTCAAAGAAGAACACTCCCTATGCTGCCCAGATGGCCGCAGAGGATTGTGCAAAGGTTGCTTTCGACCTTGGCTTGCGCAAGGTTAAGGCTTATGTGAAGGGTCCGGGTAACGGTCGTGAATCTGCAATCCGTGCCGTGCATGGCGCAGGCATCGAGGTTACGGAAATTGTTGACGTTACTCCGCTTCCGCACAATGGTTGCCGTCCTCCGAAGAGAAGACGTGTATAGTGATTGCACACAGTAATTTGTTGAAACGAATTTTATCATAAGAATATTATGGCAAGATATATTGGACCGAAATCAAAAATTGCGCGTCGCTTTGGTGAACCCATTTTTGGCGCAGACAAAGTTTTGTCTAGGAGAAACTTCCCTCCTGGACAGCATGGCAACAACCGCCGCAGAAAGCAGTCGGAATATGCTGTCATGTTGGCAGAGAAGCAAAAGGCCAAGTACACCTATGGAGTGCTTGAGCGCCAGTTCCGTAATATGTTTGAGAAGGCAGCTAAGTCTGATGGCATCACAGGTGAGGTTCTGCTCCAGAACCTTGAGTGCCGTCTTGACAACGTAGTGTTCCGTTTGGGTATCGCTCCCACTCGTGCCGCTGCCCGTCAGCTTGTAAACCATCGTCATATAACTGTTGATGGCAAGGTTGTTGGCATTCCTTCTTTCTCGGTTGCTCCTGGACAGATTGTTGCTGTTCGCGAAAAGTCCAAGTCGCTTGAGGTTATTGAGGCTGCACTTGCAGGCTTCAACCACAGCAAGTATCCTTGGATTGAGTGGGATGAGAACACGAAGAGTGGCAAGTTCCTGCACAAGCCAGAGCGTGCGGACATCCCTGAGAACATAAAGGAACAGTTAATCGTTGAGTTGTACTCTAAATAAATCATTGAATTAATGGCGATATTAGCATTTCAAAAACCTGACAAAGTTGTAATGTTGGAAACCAACGACAAGTTCGGCAAGTTCGAATTTCGTCCGTTGGAGTCAGGCTTCGGTGTCACCATCGGTAATGCCTTGCGCCGCATTCTTCTTTCCTCGTTGGAAGGCTATGCTATCAACACCATCCGCATTGCTGGCGTTGAGCACGAGTTTTCTTCCGTGTCTGGGGTGAAGGAGGATGTGACCAACATTATCTTGAATCTCAAGCAAGTGAGGTTCAAGCAAATAGTAGAAGAATTCGAGAACGAAAAAGTAAGTATCACGGTCGAGAATTCTACAGAGTTCAAGGCCGGTGATATAGGAAAATATCTGACCGGATTTGAAGTGTTAAACCCCGATTTGGTGATTTGTCATTTAGATTCGAAAGCTTCAATGCAGATTGAACTTACAATTAACAAGGGTCGTGGCTATGTTCCCGCTGACGAGAACAGAGAGTTCTGCACCGATGTTAATGTAATTCCAATCGATTCAATTTACACTCCGATACGTAATGTCAAGTATGCGGTTGAGCCATATCGTGTTGAGCAGAAGACCGACTATGACAAGCTTATCCTTGAGGTTACTACGGACGGTTCCATAAGCCCGAAGGATGCCTTGAAAGAGGCTGCGAAAATCTTGATTTACCATTTCATGTTGTTCTCCGATGAGAAGATAACCATTGAGAACAATGAGGTTGATGGCAATCAGGAGTTCGACGAGGAGGTGCTGCATATGCGCCAGTTGCTTAAGACTCGCCTTGTTGACATGAACCTTAGCGTTCGTGCCCTCAATTGCCTTAAGGCTGCCGATGTCGAGACATTGGGCGACCTTGTGCAGTACAACAAGACCGACCTCTTGAAGTTCCGCAACTTCGGAAAGAAATCGCTCACTGAGCTTGATGATTTGCTCGAGAGTCTGAATCTTACGTTTGGAACTGACATATCAAAGTACAAATTAGACAAATGATAGCCTTGTCTTGTGGTTGAGACCGCATGGTTTCATCCACAAGACAACAAGGTTTGTCGCAAAAGAAAAACAAAATGAGACACAATAAGAAATTCAATCATTTGAGTCGTACTGCATCTCATCGTAAGGCCATGCTTGCAAATATGGCCATATCGCTGATTATGCACAAAAGAATCACTACGACCCTTGCAAAGGCCAAGGCCTTGAAGGCTTACGTGGAGCCTCTGATAACACGCTCTAAGGACGACACCACCAATTCACGCCGTGTGGTGTTCAGCCATCTTCAGAACAAGTTCGCTCTGAAGGAGCTGTTTGGCGAAGTGGCTGCCAAGGTGGCTGACCGTCCCGGTGGCTACACCCGCATCATCAAGTTGGGCTTCCGTCAGGGCGACGCTGCACAGATGTGCTTCATTGAGCTTGTCGATTTCGACGAGAACATGGCAAAGACCAGTGCAAAGAAGAAGTCAACCCGTCGTTCTCGCCGTTCTGCTGCCAAGGCAGAAGAGGTTGCAGCTGTAGAGGCCGCACCCGTAGAAGAGGCAACGACAGAGGCCGCTCCCGCAGCAGAAGAGGCTCCTAAGGCTGAATAAGATTGGAAAAGCTTATTTCGATTGAGGCAATATAAAAAGTGTCCCTGTGCAACTTGTGTGTGCAGGGACGTTTTTGTTTGTGGCGGTTAATTGTAGTCGCTCTCGAAAAAGCAACAGCAATCAGGCAAAGCTAATTTTGTGGAATGCCATTAACACTATAGCCAATTTGCCGCAAAGAGCTTTATAGCATATTGCAATCTCGTTAAACATAAAAGAACCTTGTAAACACAATCATTAGTGGAGATGCCCACTGTAAACATTTGAACCAATGAAGAAAGCTTTTATACCACGTAAAGATATAGTGTTTCACCATCCATTCGGACAGAAGTTTTCCACCGATGGCGACTATGCCAATTTTGCAGGAACGCTGTTGACGGCCTTGCAGACTGTCGAGGTGGAGGAAATCATGCAAGACGAAATAAAGGAGATAGCCTTGAACCTTACCATGTACTTTGAGGATGTGGTGGCTGATGCAGGTATTTGGCGAGGCTTCACCGACAAGATGCATGCGATGTATGGCAAATACCTGCCGTTTTATGACATAGACGAGGCGATATATTTGCGCGATGAACCTAATTTGGCTGATGTGAAGTTCTTGGTATGGGACTCGCTTGTAAGGAACGAGGACTATTTGATGTTCCTCTTCGATCCTTGGTATTCTGAAATTGAAGACCTTGCAACCAAAGCCTATGGCGTGATGCTCGATTGGTTTGAGACCATTCCAGTGAACGAGGAGCTGAAAAACTACTTCCAAGAAGCTCGGTTCATGGATGATCTTTATGAACAGCATAATGTTCTTTTCTGGTTGAGCTATAGCTGTTACCTCACTCGCATTTCAAACTTCAATGAAAAAGCCGTTGAAGAGGTGGATGCTTGTTGTCAGGGAACTAAATTCAACAGAGATTTAGCCTCCGAATTGATAGCAATCGAAATGCCTTATCGATATAAGGCTGGTCCGTTGGCTCTGAAGCCACAAGAGTGGTTGGGAGCGATACTCCGTGTCAATGGAAACATCGAAAAGGCAGAGTGGGTGGAACGTCAGCGTTACGTGCCAGTTGGAACGGCAAAAGTAATTGATGTTGACGAGTGTAAAGGCGTTACTTTTGAAATCAGAGATGGCGAGCGCATAGTGGTTGCTGGTGAAGAGTTGAAGCAAAAAGACATCCATTATTATAGCGGAAAGTACGTCATAGGTTCTTTCTCTGAGTATCAAGGAAGGTGGTTGGTCAATTCCGAAATATGTGTGCTTGACGCTTCTGAATATAACGCTGAAGCTGACAATAAACGTTCCGAAGAAAAAAGAGTCAAAGCCGAGCAATATGCCCAGGTTCTGGAAGAGTCGGGTGGAAATCCATTCTTCTATTTCAAGGATTGGCAGGAGCTGCGGACATTCCTGAAAGAGAAGTTTGGCGAAGAGAATCCAACATGCAAAAATCCCGTTGGGACGGCTTATGTGCTGGTCGTTTCGAACAAAACCAAATCACTCATTTGGCATGATGACAGTGCAAAGAACTTGAAGGATGAGCGCAATCCGTATTACGATGAGCAATATTCCAAGGAGAAGAGTATAGCATTTGCCTTACACTTGCCTTCCGACGCTTTGCAATATGCCATGGAACACGATATGCTGCAATATGCGGCTTTCGCTTCCGAACGTAGCGAAGAATTTAACAGGGAAAAGTACCTTGAGAACTATGAAATTTTGCAGAGGGCATATCAGCGTGATCTTTATGATGAATTATATTCTTAGTAAAGAGAAGGTGGGTTCCAACTGGTAAAGGTTTTCGTGGAATTATTATAGAACTCTTCTCTACGATTTACCTTCGAGATAAAAACTGTCCATATGGCGAGGAAAAAGAAAGTTCAGCAGCAGGAGCTGTCACTGTTCGACGACGCTTCGTTTCTTGATGCACCATCGACGGATGGCGGCATAGCTGATACTATAGTAAAGGGAGTGAGTATTGGTTCAGACGATGGTTGGTGCCGTACCGATGGCGACATTGTCGCAGCTGAAAAGGAAGATGCCGACGCTATCCTTGCTGACGAAGTAAAGGCCGGCATCGCCCCAACTGAAGCGGAAGCCGCCGATATTGACATCTCCCCAGCCGCCCTTGAAAAGGCCGATGCTGGCAACTCCGCCACTGGCGGCGAAATCCGTCTGCGTGCCAAGCGGCGGCGCTTGAGGGTGACATTCGCCGATGGCACCGAACTGTGCCATGCCAGTGCCACGGCTACCATGATAGCCGCCATCGACAAGATTGGCGTTGACCGTGTGGCGTCGCTCGGCATGGAGTCGTGCCATGTGCCTTTGGTCTCCACCTCTGTGGTGCCGCGCTATGCCCAATGGACCAAGCCCATTAAGGAAGGTTGGTATCTGATGGCACAAAGCGACACCGACCAGAAGTATATGCAGCTGAAGTCGATCGTCGCCCAGTTGGCCCTTGACGTGCGCATAGAGCTTGGCGACTTCGAGACTATGGAGGCGGACAAGACGGAACAAACCGGCCACAGGAAGAAGTCGAAACTGTGCGTCAGTTTCCCCGACGGCTACACCGTGAGTAGTCGCGACAACCAGAAAGTTGTGGTGGCGGCCATTGAGCATATCGGCTTCGACAAGGTGAAGAAGACCGGACTGCAATTTGCTGGCAAACGGATTGTGACGCCAGTGAAGAGCTACAACTGTCAGACGCAGATGCCCACTGGCGAATGGCTGACGGTGCCGCCGCAAGCCAAGGACAAGTACAAGATGCTCCGCGTGATATCGTCGATGACCCGCACTCCATTGGATGTGCGCATCGAGGAGTGAACCAGCTCGCTTGCGGGCGGTGTGGGCATCGTATGCCATCAATAGGGAAAAGATGGCGTGCAAGATGTGCTATATAAAAGATAAACAATAGGTTACGTAGGGGATTTACCCCCCCCTACCAGCCATAAGATAACAATAAAACAATACAAACTAAAAAGTCTAATTGAGATGAGAAGATTGAATTTCATGCTTACAGCAGCCGCCACAATGATGTTTGCCGGTTGCGCAAACGACGTGACCGTCGCAGTGGGCGATGAGGGGGAGGCTATCGAAGAGGTGGTAGGCACTGCCATTGGTTTCGGCTTCAGTGTGCCCAACCAGACGCGTGCCACGCTCTCCGGCTCTGATGCCGCAGGAAAACTGAACAACGAGTTTGTCGTGTTTGGGACAAAGCATGCCGCCGACGAGGATGGCACCAAAACCAACGACAATGTAGTGTTTGAGAACTACAAGATTGTCTACGATGCCAACACCGCCGGCACGTCGGAAACAAACACCAACAACTGGGAATACGTGGGCCAAACCACTTATGCTGAGAGCAAAGTGAAGCCCTCGCTTGGCGGTTCAAAGAACCAGGCCGTGAAATACTGGGACTACAGTGCCGCCAAAGGCTATACCTTCACCGCCTTTGCCGCCAAGGGCGGACTTTCAGACAACGGCAATGTGGAATTGGTGGAGAAGCTCGAAGCCGACCCGAACACAACCGAGGGCGCAACAAAGAGCAAATATAACAAGGGCTACAAGATTACCCTGAAGAGCAATGCCCCAGCTACCACCCTCGACGGCATCTATTTCTCCGACCGCAAGGAAGTGGCGAAGGCAGAATACAACAAGCCCGTCGTGCTCACATTCCGCAACTTCGGATCGCGTGTGCGTGTGGGCTTCTACGAGACCGTGCCGGGATATAGTGTGAAGATAGACAAGTTCTACTATGCCAACGAGGGTACGACAGTGGTCACCGATTTCTCGAATATGACAAATGCGAGCACTGACGCCTTTAAGGCCGCTCTGCAGAATGTCGGTACGTCAACAACCGGAAACACGCTCACCGTGGCCTACAAGGACAACAGTTCAGGCATAGAGAACCAGCCTACGGTGACGAACACCACCGTGACCTATAGCAACACGCTCACGCTTGGCAGTGGCATCACATCAGCCAAGTCGCTTGCCGAGACTTCCGCCAAGCCAACATGGGACAGCAACAACGGCGCATACACCACAGTGTATCCCAACGAAGCTTGCTCCAACCCGATGCTTCTGCGTTGCGACTATACCCTCACATCCATTGACGGCTCTAAGGAAGAGATAAAGGTGAAGAACGCTCGCGTAGCCATTCCTGCGGAGTATTGCCGTTGGAAGCCAAACTTCACCTATACCTATCTGTTTAAGATTTCCGACAAGACCAACGGTAAGACGGGTGATGACGACGACGACCCCGAGGGACTTTTCCCCATTACCTTCGACGCAAGTGTGGTTGACGTGTCCACGGGCAACCAGGAAATCATCTCCACCGTTTCGTCCAACAGCGTGATAACATACGCCAATGGCTCCAAGGTGACGGAAAACGGCGAGTACAAGGTGAACGAGGAGATATATGTTGTAGACGAAAAGACAAGCGACCATACGGTAATCAAGCCTACCGACATTGGCGACGCAGCCGGACAAGCTCAGGTGTATAAACTCAATCAGTCAACCACAGAGGGCCAGCTCTATGCCCAACTCAATGGTGCAAAGCTCGGCATAAGTACTGCGGCAGTGAATGGTGCGACAGTTGAGACAAGTGTTCCTCTTGCCGATGGCACAAGCTTGACTCTCGACGCAGTGAAGTTTAAGCCCACAGAGGCAGGAACGTATGCTTATGTGTATACTACAACAAAGTATGTGGCTACGACATATAAGGCCGCTGAAAACAATTATAGCGCAGGCACGGCTTATTATTTCAAGACAGCCGACAGTGCTGAGGGTGCAAACGACGGCGTTTACTACGCAGCGTCAGGTATCAGCGCAGATAATTTCGCCACATATAAGAACCAACTCTATGTGGTGGAAGTTCAGGGCACAACTGGTGTCTACGACATCAAGATTATCAATGTGAAGGCAAACTAAGCATTGCTCGTGCGGCGCGTTTGTATATGCGCACACACATATTATAAGGCATTTGCCGGGAGAGCGTCTCCAGGCAAATGCCTTTTCCCTTTCTCCATTTGCTTCCTTTACGCCTCCACGCCATACACGTGCTTGTGTATGGCATTGCGAGCCGTGGCGAAGGCTGCATCCATGTCGTCAACGCCATGAAACATCAGGAGCATGGGTGGGGGAGTGTCGCCCCTGCGGTAGGGCGGCTGTGTGTATGGCCGCTGGCACAGACTGAAGCCGCAGCGGCGGTAGAAGCCGATGCGCCTTTGCGCCAGTGGCGTGTCGGGCAGTTCCACCTCAAGCACAATCCGCTTCAGCGCATGTTGCGCAGCCTCCATGGCCGCCGCGCCCAGTCCGTGTCTGCGCAGGGCAGGACTGGTGGCGAAGTGCTCCACATAGGCAATGTCGCCCAGCAGCCAGTAGTTTATCAAGCCGACGCACTTGCCGTCGGCCTTTATCAGCATAGGGTGAAACATGGTGTTGTCGCTCGTGTTCAGCCGTTGCTTGTCGAGGTCGCGTCGCTCGTTTTCGGGAAAGGCATCAATGAGCAATGCCTCCATGAATTTGTATTCCGCGCTTTGCGTGTCGCGCGTTTCGTGCAGAGTTATGGTCATCCTGTTGTAGCGCATTGTTTTTCTTGTTACAGTCCCCACATTGTTTCGAGCAGCCGTTTGCCGCTCTCCGTCTTGAACACCTTGGCCTCGAAGTGGCTCACGGCATCCATCGACAGTTCGTCCTCAAACGAGTTTACGAGAAAGTCGGCCTCAAGCAATATCTGCCAGTCAATGCCGTCAACGCCCGTGTATGTGTGGTGGTGGCCTATCAGATGACCCACGCGCGCCGTCTGTTCCTCGGTGTATCCGCCCACGCGCGCCATCAGCCGTCGCGCCTCGTCGGGGCCCAGCTCCTCCTGGTGCTTGCCGTTGCAGTTGCCATATATGCGCTCACTCTCGTGAATGCCGATGTCGTGCAGTATGGCCGCCGTCTCCAGCACAAACATGGTGTCGTCGTCAACGCCCTCCAGCCGTCCTATCGTGGCTGCGAAGTCGTGTACCTTGACGAAGTGTTGTATTCTCTTGGCGTCGCCACGGTCGTATTCCACCATGGCCGCCATCAGTCTTGCGTGTTGCTTGTTCATTTGTGTGCCTTTATATTGTTGTGAGGATACAAGAAAGGGACTTCCGCACTCCACGTGTGAAAGCCCCCGTCTTGTTGTGTTTATGTCTTTCTTTTTTTAGTTGTATTTCAATATCTGTCCAGGCATCAGGCGCACCTGCTTGCCAATGTGATTGAGCTTGCAGATGGCTTCAACCGTAGTGCCGCGCTTGCGTGCTATGCTTGCCAACGTCTCTCCTGCGGCCACCTTGTGGAAATGCACGTCGGTGGCGTAAGATGCAGCCGGGGCGGCTGTGGCCAACTCTATGTCGTCGTCAGAGTCACTGCCAGTGCTACGTCCGCCAACGCCGCGCAGCCTTGTGGCTGCCACCGACTCCTTCTCGTAGGAGCTGCGGCGGAACATGTAGAAGTCGCTCACCACGTCCTGGTTGCGGAAGTCGAACATCAAGGCCGGGTTGAGGGCCACGCCACACAGGCGGGTCTCGAAGTGCAAGTGCGAACCGGTGCTTCGTCCGGTGTTGCCGCCAAGTCCTATTGGTTCTCCTGCGCGCACCTCCTGGTTTTCCTCAACCAACTGCTTCGACATGTGGCCGTATATCGTCTCCAATCCGTTGTCGTGGCGTATCACCACATACTTGCCGTAGCCTCCAGCCTCATATTTCACTATGCGCACCTTTCCGGTGAATGCGGCGCGTATGGTGTCGCCGATATACACCTTGATGTCGAGTCCCTTGTGCTGTCGTCCCCAGCGGCTGCCGAAGTTCGACGTGAGTATGCGGCTCGGTGTGGGCATGCAGAAGTGGCGCAGATCGATGCGGAACGAGTCGGGCAGAGCGGTGGCCTTGTGGGCGTAGTGGTTGTTCCAGTCGTCGTAGAGGTCGGCTGCGGGCGACTCATACTGCTCAGCTTGTATTATCTTGTTAAGCGCCACCGTGTCAACGGCCTTCATTCTTCTGTCGATTGGGGCTTGGTGAGCCAAAAGGTCTTGTCCTGATGCGGTCACAGTGCAAAGTGCCATAAATACCAATGCTCCAATATGCTTTAGTCTCTTTGCTATCATAAAAAGTCTTTTTTTTTTGATTCGTTGTGCATCAACGCACAATTGAAAGGCTGAAAAACGGAGATAATTACAATCCAATTATGACCGTGTCGCCACCCTTTTTGTAGTAATAACGACGCAAAGGTAATAAATATTTCATCACGAAGGGTCGTATTAACACAATTTGTGTGATAATTAACAGATTATGTTGCAGAATGGTTGCTTTTGGCGACCACGCTTTGTCAGTATTGCATGCTATGGGAAGTTATTCTTACTCCACTTCTTTCCAGTCCACGAGTCCCTTGCCCTGCTCGTCGAGTTCCACGGCTAAGGCGATGACCTTGCGTTTGTCGGCCTTGAAAGGCTCAGCGTATTGCTTGGCCTTGATTTGCTGCTCGGCAGCGGCGAGACCGCCGTTGTTGGAGAGCTTCAGTTCCAGCACGTAGATGTAGTTGGTTACTCCCACCACCATGTCTATCCTGCCCGTGGCTATCATCTTCTCCACTTCCACACGGCAACCGATGGCATTGAATATCGTGCTCATGACGAGGCGGTAACGCTCCTCCATATCCATTGATGCGAGTTTCTTGTTGCTGTATGGCACGTCGGCGATGAGGGCTTTCAGCGCTTTCTTCGCCTCGGGGAGCTTGCCGAGTTGCAGGGATAGGAATAGGTTTGCCTGGGCAGACTGGATGTCTGCACCCCTTTTCAAAGTGAGTGTAGGCAGTACTATTTCGTAGAGAGCCTGGCGAATCTCATGGTTGGGGATTCCTAAGATATATACGCCCGCCTGATAGTCCTTGATGGTGAGGTAGCCCGACTGGTAGAGGAACAGTTCCGCTCCTCCGCCCGTCACGTCGGAAGTCTCGGCAATGACACCCAACAGGGAGCAATGGTCGAAGTCCTTCAACCGCAGTTCCATGTCGTCCACAAACTTTGGAAGTAGGGAAGTGGCGCCCGATGATGCCCAATAATTCTTTGTTTCGCTATCAGCCAGTGCATTGATGAGACTGAATGGATTGAAGACATCCACCATGTTGTGGCGGCTGAAATGATAACCGTCGTAGTTGGCCTTCAATTGATGGAGTGTTTCTTCCGCAGACCATCCGTTTGCCTCGCCCATAGCCTTGATCTCGGGCATGAAGTTGTCGGTAATCTCTTCCTCCGTGATGCCACAGACGGGGGCGTAGAGACCGTCGAAGCTGATATTGCTGAGATTGTTGAGCACGGAGAACAGGGATATTTGCGTAAACTTGGTAATGCCAGTGATAAAGACGAACTTCTCGTATTCGTCGTCAGCCTTGAGTATGGCGAACACGTTGCGGTAGACGGCGGTGCATGCTTCATGGTTGGGCGTCTTCCATGAGTGCTGCAAAGGTGCGTCGTACTCGTCGATGAGGATGGCTACTTGCTGGCCGGTCTGTTCGTAGGCCGTTTCTATGATGGCGTCAAATCGGTTGGCGAGGGAGTCTTGTGGATCAACCTCCACACCATATAGTTTCTCGTATTTCTTGAATGCCTTGCCCAAGTAGGAACGAAGGTCTTCTGCCGTGTCTCCACCACGGCTCATGTCGAGACGGATGACAGGCCGCTTAACCCATTCCTTCTCCAAGTCCATAATCTTCAGTCCTTCGAATAGCTCCTTCTTTCCCTCGAAATAGCACTGGAGGGTGTCCACGAGCACCGACTTGCCGAAGCGGCGCGGGCGGCTTAGGTAATTATACGTCTTGCCACTGTTGACAAGGCTCCAAACGATGTCGGTCTTGTCAACATACAAATACCCTTCTCTTCTTATCTTTTCGAACGACTGTATGCCTACGGGCAGTCTTCTTTCGCTCATGTCAGTCATCATGTTCTCAGTCTTTTGGGGTTCACGTCTGCAAATATATATCTTTTAAATTATAAAATCGTGATGCCTAATAACTAATTGATTGAGGTCTTTTATGTAATCTTCGGAAGGCAGCTGTTGCCATGGAACATATGCACAAAGTTGGCTTACTTCAGTTGGTGTAAGCTCTTACTCCAATTGGTGTAAGCTCTTACTTCAATTGGTGTAAGCTCTTACTTCAGCTGAAGTAAGCGAGTGGATGCGCCATTTGCCGCGATTTTCACCGTCACTTGTGGCTGCATTTCAGCCCTTACGAAATCGACGCCCAGTCGAAGTTGCCCTTGCGCTGCTCCTTCAGTCGGTTCCAGAGCATGGCATATTCTGGTTTCTCGCCCGTGGGGTCGGCCTCGATTATGCGTTGCGCCTCGTCGCGCGCCAGCTGCACGAGCTGTCCGTCGCGCGCGATGTCGGCAATCTTCAGGTCGAAGGCCATGCCACTCTGCTGCGTGCCCTCAAGGTCGCCCGGCCCTCGCAGTTTCAGGTCGGCCTCGGCAATGCGGAAGCCATCGTTGGTCTCGCACATTATGTCGATGCGCTTGCGCGTGTCCTCGCTCAGCTTGAACGGCGTTACCAGAATGCAGTACGACTGCTTTGCGCCACGCCCCACGCGCCCCCTCAGCTGGTGCAGCTGCGACAGGCCGAAGCGTTGTGCATCGAGAATCACCATCACCGAGGCGTTGGGCACGTTGACCCCCACCTCTATCACCGTCGTGGCCACGAGCATGGCCGTCTCGCCCTGGGCAAACTTGCGCATCTCTTCTTCCTTCTCCTTTGCCTTCATGCGCCCGTGCACCTTGCTCATGCTGAACTCCGGAAACGCCTGGCGCAGCGTCTCGTATCCCGACTCCAGATTTTTCAGGTCAATCTTCTCGCTCTCCTCAATCAGTGGAAACACGATGTAGGCCTGGCGGCCTTGGCGCATCTGGTTGCGTATGCTCTCGTAGAGCCGCGTCATGTGGCTGTCATACACGTGCTGCGTCATTATGGGCTTGCGTCCCGGCGGCAGTTCGTCGATTACGCTCACGTCGAGGTCGCCATACAGCGTCATGGCGAGAGTGCGCGGAATAGGCGTGGCCGTCATCACCAGTATGTGGGGTGGGTTTGCGCTCTTGCCCCACATCTTAGCCCTCTGCGCCACGCCGAAGCGGTGTTGCTCGTCGACAACCACGAGTCCGAGCCGGGCAAACTGCACCGTGTCCTCGATTACGGCGTGCGTGCCGACGAGAATGTGGACGTCGCCGGTGGCCAAGTCGGCGAGCACCTCCTTGCGCCTTTTGCCCTTCACCATGCCCGTGAGCAGCTCTGTCCTTACGGGCAAGCCCTCAAGAAAGCCACGTATGGTGGCCAGGTGCTGCTCGGCGAGAATCTCGGTGGGAGCCATGATGCACGCCTGAAACCCGTTGTCGATGGCGATGAGCATGGCCATCAGGGCCACGAGCGTCTTGCCCGAACCCACGTCGCCCTGCAGCAGGCGGTTCATCTGCCGCCCCGTGCGCATGTCGTCCCTTATCTCGTGCATCACGCGCTTCTGCGCCCCGGTGAGCTGGAATTTCAGGTTGTTGTGGTAGAAGTCGTTGAAGAGCTTGCCCACCGTGGGGAATATGTAGCCACGGTATTTGCGCCGCTGGTCGCTGGCATAGCGCACTATGTTGAGCTGCACGTAGAACAGCTCCTCAAACTTCAGCCTTGCCCTTGCCCGCTCCAGCTGCTTGGGGCTTTGCGGATAGTGTATGGCGCGCAGCGCCTCGTCGCGCGACATCAGTTTGAGCCTCGACGTGATGAACTGCGGCAGCGTCTCGGCTATAGGCCCCTTCAGCTTTTCGAGCAGACATTTCGCCAGCCGCTCCATCGTGTGCGACGTCAGTCCGCTCTTCTTCATCTTCTCCGTCGTGGTGTAGTAGGGCTGCATGCCCATGCCCGACAGCTGCATCTCGTCGGCCGGGTCGATGTCGGGATGCACCACGTTGACCCGTCCGTTGAACACCGTTGGCTTGCCGAACACCAGGTATTGCGTGCGCGGCTTGTAGGTCTTCTTGGCATAGCGTCCGCCGTTGAACCACGTGAGGTCCATCACCCCCGTGCCGTCGGAGAAGTGGGCCACCACGCGCTCCCTGTGGGGCGCATACTCGAAGGTCTCGAAGCTGAGTATCTGTCCGCACACCTGCACGAAAGGCATGTCGCCCGTAAGCTCCCTTATGGTGTATATGTGGCTTCGGTCGATGTGCTTGTAGGGATAGTTGGTGAGCAGGTCGCCGAAGCTGTTGATGCCAAGCTCCTCGCTCAGTATCTTCTTCCTGCCCGGTCCCACCCCCGGCAAAAACTGTATGTCTTGCGCTAATATGTCGGTCACGTGCGTTGTCTGTTTTTTCCTATTTGGCGGTGTCGTCGCCTGGAGTCTGCGCCTTGGCCAGAGCCTCGGCCACAACCAAGTCGAACGGTGTGGTTATCTTTATGTTCTCGCGGTTGCCCTCGACGAGCGTCACCCCGTGGCCGGCCGCCTCCACCACCGACGCGTCGTCGGTGAAGGCGTCGGTGTAGTCCTGTCGGTAGGCGTCATGCAGCAGCTGTGCGCCGAAAGCCTGTGGCGTCTGCACCAGCCGATACTCGCTCCGTGGCACGGTGGTGCCGCTCGTGTGCCTCAGTGTGTCAACCACCGGTACCACCGGTATGGCCGCCCCCGTGCGCCTTGCCGTGTCGTAGCACCTGGCAATCACCTCGACAGCAGCGAAAGGCCGCACGCCGTCGTGTACCGCCACCACGCCGTCGGCGTCTGTCGGCACGAGGCTTAGTCCGCTCTTCACCGAGGCGAAGCGCGTGTCGCCGCCGTCGGCAATGCTTATGTCGGCGCGGAAGTCGTGCTTGGCGCACAACTCGCGCCAGTAGTCCTGTTGGCTTTTGGGCAGCACGAGTATTATCGCCAGACTGGGCGAATACTCCCTGAACCTCTCTATCGTGCGCATCAGCACCGGTTTGCCGTCCACGGGCAGAAACTGCTTTGGCAAGTCGCCGCCCATGCGCAGCCCCTTGCCGCCAGCCACTATTATTGCGTAATCCATGGTCATATAGGTGTGGTCTTCGTTTGGTTATGTAAAAAATGGGGCTTCGCCATATGTGCCTATGCCGAAGCCCCATTGCCGTTGGCTGATTGGCCAGCGCTTTAGTGACGGTGAAAAATAACTTGGTACGATTTGAACCATGACAAACATGTGTTACGTCAGACTTTTCGGCTTATCTTTTTGGCTGTTTTCGTCTCTCTCATCGGTCACATAGCCCGCTATGCTCCCTCTTCGAGAACCGAAAACATCTCAAAAATATAAGCCGCAAATCATACCAACTTATTCTTTCACCGTCACTTAGTCGTATGTCCAAAGCGTGTTTCTCGCATTGGCAGTGTAGTGGTAGTGGGTGCGATGACTTGCCGCACACCAACCGGCAATGCCGTGGTTGCGGCGTGAGACACGCCAGCCACTGCCTCTGCGCCGCAGTTACGCCTCTTCGAGCAGCTGGTTGTATATCATTCCACCGCGAATCTCGTCGGTGGCCTCCTTGCCTATGAACATTTCGAGCAGAGCATAGGCGTAGGGCAGGGTGGCGGCAGGTCCGCGCCCGGTGGTGATGTTGCCGTCGGTGGTAAACAGTTCGGCGGTGTAGGTCGCGCCGTCGAGATACTTCTCAAATCCGGGATAGCACGTGGCGCGCTTGCCCTTGAGCAGTCCGAGGCTGCCCAGCACCATCGGAGCGGCGCATATGGCTGCTATGCGCTTGCCCTTGGCGGCCTGGTCGAGCAGAGCCTTCCTCACGCCCTCGTGGTCGTTCAGGTTGGTTGCCCCTGGCATGCCGCCCGGCAGCACGAGCAGGTCGGCGTCGGTAAGGTCGGCGTCCTCTATCTTGAGGTCGGCCTTTATGGTGATGTTGTGCGATGTGGTGGCAAACTCGCTGCCCGTCACGCTCACGGTCTTTATGTCGATGCCGCCACGGCGGAATATGTCAACAACCGCGAGGGCCTCGATTTCCTCGAAGCCATTGGCTAAAAATTCGTAAACCATTGTGTCCTTTCCTTTCTTTATGTGTTTTCTTGAACGTCACTTTATTGCTTGAAGATACTTCTGTATGGTGGCGTGCAGTCCCATGTACAGAGCGTCGCATATAATGGCGTGGCCTATGCTCACCTCGTCAACCCAAGGGATGCGCTCATGGAAGTAGTGCAGGTTGTCGAGACTGAGGTCGTGGCCGGCGTTGAGTCCCATGCCCAGTCGCCTCACCTCCTCGGCCGTGGCCACGAATGGGGCTATCGCCGCCTCTCTGTCGGCGTGGTAGTTGGCCGCATAAGGCTCGGTGTACAGTTCCACGCGGTCGGCACCGCACTCCTTGGCGTAGTTGGCCATCTCCAGGTCGGGGTCGATGAATATCGAGGTGCGTATGCCCGCCTCCTTGAAGCGCCCCACCACGTCGGTCAGGAAGGTCTTGTTGCTCTTCGTGTCCCACCCGTGGTTCGACGTTATCTGGTCGTCGGCATCTGGCACGAGCGTCACCTGCGTCGGCCTGACCTCAAGCACGAGGTCTATGTAGCGGTCAATGGGGTTGCCCTCTATGTTCAGTTCGGTGGTTATGTTGGGGCGTATGTCGCGCACGTCCTGGTATCTGATGTGCCTCTCGTCGGGTCGTGGATGCACCGTTATGCCTTCGGCCCCGAACGTCTCGCAGTCGATTGCCACCTGCTCCACGTTGGGGTTGTTGCCCCCTCTGGCGTTGCGAATGGTGGCAACCTTGTTGATGTTCACGCTTAGTTTTGTCATTTCTTTAGCTCCTCTGTTGCTTGTTTCACGTCGTTTTTGCTATCTTTGCAGCAACAAGTGGCGTGTTTTGTAATGTTTTGGTAGCACAAAAATAGTAAATGTTTGCCAAACGTAGCGTCATTTGCGGCAAAATAAACTATAGAAGCAATATTTTTTATGGCAACCAAAGAACTACGATTTGCCATTTTCGGCAGCGTTCACAAGGCGGAAAACGTGGTGGCCACGCGGCGTCTGCTGTCGTGCTTGCGCGGATATGGCGACGCGGTGGTTGTAGACCGCAAATACTATGACTACCTAACCAAGTTGGCCGACGTTGACCTCGACGGTGTCGAGGTGTTCACGGGCACCGACTTCAGCGCCGACTTCGTCATGTCGATGGGCGGCGACGGCACCTTCCTCAAGGCGGCAAGCCGCGTGTGCGACAAGGGCATACCCGTGCTCGGCGTCAACACAGGCCGCCTGGGCTTCCTCGCCGACACAGGCTCCGACGAAATAGAGGACTGCATAGCTCAGCTGCACCGTGGCGAATACACGCTGGAGCCGCGCAAGACCATACAGGTGGAGGTGGAGAACGCCACGCTCGGCGGTTCGCCCTTCGCCCTGAATGACGTGGCCATACTGAAGGGCGACGACGCGTCGATGATAACCATACACGCCGATGTAAACGGCGAGCACATCACCACCTACCGTGCCGACGGGCTTATCGTGAGCACCCCAACGGGATCGACCGCCTACTCGCTGAGCAACGGAGGCCCCATAATCGTGCCTGGCACGAGCGTGTTCCTCATCACCGCCGTGGCTCCCCACAGTCTCAACATGAGGCCGATAGTGATTCACGACGACGTCGTGCTCACATTCGAAGTGGAGAGCCGCCGCCACAGCTTCCTCATAGCCATCGACGGGCGCACGGAGCGGTTCAGCGACGGCGCGCGCATGACAATGCGCAAGTCGCCCTACAAGATAAACATCGTGAAGCGCAACGGCAAGACCTATGCTCAGACCCTGCGCGAGAAGATGATGTGGGGTAGCGACGGGCGCGGCTAGCGGCAAGCCCTTGCGTACCGCCCTCCCAACCACTCAACCACACACGACGGGTGGCTCCATGAGAGTCGCCCGTGATATTCGTATGATGCATCATATCAGAAAACCCCATTTCCTGGCCTCGCTGCTGTGCATTCGCAAAGGCTCGATGCGCTGGCTGTGGCACGCATGGCGCGGCAACCGCCGGCAGACTGCGCTCAACGCCGCTACCGGACTGGCTGGCGTCGGCGTGAGCCTCGGCTCTGTGTGGGCTGTGCAGCGCGCCATCGACATTGCCGCCGGCGTGCGCCCAGGGTCGCTCTATTGGGCGGTCGGGGTCATGGCGCTGATCATCGCGTGCGACTTCGCCATAGGCATAGCGCGAGTGTGGATTAAGAACATACTCGGCGTCAAGGCGCAAAACATGATGCAGCAGCGCATGCTCGACCGTCTGTTGCGGTCGGAGTGGCACGGCAAGGACCGCCGCCACAGTGGCGACGTGGTGAACAGGCTGGAGTTTGATGTCAACACGGTGGTGAACTTCCTCACCGAGACGCTACCCAACACGCTCTCGGTGGTGGCTCTCTTTGTTGGGGCGTTCTTCTATCTGCTCAACATGGACGCCGTGCTTGCGCTCATCACCGTGGCCATACTGCCGGTGTTCATCCTCGTGAGCCGCATCTATGTGGCGCGCATGCGCAAATACACACGCCGCGTGCGCCACAGCGACAGCCGCGTGCAGAGCATATTGCAGGAGACGGTGCAGCACCGCATGCTCATCAAGACGCTTGAGTGCGGTTCGCTCATGGTGAGGCGGCTCGACGCCAACCAAACGACGCTGCGGTCGCACGTGAGGCGGCGCACGCGCTTCTCTGTGGTATCCAACCTCTTTCTCAACGCCGGCTTCTCGCTGGGCTATCTCGTGGCGTTCCTGTGGAGCGCCGTCAGACTCTACCACGGTACTCTCTCGTTTGGTTCGATGACTGCATTCCTGCAACTGGTGTACCGCATACAGAACCCGGCGCGCGACTTGACGAAGCTCGCCCCGGCCTTCGTGTCGGTGTTCACCGCCGTGGAGCGGCTCATGGAACTGGAGGACACGCCCGAAGAGGTGCAGGGCGAACCTGTGCGCATGGCGTCGCCCTGTGGGGTGAGGCTGCGCAACGTCACCTACGCCTACGACGACGGCACGCGCAACGTGATTGACAACCTGTCGTTCGACTTCGCCCCCGGCACGTGTACTGCCATTCTCGGCGAGACGGGAGCCGGCAAGACAACGCTTATACGACTTATTCTCGGACTTATGCGCCCCAAGGGCGGTGCCGTCGAACTGTATGACGGCAACGGCTCGTGCGAGGTGTCGCCACTGTCGCGCTGCAACTTCGTGTATGTGCCGCAGGGCAACACTCTGCTTAGCGGCACCATCCGCGACAACCTGCGACTGGGCAACCCCGATGCGAGCGAGCACGACATGGTTGAGGCTCTGCGCTTGTCGTGCGCCGACTTCGTGCTCTCGCTGCCGCAGGGACTCGACACCAAGACCACCGAGGGCGGCGGCGGACTTAGCGAGGGACAGGCACAGCGCATAGCCATAGCGCGCGCCTTGCTGCGCGACGGCGGCATCATGCTGCTCGACGAGGCTACGAGCGCGCTCGACCCACAGACGGAGCGAACCCTGCTCGACAACATCCTGGCGTCGAAGGGCCGCACCGTGATATTCATCACCCACCGTCCGGCGGTGATAGAGTATTGCGACAAGACTCTGAACTTGGAGTAATCACATCCCTTCATGTCTGGCATCTTCGAATCCGGTGTTTTTATCTTCCACACACACAGCCCCACGTTCCGCTACGTTGCACGTGAGGTTGTTTAGATGCGGCCTCTTCGAGGCCAAGAAGCCAACGTTCCTTTCATCACTTTTTCGCCCAAAAGTTTGCTGCATTGGGCATTTGTATATACTTTTGCGGTGTACCATCACAGTAGAACACTGCAAAAAGGAATGGATGCATATAAGTAAAAAGGAATGGACACATATAATATGAAAGGAACAGAACCATGATTGAAATCAAAGACATCAGCTTCGCTTATGCCGGCAGTGGCCGCCGCATATTCGACTGCTTCAGCCTCGACATGGAGGCCAACAACATCTATGGCTTGCTGGGCAAGAACGGTACGGGCAAGTCAACGCTGCTGTATCTCATCAGCGGTTTGCTGCGCCCTCTGCGCGGCACTGTGGAAATCGACGGTGTGGAGAGCCGCTTGCGCCGCCCCGACATCATGAGCGACGTGTTTGTGGTGCCTGAGGAGTTTGAGCTGCCGGCAATGACGCTCGACAACTATGTGAGGCTCAACCAACCGTTTTACCCCAACTTCAGCCGCGAAGTGCTCAACAAGTGTCTCGGCGACTTCGACCTGCCTCTTACGCTCAAGCTCGACCAATTGTCGATGGGACAGAAGAAAAAGGCTTTCATGAGCTTCGCCTTGGCCTCTGGCACCCGACTGCTGCTTATGGACGAGCCAACCAATGGTCTCGACATACCGTCGAAGAGCCAGTTCCGCAGGGTGGTGGCGCAGAACATGACTCCCGACCGCACGCTCATAATGTCAACCCACCAGGTGCACGACATCGAACAGTTGCTCGACCACATCGTGATAATCGACCAGCGCCGGCTGCTGCTCAACGCCTCGGTGGCCGACTTGTGCAGCCGCTATGTGTTCGACCTGTGCAAACCAGGCGAGGAGCCGCAGGGCGTGGTCTATGCCGAGCCTACATTGCAGGGCAACGCGGTGATAGCCCGGCGCACTGACGGCATGGCCGAGACGCCGCTCAACCTTGAACTGCTGTTCAACGCGGTGGTCGGCGGTGCTATGGGTGCGGGCGCAGAGACAGTGACGGGAAGAAAATGGAACATGGAAAAATAAGGAAAGGAAATGGAATATGAGCAATACATTTGACAAGACAAGGTTTTGGAACACCTTGAAACTCGACTTTGCCACCAACTGGCGACGCTGGTCGTTTGCCTTCTTCGGGGCGTTGGCCTGTTTGTTTTGCACGTTTATGTGCCTGTCTGTCAGCTTGAAGGGCGACTTCGTCGACGCAGACATCCACGAGCAGGCGTTTGGCGTGATGGTGACTATGGCCTATGTCATTTTCGCCTTCTGCATGGTGCTTAGTGGCAGCATGATGCTCAACAACATGAAGAGCAAGCAGGCGCGCATCTCGTTTCTGGTGCTCCCTGCGTCCAACCTGGAGAAGTTTCTGTCGCGCTGGGTCATGACCACGGTGGGGGCGTTGGTGGTTTTCATTGCCGCACTGGTGGTGGCCGACGCAATGCGTGCGGCATTCGACCTCGTGGTGGGTGTCAATCCTTACAGTTCGGTTGCGCTTCGCTTCTTCTGCAATGGCTTGTTTGACGGCAGTGTGCTTGAGGTGGTAGGCGACATGTTCTCCAGTGGGCGTGGCGACTGGGTGTTCTACGGCCTGTCGGCATTTGTCGTGTCGCACTCGGTGTTCATGCTTGGCAGTGCCTTGTTCCGCCGACACGCTATACTGTTCACCATCGTGGCGATGATGGTGTTCTCGTTTGCGCTTGGCATCAACGACTTCCTGTCGCTATTGTATGGCAGCGTGGCGCGCACGGTGTTTGGCTATGGCAGTTTTGCCGACTCGCTTGGCGTGCGCATAGCCGTCAACCTGCTGATTACCGTGGCTTGCTATTGGGGTGCTTATAGGCTGTTCTGCCGCTCGCAGGTGGTCAGCCACAAATGGTTCAACCTATGACGTTCAGTGGCGAGAAGGCAATATATGTACAGATGGCCGACCGGCTTTGCGACGAGATACTTGCCGGGAAGTACAACGACGACGACCGCATACCGAGCATAAGGGAGTATGCCGTGATGCTTGAGGTGAACACCAACACTGCCGTGAAGGCGTTTGAGACGCTGGCGCGCGACGGCGTGATATACAATAGGCGAGGCTTGGGCTACTTCGTGGCCGCTGGGGCTAAGGACAGGATAACGGATGCGCGCAAGCGCGACTTCATGTGCGCGCGTCTGCCTGAGCTGTTTCGCAACATGAGGCTGCTGGGCATCGGCATCGACGATGTACGGCGCGCATGGGACGAGTGGACGCACGACGGCGGCAAGTCGTAATGCGAAACAGCGGATACAAAAAGAGGGGACTTGGACATCACGTCCAAGCCCCCTCGCTATTTAACTATATGGATGTAGTCAGCTTGGTTATTTCACGATAACCTTCTGGGTCTTAACAGAGCCGTTGGCGTAAATCGTCTTCACGATGTTGATGCCCTTGGCTGCCTTGTTGAGCTGTGTGCCGTTCATACTGTAAACGATGGTGCGCACAACCTCGCCGGCTGCCTCGTCGGCCTTGTTTACATTGACGATGCCAGTGTACTGCTCCGACTTCTCGCCTGCGTTGTATACAATCACATTGAACAGACGGCCGCTGGTGTTCTTGGCTGCAAGCTTAACGAACACCTTGTCGGTGCCTTCATATGACAGCAGGTTCTTCTGATAGAGGCGACCCTTGGTGTCGGCTTCAACATTGGGGCTGTAAACGAAGCCAATCGACTGCCAGTTGGCAACGTCGGTAGTGTCGGTTGAAACGAACACCTCCATCTTGATGGCGCTCTTGCCGCCGAGTATGGCAACAATGTCGAACGGAGCCTGGAGAGCCTCTGTGGTCTGCAATGCGGCAGATGTGGGATCCTTCTCGCCGTCGCCGTTGGAACCTACGCCAGCGAATGTGATGTGGTAGTTGGAGGCGTTGGTCTCAGAGTCGTCATATGCTGTAGCGGGGTTGTAAGCGTCAACATTGCCCACTGCGTGGCCAATGGAGTTGGCTTCCCATGCCACAACCTGTCCGTAGGTCTTCAGCTCCCAGCCTTTGCCAGGGTTGTGGGTGAAGAGAGAGTCGGCCTCGGCATACTTGTTGTGTATTCCAAGTGAGTCTTCGTATGTGCCAATCACCTCGTCGGTGTAGAAGTTGTAGCCGCTCTTGCCGATGTAGTATGTGCCGGCAGTGGGCTGCCAGTCGTCCTTGTTGGCATCAAACTGCGACAGGATGTCGAGTCTAACCTTCTCGTTCTTCACTTCTACGGCCTCGCTTACAGCCACCGACTGCAGATACTTGTCCTTAGCGGCAGCGAAGGCGGTGATGGTGGCGTGCTTTGTCAGTGTGATAGGAGCGGTGTAAAGCTCAGACTTGCTGATGGCGTCGCTACCGGTGTAGTTGAAGAAGATGCTGTCGCCCTCGGTTGCGGGAACGATGGTGACAGTGGTCTGTCCGTCGGCCTCGTCAAGCGAGAACGAAGGAGCCTTGGCCAACTCGTGTATCGAGATTGTCTTCTCGGCAATGTCGCTCAGCAGGTAGCCGTCGGCGAGGGCGATGGCCTTCACTGTAACGTTCTCGTCGGTAACGGTAAACGGCTCCGTGTAGGCGGTGCTGGCCGTGGTGGGGTCTGTTCCGTCGATGGTGTAGTACACCTTGGCGTTCTTGGTTGCGCTCTTTATCGACACGGTTGTGGCCATGTGGTTGTACGACTCGCTGATTGAAGGCTTGCCTGTATTGGTGATTGCAGCCTTGGTGTCGGTGAGCAGCGACACTGCGTTGTAGAGGATGTCGATGGCACTCTCGTCGGGTGCCTGGTCGTAAGAGTACGGAATCATGAGATAAGCATTGTGCTTGTCGTTGTGTATGTGTATGGCGTTGATTCCGTCGGCGGTGGCATAGACGCTGTCGTTGGCGAAGTATGTGCCTTCCTCTGCAGTATATCCGGTGATGGCTCCGCCTTCGCCGAGCAGCTGGAGCTTGCCCTCCTCGCTGATGTAAGGCTCAGCCTCGGAGTCTGTCGGGCTGAACAGCGACGACTTGCGTGCGGCTTCGCCCACGAGTATCTCGTTGGTCTGTGTGGTGGTTGCCTTGCCGTAGCCCCATGTCTCATAGAGGTTTGTGCTCAGGTTGAGCATCGGCACGAAGGCGATGGCTTCCTTTATGGTGCTTGCATAGGGGTTGGTGGCGTTGATTGCGCTGCTAACGATCACTGCGTCGAATGTCTCCAGCGAGTCGGCGGTCACTGCGCTCATGTCGCCGGCCACGTCTATGCGGGTGTAATTGACATCAGAGAGCTTCTCGGTCATGATGACGTTCAGAATGTCGTCAAGGTCGCTCTCGGGGTCGTAGTTCTCATAGCCGGAGTCATACAGGTAAGCGATTTTCGTTCTGTTGTCAGTGTCTTCGCTTGGCACCTTGCCCACGCAGATGAAGTGGAAGTGCATGCCGCTTGTGGCTTGCAGCTTGAGGTCGGTGGCCACGTCGTTGTTGTTTATCATCACAACGGTGTCCTTGCTTGTGGTCTTCCATGTGGTGGTAGAACCGTCCTTGCCCGTAAATCCGCTGGTCTTGATGGAGAAGCCACGGCTCTCGCCATCCTTGTGCGTGCTGTAGATTACGGTGATAGAGTCGCCTGCCGGCACGCTTGGTATGGTCACGGCATCCTCGGCCTTCTTACCGTTGAGCCACACGTGGGGCGTGAGCTTTTCAGACTCGAACTGGATGTTGATGTGCTGTGCGCTTACTCCGGCGAACACGAGACCCTGGGTTTCGGGTATTGTCCAGTCCTCACCGCCGATTTTGCATTTCAGCTCGCCTGCGGCACTTCTTTTCTTCGACTCGTAGAAGCCTTTTGCGCTGTTGTCAGTCCAATAGCCGTCAGACTCCTTGGCGTCAGCGGCGAGGTTGTCGAGCGTCGTCTGGCTGAAGCCTTGGCGGAAGTCCCAAATCTTGCGGACTTCTGCGTCTTGCGCCCCTGCACTCACAGTCAGGAGCAGCGTCATTCCTAACGTAATAAGTTTTTTCATTCTTTTGGTTTTAGTTAGTTTATAATAATATTCCCAATATCGTAAATCGATGGCTGTTAGCCATGAGGTTGGTAGTGGTCATGACAGAAAATAACCTATATGCAAAGGTATTGCAAAAAACGACACGGTGCAACGCCCAAGGCTTTGCACCGTGTCGAATGTTCTTTTGTTTTTGGCATTACGGCCTTGTTTTTTGTGTTTTAGACCGATAATGCGCCACTTTATAGCGCGAAAAAGTCACTTGCCCTTGTGCCGGTTGGCGCGCTGCTCGCGGTATTTCGCCTTTTGCATGGCCGAACCGCTGCCGTGCGCCCCAGTGATGTACTTCTTCTTCTTGGCCTTGGTCTTCACTTTGTCCTGCTTGGCGTTGCCAGACGACTTCTTGAACACCATGCCACCGCCTGCGATTATGTCGTCGATGTCCATAAGGGTTGGGGTGCTTGCGGACGGAGAGGCCGTGGCGCTCCGTCCGTGGTGAGTGTCAATGATGGAAGAGGCGCACGCCCGTGAAGGCCATCGTTATGCCATATTTGTCGCAGGTCTCTATCACGTTGTCGTCGCGCACCGACCCTCCGGCCTGTGCAATATACTCGACACCGCTCTTGTGGGCGCGCTCGATGTTGTCGCCGAATGGGAAGAATGCGTCGCTGCCCAGAGCCACCTTGGTGTTCTTGGCTATCCACTCGCGCTTCTCCTCGCGTGTCAGCGGCTCCGGCTTCTCCTTGAAGAACATCTGCCATGTGCCGTCGCGGAGCACGTCGTCGTAGTCGTCGCTGATGTAAACGTCGATGGTGTTGTCGCGGTCGGCGCGGCGAATGCCGTCAACGAACGGCAGCCCCATCACCTTGGGGTGCTGGCGCAGCCACCAGATGTCGGCCTTGTTGCCGGCCAGGCGTGTGCAGTGTATGCGGCTCTGCTGTCCGGCGCCTATGCCGATGGCCTGTCCGTCCTTCACGTAGCATACGGAGTTGCTCTGTGTGTACTTCAGTGTGATGAGGCTTATTATAAGGTCGCGCTTGGCCTCGTCGGTAAACTGCTTGCTCTGTGTGGGTATGTTGGCGAACAAGGCTGGGTCGTCGAGCTTCACGTTGTTGCGTCCCTGCTCAAATGTTATGCCGAACACCTGCTTGCGCTCAATCTCCTCAGGCACGTAGTTGGGGTCGATCTTTATCACGTTGTAGGTGCCTTTGCGCTTGGCCTTCAGTATCACCAGCGCCTCGGGCGTGTAGTCGGGCGCGATGACACCGTCGCTCACCTCGCGCTTTATCAGTGTGGCCGTGGCTTCGTCGCACGTGTCGCTCAGAGCGATGAAGTCGCCGTAGCTGCTCATGCGGTCGGCGCCGCGTGCCCTTGCGTATGCACAGGCCAGGGGCGACAGCTCTATCTTCACGTCGTCAACGAAGTATATCTTCTTCAAGGTGTCGCTCAGAGGCAGGCCGATGGCCGCTCCTGCTGGCGATACGTGCTTGAACGAGGCTGCGGCAGGCATGCCAGTGGCCTCTTTCAGCTCCTTTACGAGCTGCCAAGAGTTGAGTGCGTCGAGGAAGTTGATGTATCCCGGGCGGCCGTTCACAACTTCGAGTGGCAGTTCGCCGTTTTCCATGAAGATGCGTGATGGCTTTTGGTTCGGGTTGCAACCGTACTTTAAGGCTAATTCTTTCATTACTATATGGATATAAAATTGTTTCTTTTGCAAAATTACGATGTTTTGCCGAATTGTGCAACATATGTAATGTTCAAAAAACAACTTGCGCAAGTTTGTTGCAATATGTACGTATGATGCAACGGTACTCTTTACCCTGCCTTTTTGCCGTTGTCGTAACTTGTTTTCAGTCACATAGCCCGCTATGCTCCTTCAAACAAGTTCCGACAACAACTAAAAATGCAGGGCAAACTTGGGCAACTTGTTTTTCTCACATTACATATTGTCTTTGTTTGGAATGATATTAGTAGCTTTGCAACGGCTAAACGCATATTTATAAATGGAACGCAAACATTGGGAGCTTAGGAAGCTCAAGGAAGCCATCGAGAGGGAGATGGCGTGGAAACCCATGAGGGCTTTGGCTCTTGGAAAGGTGAAGAAATATATTCAGGGACTTGAGAAGCCGAAGGCTGAGACACTCGACCGCTTGGCCTTGTTTGTTGGCTTTCAGGACTGGGAGTCGTTTAGGGAGGCTCTGCAAGGCGATGCCGATGCGGCGGCCAACTACGATGTTGACCAGCCGAAGAAGGGCGAACCGACGGCAAAGAAAGGTGATGAGAAGGGCGAAAGAGCAGAACCGATAGAAAAAGGTGAAGATGCAGCTAAGGAAGGTGATGTGCAAGCCAATGAATAAGTTGCCGCGCAATGGTTTCCGGCTTGGATGTTACGTCTGAAGCCGGGATATTCCGCCAGGCATAAAAAGCATCTTATACAAAAGGCAAGGGGCGGCATCGCATGTGCGAAACCGCCCCTGTAGGGTTCTCTCTTTCTGAAGAGGTGAGTCTCTTTGTTATTGCGCCTTGGCAATGACTCTCTTCTCCTTGATGCGTGCCTTCTTGCCGGTGAGCTTGCGCAGATAGTACAGCTTTGCACGGCGAACCTTGCCGACCTTGTTCACTTCGATGCTGTCGATGTTGGGCGACTCGATGGGGAAGATACGCTCAACGCCCACTGTGCCTGACATCTTGCGCACGGTGAAGCGACGCTTCTCGCCATGTCCGCAAATCTTGATTACCACGCCACGGTAGAGCTGGATACGCTCTTTCGTGCCCTCGACAATCTTGTAGGCTACGGTTACGGTGTCGCCAGCCTTGAACTCTGGGTGCTGCTTGCCTGTTGCAAATGCCTCTTCGGCAACTTTAATTAAATCCATGTTCTTTATAAAATGAATGTTTTGTTCTTGTCTTTTCCACGCAACATAAACAGGCAACTCGTTACTTCCTGCCAGCGATTACGCACAAAAGCGGATGCAAAGTTACTACAAATTGTTGTCATCCACAATTATACGATGCTCTTTTTCGCCGTTTTAGTCCTTTTTTAGACTTTGCGTGCATGCCATAAGTCGGTGTCGCGTATATAATAATAGGTATATGGCTGGTGTGCATGTCGCTTTCCTTGTGCTGTTATTGCGCTATTCGAAATAGAACGACAGTACCACCATCATGTTTTGGCCGCTCCTCACCGAGTTGGCGTATGCGCGCGCCATGGGGTCTTGCAGTTCGTCGGCGTGCTTCTTGTCGAGGGCGTTGGTCAGGCTGTAGCAGAACTTCAGTTCGGGAATGAGCTTGAAGAAGGGTAGGTAGAGGTCGCACCCGAGTCCCACCTCTATCATGGTGTCATACCGCTTCAGCTTCACGTAGTCGTCGTCCTTGCTCGTGAGGTTTATCATCGGGCTGATGCCGGCTATCAGATAAGGGCGGTAGTTGCCATATCTGAGTGAGCTGAACTTCAGGTCTACGGGTATGGCGATGTAGGTGTTCTTCATGTCCTGTATGGTCTCCTTGGGGCGGCCGTTCTCGTCGGTCTGCGACAGGTTGCGGAATACAAGGTGCTTTGCCCCGAAGTGCATGCCAGGCGAGCAGCGCAGTGCCAGGTGGGTGTTGATGCGCCATTCGGCGAGCACTCCCACCGACAGTCCGGGGTTCCAGTTGTCAACGTCGCACAGTATGGTCTGCGTCGACGATGTGCCGTCGTTGAGGGTCACGGTTTGCGGCCCAATGTTCTCAAACTCCAAGTCCTGCGCGTGTATGCCAACGTGTATGCCGAAGTGCAGCGGGCGCAAGTCGATGTACGGTTTGTTTTGCAGCTGGCGCTCTTGCGCCGTCATGGCCATGGCCACGGCCAAAGTCATTATTGTTAGAAACAGCCTTTTCATTTAGGATGAGTTCTGCGGTGTAGCTTCTTTTGTGGTGGAAATATTGTAGTCCACCTAACTAAAATAACGGCTTTTCGGCGCGGTTAGTATGCGCCACGCTATTTTGAAGACATATAAATTGCGGCGTGGCCAGCGATTTTATTCATAAAGTTTGGGTATGTTATGGAATAATTGGTACTTTTGCATACTAATTTATTGGTATTAATTAAAACGAAACGAATTATTATGGCTTACGTAATTGGTGACGATTGTATCGCTTGCGGTACATGTATTGACGAGTGTCCTGCAGGGGCAATCTCTGAAGGCGACAAGTATTCGATTAATCCTGACGCTTGCACAGAGTGTGGAACATGCGCTGATGTTTGTCCGTCAGAGGCCATCAGCCTTCCCGCATAAGCTTGCGGAGATTACATCGCAGTAAAATAACTGTCTTATTCTATGGGCGCACCTTGCCGATGCAGGGTGCGCCCAATTTTTATATGCTCGATGTTCCGCTTAGTGACGGTGAAAAAATAAATTGGTATGATTTGCGGCTTATATTTTTGAGATGTTTTTGTTTCTCGAAGAGGGAGCATAGCGGGCTATGTGACCGATGAGAGAGACGGAAACAGCCAAAAAGATGAGCCGGAAAGTCTGACGTAACATACGTTTAACATAGTTCAAATCGTACCAAGTTGTTTTTTTACCGTCACTTAGTGACGTCGTGTCAACTTCAGTCCGATGTCGGAGACGCCGGGCAGTATCTCGCGCTTCATGTTGTGGCGGATGGCCACGCGCAGAGTGTCGCCAACCGAAAGTGGCACCACCTTCAGCGGAAACGAGTATTGGTAGCAGCTGATGCCACTGCCCTTGGCCTTGCCGTTCTTGTCGATTAGTTTGCAGTTGAGCGTGGTGTCGTAGGTCTTGCCCATTGGCAACACCGTTTGCTGCACCACGAGCGACAGCGACATGAAGGGGTAGAGGCCGTTGATGCGCACGCCGATTTCCTCGACATACTCGCCTTCTTGCTCCACACTGTCGATGGCAAACGTCAGGGTGTCGTTCTTCTCCCATCCGTTCACGGGCGTGTGTTCGTAGCTGTCGTATATGGTCTTGCGGTCGCACGACGCTGAAAGCAGTGCGACCGCAAGGCTCATAATCATTATAAAAAAGTTTGTTCTACTCCTGACCATCTTTCGGTTGGTTGGGTCTTTGCTGTCGGTTGTTGGGTTTGTGCTGTGGCCTCGGTTGCCTTGGCTGCTGCGCGTCGTTGCCCTTGTGCTCCCTCTGCGGCTGGTCGCCCTGTGGCTTTTTTGCTCCCTCTTGCGGCTTCTTTCCGCCCTCTTGCGGTTTCTTCATGCCGTCCTGGGGTCTCTTTCCACCCTCTTGAGGCTTCTTTGCTCCGTCCTGAGGTTGCTTTTTTGCTCCGTCTTGAGGCTTCTTCGCTGCGCCTTGTGGCTTCTTTCCGCCCTCTTGAGGCTGCTTCTTCGCCCCGTCCTGCGGTCGCTCCTGTGGGTTGGCGTTGCGCTGTTGAGGCTTGTTGTTGGGCTTCTTCTTTTTCTTCTTCGCCTTGTCGAAGCGGCTTATGCTCTCGCCGGCCAGAAGGTCAACGGGCTTGTTCTGCTCCTTCCTCATGCCCTCCTCTTGCAGCGAGGCGGGCTTCTCGCCGTTGCGGTTCATCTCGATTACCTCCTTGGCCCTCTTGGCCGTGATGGTCTCAAGGTTGGCGGCGAGGTTCTTGTCGGTGGAGTAGGTCACCATGCCGGCGAGGATGTCGCTCTTGAACAGGTAGTAGTCGCCGTCGAGCGTCTGTAGCACCATCTCGCGGCTTGGCAGCCGTCGGCTCGCCTCCACATAGTCGTCAACCTCATAGTTGAGGCAGCACTTCAGTTTGGCGCACATTCCGGCGAGCTTCTGCGGATTGAGCGATATGTCCTGGAAGCGTGCGGCGTTGGTGCTCACGCTCACGAAGTTCTTCATCCACGTGGCGCAGCACAGCTCGCGTCCGCACGGCCCCGTTCCGCCTATGCGTCCGGCCTCCTGGCGCGCGCCGATTTGCTTCATCTCGATGCGCACGTGGAATGTTTCGGCCAGCACCTTGATTAGTTGGCGGAAGTCAACGCGCTCGTCGGCTATGTAGTAGAATATGGCCTTGTTGCAGTCGCCCTGATACTCCACGTCGCCAATCTTCATCTTCAGTCCCAAGTCCTTGGCAATCTGTCGGCTCTCGATCATCGTCTCGTGTTCGCGCGCCTTGGCCTCGCGGTATTTGTCCATGTCGATGGGGCGGGCTATGCGGTATATGCGCTTGATGTCGTCGGCCGACTTCAGGTTGGCCTTCTTTATCTGCATCTTCACGAGCCGTCCCGTCAGCGTCACCACGCCAATGTCGTGGCCTGGGTTGGCCTCCACTGCCACTATGTCGCCCTTCTTCAGGTCGAGTCCGTTCACGTTGTGGTAGTATCCCTTGCGCGTGTGCTTGAACTGCACCTCCACGAGGTCGGTGCTGAACTGGTTGCCCGGCACGTCGGCCAGCCAGTCGTAGGTGTTCAGCTGTCGGTCTTGCCGTCCCACGGCGTGCTTGCACAGTCCGCGGTCTTGGCAGCAGTATATCTCGAAGTTGTTGTCTTTGTAGTCCATGGTGGATCTTTCTATATATATGTATATGGTGTATATGGTGTGGCTTCGCCGCCGTCGGCGCGTTGCGCCCCCAGTGTGGCTTGGCCTACTTCTGTTCTTTCCTTATCAGCAGCATTATCATATGCAGGGCGAAGTCGAAAAACACAATCTTCGCGTTGGCGTTTTGCCCGATGTCGCGTATGGTGCGGTCGGCCAGGTCGCTTATCTGCAATATGTTGTCCTCGTTGACGAAGCGCGCGAAGTTTCTTGCGAAGTCCTCCTCGTCTTGCGTCATGTAGTTAAGCTCCGGCCGTCCGAAGTTGTACATGAAGTTCTCCCTTGCCAGTCGGATGAAGTATTCGATGAAGCGCTTCTGCTTCTCTCGCCCGAAGGCACTCGTCGTCTCGCTCCACCGCTTCAGCTCCTTGATGTTGCGCATGTAGGCCAGCCGCATCAGCATCTTGAACATCTCGAAGAACTGCACATTCTCGTTGTCGGCGCTCAGCGACTCTATTGCCTTCAGCCAGCTGCCGTTGGCTATGCGCGCCAGCCGCGTGGCCGTGTCGTCGGTCAGTCCCCTGCTGTCCATCAGCGCTTGCCTTATGCACTCGGTGTCGATGCGCTTCATGTCGATGCGCTGCGTGCGCGAGCGTATGGTCTCCAGCAGTTTTGTCGGCTCTTCGCACACCATGATGAACACGGTTTGCGTTGGCGGCTCCTCAATGAGCTTGAGCAGCTTGTTGGCACACTCGGTGTTCATGCGCTCCGGCAGCCATATCACCGCCACCTTGTAGCCGCCCTGGCTCGACTTCAGGCTCAGCTTGCGCGTCAGCTCGTCGCTCTCGCCGGCGGTGATTATCGCCTGTTGGTTCTCGGCCCCGATAGCCTCCATCCACTGGTTCATGCTGAAGTATGGCCCCTTGGCCAGCAGCGCGCGCCACTCGCGTATGAAGTCGTCGCTTACGGGCTTGTGGTCCGACCCCATCGAGGGCAGCTTTATCGTGGGAAAGGTGAAGTGCAGGTCGGGATGCTCCCACTTGGCCACCATCTTGCACTGGTTGCACTCGCCGCAGGCGTCGCCGCCCTTGTCGTGGTTCTTGCACAGCAGATACGACGCGAAGGCCAGCGCCATGGCCATCTTGCCGCACCCCGACGGGCCGCAGAGCAGTATGGCGTGGGGTATGCGTCCGCCCTCGGCCAGCTGCAGCAGCCGCGCCTTGGCGTCGTCCTGGCCTATGACCTCGGCAAACTTCATAGCAGTCGCTTGGTTGTCTCCACCACCGAGTCGACCGCCGACACGGTGTAGAAGTGTATGTTGTTGATGCCGTGGGCATACAGTTCCTTGCACTGCGCCACGGTCCACTCCACGCCCAGCTGCCTTGCCTCGTCGTCGGTCTTGCACTTCACGGCCTCGGCGGCCAGCTCCTGCGGTATGTCGCAGTGGAATGTCTTGGGCACCACCGTCAGTTGGCTCAGCTTGGCGAAGGGCTTTATGCCCGGTATTATAGGCATGGTGATGCCCATGGCGCGCGCCTTCTCCACAAAGGCGAAGTACTTGCTGTTGTCGTAGAACAGTTGCGTCACGGCATATTGTGCTCCGAGGTCTTGCTTCTCCTTCAGATACTTCATGTCCATCTCAAGGTTGGGCGCCTCCTCGTGCTTCTCAGGATAGCAGGCCACGCCATAGTTGAACTTCTTGCCCGGCCTCTTTATCGGCTCGCCGTCGGCGAAGTAGCCCTCGTTGAACCTGTTGACCTGTCTGATGAGGTCGGTGGTGTGGTCGTGGCCTCCCGGCGTGGGGGTGAAGTGGCGGTCTTCCTTGGCCTTGTCGCCGCGCAGCAGCAGCACGTTGTCGATGTTGAGCAGCTGCAGGTCGATCAGCTCATACTCGATGTCGTCCATCGTGGCGCCGCTGCATATTATGTGGGGCTGCACGGGTATGTTGTACTTCTGCTGTATTGCCGCCGCTATGGCCACCGTGCCTGGTCGGCGGCGCACGCTCTGCCGTTCGAGCAGCCCGTTGGGCAGCTGCTTGTAGACGAACTCGCTGTGGTGGGTGGTTATGTTGATGAACAGCGGGTTGAAGTCTCGCAGTTGGTCGATTGTGGCGAACAGCTTTTCCGTTCCGTAGCCTTTCAGTGGGGGCAACACTTCAAAGGAGAAGTTCTTTCCGCCAGTGTCTTGAGATATCAAATCCGTTATTTTCATAAGTCGTGTAAGTATACAATAGGATGCAAATTTACGCAAAATTATTGGTAATGTATAATTTAGACTGCGCTAAGTTGGCCGTTTCCGTGGCTGGTTGGGTGCTTCGGGCAGTGCTCATTGTGGCTGATTGTCGTCTTGACAGCCGTGTTTGTCGGAGCCAAAGGCCATGCAAAGTTTGCTTACACCAGCTGGTGTAAACGCTTACTTCAGCTGATGTAAGCTCTTACACCAACTGAAGTAAGAGCTTACTCCAACTGAAGTAAGCAAAAAATATGTGCGTTTTGGCGGAAACAGAGGCGCAGTCGAGGATGACAGTCCCCATGGCTTGCGGCGTGTGTATGGCGTTATTGCACGTTGTTGGCCCTGTATTCCGACGGGGTCATGCCCGTCTCCTTCTTGAAGCACTTGCCGAAATACTTTGGGTCGGAGAAGCCCACGAGATAGGCAATCTGCGACACTGGGTAGTTGCTCTTGGCGATAAGCTCCTCGGCGCGCTGCATCCTTATGTGCCTCACGAAGTCTATCGGGGTCATGCCCACAATGGTCTTTATCTTGCCGTAGAACACCGAACGGCCCAGATGCACCGCGTCGGCCAGGTCTTCTATCTTGAGCGACGCGTCGCCTATATGCTCCTCAAGGTAGGCGAGCAGCTGCTTCATCATCTCCTGGTCGGTGTCGGTCACCTGCGGGGCCTCCAGCCGGTAGGCATCGTTGTTCTCCGGGCGGATTTTCTCCACATAAGTCTGCTGCAGCATTTGCCGCTGGCTTATAATGTTGCTCACCCTCGACTTCAGGTAAATAGCACTGAATGGCTTGGTGATGTAGTCGTCGATGCCCTCGCGCAGACCCTGCAGGCGGTCTTCGAGCGACGTCTTCGCCGACAGCACAATGATGGGGATGTGGCAGATGTCCTTGTTCTGCTTAATGCGGTGAACCATCGTCAGACCGTCCATCACGGGCATCATCACGTCGGTTATGATGAAGTCGGGCATGGCGCTCTCGGCCATGTAGAGACCCTCCTGTCCGTTGGCGGCTCGCATCACGGTGTAGTCGGCGCTGAGTATGCCTTCGAGAAAAGCCCTCAGGTCGTCGTTGTCCTCCACCACGAGCAGCCTTATGCCCTTGGTCGCCGCCGTGGGGGCTTCTGTGGCGGGTTCGGTCGATGCGTCGGCTTGCCCGTCTGTGGCAGTCTCTGTTGGTGAGTCGGTGGACGTTGCCGAGGTCGCAGTTGCGCTTGGCACGCTCTCGTCGCTTATGTAGACGTTGCCGTTGGAGTCATACTTGAGCATCTTATTCACCAGCTCAAGCATCTGCGAGGCGTTGCGTTGCACCATCTCCAGATGCGCCTTGGCCGACTCCTTCAGTCCTCCGCCGTTGAGCACCTCGGTCACGGGGCCTCCGATGAGCGTAAGCGGAGTGCGCAGTTTGTGGCCGATCTCGGTGAAGAAGCGCGTCTTCATCTCGCCCATCTCCCTTGCCATCAGGTTCTTGTTGCGCAGCGTGTTGATGTATATCACCACGTAGACCACACCGCAGAACAATAGGAAGTAGAGTATCTTGGCCCAGATGGTCTCCCAGAATGTGGCGTGAACGTTCATTTCGAGCACCGCCACGTTGTCAACCCACACGCCGTCGCTGTTGGTGCTCTTCACGAGCAGCCGCAGGTGGCCGGGCGGCAGCCGGTTGAACGATGCGCTGTTGGCCTGTCCCGTGTAGTTCCACTTGTTGTCGATGCCCTCTATCATGTAGGCATACTTCACGAGATAGCGGTCGGAGTAGTCGAGAGCGGAGAAGTATATCGTCAGGTTGCGCCTGTCGGCCGGCACGTCGATCGATGTGCCGCCGGGCATTGGCTCGGTGGCTGTCTCGCCCTGGTAGAGCACTCCCGTGAACACTATGCCCGGCTTGTGGCCGCTCTTCTTCAGGTCGTTGGGGTTGAACGACATCAGTCCGCCCCTCATGCCAATCATTATGTCGCCCGTGGCCGGGTCGCAGATGGGCTTGGCCTCCGACAGTTCCACGTTGTTGCCCATGTTGTCGGGTATGTATTGCAGCACGTCGCCCGTGCTTAGTGCGCACCGCGTAATGCTGCTCTCGCGGAATATCCACACGTCGCCGCTCTTGTCCTCGGCGAGCGACTGCACCAGTCCCTCGTCGGAACTTACCTCCGTCATGCTGCTTAGCCTGAGATTGTCGGCGAGCAGGCTCTTCGACTCCAGCCGCTGCACGCCGCCCGTCAGCGTGGCCACGAATATGTCGCCGCGCCTTGTCACGAGCGTCTGCATCACGTCGGGTCCGGCCAGTCCGGCGGTGTCGCCCTTGGTGTGGCGCGTGGCGAAGAAGTGCAGCTTGTCGGGCGAGGAGAAGTTGCCCCGTGCGGTGAGCAGTCCGCTGGTGGCCGACACTATCAGTGTGCCGTCGGCGGTGTGGGTTATGCGGCGCACCTTCTTGAAGTCGTCGTGCGGATAGTTGCCCAGTCCGTTGTCGGCGTTGTGGAATATGCGCTTGCCGTCGCGGTGGCCCACGAGGTTCAGTCCGCCGCCGAAGGTGGCTATCCAAATGTGTCCCTGCCCGTCGGCGTGTATGTCGTAGACGTCATTGCAGTTCAGCGCAAACCTGTCGCTCTTGTCGGCCACGTAGTGGTCAACCTTTCCGCCGGGCGCGATTACAAACACGCCGCTGCCCTTGGTGCCTATCCAGATGTTGCCCTTGCCGTCGTCGGTTATGGCGTATATGTGGTTGGCGAATGGAGTGGGGGAGCTTTGCAGTTGGCCGTTGCGGTTGAGGTAGCCCAGTATGTGGCGTTGCCTGTCGCTTATCACCACCTCGCCGCTGTACATACCCGTCCACACTCGCCCGGCCTTGTCGAGATATACCGACCGCGCCTCTTGGTTGGAGTGGGTGTCGAGACACTTGAAGTGGTGGTAGCGGAAGTTGACGAGGCACACCTCGCGCGTGTCGGTCATCCACACGTTCTTGTCGCGGTCGATGAAGTATTTCTTTATGTTGGGCAGACATGCGCTGTTCGTTCCGCCGTAGGTCAGCGCGTAGGGGCGCAGCTGTCCGGCGGCCTCGTCGTAGTAGCTGAACGTGCCGCCCGTGGGCACCACCCAGATGGTGCCGTGGCAGTCCTCGTGGAAGAAGGGGTGCGTGCTCGACGTGCGCTCCACCATGCTGGCGGCCTTGGCGTCGAGCCACTGCGACTGTCCTGTGCGCAGGTCGGTCACCACCACGCCGTCGCCCTTGCCAATCGCCCATGCTCTTTGGCGCGAGTCGACAAACACCTCTTCTGTCTCCATCGGCGGCATCGACGGCGCTTGCGCGCCCAGCACACTGGCCTTGCCATTGGTTATTGACACCACGCCGATGTTGGTGGCCAGCAGCAGCCGGCTGTTGTCGATGCGCGTCATGGCGTTTATGCGCTCCACGTCTTGCGGCAGGGTTATGCTGCGCGTGCGCCCTGACGACTCCGACAGGGCCACCACGCGCCCGTCAACGGTGGCCAGCAGCTGCTCGTTGCCTTGCCGGCCCATGAAGTCGAAGTGTCCGGCTATGAAGAATTTGCCGTCCGACCGTTGCACCCCGGCGTTGGTGAACACCCACTCGTTGCCGTTGCCGTCGAGCTTCACCTTGCTTATGGTGTTGCCGCGCAGGTTGTTGTTGTGCCTGTCAAACCGCTCCAACCCATCGCCCCGGCTGTTCAGCTTGGCGTCGTCCACGCGGTAGCCGCCGGTGTCGTCGTCGCTTACCACCCATGTGTGGCCGTTGCCCAGCGTATAGACGGCGCGCACGGGAAAGGTGTGGCCGAACTTCGTGGCAATGATGCCGCTCACGTCGGCAAACTTGCACGACCTTGTGTCGAAGAGCCACGCGCGCTTGTCCGACGTGCAGCACCACACGTAGCCCTTGCCGCCAGGCTTGCACGACAGTATGCGGTTGGTGGTGAGCGGCTCGTCGATGCCGGCGCGGTTGCGGAATGCCGTGAAGTGGTAGCCGTCGAAGAAGCAGAGGCCGTTCCACGTGGAGAACCACATTATGCCGTCGGGCGTTTGGGCGAAGCCGGAGATTGTGTTGGCGGCGAGCCCGTCGCGTATGGTGTAGGTGTGTACGTTGCAGTAGGGCTGCGCCAATGCGGCGCAGGCCATCCACAGCATGATGAGTATCGTTTGTATTCTCTTTTGCATGAAAACAGCCATTTTACCTTGCAAATATAACTAAAAAGGAAGTAAAACGACAGTTTTGGTTGACAAAGGAGTTAAAACGTGGGTGCAAAGTCCAACTTTTTGTGACTTAGATGTAGTGTGTGCGGTGTCTCACCGCACACCAAGCGGCGATATATGATGCGTCCGCTTCGTTGGGGCGAGTCTGCCAATAGGAGGTACGGCGCCCTCGCCGTACCAATCGCGCGAAGAGCGAAAAAGAAGCAGTATGTGCCGAAGTCAACAAGGCAAACTTAGTAGGCGCTGCGTCTCGCTGCGCCCGCCAGTCGCCCACAAACAAGTATCGTTGTGCTATTTCTTTGTGCGGGCGCAGCACCTACTATATAGCCTATTTACATGCTTGGTCGTACACCATCGCTTCCACCCGGTTCGTTATCCTCTTTTCCCTTGGTGGAGCTGGTTGGGTTGTCTTCATGTCCCTCGCCCTCTTTGGTGATGTAGCGTTGGTAGTAGGCTATGAGCAGTGTGGTCAGCGGCAGGGCTATGATTAGGCCGATGAAGCCAAGCAGCGTGCCCCACACCGACAACGACAGTAGCAATATGGCGGGGTTGAGGCCCATGGCCTTGCCCATGATCTTTGGCGTGAGCACAAAGTCGGTGATGAGCTGCACCACGATGAACACGGCGGTGGCCGACGCCATTATCACCCAGAAGTTCTGCCCCGTGTCGGCAGCCTTGAGCAGCGACAGCAGCACCATGGGAATGAACGCCAGGCCGTGCATGTAGGGCACGAGGCTAAGCAGCCCCACGAGTATGCCGAGGCCGATGGCCATGGGGAAGCCGATGATGGTGAACCCGATGCAGAACAGTATGCCTATGCACAGTGCCACGAGGCTCTGTCCGCGAATGTAGCTGTTCAGCTTGCGCTCCACGTCGTCGGTGAGTTCGCGCCAGAAGGGGCGCGCGCTCTTTGGAAAAATCTTTATGAAGCCCGACGACAACTTCTCGTAGTCGAGCAGTATGAAGAACAGGTAGAGCAGGGTGATGAACGAGGCTATCACGCTCACAATCACGCTTGCCGTCTGCTCAATCATGGCAAACAGTCTGGGCATGGCCTGTTTCACCATCGCCATCACCTCCTTGTCGTGAAACAGGCGGTGTATGTTGTCGTTGTTGCTCGCCAGCCAGTCGCGCAGCGCGGCGGGGAAACTGGCTATGTGGCTTGTCTCGTGCAGGTATTTAGTCACCAGTTCGCCCATCTTGCCAAACTGCTCTATCATGGGCGGAATGATGAGGTATATCACGCCAGTGATGGTGCCTATCACCACGATGAACGTTATGATTATCGACAGCACCCGGCCCGGCACCTTCATCCGGTATTGCATGAAGCTCACCACGGGGTAGAGCAGATAGGCCAGCAGCCACGCCACGAAGAACGGCAGCAGCACGCTGCTCAGAAAGTTGAGGACAAAGAGCAGGGCGGCGATGAGCAGGGCGCACAGCATGCCCCTCACAAATCGGTCGAATGTTATGGTCTTTTCAAGCATGGTAGTGTTCCCCCTTGGTGGCTTGGTGGTGTTTGACGTTTTCTTGTTGGCTTAGGCTTTACCATGAAAAAACGCGGCTTCCGTGTGGCGGAATGCGTTGTTCTTCATGTTAAGTTATATGTCATTTGTCCACAAAATTACGAATACGTTTTAAAAATTGCAAAGAAACATACCATTTTTATGACGATAAAGGGATATTTCGTTACATTTGCGGATGATATGGCTAAACTTTACATAGTGCCGACTCCTGTCGGCAACATGGAGGACATCACGCTCCGTGCCGTCAGGATACTGAAGGAGGCCGACCTCGTGTTGGCCGAGGACACGCGCACGTCGGGCATACTGCTTAAGCACCATGGCATAAGCAACCACCTGATGTCGCACCACAAGTTCAACGAGCACGGCACGTCGGCTGCCGTTGTGCAGCGGCTGCTTGCCGGGCAGACGGTGGCTCTCATCAGCGACGCCGGCACTCCGGGCATCAGCGACCCTGGCTTCTTCCTCGTGCGCGAGGCCGTGGCCGCAGGCATCGATGTGGAGTGCCTGCCGGGCGCCACGGCGTTTGTCCCGGCGTTGGTGTCGAGCGGACTGCCTTGCGACAGGTTTGTCTTCGAGGGTTTCCTGCCGCAGAAGAAGGGCCGCCAGACGCGCATCATGGCGCTTGCCGCTGAGCCGCGCACCATCGTGTTCTACGAGTCGCCCCACCGCCTTGTCAAGTTGCTCACGCAGCTGTCGGAGGTGTTTGGCGCCGACCGCAAGGCGTGCGTCTGCCGCGAGATATCCAAGGTGCATGAGGAGTGCGCAAGGGGCACGCTCGCCACGCTCATCGAGCACTTCACCGCCACCGAGCCGCGTGGCGAGATAGTGGTTGTCGTGGGCGGATGCGACGCCAACGACAGCAAGAAGGCATCGAAAAGGACTGACACACAACAACAAGAATTGTCATAACAAACCAAACATTTGTCAATATGAAGAAGCTACTGTTTATTTGCATTTGCGCCATGGCTTTCGTGGCCTGCAAGCAGGACAAACCCAAGGGCATCGACCCGGCAATGGCGCAGCAGCGCGACTCATTGAACCAAATCATCGCCCAAAAGGATAATGAACTGAACGACATGATGGGCACGATGAACGAGATAGAGGAGGGCTTCCGGGAAATTAACGAGGCCCAAAACCGCGTGAGTCTCGCCAAGGGCGGCGAGGGTGCCAACCGCACACAGCGCATACGCGAGAACATACAGTTCATTCAATCGACCATGCGCCAAAACCGCGAGCTGATAAACAAGCTGAAGCAGCAGCTGCGCGAAAGCTCGATTAAGGGCGACCAGTTCTCGCGCACCATCGAGAACCTCACCAAGCAGCTTGAGGAGAAGGACAAGCAGTTGCAGCAGTTGCGTGCCGAACTCGATGCCAAGGACATACACATCACCGAACTCGACGAGAAGATAGCCGGGCTGAACACCAACGTGAGCGACCTGACCACCGAGAGTGCGCAGAAGACCACGCAGATAAACGCGCAGGACAAGCAGTTGCACACTGCTTGGTTTGTGTTTGGAACCAAGAGCGAGCTGAAGGAGCAGAACATTCTCGTTGACGGAAAGGTGCTCCAGTCGAATTTCAACAAGGACTACTTCACCAAGATAGACATCCGCGTTGACAAGGAGATTAAGCTCTACTCGCGCTCGGCCAAGATACTCACAGCCCATCCGTCGAGCAGCTACACCTTGCAGCGCGACGCCAACAAGCAGTATGTGCTGCGCATCACCAACCCCCAGGCGTTCTGGAGCACAAGCAAGTATCTTGTGGTATTGGTGAAGTAGAAGTGCTTATCGATGATAACGCTATTATAACGCTATAAGCGCTTAGTAACATAAAAAATAACTTGTTCAGATTTATACAGGTACGGGCTGAAAGCCCACCACTCCATAGCCCAGGGCAACGCCCTGGGTTTTTGTTTGTGTGTTTCTTTGTGCTGATGCAAAGCAGTATTAAATGTTCGTGCGTACATTATGTATATTATATATAGACAAAGGTTGTGTGTGCGCAAGTAGTGGACGACGTGTCTCACGTCGCAACTGACGCATTGCTGCTTGGCGCAGCGAGGACGCAGCGCCTACTAAGTTTGCCTTGTAGGCTTCCTTTTTATAGCACTTCTCTTCCGCTCTGCCGAGCGATTGGTACGGCGAGGCGCCGTACCTCCTATGCGCTTCCGTCGTAGTGTTCCCTGTGCGCGAAGTCCGCACTTTTCGCCGTTTCTCGTGGTGGCTGCGAGGGTGCAAATAGCATGCGGAAAATAGCATTTTCCACCCTCAAAACACGCCCCAAAACGCAAGGGAAATTAACATCTTGAAAAAAACAAAGTGAAATTTTGTGGGCGCGTTTTGTTGGAAGTTGTTTCCCAAAAGGGCTTTTGAGTGTCACTCAAACCTTGCGCCGAATAGCCACTTTTGTCGCTCCGTGCCCGTTTAAGTCTTCAATCTGTTATAAAATTAGGGTTTTTATGCTATTTGTGATGACAATAAGACGGTGTTTTGTCTCAAAAGGTGAATTTTAAGCGCATAAGAATGAAATTTTTCTGTAATATGACAACGGCAATAAGAAATATTATCTAACTTTGCACCTTGTAGACAAGATAATAGAAATTTAACGAGGTAAAAATTTTTATGGAGAAGAAGCTAACCATGCTTTTGCTATGTCTGTTCCTGGCGATAGGAACGGCATTTGCCCAAAAGAAAATCACGGGTACAGTAGTATCTCAGGATGACGGACTTCCGGTAATTGGTGCCACGGTAATGGTTCAGGGAACCAAAACGGGCACAACCACCGACATCGACGGTAATTTCACGCTGCCGGTGCCAAGTGGCAAAAAACTTGTGATAAGTTATATCGGAATGAAATCACAAACGGTAGCTGCTAAGTCTGGAATGAAAGTCTCGTTGGCCCCAGATGCTCAGGTGGTTGACGAGGTTGTCGTTACAGGTATGCAGAAAGTTGACAAACGACTCTTTACTGGAGCCACAACCAAGATCGACGCTTCGACCGCGAAGATCGACGGTATGGCCGACATCTCGCGTTCGCTTGAGGGACGTGCCGCTGGTGTCTCGGTGCAAAACGTGTCGGGAACGTTCGGTACGGCTCCTAAGATTCGTGTGCGTGGCGCAACGTCAATCTACGGTAGCTCGAAGCCGCTGTGGGTTGTCGATGGCGTTATCATGGAGGATGTGGTTGACGTGAGCGCCGACCAGCTTTCTTCGGGTGATGCCAACACGCTTATCAGCTCGGCCATCGCCGGACTCAACTCCGACGACATCGAGAGCTTCCAAATCCTTAAGGACGGTTCGGCCACGTCTATCTATGGTGCTCGCGCCATGGCAGGTGTGATTGTCGTTACCACCAAGAAGGGTAAGGCCGGACAGGCTCACATCAGCTACACGGGTGAGTACACCATGCGTCTCGTTCCTTCTTACTCCACGTTCAACATCATGAACTCGCAAGACCAGATGGCTGTTTACCAGGAGTTGCAGCAGAAGGGCTACCTCAACTATGCCGAGACTGCCAACAGTGCCAACAGTGGTGTGTATGGCAAGATGTATGAACTCATCAACACCTACAACTCTACCACCGGACAGTTTGGCTTGGCCAACACCAACGAGGCCAAGGCCGCTTATCTGCGCCAGGCTGAGTATCGCAACACCGACTGGTTCAGCGAACTGTTCTCAAACTCCATACAGCACAACCATTCTGTGAGCTTGAGCGCTGGTACCGACAAGGCCCAGTACTACGCTTCTGTCAGCGCAATGTTCGACCCGGGATGGACGAAGAAGAGCGAGGTGGAACGCTACACCGCCAACTTCAACGCCAACTATAAGGTTTCGTCGAAGGTGACCGCTGGTCTTATCGGTAACGCTTCTTACCGCAAGCAGACCGCCCCTGGTACCATCAGTGCCACTACCAACAGCGTAACGGGTGAGGTTTCGCGTGCGTTCGACATCAACCCATATTCTTATGCGTTGAACACGTCGCGTGCTCTCGACCCCAACACCTACTACACTCGCAACTATGCTCCGTTTAACATATTCCACGAGCTTGAGAACAACTACATCGACCTCAACGTTGTTGACTTCCGTATGCAGGCCAAGCTCGCCTACAAGCCCATCACCAAGGTTGAGCTGTCGGCCCTCGGAGCAGTGAAGTATAGTGCCACCACTCAGGAGCACAACATCAAGGATGACTCCAACCAGGCTCAGGCTTACCGCGCCATGGGTACTTCCACCATACGCAAGAGCAACAACTACCTCTACACCGACCCCGACGACATCTACGCTCTGCCTGTGACGGTGCTCCCCTATGGTGGTATTCTCGACCGCACCGACAACCGCATGTTCGGCTACGACTTCCGTGCAACCGCACAGTATAACGACGCATTCCTCGACGACACACACATCGTCAACGCCTATGCTGGTGTTGAGATGAACAACGTTGAGCGCCACAGCACATGGTTCCGTGGCTGGGGTATGCAGTATAACATGGGCGAGACTCCTTCTTACGCTTACGCAGTGTTCAAGAAGAGCCAGGAGCAGAACTCCGACTACTACTCGCTCACCAACACCAACGAGCGCAGCGTGGCCTACTTCGCCAACGCCACATATTCTTATAAGGGACGCTACACCATCAACGGCACATACCGCTACGAGGGTACCAACCGCCTGGGCAAGAGCCGCAGCGCACGCTGGTTGCCTACATGGAACATCTCTGGCACTTGGAACATCCACGAGGAGTCGTTCTTCAAGAAGCTTGAGCCTGCAGTGTCTCACTTGGCTCTCCGCCTGTCTTACTCGCTTACCGCCGACCGTGGTCCGTCGAACGTTACCAACTCTGTTGTCGTAATCAGCTCGCAGAACCCCTGGCGTCCGTTCGCAAGCGTGAAGGAGACAGAACTCTACATCTCGCAGTTGGCCAACAGCGACCTCACCTACGAGAAGAAGCATGAGTTCAACATCGGTCTTGACGCCGGCTTCCTCAACAACCGCATCAACCTCAACATCGATGCCTACAGCCGCCGCAACTACGACCTTATCGGTATGGCCAACACATCGGGTGTTGGCGGTGAGGTGCTGAAGTATGGTAACATCGCCACGATGAAGTCGAGCGGTGTCGAGGTTTCGCTCTCAACAACCAACATCAAGTCAAAGGACTTCACCTGGACCAGCAGCTTCATATATAGCCACACCAAGAATGAGGTGACGGCACTGAAGACTCAGACTAAGGCTTACGAGCTTGTCACTGGTTCTGGTTTCGCAATGGAGGGCTACCCCGTGCGTGGTCTGTTCTCGTTCCAGTATGCTGGTCTGTCGAAGGATGGTATTCCGCAGGTGGTGAACACCGACGGCGAGGTTACCACCACCGACATCAACTTCCAGGAGTACGACAACGACAAGCTCCGTCAGAACCTTGTTTACTCTGGCAATGTTGACCCGACCGACGTTGGTTCGTTTGGCAACATCTTCAAGTACAAGAACCTTACGCTTAATGTGTTCATCACATATTCGTTTGGCAACGTTGTTCGCCTCGACCCTGTCTACTCCAACGAGTACGACGACCTCGTGGCACTGCCTAAGGAGTTCAACAACCGCTGGACGGTGCCTGGCGACGAGGCTTACACTAATGTGCCTGTCATTGCCAGCAAGTTGCAGAACAACCTCAACTCGCAGTTGAGCTACGCCTACAGCGCATACAACTACTCAACGGAGCGCATCGCCAAGGGCGACTTCATCCGCATGAAGGAAATCTCCATCGGCTATGAGTTCCCCAAGAGCATCACCAACGCACTCCGTGTGAACAACCTCTCTCTCAAGTTGCAGGGCACAAACCTCTTCCTGCTCTATGCCGACAAGAAGCTCAACGGACAAGATCCTGAGTTCTTCAACACTGGTGGTGTGGCTGTGCCTATGGCTAAGCAGTTCACGCTCACTCTGAAACTTGGTCTCTAAACAGAAATTAGGTCTCTAAGCAAAAAAGTAGATTAACGATGAAAAGAAACAATATATTATATGTAGGATGCTTGGGCATCGCCATGGCTTTGGCTTCGTGCGACAGCTATCTTGACACCATGCCCGACAACCGTACGGAGATTGACACTGAAGACAAGGTGTCTTCGCTCATCACGTCGGCCTATCCAGGCATTGGCTACCAGATGCTCAACGAGCTTATGGCAGATGATGTAGACGACATGGGCGCGCGCTACAATGCCTACACCGACAGGTTCTGCGACCAGGCCTATGCTTGGAAGGAAGTCACCGAACTGTCAAACGATGCTCCCCAGCAGCTTTGGGAGGCTCTCTACGGATCCATCGCCGCCGCCAACCAGGCATTGGCAAGCATCGAGGATATGGGTGGAGCTACCACCACAAAACTCAAGGAGTGCAAGGGTGAGGCTTTGATGTGCCGCGCTTATGGCCACTTCATCCTCGTCAATGAGTTCTGCCAGAACTACAACCCCGAGACGAGCAAGACCGACCTTGGCATACCTTATGTTGAGGCTCCCGAGACAACTCTCTATGGCAATTATTCGCGTGGAACGGTTGCCGAGGTGTATGAGAAGATCGACCGCGACATTCAGGAGGCTCTGCCTCTTGTTGGCGACTCTCACCTCTCTGTTTCGAAATACCACTTCAACGAAGAGGCAGCCTACGCCTTCGCTTCGCGCTTCTATCTGTTCTACCAGCAGTGGGACAAGGTGGTGCAGTATGCAAGCCACGTGCTCGGCTCATCGGCCAAGGCCAAGTGCCGCGACTGGGACGCACATGAGGCTCTTGGTGTCACCAACGACCTCACTCCGCGTTGGAACAAGTACATCGACGCTTCCGAAGCAGCCAACTTGCTGCTCATCCCAATCACGTCGTCGTTTGGCCTCTTCGAGAGCAACTACATTTATCTCACGAAGTACTCTCACAACAAATACATAGCCAGCAACGAGGATGTCTCGGCCACCAACATTTGGGGCTCTTCGAGCATGCTGCGCTGCAAGCCCATGGTGTTCCAGGGTGGTACGATGGACCGCACGCTCATTGCCAAGTGTCCTTACATGTTTGAGGAGACCGACCCCGTGTCGAAGATTGGCTATTACAAGTCGGTTTACCCTGCTTTCAAGGGCGATCTCGTGTTGCTGGAGCGTGCCGAGGCTTATGTGATGCTGAAGAAGTATGACGAGGCTTGCGCCGATCTTACCACTTGGATGCAGAACTGGACAAAGGCCACGTTCTCGCTCGACACTTCTGCCATCGACAACTTCTACCGCGCAATGGACTACTATCAGTGGAATGCTCCTACACAGAAGCACCACCTGCACCCTGCCTTCGCCATCGACGAGGAGGGAAGCCTGCAGGAGTCAATGCTCCAGTGCGTGATCAACTTCCGCCGCCAGGAGAACCTGCTTGAGGGTATGCGCTGGTGGGATGTCAAGCGCTACGGCATAACGATATACCGCCGCACAATGAACGCCGACGGCGAGCCTGAGACTGTCACCGACTCGCTCACCACCAACGACAAGCGACGTGCCATGCAGTTGCCGTCAGCGGTTGTTGCCGCTGGCTTGGAGGCTAACCCAAGGTAAAACGCCGCAACCTTGCATACATGACATTCAAGCATTGTAAACTTAAAGCATTGGAAAAAATGAAGCATACATATCTATTGGCAGCGTTTGCCGTTTGCACGATGGGACTTGCATCCTGCTCCGAAGACGACCTGTCGTCGCAGAGCATCATCGTGGCCGACAAGGTTGACGAGACACCGTTTGACAAGTGGCTCAAGACCAACATCGTTACCCCATACAACATAGAGTTCAAATACCGCTATAGCTACAACGAGAGCGACAAGGACTACTACACGGTGCCGGCCAACTATGAGCAGGCCATCAAGCTGGTGCACATCGTGAAGTACTCGTGCATCGAGGCTTACAACGAGGTGGCTGGCATAACGTTCACACGCACCTACTTCCCCAAGTTGTTCTATCTTGAGGGCGAGTGGCACTACCGCAACAACGGTACCATAGAGCTTGGTACAGCCGAGGGTGGCAAGAAGATAAACCTCATGGGTGTCAACCACCTCGACAGCTACATCACATCTGTGGATTTGTTGAATGAGTATTATCTCAAGACTATTCACCACGAGTTCACCCACATCCTCAACCAGACGCGCGACTACTCGGCAAGCTACCAGCTGATAACGTCGAGCTACTTGGCCGACCAATGGAGCGTGTCGCCCAACAACTCGGGCTATCTGGAGCGCGGCTTCATATCGAGCTACGCTCAGTACTCTCACGCCGAGGACTTCGCCGAGATGCTTTCGATGTATGTCACCAACACTGCCGCCCAGTGGGAGGCATGGATGAAGGAGGCCGCTGGAACAAAGGCCAACCCGGCATCGGGTCGTGAGTACCTTGAGGCTAAGCTCACCATCGTGCGCCAGTACATGGAGAGCACCTTTAACATCGACATCGACCAGCTGCGCGAGGCCGTTCTCCGCCGTGAGGCCGAAATCGTTGATGGCAAGGTTGATTTGAGCGACATTTCAATAGATGAATAATTAGATTGAGCAAGTAAGTTTTATGAAGAAGATACATTTTCTGTTGACTGTTCTTTTCGCCTTGCCGCTGGTGGTGTTCACCTCTTGCCTCAAGGACGAGAACGATACGTTCGGCGAGTCTGCAGCCAACCGTCTGCAGGAGACGCTTACCAACACGCGCAAGGTTCTCATGAGCGCCGAGAATGGCTGGGTCATGGACTACTATGTGGGCACCGACCAGGAGTACGGTGGCAAGGTGGTAATCGTCAAGTTCGACTCTCTTGAGTGTACCGCCATGTCGGAATACACCGACACTTTGGTTTCCACCTCTTTTTATAAGCTGACCAGCGACAATGGCCCTGTGCTCACCTTCGACACCTACAACGAGGTGCTCCACAAGTTGGCCACTCCGTCGGCTTCCTCTTACGAGGGTCAGCACGCCGACTTCGAGATGACGGTGATGAGTGCTACTCCCGAAAAGGTGGTGCTCAAGGCTAAGAAGACCAACAACTACATCTACCTGTATCCCTTGAAGGGTTCGGCCACAGACTATCTGGCCAAGGTTACGGCCATGTCCGACAGCATGATTGTCGGTGCTGCCGTTGGCACAATGGCTGATGGTAAGAACATCACTGGCAAGTTTGACGTGGGCAACCGCTCGGTTACCTTCACCAGCACCACCGACACCACGTTCCACAAGTCAACGTCGTTCATCTATACCGACACTGGCTTGCGCTTCTACGAGGATGTCGATTTCGGCAACGGAGCCACTTCAGACATGGTGTATGATGGTGGCAACAACACTCTCACCGCATCAGGTCTGACCCTCAATTGCTCTAAGCCCGACGGATGGACACCTTTCGCCGACTTCGCCGGCACTTACGACCTCTACTGCTATGATGGCGAGAATGAGGCAAGCCTCCGCGTGAAGCTCACTCCAAGTTCTGATGGCGAGAGCTATCTGCTCTCTGGCGTTAGCGACAACTACGACATAAAGCTCGACTACCAGAAGGGACAGGGCTTGCTCTCGATCTCTCCACAGAAGATTGCCACCGTGGGCAGCAACGATGTCTACGTGTGCATCCTGGACAACCAGGGCTCTTACCTCTCTTGGTCTGACGATGTTGGTCTCTACATCAAGAGCGCCGGCAGCGAAAACCCCGGTGTCTTCAACATCACTTCCAACGATTACGAGGACTTCACCTCTGGTTCCATTATCGTTTGGGTGTTCCAGGATGGCGAGGCGCTCGGCGGTAGCGAGGTGCGTTCATGGCTCTCTTCACACACGCAGTATCTGTTTACCACTGGCGGCTATTACTTGCCAAAAATGATTAGTTTGACAAAGGTAGAAGAATAAATTAATGCAGAAGACAATGAAAAAGATATATAGTTTGCCGCTCTTGCTGCTTGGTGTGCTGGGCTTCAGCTCTTGCAGCGACGACACCGACAACCCATACGCAACCGAGTCTACAATCGCCATTGTGAAGAGCGACCTCACATTCGACGCTGTGGCTGACTCTGGTTCTGTGGTCTTCACTTCCACAGGCAATGTCACCGTCACCACAAGTGCGTCGTGGTGCAAGGCCACGCTTAGCGGCGACTCCGTAATAGTTACCGTAGCGCAGAATAATTCGAAGTATGGCCGTGCCGCTTCGGTGACTCTGCACAACGGCACCGACTCGCTCAACCTGGCCGTGCTGCAGCAGGGCGTGGTGACGAAGATGGAGAAGAGCACTGTGTCGCTCGACACCGACGAAGCAACATCACTGCGCTATGGTTTCTCGTGCAGCCTCAATCTTGCCGTGGCTTCTTGCCCCGACTGGGTTAGCGCACGTATCGATGGCGACAGCCTTTACGTTGACGTCGAGGCCAACACCACCGGCCACTTGCGCAGCGGCTACATCGTGTATAAGTCGGATGCCTATGTTGACTCAATCCGCGTGTTCCAGGCCGACTTCGACAGGGACATTGCCGGCAGGTACACCATTTGCTACCAGAAGGGCAACGACGACCCGACGGAGGTTACATTGAGAAACAAGACATTGAGCAAGACTTCGCTCTATGTGCTCAGCACCCTGTCGCTGCCGCTTACATATGATGGCGGTACGATAACAGTGCAGGCTGGCTCATACATGGGTACCAATATCAACAACGGTACTACATGCTATGTGTATCTCGCATTCGGCATGGGTGACAACTATTGGACTGGCTACACCAACACTACATCCACTGTTTCGGCTGACCTCAACTACAACGATGTTGACGGAACGTATGCAGAGTTCAAGGGTAACATCTCTGGTGAGGAATTCTCTTCGTTCATTTTCCGCCGCTATTCAGCTCAGTCAATCAGCGAGAGCAACGACCTCGGTTCTGCGGTCTACACAATGTATCATCCTGTGATAAAGCGCGCACCTGCCACAACGGCTTCTGCTGGTGTTTCCGACTACATCACACGCAAATAATTTGAAAAGAGTTTGCAGTCCTTGTGCCATGTGCTTATTGCAAGTATGGCAGGGGGACTGCAAACCCGTTTCCATTCATAAAGGATTTGATATCCATTAATAAATGGTGGCAATCCCATTCAAACTACGGATAACCTATCCAACCATAAAAGGATTATATTCATAATTCATAAAGGATAAAAAAAACAAACAGCCATGAAGATTTTCAGAATGATGTGTCTGTTGGCTCTGCTCGCCATTGCTGGCGTGGCCAACGCTCAGTCCTTGCCGTCGGTGACGCTCAAGGACATCAACGGCAAGACAGTGCGCACCGACACTTTGTCGAACAACGGAAAGCCGTTCATCATCGACTTCTTCGCCACATGGTGCAAGCCATGCAACCGCGAGCTTACCGCCATCAGCGAGGTTTATGACGACTGGAAGGACGAGACCGGCGTGAAGCTATTCGCCGTGAGCATCGACCAGGCGCAGAACATCAACAAGGTGAAGCCTCTCGTCGATGGCAACGGTTGGGAATACGACGTGCTGCTCGACCCCAACAGCGACTTCAAGCGCGCCCTTGGCATACAGATGATACCTTATGTGATTATCTGCGACGGCAAGGGAAACATCGTCTACAAGCACAATGGCTACACCGAAGGCGCCGAGCAGGAACTTATAGCCAAGGTGCGCGAGCTTATAGGCAAGTAGCACGCTAATTGCGTTAAGCGCACACATACCTATCCACCAAAGGCGGCTAATGCCTTTGGTTGTCATGACTAACAAAACGAAAAAACGACCACTGTTTTGAAAACATTCGGATACATATCGGCTTTAGCCTGTCTTTGTCTGGCTCCCGTGGGCGGCCATGCCCAGGAGAATGGCCAGCAGCAGGACAACGACGAGATAACCGTGAGCGGAAGCATACAGAGTGACATCCTCTTTCCGCAGAGCGACGAGAAGATTGGCGCACCTTCATACAGCGAGACGGCACTCACCAACAGCTTCGCCGAGGTGGGACTCACCAGCCGCCACGCCGACGCAGGCTTGCGCTTCGAGTACTTGCAGCATCCTCTGCCAGGCTTCGACAACAAGTATGCCGGCTATGGCGTTCCCTACTTCTTCGTGAAGGGACACTGGCAGAAGCTTGAGGTTACGCTCGGTAACTTCTATGAGCAGTTTGGTTCGGGCTTCATCCTCCGCACCTATGAAGACCGCAACCTCGGCATCGACAACTCGCTGCGTGGCGCACGTGTCATGGCGAAGCCTTTCAGCGGTGTTACGCTCAAGGCTCTTGCGGGTCAGCAGCGTGCCTATTGGGACTACAACGACGCATGGATTTACGGAGCCGATGTGGAGTTTGCATTCGACCAGTGGATTAAGCCGCTCCAAAACTCCGGCACCTATCTCACTCTCGGTGCATCGTGGATTACCAAGCATGAGGCTTCGGAAAACATAATGGTTGATGCAGCCCACAAACTAAACCTTCCTGAGAACGTTGGAGCTTATGATTTACGCCTTCGTGTACAGAATGGAGGTCTGAACGTCCTTGCCGAATTTGCACATAAGATGCAAGATCCCGAGGAACTCAACGGCTACATCTATCGCAAGGGTTATGCGGCCATGCTCTCGGCCAGCTATTCGAAGCGCGGCATGAGCCTTCTGTTGCAGGCCAAGCGCAGCGACAATATGATATTCCGTTCTGAGCGCAGTCGCCTTGGTGGTACTGACAATTCATCCTACATCAACCATCTCCCTGCATTCACTACCGACCATACCTACGCTCTTGCCGCCCTATATCCATACGCTACAAACTCCAATGGCGAGTGGGCTTATCAGACTGAGTTGGGCTACAACATCAAACGCCACACTCTGCTTGGCGGCAAGTATGGAATGAAGCTCAAGGCCAACTTCTCATATGTACGCTCTATACAGATGAATACGGTTGATGATGGCGAGCAAGGCACCGAAGGTTATACCTCTCCATTCTTCAAGTGGGGCGACCAACGCTACTATCAGGACTTCAATGTTCAGATTGACAAAAAGCTGTCAAAGAGCTTCAACCTGCACCTCATGTACATGAACCAGTTCTACAACCAGCAGGCCATAGAGCAACACGGTGACCCGATGATTCATAGCAACATCTACATTGCCGAAGGCAAGTACCGCTTCAACAACGTGTTCACACTACGCGGCGAGGCTCAGTACCTCACAACCAACGAGGGCGAGGGCGATTGGGCTTACGGTCTTCTGGAACTCTCGGTGCTGCCCCACTGGATGATTACCGCATCGGATATGTATAATGTAGGTGAGACTGAGGTTCACTACTATCAAGGACTGGTAACATTCACCGCAGGCGCACACCGCTTGCAGGCAGGCTATGGCCGCACGCGCGCAGGATACAACTGCGCAGGAGGCGTTTGCCGATGGATACCGGCCACCAAGGGTTTCACCGTTTCTTACAACTATAACTTCTAAAGTTCCGCTTCAACGATGACAAACATATTGAAAGGCATAATTCCCGCACTTGTGGGCGTGCTCGCTTTTGCGGCTTGCGACAACATTTCCGAAAGCGACCGATATATTTATGTGAAGCCAGAAGCGGCACGAAGAACAGTGCTCATTGAAGACTTCACTGGTCAGATGTGTTCTAACTGCCCTACTGCCATAGAGGTTATTGACAGCCTTCAAGCTGAGCTTGGTGACACTTCAGTTATAGCCGTAGGCATACACAGTGGGCCGTTTGGCTTTGCTGGCAACGACAAGTATCGCGGTTTTATGACCGACCTTGGCAATACCTATTATAATTATTGGAACATACAGTCGCAACCAATGGGCGTGATAGACCGTCTCGGCACAGTGAGCTATCAGATGTGGAAGACCACAGTCTACAAACGGCTTAGTCAGGAAGCACCATTAAATCTTTATCTGCTCACCGACTTTGATGCCGATACTCGAAATCTCCATATCGGAGTAGCTGCTGTGGGCACCAATGGCAACACCACAGGCAAGCTGCAAGTGTGGCTTGTGGAGGATAGCTTAGTAGAAATTCAAAGACTACCCAACGGTGGTATTGACTTCCAGTACACACACAATCACGTGTTCCGCGATGCTGTCAATGGAGACTGGGGCACCGACATTTCCGTTGTTGAAGGAAAGCAGGTTGAGCAGACTTTCAGCTATACCTTGCCAGAAGAATGGGTGGCGGAAAACGTCTCTGTAGTAGCTTTCGTATATAAGAATGACGGCACAGGTGTGCAACAGGCTGTTAAACGCCATGTGATAGAGCGCACAGAAGAGTAACGCTTACAGTCTTGGATGTTGCGATTATAAAAATGATTATAAATAGATATTGTTAAAATGCATAAGAACATGAAGAAGATATTGTTCACATTCGCTTGCATGGCAATGGCGGCTGTTGGCGCACAAGCACAGAAGCTCGGCTTTGTGAATAAAGATGGTGTGGTGGCCGATGGCACAACCGTTGTATGCAATGCAGGCTACAACCTTTTCGGCCTCTTTTGCTGCGAGACGGGTAGCTTGGCTCTGAAGAACTACACCGACGACAACATATCGTGTGCGGTTACCGTGGAGTGCATTGACAACACTATGGGCAATATGCCCGAGATATGCATGGGCGGTAGCTGCGAGGGTATCAAGGCATGGCCTTTCGAGCGCACGTTCACTTGCTCCGCTTCAAAGTCGGTGATTGCGCAATATGAGATTGCGCCCTCAACCTATGGTGAGCTTAACTCCCTGATGACCGTTACTGGCGGTGGCGAGACCCACTCAGTCTACATCAAGTTTGCCTACCCCGACCCGGCAGGCATCGACGATGCTGTGGTGGCCGACGGCAAATGCACCGTCTACGACTTGCAGGGCAATGTTGTTGCCGCCAATATAGCCGCAAGCGAGGTTATGTCGCTGAAGCACGGACTCTACATTGTGCGCTCTGCCGATGCAAAGCAGGTGAGCAAGGTGCTCGTGCGCTGATGCGTTGGCGAGCAGCTTCCACACACGTTAGTTAGTGATTCCACGCTCATTAGTTAGAGCGTTCACACTCATTAGTTAGAGTTTTCACACTCGTTCGTTAGAGAATAGGGATAACAACGAAGACGATACTCATATTTAATTTAAGGGATAATTCTTTTTAACAGTTTCATTATTATTAACATCAACATTATGCTTAAAAAAGTACTATTAGGCTTAGCCTTGGTTTCTTTCGTTGGCACAGCAAGTGCTCAGGGATTGTTGATCAAGCGTAATGCTCGTCCCGACAGCAAGACGAGTAGCTTTAAGTTGCAGACAAAGGATGTGAATCCTTTTGACCTTTCCTTCGGAAATTCTGCAAGTGTGGTTCCTTTTGCCTCTGCAAAGGGTTCTTCTTCTTCCATGATGCGTAAGGCTCCTGGAACGACAACATGGTTCCAGTACACGTTCACAACAAGTTCTGGTAGCTGCTATGTTGTGGGATGGGATTCCTTCTCTGCATTGTCATCAGAAAACACTACCGATTACAACATCGCAGTTATAATTCCCTCAAGGTTTGCAACTGCTGTAATCGACTCTATCACCAATGTGTTCTACGATGCCGAAAAGGTGTCTGACTGTACTCTTTGGATTTCCAATTTGGAACTCGATGATGAAGGCTATTTCAGCGTGCCTAACGAGGCACAGTATGCCGACTACCATCAGACCGTTTCGAGCAGCCAGATAAAGGGCTTGACCGCCAAAGGTTATTTGCAGAGTTCAGACATCGCTTTGGACAAGTCGTTTACCGTAGGTGAGAATGGATGTATCCTTGGTCTTGAGTTCAAGGCTACGGCTGGTTCTAGCCCAATTGTTTGCGGTGGCGACGGCGAAACAGGTGGATGGTATATGAAGTACATCTACAATGGCGAGTCTGGTTGGGGCGACTTCAGCTCTAACGGCAACTTGGCCATTGGTGCCCACATGGATGTGTCTTCTTGCCCCTCTAACACAGTTACTGTTCGTGGCATAGTTGAGTCTACATTCATGGCTGGCGAGGCTTCTTATCTGCCCGTAGCCATCAACAACGGCAGCTACAGCGCATTCGAGAATGTTTCATACGTGCTTTCTGTAGACGGCGTGGCCGAGGCAGAGAAGACCCTCACACTCGACGAAGACGACCAGGTTGCAGGTGGCAGCAATGGCTACATCTACGTTCCCGTCACACTGACCGACGGTGAGCATAGCGTTTCTGTTGAGGTTACAAAGGTAAACGGCGAGACCAACACCGCCACAACAACAGCTGCCACTGGCTATGCCCTTGGTTTGACAACCGCAGCCGACCGTGTGTCAGTTGTTGAGGAGGCCACCAGCACATCTTGCGGCTATTGCCCCCGTGGAACCGTTGGCTTGCGTAAGGTGAAAGAGGCTCTTGGCGACAAGGTGGTTACTCTCTCCATACACGGTCCTCAAAGCTCGTCTTACAACGACCCCATGACCTGCGACGACTACTCGCTCTTCCTGAGCAACTATGTTTCTGGCTATCCTTCAGCCGTGGTTGACCGTGTTTCAAGCGTTGATCCTTATGTAGGTCTTGGCATCGGCAGCGACTGGTATGAGACCGACGCTAAGGGCAACCTCGTTAAGTATAAGTTCGCCCTCGACAAGAGCGTTACCGCAATCGCCCAGGCTTATCCTTCTGAAGGTTCTGTAGCCTTGAACGCTACTCTGAACAACAAGACCATCACCGCCAACGCAACCACCACCTTCAACGTTGACCGCGAGACCGCTCCCTATAGCCTCTTGTTCGTGTTGACCGAGGACGGCATGACAGGTACCGACAGCGGCAAGAACCTCTGGTCGCAGATCAACTACTACTCTCAGGAGTTCATCGACATGTACTACCAGTACTATGGTCAGGATGTGTCTACCTACTTCATCGACACTGATATGGACGAGTACAAGAACGGTTCTTACCAGTATGCCGAGACCTACAACAACGTTGTAGTAGGCGCATGGGGTGGCCAGTACAGTCCTATCTATGGTGTTTCTGCTTTCGATGGCGACATCGTAAAGGGCGAGGCTATGCCTTACAGCACCACATTCGATCTTTCGAAGAACACCCTGATCCAGGGCTACGACCATCTGTATCTCGCTGTGCTGTTGCTCAACAACAACAACGGTCAGATTGTTAACGCCGCACAGGTTAAGCTCGCTGATCCCACAGGCATCAACGGTGCCGTTAAGGACAGCAAGGCAACTGAGGTTGCTCGCTACTCTTTCGACGGCCGCAAGCTCGACGCTCCTGTCAAGGGTCTGAACATCGTGAAGATGGCTGACGGCAGCAGCAAGAAGGTGCTCGTTAAGTAATCGGAATACAACACTACCGGTGCTCGCTTCCCCATAAGGAAGCTGCGCCATACACTCATAATCGAGCCGCCGGCCCTCGTGGTCGGCGGCTCGATGCGTTTGTATGCTCGGCATGAGCATTGTCATGCATATAAATCCTTTTCCTCTCTTCCCTTATGAGACGCATATGAACGGCTTTAGCCAAAGGAAATGAGAAGGTGAATATTTTCGAATAAAAACTGTCTTTATGGTGAAAACCCAAATTCAAAAAATAAGTTCAGGGATAAAAGCATTTTCTATCTTGGCCTCGAAGAGGCCGCATCTCAGTAACCCCACGTGCAGCGTAGCGGAACGTGGGGTGTTGTATGCTAGGTGTAACATCGGCTTCGAAGATGCCGCACATGAGGAATGCTTTTTTTCTGTTCGGCATCTTCGAAGCCGATATGTGTTGCGGAATTATTATCCCCACGTTCCGCTTCGCTGCACGTGGGGTTACTGAGCTTCAGCCTCTGCGAGGCTCTGCGTGTCATAATAGAGATTTGCCTCTGCGCTCCATATGGGGTTATTGAAAAAAGAAGAAAAACATTGTGTTGAAGCCATATCTGAGTATAAAATATTGCGTTGTGTGCTATTTTGGCCTCGAAGAGGCCGCATTTCAGTAACCCCACGTGCTGCGAAGCGGAACGTGGGGTGTTGTATGTAAGGTGCAAAATCGGCTTCGAAGATGCCGTACATGAGGTATGTTTTTTTTCTGTTCGGCATCTTCGAAGCCGATATGTGTTGCGGGATTATTATCCCCACGTTCCGCTTCGCTTCACATGGGGTTACTGAGCTTCAGCCTCTTCGAGGCTATGCGTGGTATAACAGAGAATTGCCTCTGTGTTCCATATGGTGCTACTGAGCTTCAGCCTTTTCGAGCCTCTGCGTGGCATAACAGAGAATTGCCTTTGCGCTCTATATGGGGTTACTGAGCTTCGGCCTCTGCGTTGTCATAATGGTGATTGTCATTACGCTCCGCATTTCAGATTCTTAGCAGTTATGTCTGTATAAGATGGCTATTACCACTCGCTGCACGGTCTCTTTGAGACTAGGCAATGGTATTATTCTTAAGCTCCTGTAGTGGAGCTTTGTCGCTTTGTGGAGCATATAGCTCTATTCCAAACTTTTTTGCCAATTGTTGAAGCTCGTCGGTGAAGCGAATTTTCTTGTGATGCTCTTTCTGTGACATGATATACTGGCGTATACCTTCTACGTCGTCTGGGCTGCATGACACGGCAAAATACTCTTTGCTCCACTCCTGGAAGAGGGGGAAATGGGCAGAATTGGCTTTCATGTACGCATTTGTGGATGTCTTTATTATTCTTACAAAATCGGAGATACAGACTGTTGGTGGCAGGGACACAAGCATGTGAATGTGGTCGGGCATACCGCCAATGCGTATGGCATTGCCTCTCTTTTGGCGTATTATGCCGAGGATATAGGCGTACAGTTCGCGTTCATGTTCCATAGGGATAACTCCGATGCTGTTTTTCGGACGTATAACAATATGATAAACAAGTCTGGTGTTGCTCATAGATGTATTTCGTTTGATGGTGGTTTCGTACGCAAAGATAGTCATAACCATCGTTCCTGCGATGTTTAAAAAGCGGAAAAACATTGTGTCGAAGCCGTATCTGAGTATAAAGTATTGCGTTGTGTGCTATTTTGGCCTCGAAGAGGCCGCATCTCAGTAAACCCCACGTGCAGCGAAGCGGAACGTGGGGTGTTGTATGTAAGGTGCAAAATCGGCTTCGAAGATGCCGCACAGAAAGAAGGAAGCAACTTCCCTAATGTTCGGCATCTTCGAAGCCGATATGTGTTGCGGGATTATTCTGTGTGGTGATAAAAGGACTAACGAATGTTAATATTCCATGTATGTGCGATA
>CAVKUV010000004.1:0-92841 GCA_963659505.1 Lachnospiraceae bacterium
GCAACCCTTGAAAATTCATTGAAATTTGTTGGTAGGGGTCAAACTTGGGTTAACGGTTCGTGACCGACAACCTTTTGTGCGGTTGCGGTCACGAAGTATGCGCCGCCCATGGCTAGCATGGGCAACAAGAGGAAAGACTTTCTGTTATTCATATCCTGCGGTTTGCTTCCATTGGGTGTTGGTCTTGAGCACCGACGACGGTATGGGGAACACCCGGCGGAACTTCTCGGTTAGCCCCTGCGGATAGAGGTAGCGGAAGCCCCAGTTGTCCTCAAACTTGCCGTAGCGTATCAGGTCGTTGCGGCGCCAGCTCTCGTCGGCAAACTCGCGGGCGCGCTCGTCGAGCAGGTCGTCGAGCGTGGGCTCTGACTCAAGCAGCGGGGCGTGTACGTACGAGCGTATCTGGTTCATAAGGCTCATGGGGGTGTCGCCGCCCGTGGCCTTGCCGCCGCGCAGTATTGCCTCGGCCTTCATCAGCAGCACGTCGGCATAGCGCAGCAGCGGCACGTCGTTGCTTTGGTTGTGGCCTTGCGAGGCCGTGGCGTTGACGTCGGGATAGAACTTGATAGAGCGGTAGCCCATGGCGCGCCCCTTCTGGTCGTTGCCCACGTCGAGGGTGGCGTCGCCGTTGGGACGCAGCGTTATCTCGCGCGTGTACTCCAGCTGCCAGTTTATCTTGTCGTCCTTGTCGGCCTCGGTGTAGTCTTGGTCGTAGCCGTTCTTGGTGGTCTCGATGGTGAATGGCTTGGTGGTCTGCTTGTAGTTCTCCCAGTAGTATTGCTTGACCGTGAGCCACTCCTTGTTGCGGTCGTCGCCGAGAAGGCAGAACTTGTCGTAGTACTCTGGCAGGCAGCGTATGTTGCCGGCGGGTCCGCCCGACACCTTGCCAAACTGGTCCTTGCCGCTGCGGCTCTTCCAGAAGCGCGCATACACCATTCCCTGCTGCGTCTCGCGGTCGAAGGGCATGGCAAAGATGAAGTCCTTTATCTGCCATCCGTTGTCGGGACGGAACTTGGTCATGAAGCTGTCGGTGAGGTTGAACTTGCCTGAGTTGATGATGTCGTCGCACATGGCGATGCAGGAGTCGAGCCTTGGGTTGGTGTCAGACGGCGTGTAGCTGGCCACGTCGCTTGCCGTGTAGACGCTCCAGTTGAGGTAGAGCTTGGCGAGCAACGCCTCGGCCACATAGCGCGTGGCCTTGCCGTAGGTGCCCGAGGTGACGTCGGTGGTGAGTTGGTCTTTTGAGGCGAGCAGCTCCTGCTCGATAAACTTGCACACGTCGGCTCGCTTGCTGCGCAAAGGGTGCTCGGAGGCGTCGTCGCCAAGGATTGGCACGTCGCCGAAGTTGTCCATGAGCAGGAAGTGGTACCAGGCGCGCATGGTGCGTATCGAGGCCATGGTCTTCGAACTGCCGTCGCCAACCATCTTGCCCACCTTGTTGCAGGTGGTTATGCCAGCCATGGCGCCGTCCCACATGGTGGCCAGCATGTTGTTGTCGGCGTTCCAGTTGTGTACGGTCATCTGTCGGTATGTTCCGCCGTCGTAGTAGTCGGAACCCATGGCCACGCCGGCGGCCTCGTCCGACGACAGCGTCTGCACCATCCAGTGCTGTCTGCCTATGGCTCCCCTGTAGGAGTTGTATATCTCTGCCGACACGGCTTCGCCCGCCCTGTCGTTGTCGGGCACTTCGGTGTATTGCGACTTCACGTCAACATCGAGGTCGGTGCAGGCCGCAAAGCCCAGCGCCATGGTGCCCATCAATGCCATTCCTATATATTGTGCTTTCATCTTTTGTATTGCCTTGGTTTAGAAGTTGAGGTTCATTCCTATCATGTATGTGCGTGTGCGTGGGTAGGTGCGGCGGTTGTCGATGCCGGGGGTGAGTCCGCCAAGCGACACTTCGGGGTCGATGCCGGAGTAGCCCGTTATGGTGAACACGTTGTTGCACGTGAGCGACACTTGCAGGTCCTTCACCCACTTGCCTATGTTGCCGAACTTGTAGCCCAGCGAGAGGGTTGACAGTCGCAGGTAGCTGCCGTCCTCAAGATAGCGGTCGGAGAGGTAGTGCGAGTTGAAGTCGGTGGCCTTGTCGGTGTCGGCAAACGATGCAAGCCAGTTGCGCACGCCCGCGTCGGCCACGTTGGAGAGGCGCGCCCGCGAGGCGTTCATTATCTTGTTGCCAAACGTTCCCTGGAAGAAGGCGGTGAGGGTGAAGTTCTTGTAGTTCACGGTGTTGTTCCATCCCAGCGTCAGCTTGGGCTGTGCCGAGCCTGTGCATGTCTGGTCGGCCTTGGTGGGCGTTGTGGTTGTCTCGCCGGTGCGCTCGCCTGTGTTGGGGTCGTGAACGTAGAACTGCGACACGCCCTTGTCGTTGTAGCCGGCCCACTCCCAGGTGTAGAACTGTCCGATGGGGTGTCCCTCCATTATGCGCTGGCTGTAGATGTTGCTCTGGCCGGCTCCGCTAAGGTTGGCCGTCTCGATGTAGTCAACCGAGAACTCCTGGTTTGACAGCTTCTCGACAACATTCTTGTTGTGCGACAGGTTGAGCGACGTTGTCCACGACACGTCCTTGGTCTGCACGGGTATGGCCGTCACGGTAAGTTCCACACCCTTGTTGCTTATCTCGCCCACGTTGGCCGTAAGCTTGTTGTAGATGTAGGCCGTGGTCGAAACGTCGTAGTCGTATATCAGGTCTTTGGTGCGCTTGTCGTAGTATTCGATGGTGGCGGTCAGTCGGTTGTTGAAGAAGCCCAGGTCAAGGCCGATGTTGAACATTCCTGTGCGCTCCCACTTCAGGTCGGGGTTGGCGTTGCGCGTAGCGCCGATGGTATGCACCTGCTTGCCCTCAGAGTTGGTGAACCAGCCCGTCTGGCCATACACCTGGCGCGCCGTGAAGGCGTCGAAGCCAAGCGAGTTGCCGCTCACGCCATAGCCCACGCGCAGCTTGAGGTCGTCAAACACGTTGAGCTTCTTGATGAAGTCTTCCTCGGAAAGGCGCCATGCGAGCGACACCGAGGGGAACGTGGCCCAGCGGTTGTTGGCTCCGAAGGCCGACGAACCGTCGCGGCGCACGGTGGCCTGCAGCAGGTAGCGGCTGTCGAACGAGTAGTTGGCGCGTGCGTAGAACGATATCATGCGCAGCGTTGACATGTTGTAGTCGCCCAGTCCGTCGGCACTCTTGTCGATGGAGTTGGCCATGCCCATGTTGTGCCACTTGAGGGCGTCGCTGTAGAAGTCGTAGGCACGCAGCTGGAAACCGTCGTTGGAGTTGTCCTCCTGCCACGAGTAGCCGGCCATGAGGCCGAGCTTGTGCTGCTTGCCGAAGGTGTGGTTGTAGTCGAAGAACATCTCCATCACCTTGCTCTCGGCCTCAACGCTCGACCGCTGCGCCTCGCCGTTCATGCCGGCTGCGAGCAGCGAGTTCGACGAGAGGTACATCGAGTTATTCACCTGCTCGTTGTTGTAGCTCACCTGGAGATTGTAGTCGAGTCCCGGCAGCAGCGCGAGCTTGGCCTTCGCACTTGCCTGGATGCGCTTGGTCTTGGTGAAGTTGGTGTTCTCCTCTATCAGCGCCACAGGGTTGTAGAACTGTGTGCGCGAGGCGTGCTCAAACCATGTGCCGTCGGCGTTCTTCACCGGCGAGAACGGCAGGTAGTAGTTCATGGCGTCATAGACCGAAGCTCCGTCGGCATAGTCGGGCACTTGGTTCTGCTCGGTCATGCTCGCGCCTACGTTGAATGTGAGGTCGAGGCGGTCGTTGAGCGCGCTTGTGCTCACGAGTGCGCGCCCCGTGTAGCGGGTGAGGTCGTCGCCCTTTATCACGCCCTGGTTGTTGAAGTAGTTAAGGCTGGCGTTGTAAGTCGTCTTGCCATGGCCTCCGCTTATGCCCAAGTTGTGGTTGTGCGACACTCCCGTGCGCTGCACCTCGCTCTGCCAGTCGGTGTTTTGTCCGAGGTCGTCGGTGGGGTCGATTGACAGTCCGTTGCGCTGCACTATGTCGCGGTAGGTGTCGGCCGACATCATCTTCAGGTTCTTGGCCACGCGGTCGAACGCCACATATGCACTGTAGCTCACCTTTGTCTGTCCGGCCACGCCGTGCTTGGTGGTGATGAGTATCACTCCATTGGCGGCCTTCGAGCCATAGATGGCTGTGGCCGAGGCATCGCGCAGCACGTCGATTGTCTCGATGTCGTCGGGCGACACGAGCGAGACGTCGAGTCCTGGCACGCCGTCGATTACGTAGTAAGGCTGCATGGCCGCACCTGTGCGCAGGGTCGATGCTCCGCGCAGGGTCACGTCGGGCGTGGCGTTGGGGTTGCTGCTCGTGGTTATCGACAGTCCCGGCACCTTGCCCTGCAACAGCTGCGCCGGCGACTGGTAGACACCCACGTTCAAGTCCTTGCTCTTTATGGTTGTTATCGAACTGGTCACGTCCTTGCGCTGCATATGTCCGTAGCCCACCACGACCACCTCGTTAAGCTGCATGTTGTCCTCGCTGAGGGTGATGGTCAGGCCGTCGCTCATGGTCACCGTCTGTGGCTGGAAACCAAGGTATGTCACCTCGGCCACGGCACCGCTGCGCACGCTCTTCAGCGTGAACCGCCCGTCGGTGTCGGTTATGGCGCGCGAGTTGCCGCCCCTCACCGACACTACCGCGCCGATTACAGGCTCGCCCTTTTCGTCGACCACACGTCCCGACATGGCCGTGCGCTTCACCGCCGCCGTGCCTTCCACTCCGTCGCCGGCTGGGGTTGTGGCCAACGCCTGTGCCGCCGGCGCAATCCACATGGAGCAGCCTGCGAGCATCAATGTGCAAACAAGTTTTGTCTTTGAATACATCGTTTCTTTGGTTTACATTCGTTTTGTGCCGCAAAAGTACTTACGCCATGTTACAGCGGCATTGCACGAATGAGAAATGGACGTAGCATAAATATTACAGCCTTATGCAGCGGTTGTAACCCATGTTGCCAGCAACGGGATGGCTGATGCCGACAATACGCCGGCACAAATAACACAAAATACCGCACCCGTAGCAAAGACGGATGCGGTATTAATAGAGGGATTGTAAGGATGTATAGTTACTTGACTACTGCCTTCTTGTCGTTAATGATGTAAATGCCCCTCTTGAGGCCATCTATCGACTTGGCGTCCTTGCTTATGCGCTTGCCATCAACGGTGTATACTGTATATGTATCGCCGTTGGCTGCGTTTACATTGTCTATGGCAGTCACAATCACAGGAGTTGCCGCCACAGGATCAGACTCTCCGTCGGCATAAACGGCTGTCACAGCATAGGTGTAAGTGCCGTTGCCAGGACATGTCGTGTCAACAAAGCTTGTGGCGTCGGCTGAAACATTGGCTACGAACTCACCGTTGCGGTAGATGTTGTAGCCTGTAAGAGTGCCTGCGCCGGCTACATAGCTAATGTCGTCGATGCAAATCATATAGCCTCCTTCGGACGTCATGTGGCGAATTGCGAAGTTTGTTGCGCCTTCGGGCACCTCAAACGTCACCTCTGTCCACTCTGCAGCGTCGATAGTCACGGTGTTTACAGGTATAAAGGTCGATATGTCGGAACCGCCGTCTGTAGCGTAGCTCAGCTCAAGCGTCTCGGGGAAACCGCCCTGGTTGATGGCATAGAACGTAACAGTCTGTTTGTCGCCCGAGAGCAACGGACTTATCAACCAGTTGTCGGCGTCTGGGTATATGCCGTCAGTGCCAACACCATACAGCGCAGCTACATACTTCTTTCCTGAGTGAGGCGCAAAGGTTGGGTTGTTTTCTGTGCATCCTTCAAACCAAGCGTCGGGTTCCCAAACCTCGAATGCGAACTGTCCTCCCTGGTGATCGTAGCTGTAATAATCGAATATTGAGCCTGTGTTTGCCTTGTCACCGTCGTAGCAAGTCCAGTCGCCAAACTTGTCAATGCTCCATGACGTGTAGCTCTCGAAGTCTTCAGTAACGCTTGTCTTTAGCGATGCCGGAGCTGCCCATTCCACCTCTGTTGTGCTACCACTTGGCGTTGCGGTAACCGATGCAGGCGAGGGTTTGGTGGATGAGAGCAATGCGACAGTGGTCGAAGCGGTATTGTCGTCAGTGTTGTTGTCGTTGGCGAGGTCTACAGTTGCGGAAAGCTCCACGTAACTGTTCTCGTCAAACACGTTTGTCTTGTAGACGAATTCAAACGCCTTGCTCTCAAACGACGCTATAGGCTCGGTCACTTCCTTGGTGTCAACGAGTGTTGAACCGGCATAAAGCTTGATGGTGTATGCCGTAGCGGTGCTCTCTCCATAGTTGCTTACCGTCACGTTGACAGTGGCTTTGCCACCCTTCCTCACGTCTTGGGGAGCGGAAATCTCTGCGGCGAGGTCGTTCTCATACACGTCACGCACATTGATGTCGTCAAGATAGATATAGCCATCGGTGTTGCCCTTGCCGCGGAACTGCACGATAATGTATGGTTCGTTTGCGTATTTAGCCAAAGAGACAACGGTCTTCTTCCACGGTGTGGCCTCTGCCGTTGACTCCTCGTCGTAGTTCACGACGGCAATGCTGTCCACAGTACCGTCGCCCTTGCGTATCAGAGCAGTCAGAGTTGCGTTGGAGTTGGCGTCAGACTTTGAACTGAACACGAGCTTCGGGTTGGTAGCTCCTGCGAGACTTATCTTTCCTGTAGCGAGACGAGCCTCCTCGCCAGTGCCGTTGAATACTACTGAGCCTCCCAAATTGTCGGCAGACTCACCATTATACAGTCCCCATCTTGAGAACCCAGGCGTTGTAGTCCACCACAAACTGTATGTCATCTTTCCGGCAGGGAACTCCTCGCGGAACGGCATTGAGTAAGGCTTGCCGTAAACGAATGTGCTTGTAGCCACTCTAGTTCCTTCGCCGGCTTCGTTCTTTGCAGACAAAGCATAGTTGACAACGCCCTGGTCGCCCTCTGCTGTGTTTAGCGGGATGTCATATGTAGTCACAGCCTTGACGCTGTCAAACAGCTCAAGCATTGTGTAGCCATATTCGTCAGTTCCCACTTTGTAGATGTTGTACAACAGTTCGTTAGGATTCACATTTCCGCCATGGATACCTGTGGTCACGGGTTTCCATGACATGCCAATCGAAGTGGTGTTGTCCTTCAATGTGATGTCGCTGCTTGACATTGCCGACGGAGTGTCGATGCCAATGTATGCCGACGCCTCTTCTGATGTGCGTCCACCGCCGTTCTCGTTGTATACACGTACGCTGTAAGAGTGCGTACCGTTGGTCATGCCGTTGTCGGTGTATTTGGCGATGCCGCCTGGAGTGAGGTCGCTTGTCACCGTGCCCACCACCTTGCCGTCGCGCAGTATCTCAGCCTTTGTTATCGAGGAAAGGGCACTGCCGTTGATAGCCTTGGAAGGCAACGTAAACGACACGGTAGCCGCAAGAGTGCCATTTGCGTCGGCAACGGCAGATATGGCTGTAGCCGAGTCGGGAGCCGTCAGCGCGCAACCTTCGCCAACCTTGATGTTGGTGAGCTTGAGGTAGTACAAGTCGGGGTCGCTGATGCAGTGGAAACCAATCTTTATCTCGGTGTCAGTTTCCGGGATGATGGTCTTGCAGAATTTAGTGTATTCGTCGGAAGTAAGGTCTGTGCTTGGCAGTATTACGCCTGTGTATTTTGTCGGGTCGCCACCTTCGCCATACTTCACTTCAAGACGCTCAGTGTATATATAGATAGAGCTGGCAGCGTCAAACGACACTGTGTATTCCTTGTTGGCCTCAAGCTTCAATGAAGGTGTGAGCAACCAGTCGTCACCTGAATTGAAGCTGCTAAACTGGTATTGGGCATATTGGTCGTCGTCGTAGGAATTGCTCCACGACCATGTGCAGTCGTCTTCGTTGGCATCGATTACGGTCATCAGGTCAAACGACGACTCGTCAGCAAACGTGTTCTCGTATGGCGGAACGATGGCAGAGCCTAACACGACCTTGCCCGACCGAGTCTCATTGCTGTGCGTACGGCCATTCACCGCCGTCACTCCATAATAGTAAGCTGAAAGCTCGGTCGCGCCGATGGTTTCGGTAAACTCAGTGTCGGTGAGTCCTACCGCCACAGTGTCAGCATCTGGGTAGCGCACAACGTTGTATGTAAGGTTGCCCAGATAGCCGTTGTTGACACTTCCGTCGGGAGCGCTCCATGTGAGTTTTACTGTATTGGTCTTTTCGTCAGCGGTGATATCCACTTTCTCGATATCGTTAGGAATGTCAAGACCCACATACTGCTTTGCAGTGGCTTTGGGACTTGAGCCTACGGCATTGGCCGTTGTAACGACAAATCTCGTGAAGCCATCGTTTGGCACAGTCACTTTGGCCGTCACCTTGCTTCCTGCTGTTGTGGTTCCTGTTCCGATGGTGTCGCCAGCGGCCACTATGTAATACGCAAGCTCACCCGAGAGGTCAGCCCCGCCGAAGGTCTTTGAGGGAGCAGTGAAGCTAACAACACCCTCAAGCGAACCATCCTCAAACGACAATTCAAGATCGGTAACGGCGGCAGGAGCGGCTTCGTCGGCAGCCAGTTCGGGAATTGATAGCGCGTGGATTTCCTCCTCTGCGGGGAAGTCTGATATCTTCGATGCGGCTCCCGTTGCCAGGTCTACAGTGTAGAGAGCGCAATTGCCGTCGGCATCAATCGCAGCCCAATAGAAGATGTTGGTGCGAGAGTCTATCTCGCCACTCTGTTGATAGTATTTATTGTCAGCGTCAAGAAGGGTCAAGCCCGTAGGACCTACAAGAGTTTCCGTGGCATTGTTGGCGTCAATCTTGTACAGATTACCGTCGGAGGCCACTCCATAGATCCTCTTGTCGCCTGTGATGCCGAGGGCGACATACGACTTGGTTAGCGAACCGATGGTCGTACGGGTCAAAGAGTTGTAGTCAACGATGCCCAACTCAAGGCCGCTGAGGTTTTCATTGTAGAACTCGCCATATACAGTGCCGTCGGAAGTCACCGCCGTTTCTTTGGCAAGCAGACTGTAGCCGTTGTCAATAAAGTCATTTGCTGTCTGCTCCCAAGTGTTGATGTCGAATGCATAGTGGTACATGAATACTCGACCGTAGTAGGAGAAGTAGTTCACTTCGTGGAACACATCGCCCACAAGTGCGCCGCCACCAGTGGCCTGCAGGTTGTCGTTAAGCCCCAAAGAGGTCATTGTGATTGGCGATGTGGCGTTGAAGGAATACATGCCATAGGCCGTGTTGCCGTAGGTCCAACCAGTTTGGTAGGCCACGCAACCCCACAGTTCGCGACCTGTGGCGGCACTAAGAGACGGAGCTTTGGCTACGCTGCGCCTTGCCGACGCACCCTTTATTTTGGCGTAGTCCATCTTTATCTCCTTGAGTCCCTTGTTGTCGAAGGTTGTCTTCGGAGTGCCGAAATTCTTCACTTGAGCAAAAAGAGGATGCTTTAGCTCAAACGCCTTTTGTTTGGCGTTGGCCTGGCCAGGCTTTGTCTTGGCCACCACTTCCTTAATCTTTGCTCCTGGTGTGCGCAGTCCAAGCTGCGCCGAAGCGTTCTGTGCAGTCATAGACATCAGCAATGTCAATGCGCCAGACAATAAAAGAGTAGTTCCTTTTATCATGTTTATGATGTAAAAAACAAGCGACAAAGAATGTTCTTTGTGCTTTAAATGTGAAAAAATCCCCACGCATGAATACACCGTTGGCGTCCCAATACTTTCTCTAAGTTTTCCTTAAAAGCAGATCCCTTCAATGCAAATAGTCAATTACAACCATGCAAAAGTATACAAAATGCTTGTCTTATGCAACGTTTTGCGTCCTTTTAATACAGAAATGCTCTTTTCACCTTACTCGTTATACCACATTTGCGGTATAAAAGTCCTCATTAGAATAGAAAAGCCTGCTCCCGGACAGGGAACAGGCTTATGTTTGTAAGTGGAAGTAGGCTGTTCTATTTGTTGAACCTATTATGGAAAGTGTGCAAGAAGTGGGCGACGTGTCTCACGTCGCAACTGCCGCATTGCCGCTTGGTGTGCGGTGGGACACCGCACCCACTACAAAGGAATCAACAAATTGGATAGCCTAAAGCGAAAGCAGCCTTTGCGAGTGGCCGAAGCCACGGTGCCATCATTGAGCAATAAGCTCCACGGCCTTGCCGACGATGGCGCTCTGCTCGTTCATGATGGCGAAGTATTCGCTCATGTCCCACAGGTCGCGCGCCACGAGTGCCTTCAGTTGCAGCTGCAGTTGCGGCAGAGTGCGGTTGCGCTCGTCGTCGTCCTTGGGCTTCACCTTCTGCTTGTCGGCCTCCTTCATGATGTCGTCTACGACGCTCTGCGGCACCTCATAGGTGCGCTTGAACTCGTCGAACGAGGCAAACTTGCGCCTCAGCTGCTTGCGGTTGTTGTCAACATAGCGCAGAATGGTTGTGTTGACGATGCTCTTGGCCACCAGTTCGCGGTGGAACTTGGTGTACTTAGTGGTGTCGAGCGGCACGAAATAGTCGGGCATGATGCCGCCACCGCCATACACGGTGCGGTGCTTGCGCAGGGTGTAGCACTTGAGCGAGTCGGCGAAGTGTATGCTGTCGGCACTCATAAGCTCGCCGTGCTTCAGACGGTTCACCACATCCATGGCATAGTCCTTGGCCGCCCCCTTCACATAGGGCTTCTGTATGCACCGCCCTGCCGGCGTGTAGTAGTGCGCCACGGTGAGCCTGATCATCGAACCGTCGGGCAAATCGACAGGCCGCTGCACCAGTCCCTTGCCGAAGGTGCGGCGACCAACCACCGTGCCACGGTCTTGGTCCTGTATGGCACCCGTAACAATCTCTGCCGCCGACGCCGTGTATTCATCCACGAGCACCACCACGGGACAGTCCTTCAGCTGACCGTTGCCCTGAGCCTTATACTCCATGCGCGGCGTGCTGCGCCCCTTGGTGTAGACGATAAGGTCGCCGTCGGCCAAAAACTCGTTGGCTATGGCCACGGCAGCCTGAAGATATCCGCCGCCGTTCTCCTGCAAGTCGAGCACCAGCCGCTCCATGCCCTGCCCCTTCAGCGTCTTGATGGCCTCAAGAAACTCCGTGTGGGTGGTGGCTCCGAAGTTGCCAATGCGCACATAGCCCACCGTGGGGCGCAGCATATACACCGCGTCGATCGACTTCACGGGTATCTTGTCGCGCACGACGGTGAACGCCAGCGTGTCCTTGATGCCGCGCCTCACCACGCCAAGCCTCACCTTGGTGCCTTTGGGACCGCGCAAGCGGCGCATTATCTCCTCGCGCGCCATCTTCACCCCGGCTATCGACGTGTCGTTGACGGCCACGATGCGGTCGCCGGCCTGTATGCCCACCTTCTCCGACGGGCCGTTGGTTACGGGCTGTATTACGAGCAGCGTGTCCTCAATCATGTTGAACTGCACGCCGATGCCCTCGAAGTTGCCGGCCAGGGGTTCGTTCATGGCCTTCACCTCCTTGGGTGTGGAGTACGACGAGTGGGGGTCGAGCTTCTCGATCATGCCCCTTATGCCGTCTTCCACCAGCTTCTTCTCGTCAACGCTGTCAACGTAGAGGTTGTTTATCGCCCACTCGGCTATCTGCAACTTGCGCAGCGGACTGTTGGCTCCAATGTCAACGCGCGTCTGCGCCGTGGCCTCTGCGCCCGAAAGAAGCAGGACGCAAGCCAGCAGTATGTTTCTTATAGTCATTGTTGTCGTTTGTTTGTGGCGGGTTCTAAAAAACGTCTTTGTCCGATGCCTTATGCAACCCACCGTGTTTGTTGTGGCAAGAAAGAAGCGCCCCACCCTACTCCTCAAGCTCTTCGGGACGGTCGTCCTCAACCACGAGGTTGTCGATGATGAAGTTCTGCCGCTCCATGGTGTTCTTGCCCATGTAGTATTCCAGCAACTTCTGCACCTGGTCGTTCTTGTGCAGAGTCACCTGTTCGAGGCGCATGTCGGGACCAATGAAGTGCTTGAACTCGTCGGGCGAAATCTCGCCAAGACCTTTAAATCGGGTTATCTCCGGGTCGGGTCCGAGGTCGGCGATGGCGCGCAGCCGCTCGTCGTCGCTGTAGCAGTAGCGCGTTATGAAGTCGCCCTTCTTCTTCTCGGGCTGCTTCTGGTCGGCCTCGGCTATCACGCTGCGGCTCTTTATCTTGGTGCGGCGGTTGCGCACGCGGAACAGCGGTGTCTGCAACACATACACATGACCCTTCTTGATGAGTTCGGGGAAGAACTGCAGGAAGAACGTGATGATGAGCAGTCGGATGTGCATGCCATCGACATCGGCATCGGTAGCCACGATCACCTTGTTGTAGCGCAGCGTGTCGAGACCGTCCTCGATGTCGAGCGCGGCCTGGAGCAGGTTGAACTCCTCGTTCTCGTAGACCACCTTCTTGGTCAAGCCAAACGAGTTGAGGGGCTTTCCTCTGAGCGAGAACACCGCCTGGGTGTTGACGTCGCGGCTCTTCGTGATGCTTCCGCTGGCCGAGTCGCCCTCGGTGATGAATATGCTCGACTCCTCCTTGTGGTCGTTCTTCACGTCGGAGAAGTGTATGCGGCAGTCGCGCAGCTTGCGGTTGTGCAGGTTGGCCTTCTTGGCGCGCTCCCTCGCCAGCTTGGTCACGCCGGCCATGGCCTTGCGCTCCTTCTCGCTCTCCTGTATCTTCTGCAGCATCACCTCGGCCACGTCGGCGTGCTTGTGCAGGTAGTTGTCGACCTCGGTCTTGACGAAGTCGCCCACATACTTGTTGATGCTCACGCCTCCGCCGGGTGTCATGGTGAGCGACCCGAGCTTTATCTTGGTCTGGCTCTCAAACATCGGCTCCTCCACGTTGATGGCGATGGCCGCCACAAGTCCGTTGCGGATGTCTGTGTATTCGAAGTTCTTGCCGTAGAACTCCTTTATCGTCTTGGCTATGTGCTCCTTGAACGCGCTTTGGTGGGTGCCGCCCTGCGTGGTGTGCTGTCCGTTGACAAACGAGTGGTACTCCTCGCCATACTGGTTGGCGTGGGTGAAGGCTATCTCGATGTCCTCGCCCTTGAGGTGTATGATGGGGTATATGCCGTCGTTGGTCATCGTGTCGTTGAGCAGGTCCTTCAGTCCGTTGCGGCTGAGTATGCGCCTGCCATTGTACATGATGGCCAGTCCGGTGTTGAGGTAGGTGTAGTTGCGGAGCATGGTCTCAACGATGTCGTTGTGGAACGAGTAGTTGAGAAACAGCGTGTCGTCAGGCTCAAAGTATATGTATGTGCCGTTCTCGTCGGCCGTGGCCTCGGTGGTGTCGCTCTGCAGCTGGCCGCGCTCAAACGTGGCTGTGCGCACCTTGCCGTCGCGAAACGACTTCACGGTGAAGTGCCTGCTGAGCGCGTTCACCGCCTTCACGCCCACGCCGTTAAGGCCCACGCTCTTCTTGAACGCCTTGGAGTCGTACTTGCCGCCCGTGTTGAGCACGCTCACCGCCTCGATGAGCTTGCCCTGGGGTATGCCTCGGCCATAGTCGCGCACACTCACGCACTTGTTGTCGTCAACGTTTATCTCTATGCGGTCGCCGGCACGCATCTTAAACTCGTCGATGGAGTTGTCTATCACCTCCTTGAGCAGCACATACACGCCGTCTTCGGGCAGCGAGCCGTCGCCCAGGCGGCCAATGTACATGCCCGGACGGGTGCGCACATGCTCCATGTCCGACAGGTGGCGTATGTTGTCGTCGGTATATTCCACGGGCTGCTGCCCGCCAGTGTTCAGTCTTGTCTCGTCTTCCATCAGTCCGTCAGTCAAGGTGGGTTCTACAATTGCTTAACGTAGCATCTGCGCCGCTTGTGGTTTATCCGCTCCAGATACTGCCACTGGTTCTGCACGTTCTCGTTGGTCTCCATCTCCACTTGGGTCTCGCCCCACTTGAAGCCATAGCGCTGATACCAGGGTATGAGGTCGGTGAAGAGCAGCGCGTTGGCTCCCTTCAGCCGGTATTCGGGCAATATGCCCACGAGCAGCAGGTCTACGCAGTCGGTCTTGTGGAACTTCAGGGCGCGCATGATGTGCCACCAGCCGAAGGGCTTTAGCCGTCCGTTGTGGCACTTCTGCAGAGCCTTCGTCAGCGACGGTATTGTTATGCCCACGCCCACGAGCTTCTTGTCGGCGTTCCAGTCTTCTATGAGCGTCACGAGGTTGAGGTCGGCCATGGGCAGATACATCTTCACATACTGGTCTATCTGCCTCTGCGTCAGCGGCGAGTAGCCATACAGATGGCTGAATGTGGCGTTTATCACCTCGAATATCTTCTGGCCGTAGCCACCTTGGAATATGTCCTTGTGGGTGAGCTTCTTCACGTGCAGGTTGTAGCGCCGCTCTATCAGGCGCGCTATCGACGAGTACTTCTCGGGTATCTCGTCGGGCACTATCAGCTTGTACTCCACATAGTCGATGTCCTTCTCCCATCCGCCCATGTGCTCCATGTGCTGCGGATAGTAGGCGTAGTTGTAGATGGTGGCCTGGGTGCCCAGCTGGTCGAAGCCCATGACGAGCATGCCCTCGGGGTCCATGTCGGTAAATCCGAGCGGACCCACTATCTCGGTCATGCCCTTGGCGCGCCCCCAGTCCTCGACGGCCTTCAGCAGTGCCGACGACACCTCGACGTCGTCGATGAAGTCTATCCAGCCGAAGCGCACGCTCTGACGCTTCCACTTCTCGTTGGCCACGCTGTTGATTATGCCGGCCACGCGCCCCACCACGCGGTCGTCCTTGTAGGCGAGGAAATACTCGGCCTCGCAGAAGTCGAACGCCGCGTTCTTGTCGCGGCTCAGCGTGTTGACCTCGTCGCTGTGCAGGTTGGGTGCGTCGTAGGGGTCGTTGCGATACAGGTCGTAGTGGAATTGTATGAACGCCTCAAGGTCGTTCTTGTCCTTGACGCGCTTTATCGTTACTTGTGACATTTCGTTGTTTGCAAAAATATGGTATGTTCCGTTGCTTGCGCTTCGGCGGTCTTACGGTGGCTAAGCGCGCACATCCGCCCAAGCGTTATTCGTTGCAAAGTTAGTGTTTTTCAGCTACAATACAAAAATATGCCGCAGTGAAGAAACAAAAAAAAGGCACGGTGTTTCCACGCAATCAAACCACACCGGGTTATTTTTTTGGACATTGCTTGGCTTTTATTGGCAAATAGTGTTATCTTTGCCAACAACTTGCCCTAACTTAGTGACGGTGAAAAAATAACCTGGTACGATTTGAACCATGACAAACATATGTTACGTCAGACTTTTCGGCTCATCTTTTTGGCTGTTTTCGTCTCTCTCATCGGTCACATAGCCCGCTATGCTCCCTCTTCGAGAAACGAAAACATCTCAAAAATATAAGCCGCAAATCATACCAATTTATTTTTCTCCGTCACTTAGCAACAGCTACAAACACATCAAAAGAAACAACAAACATAAACATTTTACTCATGCAAAACAAAAAGATTACCCTTGCAACGGCACTCGGCATAATGATGTCGTGTACGGTTGCGGCACAACAAACCGACAATCAGCAGTCCTCGTCATACAGCTATGTCGAGGTGCAGGGCGGCGCACAGCTCACACTGACCGACGCTAAGATGGACAAACTGATAACGCCCGTGGGCGCAGTGTCGTTCGGCCACTACTTCACTCCCGTGGTGGGGGCGCGACTGCACGTCAACGGATGGCAGGCAAAGAGCGGCTTCGACACGCCGGAGCAACGCTACAAGTGGAACTACATCACCACCAACGCCGACTTGATGTTCAACCTGTCGAACCTCATCGCTCCCAAGAGCCAGCACTTCCTCAACGTGATACTGCTGGGCGGTGTGGGTCTCAACACGGCATGGGGCAACAGCGAGGCCAACAATCTCGCCAACACCAACTACTCGCTCAACATGCCGTTCGTGTGGAGCGGCACTCGCCTCAGCCACAACATTCGCGCCGGACTGCGCCTGGAGACCAACCCGGCCAAGCCGCTGGGCATCTCGCTTGAGGTGAACGCCAACAGCCTCGACGACAGGTTCAACTCGAAGTACAACAACAGCGACGACTGGATGCTCACCGCCATGCTCGGCGTAAGCTTCCGCTTCGGCCACAAGTATAAGAAGGCGGCTCCCACACCGGCTCCTCTGCCTGCCCCAACTCCGGCTCCAGAGCCAAAGCCCGCTCCCACTCCCGCCCCGAAACCCGAACCCAAACCAACTCCGAAACCCGAGCCTAAGCCAGAGCCAAAGAAGGTGGAGACTCTGCACGAGGAGGCTTTCTACAAGATTAAAAGCTCAGAGGCGGGCAAGCGCGATGCCGCACTGAAGCGCACTGCCGAATACCTGAAGCGCAATCCCGACGCCAAGGTGAGCGTTACGGGCTATGCCGACCGTGGCACGGGCAACGCCGACATCAACATGAAGTACTCGCAGAAGCGCGCAGAGGCGTTCAAGGAGACTCTCGTGAAGAACTACGGCATCGACGCCAACCGCATCGTCACCGACGCCAAGGGTGACAAGGTGCAGCCCTTCAGCGACAACGACAAGAACCGCTGCGTGATTGTTGACGGACCGGTGAAGTAAAAAACAGGGTGTCCTGTTTTTGTCCCTATTGCGGTGAGTGCGCAAGTAGTGGGCGACGTGTCTCACGTCGCAACCATCTCGTTGTCACTTGGTGTGCGGTGGGACACCGCACCCACTACGCATTAGTCACAACAAATTGGAAACCTTAAATAAAATGGGCATTCCAACAGCCTTCACAAAGAAGCAAAATAGCGCCAAGGGCGTGGAGACGGCAATGTCTCCACGCCTTTTTTTTGCTCTTCTGTTAAATGCGTGGATGAATGCTATTGCCATCTTGGCCTCGAAGAGGCCGTATCTCAGTAACCCCACGTGAAGCGTAGCGGAACGTGGGGTGTATGTGGAGGGAGAAAACATCGGCTTCGAAGATGCCGCACAAGAGGGAAATGGCTTTGCCTGTGTGCGGCATCTTCGAAGCCGAGATATGGCGCAGAGGCTGTTGTTCCCCACGTTTCGCTACGCTTCACGTGGGGTTACTGAGATTCAGCCTCTTCGAGGCTATGCCAAGCACTGTACTTTAAATGGGCAGACCTTGCCCACGCATTTAACGGAAGAACCTATTTTTTTGAACATTACTTAGTAGGCGCTGTTTGCTCCTTGCTTTCGCTCTATCGAGCGATTGGTACGGCGAGGCGCCGTACCTCCTAGTGCGTTCCCGCTGCAGAGGAAAGTTACACCCAATATAGCCCAAAGTCATGTCGGATATAGCCCAAAGTCGTGCCAAACACGGCGCAAAGTCACCTCACATCGAACGATACGCGTGCTCATATCGAACGATACGCGTGTTCATCTCGAACGATATGAGCACGCGTATCGTTCGAGATGAGCCAACTTACCATGCCATTTGGCATGACTTACCATGGCGTTTGGCATGACTTACCATGGTGTTTGGCATGACTTACCATGGTGTTTGGCATGACTTTGGGCTATATCCGACACGACTTTGTGCTTGGGGTTTGGCGTATGCCGCGCCCTGAAAGGGCAGCTGCACATAGCCCAGGGCAACGCCCTGGGTATCGTTGTCATCATGCAAACTTGCGCCCTGAAAGGGCAACTGCATGAATTGCATCGCGCCAGCGCAAATTGTCGCAAAACAATGATACTTCATGCAGTTGCCCTTTCAGGGCGCAAGTTACCTCTGTCGTTTATCCCCAGGGCGTTGCCCTGGGCTATGTGCAGCTGCCCTTTCAGGGCGGCCTTGTTGCTTCTCCTATGTAACCTTGTTGCTTCTTTTTTCGGGCGCAGCGAGGACTTTAGCAGCCTACTAATATGCCTTGTTGGCTTCGGAAGATATTGTTTTGCTTTCGCTCTGTCGAGCGATTGGTACGGCGAGGCGCCGTACCTCCTACGTGCTTCCCGCAACAAATGCAAATGAATTCTTCATTCTTCATTCTTCATTCTTCATTCTTCATTCTCTTCACTCTCTCTTCCTTTCCTTATATTCCGTTGGCGAGCAGCCGTAGAACTGGGCGAACTGGCGGTTGAAGGCGCTGCGCGAGTAGAAGCCCGACGACGTGGCCACCTCGGAGAGCGACATCTCGGGGCGGCTGCGCATGAGCTGCGTGGCGTAGCGCAGGCGGTAGCGGATGATGAACTGGAACACGCTGAGCCGTCCGTCGGTGAACTTGCGGATGCAGTTGCTCACGTAGGTGCGGTTGGTGCCCAGGGCTGCGGCCAGGTCGTCGGCGTTCATCTTGGGGTTGAGAAATGGCTTCTTGTCGTCCATGTAGTGGCAGATGTCAACAAAGCGCTTCTCGTCGGCGGTCAGTCTGTCGGCACCCTTGGCCTCCAGTTTCGACAGTTGCACGCGCTCTTGCAGTCGCAGTCGCTTTACGATGTCGTCGAGCAGTTTCAGGTGGCGGCGCAGGTCGTAGACGTACACCAGCAGGCATGCTATGACAATCAGCAGGATGATTATCGTGTGGGTTGAGTATATTGACATTGTGTCGTTTGGGTTTTTATTGTCGATTTATTTCGTTTGCGCAGAGCCACGGCTTTTAAAATGAAGAATGAAGAGTGAAGAATGAAGAATTCAAATGAAGAACGAAGAATTATGAATTTTATTGCATATGTAGTTTTTGAAGCCACGGCTTTTAAAATGAAGAATTTATTTAAGTGAAGAGTGAAGAACGAAGAGTGAAGAATTTATGTGTAATTAAATTCTTCACTCTTCGTTCTTCATTCTTCATTCTTCGTTCTTCATTTTCAGAGCCGTACCCCGAAAAAGCGTAAGCTTTAAGTTTATTGTCCTTGTGATGCAAATTAGTAGGCACTGCGTCCTCGCTGCGCCCCCAAGAAAAGAATGATTTCATCGGGGGCGCAGCTTTCTATGTAACCTTGTGGCTTCTTTTTTCGGGCGCAGCGAGGACGCAGCGCCTACTAATTACCCTTGTTGGCTTCGGCATATACGCTGGCTTTCGCTCTATCGAGCGATTGGTACGGCGAGGCGCCGTACCTCCTACGTGCTTCCCGCAACATATGCAAATGAATTCTTCACTCTTCGTTCTTCACTCTTCACTTAATTATCGTTCTTATCCCGATGCTCAGGCTGAAGTTGAGGGGTCGGTCGGAGTAAATGGTAGACACGCTGCTGCCGTTGCCGAAGTGATAGTCGAGTCCAGGCTCGGCATATAGAGCCATGGAGGGCGCGAAGCGCCACTCAGCCCCCGCCGCCACACAGGCCGACCACTGGAGTCTCCCGATATGGACAGACTCAGAAAGAGACCCCGTGGAGTGGTCGGCCGTGAACGACTGCGTGTTGGCGGAGCCGCTCACCATGCGCTCCACCTCGCCCCCGGCAGAGGCGTAGACGTTGAAGCGGCGGTTGGCCCACACGGTGTAGGCCACGCCAAAGGGCAGGCCGACATAGTGGAGACGCTGCACGGTGGTGCGGCGGTCGTAGGTGGTGGAGCACGTGATGTCGGAGTGCAGGTAACTGTAAGACAAGCCCACATTAAACTGCATGCGGTCGGTCAGGCGGATGCCCACGCCAAGACCCACGCGCACGGGTTGGCGGTGGCTCACGCTGCGGTGCTCCTCGGCCTCGGGCGACGCTAAGGGTGCGGCGTTGCTGCCGCCCACGGCACTGTTGCCGTCGGTGTCGAAGGGCGAGGCAGAGGCGAGCATGAGCGGCTGCACCGCTGTGGAGCTGCTGCCGACAAAGGCGTTGGCCATGTATGCCCCCACGCTCAACTGCGGCTCGCGGCGCGAGCGCGGCAGGGGCAGGTCGTCGGCGGAGTTGTCGGCAAAGAGGTCGTTATACTTATATTGGCGCGGAGTGTGGGCTGCGCCGTTGTCATTCTTGGGAGATGGTTGTTCGGCAAGCGTAGTGCCGTCGGGAGTAGTCGTTGCATCATGGCGGTTGGCCGCAGTGTCGGCGGCAAGGGCCACAAGGGGTGCGTGGGTGCTGTCGCAGCATGCCACGCCACGCCCTGTCGCCGTGCCAAGGGCAGCGAGTTGATGGCCTCGCCGTCCGTTGGCGGTCATTAAGCACTGTTGGTTGCCCACGCTGTTGGCCGCGTGGGGCGTATCGTTGTTGTCCTGAAAAGTTGATTTGTCAGTAGGATATGTCGGGTTGCCGTTGACTTTTGTGGCAGATTTGTCGCCACGGGCTTCGGCCGATGCCAAATGGCCGTTTGCCGGATTGTCCGACAGGAAACCGCCGGCGGCGAAATACACGCCCGCGCCACCCACAACGCCCACCACTGCGGCGGCAGCGGCGATGCGGCGTATGCGCCCAAGCGTAGTGATGCGCGCCCCACGGGCAGTGCGCCGCGAGGCGAGGGCACGGTCGATGTCGGTCCACGACAGTTCAGGAGCCGGCACCTCGTGCCGCTCCAACCGCTTGCGCAGGTCGTCTTCCCATTGTCTTCCCATAGGCGTGTTGTTTTATTATATAATAATGGTATTAATTAACGCAAAAAATAACTTGCCCAGATTTGTACTGGTTTGGGCTGAAAGCCCAACAACTCCATAGCCCAGGCTAGTGTCCAGGGGTGTTTGCGAGTATCGTGGGCTGAAAGCCCAACAACTCCATAGTCTGAAAGCCCAACAACTCCATAGCCCAGGGCAACGCCCTGGGTTTTTGTTTGTGAGTATCTTTTCGCCCTGTAAGGGCAAAAGTATATAGACTATAATGCGCACAAGTTTATATACTTTTGCCCTTACAGGGCGCAAGTTACCTCTCCTGTTTATCCCCAGGGCGTTGCCCTGGGCTATGGAGTATAGGGCTTTCAGCCCATCGCTGTGAAATATGACAATCATGTGAAATATGACAATCATGTGAAATATGACAATCATGTGAAATCTACCAATCATGTGAAATATGACAATCATGTGAAATCTACCAATCATATACAATATGCTCATGTTGTTTTTTTTTGAACATTACTAACCATGTAGAGTTCTGTATTCATTTATCTGTCGGGCGAGAATGGCCTTTGCGCGGTGCAGTTGCGAGGCCGACGAAGCCTCCTTGATGCCGAGCATGGCGGCGATGTCCCTGTGGCTGCGCCCCTCCACCACAAAGAGGTTGAACACCGTGCGGTAGCCGTCGGGCAGTTGGCGCACCATGTCGAGTATGGCGTCGGTGGGAATGCCGTCGGTGTCGGGGGTGGTGTCGGCGTTGTCGCCAAGGTTCAGCGCGTTGGCGTCGTCGTCGAGCGACACCACCGACAGGCGGTTGCGGCTCTTGAGGAACGCGAGCGACTGCGTGACGACGATGCGCGAGGCCCAGGCCAGGAGCGACCCTTCGCCACGGTAGTCGAACGAGTCGATGTGGGTTATCATGGCCAGCAGACTGTCTTGCAGCACGTCCTTGACATCGTCGTCGTCGGCCACATAGCGCGAGCACACGGCGGCAAGGCGACCGGAGTAGAGGGCATAGAACGTCCGCATCGCCGCGTTGTCGCCACGGCGAAGGGCCTGAACCATGCTCTTCTCGCTATTCTTCTTGCCAAATATCACTCGAAGTGTGTTTGTTTTGTTTCGTCGTGTTGTCGCCGTCTTGTTTGCGCAGAGTCTGCCACTAGGAGGTACGGCGCCTCGCCGTACCCCGAAAAAGCGTTAGCTTTAAGTTTGAAGTGCTTTGCTTGCAGCCCTTGCGATGCCATTTAGTAGGCGCTGCGTCCTCGCTGCGCCCCTCGTATTGTTCTTTATTCGGGCGCAGCGAGGACGCAGCGCCTACTAAGTTTGCCTTGTTTGCTTCGACTTATGTCGCTCAGCTTTCGCTCTATCTGAGAATGAAGAATACATTTGCCCATGTAGTTTGTGAAGCCACGGAGCAAGTAGGAGGTACGGCGCCTCGCCGTACCAATCGCTCGAAGAGCGAAAGAGGATATATTTGCCACAGGCATGGAATGGTACGGCGAGGCGCCGTACCTCCTACGTGCTTCCCCGTTGCACTTGTAGTGGGTGCGGTGTCTCACCGCACAACAAGAGCCAACGCCTTGGTTGCGACGTGAGACACGTCGCCCACTACAACTGCTCTTGCATTTGAATTTTTTTCATTCCTCATTCCTGCCCAGAGGTACTATATGCAAATGAATTCTTCACTCTTCACTCTTCACTCTTCATTTAGAAACATTCTTCATTCTTCACTCTTCACTCTTCATTTAGAAACATTCTTCATTCTTAATTCTTAATTCTTCATTCTTCATTTCCTCGGCACATACTTAAACGTCGTTGTCTTCAGACTGTCGCCCTGGGCATTCTTGGAATACGACTTCCATTGCAGCGTGAGGGTGATGGTGTCGGAGCCGGCGTTGAGTTCGTCGGGCAGGCGGAAAGCCACGATGCCATCGTTGACCGCTCCGCGCCGCTCACCATTGGCGTTGTGGTAGAGCGTGAAGAGATAGGGCGTGTTGGCGTCGGTGCGGTGGACGAGGTTGATGGAGTGCTGCCGCTTGCCCTCCCAGTAGGTGCGGAAGCGCAGGGTGAGGTAGCCATCCTCGGCCACGCTCTCGAAACTCCTTACTATCTCCACCGGGTCGGTGCCATAGGCCGAGTCGTTCTTGGCGGCGAACAGGTTGGGCGCGGTGGACTTGGTGAGTATCGAGTCGATCCAGTTGACGAACACCAGTTTGTTGGCCGGAGCCGTGGCCTCGCCATCCACATCGGAGATGTTGGCCAGGGCGCGAAGCTCCTTCGCTCCGTAGGGCGACGCCTTGCGGTTGGTGGGCAGGGCCAGTGTGGAGCCATCCACCTGGAGATACATCTGCGAGTTGTCGGCGTTGGGCTTGATGGTGACAACGGCGTTGGCGTAGTTCTTGCTGTAGTCGGTGGTGTCGTCGCTCATGCACGACTGCAATGCGGCACTGCATATGGCCGCAAGAGTGGCAATGACGGCAATCTTCGTTTTCGTTCTCATACTTCGGTTCTCCTTTCTTTTGTCCTTTACCCATTAAAGAACGAAAGGCGCAAAACCTTGCACGCAAAGAGAAGAAAAATATGGTTCTTCCGTTAAATGCGTGGGCAAGGTCTGCCCATATAAATGTACAGTGCTTGGCATAGCCTCGAAGAGGCTGAATCTCAGTAACCCCACGTGAAGCGTAGCGAAACGTGGGGAACAACAGCCTCTGCGCCATATCTCGGCTTCGAAGATGCCGCACACAGGCAAAGATAGTCATATGCAACGACGTTAACGCCATTTCCCTCTTGTGCGGCATCTTCGAAGCCGATGTTTTCTCCCTCCACATACACCCCACGTTCCGCTACGCTTCACGTGGGGTTACTGAGATACGGCCTCTTCGAGGCCAAGATGGCAATAGCATTCATCCACGCATTTAACAGAAGAGCCAAAAATACTCCAACCGTACAGTCTGGCGTAGTGGATGAAGTGTAGTGAGCGACGTGTCTCACGTCGCAACTACGGGCTGAAAGCCCAACAACTCCATAGCCCAGGCTGGCGCCCTGGGTTTTTGTTTGAGAGTATATTTTCGCCCTGTAAGGGCAAAAGTATATAGACTATAATGCGCACAAGTTTATATACTTTTGCCCTTACAGGGCGCAAGTTACCTCGCCTGTTTATCCCCAGGGCGCCAGCCTGGGCTATGTAGTATAGGGCTTTCAGCCCATCGCTGTGAAATATGACATTCATGAGAAATATGACAATCATGTGAAATCTGCCAATCATATACAATCTACCAATCATGTGAAATCTGCGCAACTTGTTTTTTTGAACATTACTAAAATAGGCTGTCAAATTTGTTGTCTCCTTTGTAGTGGGTGCGGTGTCCCACCGCACACCAAGCGGCTGGTGCGGCAGTTGCGACGTGAGACACGTCGCCCACTATGTCGTGGCATTTCCCGCCTATGATTGTGCGGTGAGACACCGCACCCACTATCCTAAAACTCCACATAAGGCGCGAGACGGCTGATGTCGTCGGGCGAGAACTCGGCGCACGCCCCAAGCTGGCTCAGACTCGACAGGTTGCCGTGGAGGCGGCGGTAGGCGGCTATGGCCTTGGCGCGCGCATAACCCATGTAGGGGTGGCGCGCAAGCTGGGAAGTGGGCGTGGAGTTGACCTTGATGGACTGCGGACGGGGGTCGCTGACAACGAAATAGCGCTTGGCATCGGCAGGGAAGTCGCGCACCTCATTGAGCTGGTCGGTGCTGACATAGCCCCCGAGCCGGCGACCATAGGCGGCAATGCGGCGGGCGAAGTGGCGACCTATGCCCGGCACGCGCATCAGTTGGGTGGTGTCGGCGGTGTTGAGCACTATGCGGTCGGTCTCGCCAATCTTATTGCTTGCGGCGCGGGCGACAGCCTTTCCATAGCTGCCGCCACGCTGACTTGCTTTAGAGTTGGCCGCAGTCGTTGAATTGGCGGCCATCGGCTTGGCAGCCACCGACTCGGCAGCCGGACGGAAGTCGGGCGCGATGCGTATGTAGGGAGCAAGGCGACGGTATTGCCCGGCGGTGAGACCGTGGAGACGGGCGAAGTCGGAGGGGCGGCTGAACGTGCCGCCACGGGCGCGGTACTTATAGATGGCGCACACCTGCCACGGCTGAAGACCGAGGCGCAGCAGGGCGGTGGAGTCGGCGGTGTTGGGGTCGAAGACAAACAACTCGGTCGTGCGCTCAGCTACCTTATAATATAATGTGGAGCCACCCGACTGTCGCCCCTCTGTGGCCACGGGCGCAGAAGGGCTGGCCACGGAGGAGGATAAGGGAGGGGAGGTGGAGGATGTGGCGTGGCGGAAGCCAAGATAGGCGCCAACGCCTATGGCCACGGCGACGAGCACGGCAATGACGGCAACCGCCCTGCGGTCGGAACGTCGGTAGACGATGCGTCGTGGCTGCTTGCGCATGGCTTAGAGGGGTCAGATGACGCCAAGCTGGTTGAGGAACACGAGGAGGATGAGCAGCGGACACACAAACCTGACGCAGAAGAGGTAGGTGGCGAAGAAGCGCGAGCCGAGCGTGCCGTTGTTGGTGAACTCGCCGCGCACCATCGTCTTGGGCAGATACCAACCAACGAAGATGCACGTGAGGAAGCCGCCGATGGGCAGGAACACCTGGCCGGAGACGAAGTCGAACACCTCGAACAGGGGTTTGCCGAAGAGCCGCAGACCGTCGTAGTGGCCAAGCGACAGCGAGCACAGCGAGCCGAGCACCGAGCAGAAGCCAGTGACCATCCACGCTCCGGCGCGGCGGCTTACGTGAAGCTCCTCGTAGAGGAACGACGTGCCCACCTCGTGGAGCGAGATGAGCGACGTGAGGGCGGCAAGGGCGAGCAGGGAGTAGAACAGCACCGACACCAGATAGCCCAGCAGGGGCAGGGCGTGGAAGGCCTGGTTGAACACGTTGGGCAGGGTGATGAACACCAGGGAGGGGCCGGAGTCGGGGTTGATGCCCACGGAGAAGGCCGCGGGGAAGATGACAAGGCCGGCGAGGATGGCCACAAGGGTGTCGAGCGAGGCTATCTGAACAGCCGAACGGGTGAGACGGGTGTCGCGCTTGAAGTAGGAGGCGAAGGTGCAGAGGCACCCCATGCCCACGCTGAGCGAATAGAACGCCTGTCCCAATGCGCTGAGAAACGACTTGGAGGAGAGTTTGCTGAAGTCGGGACAGAGCAGAAACTCGACTCCGCTCCACGCCCCGGGCAACGTGCAGGCGGCCACCACGATGACGAGCAGCAGCACGAAGAGCGTGGGCATCATCATCTTGGAGGCGCGCTCGATGCCGTTTTGCACGCCGCGCACTATGACGAAATGGGTGATGAGGATGAACGCCACCGTCCAAATGATGGGCTTGAGCGGGTCTTGCTCAAACTCAAGGAAGTAGCTTTTGACATACTCGGTGTCGCCCTGGAGTTGGCCGGCGGCCGAGGCGTAGATGTATTGCAGGCACCAGCCCGACACCACGGCGTAGTAGCTCGTGATGAGAAAGCCCGTGAACACGCCGAGCAAGCCCACGGCGACCCACGCCGTGCCGCGCGACAGCTGGTGGTAGGCGCGCACCATATTGGTCTGGGCGTGGCGGCCAATGATGAACTCGTTGAGCATGCACGGCAGTCCGAGCAGCAGGATGCAGCCGAGGTAGACCACGATGAACGCCGCCCCGCCGTTGTCGCCGGCCATGTAGGGGAAGCGCCAGACGTTGCCAAGGCCCACCGCCGAACCCGCCGTGGCGAGGATAACGCCCAGCTTGCTGCCGAAATTGGTTCTATCTGTCTGTTTCATACAATAACATTTCTACATTAGATTTTGCAAAAGTATAAAACATTTCTTACTTTTGCGGCCAAATAACAATGTAATATGCGATATTTATGTCATTTTGAAGTGAAAAGACTGTACGGGTTGGCAAGAAGATACCCACTGACCGTGGTGCTCGTGGCGGTGATATGGTATCTGTCGTTTTTCACTCCGCCCCACACTCCGCTCGACCATGTGAAGCTGATAGACAAGTGGGTTCACATCACGATGTATGGCGGAACATGCACCGTGATGTGGATGGAATACTTGAGGAAGCACAGGAAAATAGAAAACAAGGCCAAGCTCGTGCTGCTGGCGTGGGCGGCTCCGATAGCCATGAGCGGACTGATAGAGCTGCTTCAGGAATATTGCACCGGCGGACGGCGCAGCGGCGACTGGCTCGACCTGACGGCAAACGCCATCGGGGTGACACTGGCCGCCGTCATAGGCGTGGCGATGGCGCGTCGGCGCGCCAAAGCTTGAAGGGGCTCTTGGTGAGGCTGGAGTTGTAGAAACGGCGGTCGCCCGTTACCTCGCGACCGATGAAATCGGGCTTCTCGAAGGCTTCATCGCTGGATTGCAGTTCCACCTCGGCCACCACAAGACCCTCGTTGTCGCCATAGAACTCATCGACCTCGAAGGTGTGGCCGCAGTGGTCAACGAGATAGCGCGTCTTGTCGATGGACCCAGGCTCGCAGAGGGCAAACAGATGGTCGGCCTCTGAGAGCGTTATCTCCTTCTCAAACTCATAGCGGCTAAGTCCGCCATCGACCGAAGGGCCCTTGATGGTGAGGAAAGCGTGGCGGTCGCGGACGCGCACCCTAACAGTGCGTCCGCGACCGCTGCATATATAGCCCTGCCTGATGCGGCTGGATGACTTGGCGGCGCGCTTGTAGCCGTCGCCAAGCACAAGAAACTTGCGTTCGATCTCTATGCCACTCATGCCGTCAGCTGACTATCGTCATTGAATAGATGATGAAGATGATGGCCAGGAGCACCAGGATGGCGAATATCCAGTTGACCACCTTGCGTCCCTCTTTCTCTTGCCGCTTTTCGTAGGCTTCGCGGCGTGCCTTCTTCTTATCGTTCATAGGCGTAGCGTTTATGGCGTGAACAAGTTACACGCGAGGTTAATTTCTTCTGTTATGGATGCCGTTTGCCCCATTCCATCGGGGCGGCATGGGTGTTCTACTGCTCGTCGTTGACGGGGAACTCCATGAGGTAAGCCTTGATGAAACCGTCGATTTTGCCGTCCATCACGCCATCGACGTCGGATGTCTGGAAGCCCGTGCGGTGGTCCTTCACGCGGCGGTCGTCGAACACGTAGCTGCGTATCTGGCTTCCCCACTCAATCTTCTTCTTGCCCGCCTCGATCTTGGCCTGCGCCTCAAGGCGCTTCTTCATGGCGCGGTCGTAGAGCTGCGACTTGAGCAGGCGCATGGCGTTGTTGCGGTTTTCAAGCTGCTTGCGGCTCTCGGTGTTCTCGATGAGTATCTCCTCCTCCTCGCCCGTGTCGGGATCGACATACTGGTAGCGCAGGCGCACGCCCGTCTCCACCTTGTTGACGTTCTGGCCGCCGGCTCCGCCGCTTCGGAACAAGTCCCAGCTGACGCGGGCGGGATCGACATACACCTCGATGGTGTCGTCGACGAGGGGCGAGACAAACACGCTGGCGAAGCTGGTCATGCGCTTGCCCTGCGCATTGAACGGCGACACGCGCACGAGGCGATGCACGCCGTTCTCGCTCTTGAGGTAGCCATAGGCGTAGTCGCCGCCCTCTATCTCCATGGTGACGCTCTTTATGCCGGCCTCGTCACCGTCCTGAAGGTTGCTTATCGTCACCTTGTGGCCGTGGGCCTCGGCCCAGCGCTGGTACATGCGCATGAGCATCTGTGCCCAGTCCTGGCTCTCGGTGCCGCCGGCACCACTGTTTATCTTCAGCACGCAGTCCATGGGGTCTTCCTTCTGGCGCAGCATGTTCATAAGCTCAAGGTCCTCGATGGCCTTTATGGCCTTGGCGTAGTCGTCGTCAACCTCCTCCTCGGTGACCATGTCGTCCTTGTGGAAGTCGAAGGCCAACTGAAGCTCGTCGGCGAAGGTGCGCGCCTCGGCATAGCCGTCGAGCCACTTCTTTATGCCCTTCACCTTCTTCATCTGCTCCTCGGCGCGCTTGGGGTCTTCCCAAAAGTCGGGGGCTTGTGTGCGGAGGTCCTCCTCCTCAAACTCTATCTTCTTCTTGTCAATGTCAAGATAACGGTGGAGGGCATCGGCACGCTCCAACACGTCCTTCAACTGGTCGGCTGTTATCATCTCTTATTCTTCGTACATTTCGTCTATTTCGCGCTTGTAGTTGTCGTTTATCACCTTGCGCTTCATCTTCAGCGTGTTGGTAAGCTCGCCCCGCTCCATGCTGAAGTGGTGGGGCAGCAGCGTGATGCGCTTCACCTGCTCGTAGTGGGCCAGCTGCTGCTGCAGCGTGGCTATCCGCTCCATCATCATACGCTTGATGGCGGCGTTGGCGCAGAGGTCCTCGCGCCCGTTGAACGGTATGTTGTGCTCGCGGGCATACTCCTCGACAAGGCGGTATTCGGGAATGATGAGGGCTGAGACGAACTTGCGCTGGTCGGCGATGATGGCTATCTGGTCGATGAACTTGTCGACGAGCAGCTTGGCCTCGATCATCTGCGGGGCGATGTACTTGCCGTTGGATGTCTTGAAGAGGTCCTTGATGCGCTCCTTGAGAAACAGTTCGCCATTCTTCAGGTAGCCCGAGTCGCCGGTGTGGAAGTAGCCATCAGCGTCGAAGGCGGCCTCGTTGAGGTCGGGACGGTTGTAGTAGCCCGGCGTTATCGTGGGGCCCTTGAGCAGTATCTCGCCCTCGTCGCTGATCTTGATGTCGAGCGAGTGGATGGGGCGGCCCACCGAACCCACGGTGAACGGTTCGCCCAGCCTGTCGCACGACACGGTGGCGAGGCTCTCGGTGAGTCCGTAGCCAACGATCATGTTGATGCCGATGGCGTGGACAAACTCCTCGACGTGCTCCGACACGGTGGCTCCGGCGGTGGGGAATATGTTGGGGCGCAGCAGTCCAAGCTCCTTGCGGATGAGACTGAACAGCGTCTTGTTCATCATCTCATACTGCAAGTGGAGCGACAGCGGCGGACGCTTGCCGCGGCTGAGGTATTCGATGTTGTGCTTGCGGCCTATCTCAAGCGCACTCTTGAAGAGCTTGCGCTGCACGGGGTTGGCCTTGTCGATCTTCTCCTGCACGCCGGCGTACACCTTCTCCCAAAAGCGCGGCACGGAGCACATGCTCGTGGGGTGGGTCTCGCGCATGGACTGCTGCACCTCGCGCGGGTCGGTGTTGACGATGAGCGTGGCTCCCTCGGTGACGCAGAGCAGCGCCCAGCCCTTCTCGAAGATGTGGGTGTAGGGCAGGAAGTTCATGATGCGGTCGTCCTCGGTGACGGAGACGGCGCGGTCGTTGGCCTCAAACGCCGCGCGGTATTGCCCGTGGGTGAGCACAACGCCCTTGCTGTTGCCGGTGGTGCCGCTGGTGTAGAGTATGTTGGCCACGTCGTCGTTGCTGGCCTGCGAGCACAGCGCATCGACCTCGGTCTGGCGCGGCAGCTGGTCGCCAAGCTTGAGGAAGTCGTCGAAGTAGAGGGCGTTGGGGTCGTGGGTGCTTATGCGCACGTTGGGGTCGTAGATGATGATGCGCTCAAGGGTGGGGCAGAGGGCGAACACCCGGTGGGCCTTGTCGTACTGCTCCTGCTCGCCAACGAAGAGGAAGCGCACCTTGGCGTCGTTCACCATGAACTGTATCTGCTGCTCGCTGCTCGTGGCGTAGAACGGGATGGTAACCGCGCGCACGCCCCACGCTCCGAAGTCGCACACGATGTACTGCATGGAGTTTTGCGAGAAGATGCCGATGTTCTCCTGCACCTTCACCCCAAGGTTGAGCATGGCGTTGGACACCACCTTCACCTTTTGGGAAAACTCGTTCCAGGAGCACGACTTCCATGTCTTGCCTCCAAAATCCTTGTACAGCAGTGCCTCACGGTCGCCGTATTTGGCGGCTTGGTCGTGGATGAGCACCGACAGATGGCTCTTTGTCTGCATTTTCGTTTCCTCTTGTTTTAGTGTAAGGCCATGCTTTGACATAGCCTATCTTATGCAAAGATAGTGCAAGCGAGGGGCAAAGAGAGCTTGCTCTCAGTTGTCCGAGCGTAGCCTATGTTATGCAAAGATAGTGCAATTTATATACAATTCAAAGGAATTGACAGTAAAACTTCCGTGATGGAACAGCTGGGAAAAGGCAATATATTACTGAAAAGCACATGCAAAAGCAGGAAACGAGACAAAAAGAGGCACGGCACGTTTTGCAATGTCGGGCGAAAGCACTACCTTTGCACGGTGAAAAGTTCGCAACAACTGCGGCGCGGCAACCATCGGAAGCTGCCTTTGCGGCATCCGCCCCATGCAGTTTACACATAAATGCGAAACCCAATAAACTTAGCGGACAGGCGATTTTCGCCTCATGCAAGTTTGTGATTTCCTCCTTTCATTAGCCCGATTCTCGCAAGAGGTCGGGTTTTCTTTTTGTGTACTCCTATGAGGATGTAGGTGCTGTAATACATAAACGAGAAAAGAGGCAACCACGAATGTCGTAGTTGCCTCTTTCTTGTGGGTCATCTTTATCGATAATAGATATTTTTTTGATTGTTTGCACACGGAAACCTCACGGAATTTACTTTGTATATGACAATAATTCCGTTAGATAGGTCGTTGATACAAAAAGCAGATTATCATGCAGATACAATAAATAAACATGTGACAGGTGAATGTAATCTCACGGAAAAGTGCTTGTAAGCTCACGGAATTTTATTCATTTTCCGTGAGTCGCCATACGGAAGTTGCTCCATTCCTTTCACTCCATATTTTCCCTGCTTCCCTTAATCGTTTAAGCAAATAATCCAATTTGTTGTCTTTCTGCTTGTCTTCCAGTTGGTCTGGCAGCACGTCCCAAAGCAGGCGCACTATTTCTGGTTTCGTCAATGAACCATGATCCTTCAGCGAGTCGAGCAGTAACGCCTCACATTTCTTATCGTCCAATCCCTTGTGCTTGGAATATTCTATCTTTTGGTCTGTTACTTGGGCAATATCCTTTGCTATGAAGATATGTGGCAAACGTCCTTCTATAAGCTTGCGCTTGCGGAGTATTGCTACAGCTTCTGACGATATTCGCTTGCCTTTTTGCACAGAATCTAAAAGTACAGCATCTGCAAGGGACATATTCTTGTTTTCTAACAGTAAGAGGCTATAGTTCTCGTCAATAACTGTACCTGGCAAGGTCAAGACAACTTCCGTTGCTGTTGTTTTGTCATAATCAGGCATTGGCAGATAACGTTTCTTTTGGCTCACGAACATCTTATGGATGCCATAACCTTGGGTGTCAATCATCTTGATGTTTACCATGGCTTTTACCAATGCGGGGTTGCGATAGTGTCTTGGCGTTTTCTCACCGGTTATATATTGGCTATAGTCCCCATCAAAGAAGTATCCGTCATTTTGGAACGTCAGTTTGTCCTTATCTTCCGTGACAATGATCCGTGCGTTGCTTTCATATCTTTGATGAGCTATTGAATTGTGAAGGCCCTCAAGAATACTCTCTGTATCATACTTCCACACCTCAGCAGGAATGAGCGAGTTCTTGGGGTAAATCTTGAAGCGGTAGTTTCTTATACGGTTCAGCAGTTCACTTGTGGTGCGTATGAATGGAATGGTGTATATATCGCCAAAGGTCTGTCCGTCTTGAAAGCATTTCCATGCAATTTGGCCAATGTGGTTGAGCTTGTGCGCTTTTTCTTCTTTACCTACAAGCAATAGCGTGGCCTTGGTGATTTTTCCGTCAATTGTCAAACAAGCCTTGTCAAGAAATACTTTGTTGCTCCATGAGTCGCATGCCTTGGCGAATTTTGGGAAACGTTGCTTATAGCCTTCACGGGCAAGTTGGATGGCTTCCAGATCCAGATCGTCTATCGTAGCATCCTTGATAACTTGCGCAGTCCAATCGTATGCGGTATCTTGCTCGTCAAGTATAACATTAAGGCGAGAGTCTGTTAGTTCCACCAATGAATCATCCAATCTTTGCCATGCCTTGCTGTGTGCATATACAGGACGGCGCTTCATGTGCTTCGGAACATGAATTACCCATACTGTCTTGTGTGAGTCGTCCGTAATGAATTCCTCGACTAATAGCCCTTCAGAAGGCAAGTTAGCGCACAAATCGGTCATTCTGAGTTTTGCCTTCTGTCTGTCATAGTTGTATGTGTTGGTACCGACAATTTCCAACGTTTTGTCAACAACGCCAATAACCAAGTGCCCGCCTTCCATATTCGATAAGGCGGAAACATAAGAAATGACATCGTCCTTTTCTTTGCCGTTGAAGTCATTCTTCATGTTCTTGAACTCTTTCCATTCACATTCCTCATTTTCTTTTGGGTATTTGGAAAGCAGGTATTGTTGTAGTTCTTGTTCGGTCATACTCTATATGCTCTGTTTTCTGATAAGTTCCTGTACAACACGCCTAACTCGGGGGCAGTTGTTTACGCAGCCATACGAAAAAAGCAGCTACGAAATTCGTAACTGCTTCATTCTTGGTGTGGGCCATCTAGGGCTTGAACCTAGGACCTCCAGATTATGAGTCTGTTGCTCTAACCAACTGAGCTAAAAGCCCGCAAAACCAACCGTCGGTCGATTTCGTGTGCAAAGGTACGCTTATTTGGGCTAACTTCCAAATGTTTTATGCAAAAAGTACGCGAAAGTTGACGAAAACAGCCAAAAAGATGAGCCACAAAACCAGGCGTGTCGTATGTTTTCTTTGGTTCAAATCGCACCAAGTTGTTTTTTTGAACATTACTTAGTAACTTTGCATAGGCTGCGGAAAGCATGTCCGGCAAAGCCAATCATTACGAAAACAACACTATGGAGACAATACGCATAAACGCCGACACTAAGCCCGGCGCACCGCTCGCGGCCACGATAGGCTTCTTCGACGGAGTACACATAGGCCACCGCCACCTGATAGGACAGGTGGAGGACATGGCGCGCCGACAGGGACTGCGCCCCGCGGTGATAACCTTCGACCGCCATCCGCGCCAAGTGGTGAAGAGCGACCACCACCCCATGCTGCTGAGCACGTTCGGCGAGAAGCTGCGGCTGCTCGACGACGTGGGCGTTGACCTGTGCGCGGTGATGCCGTTCAACGAGGAAACCGCCGCCATGTCGGCCCACGACTTCATGCTCGACGTGCTCGCCAGGAGGCTTGGCGTGCGAACGCTCGTGATAGGCTATGACAACCGCTTCGGCCACAACCGCAGCGAGGGCTTCGACGACTACGTGGCCTTTGGCCGCGAGATGGGCATCGGTGTGGTGAAGGCCAATCCGCTGCTGGTGAATGGCGTGGCGATAAGCTCGTCGGTGGTGCGGTCGCTGCTGCAAGAGGGCGAGGTGGACTTGGCCGCGCAGTGCTTGGGGCGGCACTATGACATCGGCGGCACCATAGTGCATGGCAGGCACATTGGCACAGGACTGGGATTTCCCACGGCCAACCTGAGCCCCGACAGCCCAGACAAACTCGTGCCGGCAAGTGGGGTGTATGCCGTGGAGGCGCGCCTCGACGGCGACGACACGCCCCACGCCGCAATGATGAACATAGGCACGCGCCCCACGTTCAGCGGCACGGAGACAACACTTGAGGCGCATCTGCTGAACTTCCAAGGCGACATCTACGGCCAGGGCATGACCGTATCATTCGTAGCTCGCCTAAGGGCGGAGCGGAAATTCCGCAGTGGAACGGAACTGGCCAACCAACTGCGGCGCGACGCCGAACAGGCCAAGGCAGTGCTTGGGGCGTGAGGCCGCATAAGGCATAAGGATATACGGTGCCTCGCCGTACCCCCCCCCAAAAAAAAACGCAAGCTTTATAATGATAACGAAAACATATATATAATAATGAAGAACGCATTGATTTATCTCGTGGTGTACATCGCCCTTCAGGCTGGTGTCGCCCCAATAGTGCAACAACTGTTCAAACTGATGGGCGACGCAGAGCCGAAGACATCGACCACACTGCTCATAGGCATGGCCGTGGCCAACATAATAGCCTTGGCCGTATTCCTGCTGGCACGCTGGGCAAGGGTGTCGCGCTCCTACGTGCGGAGCCGGCAGTGGGGCGTGCTGGCATGGTGTGCCGTGGCGGCAGTGGGCATGGTGATACCTTCGACGGGCTTGCAGGAGCTGATGCCGAAGATGCCCAACCTGATAGAGAAGGAGATGATGGAGATAATGAAGAGCCAATGGGGCTACCTCGCCGTGGTGCTGCTCGCCCCGGTGGTGGAGGAGCTGGTGTTTCGCGGCGCGATACTGCGGTCGCTGATAGACAAATGGCCGTTCCGGCCGGGCATAGCCATAATAGTGTCGGCTCTGATTTTCTCGTTCTGCCACGGCAATCCGGCGCAGATGCCACACGCTTTCATCGCCGGACTGCTGCTTGGATGGATGTACTGGCGTACGGACAGTGTGGTGCCGGGAGTGGCGTTCCACTGGGTGAACAACACCATCGCCTTCATACTGTGCAACGTGATGCCCAACCCCGACGCTCCGCTGATTGAGATATTCGGCGGCAGCAAACTGCACGTGGCTCTCGCCGTGGTGTTCTCGCTCTGCATACTGCTGCCGGCCATCTATCAGCTGAACCTCAGGATGAAGCCCGCCGACGGCGAATAGGGTAGGGAAAGGAAATCGCGGAGAGGCTATGATGACGAAGACGGATGCTGTGGTGCTGCGGTCGTTCAAGTATGGCGACAACAAACTGATTGTCGATATGTTCACGCGCAATGACGGACGGTTGTCGTTCATCGCGGCGGTGGCAGGGCGCGGACGCGGCAAACTGAAGAAGCAACTGTTTCAGCCGCTGTCGCTGCTTGAGGTGGAGTATGACCTAAGGCCAAAGGTGCAGTTGCAGAAGCTGGTCTCGGCCACCATCGCGACACCTTATGCAGAGATACCCTTTGACGTGGCCAAACTGTCGGTGTCGCTGTTTCTGTCGGAGTTTCTGTGCCGCGCGCTCAACGGTGAGCGGCAGGGTGAGCCGCTGTTCAGTTATATGGCCGACAGCCTGCGCTGGCTCGACGGGGCGAGGCAGGGCGTGGCCAACTTCCACCTGGTGTTCCTGATGAGGCTGTCGCGCTTCCTTGGCTTCTTCCCAAACCTCGACGACTATGTCGACGGCGACTGCTTCGACCTGCGCAGTGGTTGCTTCTGTCATGTGGCCACGCTGCACGCCGACTGTCTTGCGCCCAACGAGGCGCGCCAGATGCGCACCATGATGCGCATGAACTACCAAACGATGCACCTGTTCCGACTGTCGCGCGAGGAGCGCAACCGACTGCTCGACGTGGCTCTGCGCTACTATGAGATACACCTGCCCGACTTCCCTAAGCTGAAGTCGGTGGATGTGCTGCGGGAGATGTTCGGATAGGTGATGCAATATTTTCAGTCAAGCAAATGATGGTTTGGCTGAAATTCATTATATTCGCAAAAAAATAGGAGCAAGACCACTATGGCACTGAAACTCTACCCAATAGGAATACAGACATTTGAGCGTATCCGCAAGGAAGATAAACTCTACATTGACAAGACGGAGTATATATACCATATGTCACATACAAGTGGCAAGTTTTTCTTCTTGGGCAGACCGCGCCGTTTTGGCAAGTCGCTGCTGGTGTCTACCATGCAAAGCTATTTCGAGGGCAAGAAGGAACTATTCCAAGGACTCGCCATCGAAAAACTGGAGAAGGAGTGGACGGAATATCCCGTGCTGCACTTTGACATGAGCTTGGGAAAACACATGGAGAAGGAGCAGTTGGAAAGATACTTGCTCTACATCTTGGCAAACAACGAGCGCAGACACGGAATAACAAAACTGTCGGACGGGGTAGCGGAATCCCTCGGACTAGACCCGGCCAAAGGACTGGGCGTATTCGTTGACCCCAACATACGTCTCACCAATCTTATACAGACTGCCTACGAGAAGACAGGCAAGCAGGTGGTGGTACTCATCGACGAGTATGACGCTCCTCTGCTTGACGTGGCGCACGAGACAGAGCAACTCGACGTGCTCCGCAATGTCATGCGCAACTTCTACAGTCCGCTGAAAGGCTGTGAGCCTATGCTCCGCTTCGTCTTCCTCGCAGGCATCACCAAGTTCTCGCAGCTCAGCATCTTCAGCGAGTTGAACAACATCACCAACATATCGATGGACGATGAATTTGCTGGCATCTGTGGCATTACGAAGGAGGAACTGTTGGAAAACATGTCGGAGGACATCGACATGCTCGCTGAGACATTAGGGTATTCGCGCGACGTGACAATAGCCAAGCTAAAGGAGCAATACGATGGTTATCACTTCTCCAAAGTGTCTCCCGACGTGTTCAACCCATACAGTTTGCTCAACTGCTTTTCAAAACGCGAACTGGGCGCTTATTGGTTCACTTCTGGCACACCGACTTACCTTATCAATATGCTGAAGAAATTTGATGTGTTACCCACCACCATTGCCCCCATGGAGGCATTGGAGTCGGCCTTTGATGCTCCGACGGAGAATATGCGAACCATAACCCCACTGCTATACCAAAGCGGGTATGTAACCATCAAGGACTACGACAAGGAAACAACACTTTACACCCTCGACATTCCAAACAAGGAGATAAAGGTGGGACTATACGACAACCTTCTGCCATACTATCTCGACGGAATGTATGCCCAACAGAGTGGTGTCACCATAGCGCGCATGTCTGCACTTATCCGCAAGAACAAAATGGACGAGGCACTGCAACTCTTGCAGACGTTCCTCGGCACTGTGCCCTACTGCAACGTGGCTAACTATGAGGGACACTACCAGCAGATGCTCTTCATCATCTTCTCATTGCTCACCAATTTCCTTGTAGATGTGGAGGTGCACACGCCAAAGGGCAGGGTGGACATCGTGCTCCTCACCCACACTGACCTCTACATCATCGAACTGAAGCTCAATAAGGATGCTCAGGCGGCCATGCGGCAAATCAACCTGAAGGACTACCGCCAGCGGTTCGCCCTCAGCGGAATGCCCATCACGAAGGTAGGCGTCAACTTCGACTCCACCGTGGGAAACATCACCGACTGGGTGATAGAAGCGTAGTCAGTCAGGCAAAGCGGAAGGAAAAATGCCCTTGCTGTGCCCTTTCAAGATTTAGCTTTTTATTGCCGACACGCCAGTGTGTCAACTTGCTTTTTGAACATTACTAATAAAAAACGGCGGCGTTCGGTTTCGAACGTCGCCGTTTTGCGCATATAATCCACCGCTGTAGCGATGTGTTGTCTTATGCGAGCAGCTTCTTCACTGCTTCAGAGATGGCCTTTCCGTCGGCCTTGCCAGCCAGTTCCTTGCTGGCCACGCCCATCACCTTGCCCATCTCCTTGATGCTCTGTGCCCCCGTGCGGGCTATTATCTCGCTCACGGCGGCCTCTATCTCGGCAGCCTCCATGGGCTTGGGCAGATACTCCTCGATGACACTCACCTGCGCAAGCTCGGCGTCGGCGAGGTCTTGGCGGTTTTGTCCGGCGTAGAGAGCGGCTGAGTCCTGACCCTGTTTGGCCAGCTTCTGCAGCAGCTTTAGGGCCACGGCATCGTCGAGGGTGTCGTTGGCACCCGGAGCTGTCTTGGCTTCGATAAATACTTTCTTGATGTTGCGCAATGCCTCAAGGCGCGTCTTGTCCTTGGCCTTCATTGCAGCGATGATGTCTTTGCTTACTTGATCGAATAATGCCATTGTGCTATGCGAATTTTATTGTTCCCTGTATAGGCTCGTGCGACTGGTCGTCGGTAGGCTTGTTGCCCTGCGACAGGTTGTCGCCCGTGGCCTGACTGTTGATGCTTTCGAGTATCTCGCGGGTGCGCTTGTAGGTGGGGGTAGACTCCACTGCCGATATCACATCGTCGTTGTCGAGGTCGTCGGCGCGGAAAAGGTATATGTGCGGCCTGCGCTTGTACTTCTTGTTGTTGCCCTCGTTGCCATAGTAGCGGTTGCGGCGGTCTTGCCTCTCGGCGGCCTTCTCCTGCTCCTCGGCCATGCGGTTGGCCTCCTCCTGCGTGTGGCGCTTCAGGTGGTTGTGCATTCCATCGACGTTCTCGATGCCAAAGCCAGTGGCGAGAATGGTCACCTTGACCTTCTTGCCAAGTTCGGGGTCGGTGGCGAGACCCCACTTTATCTCGAAGTCGCCAAACTTCGACATGAAGTCGTTCACGTCGTTCATCTCCTCCATCATCAGACTGTCCTTGCCGTCCTTTTGTCCGCAGAACGATATGCTGAGAAGTATCTTCTTTGAGTTGAACACGTCGTTGTCGTTGAGCAGCGGAGAGTTGAGCGCATCGTCGATGGCCTTCTTCACACGTCCCTCGCCTTCGCCGTAGCCTGTGCTCATGATGGCCACGCCACCATCCTTCAGCACCGTCTTCACGTCGTTGAAGTCGAGGTTTATCAGTCCATGCACGGTGATTATCTCGGCAATGCTCTTGGCCGCCACGCTCAATGTGTCGTCGGCCTTGCCGAAGGCGTCGAGCACGGTAAGCTCGGGGTATATCTCGCGCAACCGCTCGTTGTTGATTACAAGCAACGCATCCACGTGCTTCGACATCTCCTCCACGCCGTCGAGAGCCTGGTCTATCTTGCGGTCGCCCTCGAAGCGGAACGGGATGGTTACGATGCCCACCGTAAGAATGCCCATCTCCTTGCTCACACGGGCTATCACGGGAGCGGCTCCAGTGCCTGTTCCGCCGCCCATGCCAGCCGTTATGAAGGCCATGCGCGTGCCGTCGCTGAGCATGCGCTTGATGTCGTCGATGCTCTCTTCGGCAGCCTGACGGGCGCGTGCCGGCTTGTTGCCAGCCCCAAGGCCTTCGTTGCCAAGCTGCAGGCGCACTGGCACTGGCGAGTCGTTGAGGGCTTGGTTGTCGGTGTTGCAAAGCACGAACGACACGTCGTGTATGCCCTCGCGGTACATGTGGTTGACTGCGTTGCCGCCTCCGCCGCCCACGCCTATTACTTTTATTATGCTATGCTCCTTCTCTGGAAGACCGAAGTCAACCATGTCGGATATGTTGATGTTGTCTGCCATAAATGTTGTTTTTTTTTAATGGTTAATGAAGAACGCCGTCGTGGGCTTAGTCGTCAGGCTCGGTGATTTGTGCTGTGATCTTCCTAAGCCAGCGCAGACCCTTGTTCAGCGGACTGTTCTGCTTTCTCTCCTCGGCAAGGCGCTTCCTCTCGGCTTCGGCCTTCTCGCGCTCTATGCGCTCCTCCTCCTCGCGTCGGCGGCGCGCCTCCTCCTCGGCTTGCTGCTTCTCTGCCTCAGTGCGCACCACTCCGGGCGGTGTCTCCGTGGCCTGGCGACCCTTGGTGCGCGTCTCGGTTGGCGTGTGCTGCTTCGACCCGAACAGGTCGCGGCTTACGTCGAGGTCGTCGCCGGCACAGTTGATGTCGCCCTTGGCCAGCAGTCCGAGCACGGTGTTCATTGTGCCGTTCTTGGCCGTTATCTCAGGACTCGACGAGGTTATGGTGTGGGTAACGAACTTCGCAACCCTTATCTTGTCGATGTGCGTGTGGTTCATGAAGGCCTTCTCGATGTTCTTCATGTTAGACCCGCCTCCCGTGAGTATGATGCCGCCAAGGAGCTTGTCGTAGTAGTCAGACGGTATCTGGTACCACACGTTCTCTATTATCTCCTCAAGGCGTCCCTCTACAATCTCGATGAACTTGCGACTCTCGATCGACCTCTCGGCGTCGATGGGCAGCATGAGCGTGTTGTCAATCTCGGCGTTGTCGGTGTAGGCGTTGGCGTATTTCAGCTTCATCTTCTCGGCCTCGCTCTCCTCCATTTGCAGCGATGCGATGTCCTTTGTGATGTTGTCGCTGCCTAGGGGTATCACTGCGAGGTGGCGCAGTATGTTCTTGCTGTAAACCGATACCGTCGTTGTGTCGGCGCCGATGTCTACAAGGGCGCAGCCAGAGCGACGCTCGGCCTCGGTGAGCACGCTGTCGGCCAATGCCAAAGGCGCGAGATACAGTTCGGCCACGTTGATGTTGGCCGTCTCGAAGCAGGTGTTGAGGTTCTTGTAGAACTTCTTGCGCTGCAATATGTTGAGGAAGTTGCCCTCCAGACGGCTGCACTGTATGCCCACGGGGTCGAGCTGCAGCTGCGAGTCAACCCGATACTCCTGCGCTGCGGCGTCGAGTATCTCCTGGTCGGCATACTTCATGCTGCGGTTGGAGTCCATAAGCTCGATCACCATCTCCTGCGTCACCTTGGTGTCGGAGGGCATGTCGCGGGCTATTATGTTGCGCACGCTGCGTATCGACTGTCCACCCACACCCACATACACCTGCGTAATCTCCGTGTTGAGCTGTATGGTGAGCTTCTTTATTATGTTTTCGATGCAAGTAGCCGTCTTGTCGATGTTGTTGACGACGCCTTTCCTTATGAAAGACGCCGCGTCTTCCTTCACGACAGCGAGGACATTGATGCTCCCGTCGAGGTTCTTCTTGCCGGCGACACCCGTTATCTTGGATGAGCCTAGCTCTATCGCTACTATAAATTCAGCCATCTTTTATTGTTCTTCTGTATTGTTTTGTTTCCGTTTGCAAATGATTTGGTTGTCGAACTCCACGTTCACATACGAGTACTTGTTCCATCCTGCCTGGCTCAACCCGTACTTGTAGAACTTCTCCAGCCGTTTCAGCTTGCGCTGCACGTATACAGGCTCGCCAAGATATGCTATGTGGTCGCCCACCCGTGGCACTATCTCCATCGAACCATCGGCCAGCACGTTTATCTGCACCACCTGGTTGCGCCAGAACTTGTCGGCGGCGATGTGGCTGCCCACCCGCGAGAGCACCTTGCGCGCATAGTCGCGGCTTATGTTGCCCGTCGCTATTATGATGTCGGCGGTGTACTTCGTGTTGGGCATCAGTCCGCCGTGGTTGTCAACGTAGTAGTCGTCGCCGTTGTCGGCCTTCACCCTCACCACCGGCGTGCGCTGGGTGAGCGTGACGCACACGTTGCCGCTGCCTGTCTTGTAGCATTGCGCGTCGTCAACAAACGGGCTCTTGCGCAGGAAGTCCTCGATGGCGCGCGTGTTTATTTGGCTTAGCGGCTTGCCGAGCGGATACATCCGCTTGCTTTGCAGCAGCTTCTTTATCTCGTCGGCGTCGAGAAAGCCGTCGTTTATGCCGCTGCCTATGTCAATCTTTACCTGCGAGCACACCGCGTCGTTGCCGTATGGCTCGTTGAAGGCGGTGACGGCGAGCAGCAGATAAACGGCAATGGCCACGTCGGCCACCACGATGGCTATCTTCTTCCACGCGAATGTCATCTGCGTTCCAGTATCTTGGTTATCTGTGGCACATAGTTGTCGAGGTCGCCCGCGCCAAGCACGACGAGCACATCGAAGCTATGGTTCTCCACAAAGGCGAGCACGTCGTCCTTGTGTATCATCTCCTTGGCCACGCCCGGCTTCAGGTTGTCGTATATGAGTTTCGACGTAACCCCCGGTATTGGCTTCTCGCGTGCCGGGTAGATGTCGCAGAGCACCACCTCGTCGAGCAGGCTCAGGCTGTCGGCGAAGTCCTTGTAGAAGTCGCGAGTGCGGGTGTACAGGTGCGGCTGGAATATGGCGGTTATCTTCCTGTCCTTATACAGCTCGCGTATGCTCTTCGCACTTTGGTATATCTCCTTGGGGTGGTGGGCGTAGTCGCTAAGAAACACGATGCGGTCGTTCTTCAGTTTGAAGTCGAAGCGTCGGTCCACTCCGCCGTATGTCTTCATGCCGTAGCGCAGTTCGTCGGCGGTGCAGCCGTTCAGCTGTGCCATGGCCATGGCGGCTATGCCATTCTCGATGTTTATTGGGATGGGCTGTCCGAGGCTCACGTTGGCCACCGACTCGATGGGCGACACGAAGTCGAACACAATCTCGCCATTGCCTATGCGCACGTTCTCGGCGTGGAAGTCGCCCTTGTCGCGGCTGTACTCATAGCGTTTCACGCCCGGCTGCAGGTCGGCTTGCATCTCAAGGTCGGTGTGTATGATGAGCGCGCCTCCCGGCTGTATGAGCGAGGAGTACTTGCGGAAGCTCTCAAGATAAGCCTCCTTGGTGCCGTAGATGTCGAGGTGGTCGGGGTCGGTGGATGTGATTACGCTCATCCACGGGCGCAGCCAGTGGAAGGAGCGGTCGAACTCGTCGGCCTCAATCACCACATAGTCGCTGTCGCTCAGAATGTAGTTGGTGCCGTAGTTCTTCGATATGCCGCCGAGAAACGCATTGCAGTCCACATGGCTTTGGTGCATTATGTGGGCGCAGATGGTCGAAGTGGTGGTCTTGCCGTGCGTGCCGGCCACGCAGAGTCCCTTGTGGGTGCGCGTCAGCGTGCCGAGCACCTGCGCCCTCTTCTCCACCGTGAACCCGTTTTCGCGGAAGTATGTCAGTTCCTTGTGGCTTTCGGGTATGGCCGGTGTGTACACCACAAGGCACGATTCCTTGGCCTTGCAGGCGTGTGGTATCTCGTTCACGTCCTCGTCGTAGTGTATGAGCATGCCCTCGCGCTCCAGTTGTGCGGTCAGCGCGGATGGCGTTTTGTCGTATCCGGCCACCACAGCCCCTTTGTGTATGAAGTAGCGGGCGATGGCGCTCATGCCAATGCCGCCCGCCCCGATGAAATATACTGCTTTGATGTCTTTGAGTTCCATTTCCGAATGTGTTGTTTCCCGTTGGTGCCCATGGTCGTTTGGCGCTTCGGGTATGGTGGGTTTATCTGTTGCCTGCGCCCTCTTTGGCCAGTCTTATCACCTCCTTGGCTATCACGTCGGCCGAGTCGGGTAGTGCCAGCTTCTTTATGTTTTGTGCGAGTGCGGCCAGTTTGGCGTTGTCGGCCACGGTGTCGATGGCCAGTTTCAGCAGAGAGTCGGGTGCGTCGGCATCCTTCACATACATGGCGGCTTGCCTGTCAACCAGTGCCATGGCGTTCTTCGTCTGGTGGTCTTCGGCCACGTTGGGCGACGGGACGAGCACCACAGGCTTGCCTATGAGGCAGAACTCCGAAATGCTGCTTGCCCCGGCGCGGCTCACCACGAGGTCGGCGGCGCGGTAGGCCGCTCCCATGTCGGCTATGAAGTCGGTGGCCACGAGGTTCTTCAACGGCGCGTGCTGCTTCAGGCGTTCGTTGATCTGGGCGTTGTAGTACTTGCCCGTTTGCAGTATGAACTGCACGTCCGAATGTTCCACCATGTCGAGGTGCTGCATCACGCTCTCGTTGATTGTCCTTGCGCCGAGGCTTCCGCCCACGAGCAGTATGGTCTTCTTCGCCGGGTCAAGACCGAACCCCTTGATGGCCTCCTCGCGCGTCACGGTAGTCTCCAGCAGTGCTTGTCGCACGGGGTTGCCCGTCTTCATTATCTTGTCGGCAGGGAAGAACCTCTCCATACCGTCGTATGCCACGCATATGCGGCTCACCTTGTTGGCCAGGTGCTTGTTGGTCATGCCGGCATACGAGTTCTGTTCCTGTATGAGGCACGGTATGCCCATGGCCGCTGCGGCGTCGAGCGTGGCCCCACTGGCATATCCGCCCACGCCTACGGCCACCATCGGCTTGAAGTCGCGTATGAGCGAGCGCACCTGGCGCTTGCTCTTGAAGTAGTCGGCCAGCACGCCAATGTTCTTTGGCGACCACAATGGCCTTATCAGTCCGCGCACTGGCAGTCCCACGATGTCGTAGCCCGCAGCTGGAACGCGCTGCATCTCCATGCGCCCCAATGCGCCAACAAACTGTATCTTGGCTTCTGGACAGTGCTTCTTCACGGCATTGGCTATCGATACCGCAGGGAATATGTGACCCCCTGTGCCGCCTCCGCTTATTACAACTCTAAGTTCGTCCATACCTTATGTTTATAACATTAAATGATGGTATTTTGCAAAGTTAAGGCTTTTTGCCGTCTTTTTGTAATATCTTGTCTCCTTTTTTGCCACACGCGCCGCAAGCCTCGCCCTTGCCGCCACGGCTATGCCGCTTGTGCGTCGTCGGTCTGTTCGTCGGTGGCTTCGGGCTTCTTTCTGGCCGACCGGCTCACGCTGAGCAATGCTCCGATGTAGGCGCAGTTGATTACGGTGGATGTGCCGCCCTTGCTTATCAGCGGCAGAGGCTGACCCGTGACGGGGGCGAAGCCCACGGCCACGAGCATGTTGAACGTGGCCTGGACTACGAGCATCAGCGTTAGTCCCATGGCGAGAAACGCCGGGAAGTTGTTTTCGCAGCGGCTGGCTATGCGCGCCGTGCGGAACAGCAGCACCGTGTAGAGGAACACCACCCCGAAGGCACCCAGTATGCCCGTCTCCTCGATTATTATCGAGTAGATGAAGTCGGAGAATGCCTGTGGCAGGAAGTCACGCTCTTCGGAGTTGCCCGGTCCTTTGCCTATCACGTTGCTCGACACGATGGCAATGTTGGCGTGGGCCACCTGTGCCTTCTTGTCGAGGTCGAACTCTGATGGCGGCACAGGTTTGCTGTCGGAAAACTCATATATGCGCGTCTTCCACGTGTCGAAGCGGTGAAACAACTTTGTGATGGCGTTTTGCTCCTTGGGCTTTTCCACGCTCTCGGTCTTCGTCAGCTCCGGCTTCTCGCCGCGCGTGTCGTGGCCGAACAGCATCACCGAGCCGAACACCAGTGCGCCAAGCAGCAGTACGATACCCAATATCTTGCCGAGCTGGATGCTTGGCACCCGGCCAATGAACATCATGAGGAACACCACCGTACACAGCAGTATGGCGGTTGACAGGTTTTCCACCATGATGAGGAAGGCCAGCGGCACCGTCACTATCAGTATCCACTTGCAGGCATACTTCGCCGTACCCTCGTCGGTCTGCGTGGCGCTAAGTATCTGCGCCACGGCGAGTATCACCGTGCCCTTGGCAATCTCCGATGGTTGGAATGTGAGTCCAAAGAGATTGATGACGCGCTGCGCGCCGTTTATCTTCTCGCCGGCGAAGAGCACCCACAGCAGCGTGGCCACAGACAAGCCTATCAGCGGCAGTATGGCCAGCTTGAAGTAGCGGCACGGTATGTTGAGCACGCCTATGGTCACGGCCAGTCCGAATATCAGCGTGCCTGAGTGCTTTATCATCGGCATGATGTAGCTGTTGCTCTTGTATGTGAGGTTGCTCGATGCACTGAACACCTCGACCACGCTTATCATGCAGAGGAAGAGAAACACCATCCAAATGCCCTTGTCTCCCTTGAATATGTTGCCTATCTTCTTTTCCATTTGTCAGTCGTTAACCTTTGGCGATATTGACGGCAGGGTGGCTCACGCCCGTCACCTACAGGCTTCTCACGAGCGTCTTGAACTGTTCGCCACGGTCTTCCATGTTCTTGAACAGGTCGAAGCTGGCGCAGCAGGGGCTTAGCAGCACAGTCTCGCCCGGCTTGGCCAGTTCGTGGCAGGCCGCAACGCAGTCCTTCATAGAGTGGGTGTCGCGCACGGTTATGCCCAAACTGTCGAAGAAGTTGTGCAGCTTGGCGTTGTCGGCACCCAGATACACCAGTGCCGAGCACTTCTCCTTCACCAGTTCCTTTATCTCGTTGTAGTCGTTGCCCTTGTCCTTTCCGCCGAGTATGAGCACCACCTTGGTCTTCATGCTCTCCAGGGCATACCAGCAGGCGTCGACGTTGGTGGCCTTCGAGTCGTTGACATACTGCACTCCACCCACCTTGGCCACCTTCTCCAGCCGGTGCTCCACACCGGGGAAGTCGCCGAGGCTCTTGCGTATCACCTCCTTCTCTATGCCGCTTATGTTTGAGGCGATGCCGGCGGCAAGACTGTTGTATATGTTGTGCTTGCCCGTCAGGCTCAGCTCCTCCTGCTTCATGCAGAATGAGGTGGGCTTCTCTATCTTGTACTCGCCCTCCTCAATGTAGCCAATCGCCCCATTTCCCTTCAGTTCCGAGAATGGATACTGCACGGCCTTGATGTCATACTTCGCAAGTTCGCGCTTTATCACGGGGTCGTCGTTCCAGTATATGAACGCGTCGTCGGGCGTCTGGTTGCGTATTATGCGCATCTTGGCGTCGACATAGTTCTGCATGCAGTTCTGGTAACGGTCGAGGTGGTCGGGGGTTATGTTGAGCAGAATGGCGATGTTGGCGCGGAAGTCGTACATGTTGTCGAGCTGGAATGAGCTAAGCTCTATTATATAGTATTCGTGCGGGTCCTCGGCCACCTGCAGTGCCAGTGAGTTGCCAATGTTGCCGGCCAGTCCAGCATCGTAGCCGGCCGCCTTGAATATGTGGTATATCAGCGACGTGGTGGTTGTCTTGCCGTTGCTGCCCGTTATGCAGATCATCTTCGAGCGGGTGTAGCGTCCGGCAAACTCTATCTCGCTGATTATGTGTATGCCCTTCTCCGTGGCCTTGCGCACCATGGGAGCCTCAAACGGAATGCCAGGACTCTTTATTATCTCGTCGGCGTTGAGTATCTTCTCCTCGGTGTGCTGCCCCTCTTCCCACTCCACGCCGTGGTCGTCGAGCATCTTCTTGTACTTGTCGTGTATGGCCGACATGTCGGAAACAAACACGTCGAAGCCCTCTTTCTTTGCCAATACGGCTGCGCCGGCACCACTCTCGCCGGCACCCAATATCACTATTCTCTTCATTATAGTCCTCTTTTTATGGGTGGATAATCTCCCGCCCTTATCTCATTTTCAATGTTATTATCGTCAGCGCCGCCAACAGTATGGTGACTATCCAGAAGCGTATGGTTATCTTCGACTCGTGTACCACGCTCTTGGGTCCCTTCAGCAGATAGTGGCAGTCCTTGTCGAGCTGGCAGTCCTGCGTGCGGAACGTGTCGTGTATCGGCGCGCGCTTGAACACCCTCTGCCTCACTCCGCGCCGCTTGCCCAGCTTGTAGTACCACACCTGAATCATAACGCTCAAGCTCTCAACAAAGAATATGCCGCACAGTATGGGCAGCATGAGTTCCTTGTGTATGATGATGGCGCACACGGCTATTATGCCACCGATGGTGAGCGAGCCGGTGTCGCCCATGAATATCTGGGCAGGGTAGGCGTTGTACCACAGGAAACCAATGAGCGCACCCACAAAGGCGCAGATGAACACCACAAGTTCCTGACTTCCCGGTATATACATTATGTTGAGGTAGGCGGCATACTCTATGTGGCTCGACACGTAGGCCAGTATGCCGAGCGCGACGCCTATTATGGCCGAGTTGCCTGCACACATGCCGTCCATGCCGTCGTTCAGGTTGGCGCCGTTCGACACGGCTGTCACCACTATGATTGTCATTATGACAAACAGTATCCATCCAGCGGCGGTCTTATACTTGCCGCACACCGACATCAGGTTGGCGTAGTCGAGGTTGTGACCCTTGAGGAATGGAATGGTGGTCTTCAGCGACTTCGTCTCCGCACTCCTGTGTTTCACCACAATCTCACTCGTCTGCTGCTTCTCTATGGCGAGGTTCTCGCGCATCACCGCGTCGGGACTGAAGTAGAGCACGAGGCCGACGATGAGGCCCAGACCCACCTGGCCCACAATCTTGAACTTGCCCTTCAGCCCCTCCTTGTCGTGCTTGAATATCTTGATGTAGTCGTCAAGCCCTCCGAGGAAGCCCAGCCAAACGGTGGTTACTATCATCAGCAGGATGTAGATGTTGCGCATTCGGCCAAGCAGTATCACCGGCACGAGTATGGCGGCGATTATTATCACGCCGCCCATCGACGGCACGCCCACCTTGTTTACCCCGAACGGGTCGATCGACGCGTCGCGCTGCGTCTCGCTTATCTGCTTCTTGCGCAGAAACTTTATGAACTTCTCGCCAAACCACGCCGAGATGACCAGCGACAGTATCAGCGCGAGCAGCGAGCGAAACGATATGTAGGTCCACATGTGTACGCCCGGGATGTCGAACTGCTCAAGGAAACGGAATAGATAGTATAACATTATTCTTTAGTGTTGTGCCGCTATGGCCGCCCCGGCTTCGCCAAGAGGCAGAGCCGGAAGGACTGGGGCGGCGTGTTCGACTCACTGTTCGCTGAATATGGAGCGTATCACCTCCTTGTCGTCGAAGTGGTGCTTCACGCCCTTTATTTCCTGGTAGTCCTCATGCCCCTTGCCGGCCACGAGCACCACGTCCCCCTTTTGCGCCATCATGCAGGCTGTGCGTATGGCCTCCTTGCGGTCGACTATGCTCACCACCTTGCGCATCTGCTGGGCGTTGAGTCCGGCCAGCATGTCGTTGATGATGTCCTGCGGCTCCTCGAAGCGTGGGTTGTCGCTCGTTATTATCACGCGGTCGCTCTGCTTCACGGCCTCTTGCGCCATGAGCGGACGCTTGCCCTTGTCGCGGTTGCCGCCGGCTCCGCACACGGTGATGACGTGTCCCTTGCCGTCGAGCACCTCGTGTATGGCGTTGAGCACGTTCTCAAGGGCGTCGGGCGTGTGGGCGTAGTCGACTATGGCGGTGTAGCCCAGCGGCGAGCGCAGCGGTTCGAGTCTTCCGCTCACGCTGTGCAGGGTGCTCATCACCAGCAGTATGTCGTCGGGCTTCTGTCCGAGCATCACGGCTGCCCCATACACGGCCAGCAGGTTGCTCACGTTGAACTTGCCGATGAACTGCACGCCCACCTCGTGGCCGTCGATTTCGAGATACATGCCCTCGAAGTGGCACTCTATGATCTTGGCCTTGTAGTCGGCCATCGACCGTGTGGAGTAGGTCTTCACGGTGGCCTTGGTGTTCTGCACCATCACCATGCCGTTCTTGTCGTCGGCGTTGGTTATGGCGAAGGCCTCCTTGGGCAGCTCGTCGAAGAACGCCTTCTTGGCGTCGCGGTAGTTCTCGAAGGTCTTGTGGTAGTCGAGGTGGTCGCGCGTGAGGTTGGTGAATATGCCGCCCACAAACCTCAGTCCGCCAATTCGCTTCTGGGCTATGGCGTGGCTTGAACACTCCATGAAGGCATAGTCGCATCCGGCGGCCACCATGCGCGCCAACAGGGCGTTAAGTTCAATGGGGTCGGGGGTGGTGTGGTCGGCAGGTATGGCCTCGTCCTCTATGTAGTTGCACACGGTGGAGAGCAGTCCGCACTTGTAGCCCAACTTGCGGAACATATTATATAATAATGTGGCGATGGTGGTCTTGCCGTTGGTGCCTGTCACGCCCACCAGTTTGAGCTTGCGCGACGGGTCGCCATAGAACAGCGTGGCCACCTTTCCCACAGCGGCCTCAGTTGACTCCAGTGTGACGAAGGTCACGCCTTGTGGCGCGTCGTCGGGTTTCTTTTCGCAGAGAATGGCCGCCGCGCCCAGTTCGATGGCCTTTGCTATGTAGGCGTGGCCGTCGGTCTGAGTGCCTTTGATGGCCACGAAGAGGTGGCCTGGCTCCACGCGGCGCGAGTCTATGTCAACCCCTGTTATCTCCACGTCGGCGTCGCCGTCGATGCCGAGTGGCTTCACGTTGATAAGCAGTTCACTAAGTTTCATGTCTTTATTGTTTTGTTGTTTGTTACGGTGGTAGTTTTTATTGACCCCACCTTATAATTGTTGTCTTTGCATTATTTCAGCGTGATGTCGCACCTTCGCCCTGCCACAATCACGTTTCCTGCGGCATAGCTCTGCGACACCACCCGTCCGCGCCCGTGCAGCACGGCCTTTATGCCCCGGCTTTCGAGCAGGTAGACGGCGTCGCGCGCGCCCATGCCCGTCAGGTCGGGCATTATGTTGCTGTACAGTTGGGTGCGCTGCAGGCCAACCTCGCTGCGCTCCTTGGCGGCCTTGCCCCAAATGGGGTTGCCCGTGGCGTAGCTGCCGCTCCATGGTGCGTCGGTCTTTATGCCGAGCTTGCCGAGCACGAAGTCGGCCGCCAGTATGTTGCCGTTCTTCACGTCGGGCACGAGTATCGACGTCTCGTCGCGCGCGTCGGCCACGCTCAGCTTCAGGTTTCTGGCCATCACGCCCTCGGCTATGTGGTGGAACACCACTCCGCTCATGCCGCCTCCCGAAGCCGGAAGCCCCGACTTCTGAATGCACACTATGCAGCTGTAGCGAGGGTTGTCGGCAGGGAAGTAGCCGGCGAAGCTAAGCAGGTAGTTGGTCACGCCCGACTTGTAGCCCCCGGCGCCCTTCGACACCTGTGCCGTGCCGGTCTTTCCGGCCACCTTGAACGATGGCGACCCGGCCTTGCGCCCCAGTCCCTGGCTCACCACGTGCTCCAGTATGGTCTGCATCTCCTTCAGCGTCTTGGGCTTGCAGATGCTCTCCTTGATGACCTCCGGCGGAAACTCCATGAGCGTCTCGCCGTTTTTCACCACCTTGGTGACGAAGCGCGGGCGCATCATGCGCCCATTATTGGCTATGGCGTTGTAGAACGTCACGGTGGATATGGGCGGTATCTGGGTCTCGTAGCCTATGCTCATCCACGCCAGTGCCGTCTTGCTCCAGTTGGTGTATTGGCCGTGGCTGTTCTTCTTGGGCATCCTGATGCGTGGCGACGTGGCTCCCACGATGGGCAGGTGCAGGTCGGAGGCCAGTCCGGTGCGGTATATGCCCTCGACAAACTTCTCGGGGTTGTCGTGGTAGTGGTCGTCGATGATGCGGCTCACGCCAATGTTGGAGCTTACCTCCAGTGTCCTGGGCAGCGATATCACCTGGTAGCCGCCACGCCGCCAGTTGTGGTCCTTCATGTCGCGCCCATACATGTTCCACACGCCCGAGCCGGTGTCAACCTTATAGGTGGTGTCAACCACCCCGTCGTCGAGAGCCACCATTATCGAGGCCGTCTTGAACACCGAGCCAGGCTCCATCAGGTCGCTCACGGCGTTGTTCTTCACCTCACGGTAGACGCCGTCGGCGCACTTGGTCATGTTGACAATGGCCTTCACGTCGCCCGTGGCCACCTCCATGAGTATGGCCACGCCCACGTTGCCGTTTATCTCCTTCAACTCGTCGATCACCGCCCGCTCGGCAATGTCCTGCATGTTCACGTCGATGGTGGTCACGATGTCGGCGCCGTCGATTGGCGGCGTGACGGGTATGTTCATGTACTTGTTGAGTATCTTGCGGCGGTGGGTCAGTCCGTTGGTGCCGCGCAGTATGGAGTCGTACGACAGTTCCAGACCGTAGCGAGCGGTGTCCTTGGCTCCGAACATGTCGCCCACGGTGCGCTTGGCCAGCGACCCGAAGGGGCGGCGGCGCGAGTTGAACTCCTCGCAGTGGAAGCCTCCCTTGAACTTCGACAGGCAGAACACGGGCAGCTCCTTCACGCTGGTGTATGTGGCGTAGTCGATGCGCTTGTTCCAGATGGGCCAGTTGCGCGACATCTTCTTGTGCCCTTTGTCGAGGTCGCGCTTGAAGTCGTCAACCGACTTCTCGGGGAATATGCGGTGCAGTCCCTCGCATATCTCGCTGAAATGCACGTTCCACAGCGAGTCCTTCTCCTCGCCGCCGGCCTGGAAGTCCATGTATATCTTGTATTCGGGTATGCTGCTGGCCATGAGCTGGCCGTCGCAGCTGAGTATGTTGCCACGGTTGGGCTTCACATCGACGCTGTCGCGCTTGAGCCGCGATGCCACCTCGGTCCAATACTCCTTCTTGGCGGTCATTATGTAGAATGACTTGCCCACAATGGCGGCGCCCACCAATGCCAGCACCACCGCTATGGCGAAGTAGCGTGGCATCACCTTGTCGTTTCTGAACTTACTCATTGTCGTCGGGCACAGTTATTATGTAGGGAGGTTGTTCGGCTATGTGCAGCGTACTGTCGCTGTTGTTCTTCAGGATTTCGAGCACGTGGCTCTCGCGGCAGCGCTCGGTGAGTGTGCTTGAGCTTGACAGCGCCTTGTACTTGGCGTCCTTCAGTTCGGTCTCAAGCTTGTCTATCAGTATTATGTCCTGTTGGCACTGGTATCTGAATGCCACGTAGACTATGGTGAACGCGAACACGAGCAGCAGCAGCCACACCTGGCGGCGCACAAGCTCGGCTGTGAGTATGTCGCCACCGAGTATCTTGCGCAGGGTCATCGTCGGCGATGGCTTGGGGTCGTCGTCGAGCAGTTCCTCCTTTATGCGTTGCATGGTGGTTTCGGCCTGTTCGGCGACGGTGTCGTCGGTTGCCGTCGTGCTTGCCTCCGCCTGTTCTGCGGTGGTCTCGGTCAGCTCGGCCTTGTCCTGCGGTTGTGTGTTGTCTTCCATACGTGTTGTCTGCTGGTGTTGGTTCGGCGCGTTGTTATGCCTTTGCCTTTTCGGCTATGCGCAGCTTGGCGCTGCGGCTGCGTGGGTTGCGCTGCTGCTCGTCGGCGCTTGGCACGATGACCTTGCCCAGCGTGCGCAGCGGACTGTCGATGCGCCCGAAGAAGTCTTGCTGCAGCTTGCCCTCGGCGTTGCCCGTCTTCATCATGTTCTTCACGATGCGGTCTTCGAGCGAGTGGTAGGTTATCACCACGAGCCGTCCGCCGGGCGGCAGCAGCGTGATGGCCGCGTCCAGCATCTCGCGCAGGGCGTCCATCTCGTGGTTCACCTCTATGCGCAACGCCTGGAACACGCGCGCCATGTCCTTCTTCACCCTCTCGCGCGGCAACTGCTTCTCTATGGCCTCGGTCAGGTCGCCCGTGGTGGCCAGTCGCCTCTCGGCGCGAGCCTTGGCTATGGCTGCGGCCAGTCGGCGCGAGTTCTTCAGTTCGCCATATAGGTAGAGCACGTCGGCCAGTCGCGCCTCGTCGTAGGTGTTCACTATGTCGGCGGCGTTGGTGCCGGCGCGCTTGTTCATGCGCATGTCGAGCGGAGCGTCGAAGCGGAACGAGAAGCCCCGCTCGCCGTCGTCGAAGTGGTGGCTCGACACGCCAAGGTCGGCCAGCAGTCCGTCGATGTGGTCAACGCCGTAGTAGCGCATCCAGTTTTTCAGGTAGCGGAAGTTGCTGCGCACGAAGGTGAAGCGGTCGCCGCTGTCGAGCGTGCCGCCACGGTGGATGTTGGCCTCCGCGTCGGCGTCCTGGTCGAAGCTGAACAGCCGCCCGTCGCCGCCTAGTCGCGACAGTATCTCGCGGCTGTGGCCTCCGCCGCCGAAGGTCACGTCGACGTATGTTCCGCCGTCGTGTATGTTCAGTCCGCCTACGCTCTCGTCGAGCAGCACCGGCACGTGGTATGTCTCTGCGGTCTTCATCATTGTTGGTTGTCGTCTGTGTCCATCAGTTGCTCAAGCGTCTGGCCAAACTCGGCTGCGTCCATGAATGGCTTGTCGGCCTTCTCTGCCGGCCACAGCTCTATGGTGTCGCCCATGCCGATGAACCTCACCGCCTGGCTTATGCCCACGGCCGCGAGGTGGCGCTTGGATATGAGTATGCGTCCGCTGGAGTCGAGGGCCACGGCCTCCACCTCCGACACAAACTGGCGGAACACCTGCTGGTGGTCCTTGTTCCATCGGTTGAGCTTGCGGCGCAGACTGTCAACTTGCTCGTTCCACACATCTTCGGGATAGAGCACAAGGCAGTCTTGGAACACGTCCTTGCGCAGCACCATAGACTGGCCCTCGCCGCCAGGCAACGCCTTGCGGAACACGGCCGGCAGGAACACACGTCCCTTGGCATCGACCTTGGCCTCTATGTTTCCCAAAAAACGCATACGTACATATATATGCTTGCGAGGCCAAAGTTACGCATTTTCCTCCACATCTCCCCACTTTGCCCCACTCTTTTTGCTTTTTGCGCCCCTTTTCTTGACCGCCCACAAGTGGCGGATGCGGGCGGCGCGGAAAACGACGGGGCTGCCTGCTTATGAAAACCATGCTTGGAAGTCGCATTCGATGCCGTGGCAAGCAGTGGCTAAGCGGCGGCAAAGTGGGCTTACTTCAGCTGGTGTAAGCTCTTACTTCAGTTGGTGTAAGCGTTTACACCAGTTGGAGTAAGCTCTTACTTCAGTTGGTGTAAGCCAGTTTTGCAAGCCCAAAGGCACGGCTTTCGACTGTAAGCGAGGCGACATTGCACGGCTGTAGTGGCGACCAATCTGTGCTGGCGCAGTCTGGCCAGTGCCGAAACAGGCTCGTTCCATGCTGCAATACAATACGGCTTCAAAGGTGTTAAGCCAACATCAAAAAATAGGGAACGGGGCGAATTTTCACACGAAAACCGTCACGTTTCAAAACTTTTACGCTACTTTTGCATTACGTTAGTTATAAAGAGAGAGTAATGGATAGCATTTCGGAGCAAACCATCGACATCGATAAAATATTGCGTTCGAAGATGGGGGACAAGGCCAAGTTCGTTCCCTCTCTGCTTGTGTCGTGGCTCAAGCGCATCATTCATCAGGACGAGGTGAACAAATACCTCTGGGAAAGCCGCCACCTCACCGGCACGGAATGGCTGGAGGAGTGCGTGAGATACCTCGACATGACGCTCGACATCGTGGGCAAGGAGAACCTGCCCGACAAGAACGACGGGCGGCTATACACCTTCGTGAGCAACCACCCTCTGGGCGGCGAGGACGGCGTGGCGCTCGGCGCCATCATCGGGCGTCACTACGACAGCAGGTTCCGCTATCTCGTGAACGACCTGCTGATGAACCTGCCTGGACTCGCGCCGCTGTGCATTCCGATAAACAAGACGGGCAACCAGGGGCGCAGCTTCCCTGCCATGGTGGAGCAGGGCTTCAAGAGCGACAACCACATGCTCATGTTTCCGGCGGGCATCTGCTCGCGGCGCAACAAGGACGGCGCGATAAGGGACATTCCATGGAAGAAGACGTTCGTAAGCAAGAGCGTGGAATACCAGCGCGACGTGGTGCCTATACACTTCGGGGGAGGCAACTCCGATTTCTTCTACCGCCTGGCCAACTTTTCCGACCGCCACATCAAGAAATTCAACCTCGCCATGCTCTTCCTCGTGGACGAGATGTACAAGAACACCCACAAGACGTTCCGCATCGCCATAGGCAAACCCATACCATGGCAGACTTTCGACAAGAGCAAGACACCGGCCCAATGGGCGCAATATGTGCAGGACATGGTGTATGGACTGTAGGTGGGCTTTGAGAAATTCCAACGTCAAGACAACAAGAACAACCAAGCGAACAACAACCCAAAGATGGAACAGGAGATTATAAAGCCAGTTGACAAGAGTCTGCTCAAGAGCGAACTCACGCCCGAAAGGCAGCTGCGCATGACCAACAAGAGCCACAACGAGATATACGTGATCGACGTGCACAACGCGCCAAACGTGCTCCGCGAGATTGGACGTCTGCGCGAAATGGTGTTCAGAGAGGCCGGGGGAGGCACGGGAAAGGCTCTCGACCTCGACGAGTTCGACACCATGGACAACTGCTACAAGCAGCTCATCGTGTGGAATCCGGAGGCTGAGGAGATAATAGGCGGCTACCGCTACATCTGCGGTCCCGACGTTGACATCGACGCCAACGGACAACCCATATTGGCCACAAGCCACATGTTCCACTTCTCCGAAAAGTTCATGCGCGACTATATGCCGCAGACCATCGAGCTGGGGCGCAGCTTCGTGTCGCTTGGCTACCAGAACACGAGCAAGAACGGCACGAAGAGCCTCTTTGCGCTCGACAACCTGTGGGACGGCCTCGGCGCGCTGACGGTGATAAAGCCCAACGTGAAGTACTTCTTCGGCAAGATGACGATGTATCCCTCGTACATACGCAAGGGTAGGGACATGATATTGTACTTCCTAAAGAAGCACTTCGACGACAAGGAAAACCTCGTGATACCGATGAAACCGCTGAAAATAGAGACTGACCCCGCCGAATTGGAGGCTCTGTTCTGTGAGCAGTCGTTCAAGGACGACTACCGCATACTCAACCGCGAGGTGAGGAAACTGGGCTACAACATCCCGCCGCTGGTGAACGCCTACATGGGTCTCAGTCCCACGATGAAGCTTTTCGGTACGGCCATCAACGATGGCTTCGGTGACGTGGAGGAGACTGGCATCCTCATAGCCGTAGATGAGATACTCGAAGAGAAGCGCATGCGCCACATCGACTCGTTCATAAACGAAAATCCGGAGGCGATGAAGATAACAAGCGGCGCAAACAGCGTGATTTATAAGGAGAAATAAAAGTCCTTCAATTTGGACATACATTCTTGGCCTCGCAGAGGCCGCATCCCAGTAGCCCCATGTGAAGCGTAGCGGAACATGGGGCTACTGGTTTTGATGGAAAAAACTCGGCTTCGAAGATGCCGCACATGAAGCATGTATGGGCTCAGTTACGGCGTGGCATCTTCGAAGATGGTGTGTCCAATTTTGTTATTCCTATTGTTTTGGGCATGGTGGGTAGTGGGCGACGTGTCTCACGTCGTAACTATCGCATTGCCGCTTGGTGTGCGTGGGACACCGCACTCACTGCGCATGAATCACAACTAATAGGACTCGCTAACCACAAGGCACTTTTCACTGAAAAACGGGGCGAGAAATCGTTCGTCTTACACTTTTATGTACGAGTTTTTGTGGTTTTCCACACTTTTATGTACGAGTTTTTGTGGTTTTCCACACTTTTATGTACGAGTTTGAGTTGCATCCAATGAGAAAGATGTATCTTTGCGAAGACAAAGAAGTAAGAAAACCAGACTGTTATGAAGAGAAACGCTATTTACAATAAAATGCGTTTCTCGGCATGTCGCCTTATATTATAGGCAGTGATATGCCGTTTATCTTTTGGTAAATGTCGAGGGCGTACACGTCGGTCATGCCGCTGATGTAGTCGATGACGGCCATGAGGCGTGTCTCAAGGTCGTCCGACTCGATGTCGTACTGGTCGCTCACGCGCCGTATGAGCTGCTGCGAGTAGTAGCGTTCGGGATGGACGGCGGCCTCGACCATCAGTTCCATGAGCGTCTCCATTATCTTGTAGCCCGACAACTCCACGTCGAGCACGGGTTTGCTGCCGTAGATGCGCGACTTCGACAGCGTGGCGCAACGCTGGTAGGCCGTGCGGCACGTGGGCGAGACATTGTCGATGAGACTGCCCTGAAACAGTCCGCGTAGTATCAAGTCCTCGTTTTCAACGAAAGCCTTGGCGCACTCATTCTCCAATATGCCTATCACACAGGCACGCATATACACCACCTTCTCGTTGTTGTCGGTAAGCTGCTCCTCGTCGATGCGCCTTAGTATCTTGTCCTTCACACTGTCGTCGAAGAAGCTGAGCAGCAGTTCCTTCGTCTCGTCAAACGATATTATCTTCAGCTTGTGGGCATCCTCGATGTCCATTATCTCATAACAGATGTCGTCGGCGGCCTCCACGAGATACACGAGCGGATGGCGCACGCATACAAGCGGTTCGCCGGGGCTTGACAAGCGGATAATGCCCATTTCATCGGCTATGCGCTCGTAATATGCCTGTTCGCTGCCGAAGAAGCCGAACTTGCCCTTCTTTCCAGCCGCTTCCGACGAGAAGGGATATTTCACAATGGAAGCGAGTGTGGAGTATGTCATGACGAAGCCGCCCGTGCGGCGTCCCTTAAATCTGTGGGTGAGCAGCCGGAAGGCGTTGGAGTTGCCCTCGAAGTGGGTGATGTCGCTCCAGAAGGTTGGCGAGAGCGTGCCTTTCAGTTCCTTGCCTTTGCCCTCGGTGAAGAATGTCTGCATGGCTTTCTCGCCAGAATGGCCAAAGGGAGGGTTACCCATGTCGTGCGCAAGGCACGCCGAGGCCACGATTTGCCCGATTTCATCGAACAGCGTGCCTTTCAGTTCGGGGTGCTTCTCACACAGGCTATGCGCCACGTCGCTGCCCAGCGACATGCCCACACTGGCCACCTCAAGACTGTGGGTAAGGCGGTTGTGTACAAACACGCTGCCAGGAAGGGGAAACACCTGCGTCTTGTTTTGCAGTCGGCGGAACGGGGCTGAGAATATCAGCCGGTCGTAGTCGCGCTTAAACTCCGTGCGGTCGTCGTGCCGCTCGTTGTGCTTGTACTCCTGTCCGAGCCGCTTGTTGGTTATCAGCCGTCGCCAATCCATCGCCACGCCTGTGGCCACACTCGTCTTGTCGTTTGTCGTCATGCCCATTTGTAAGTTGTTTTCTCGCTTGCAAATTTACACATTTTAGGCTGCAAGTACCTTTATGCCGTGGCTTTTTCGTAATTTTGTGGTTGCAAAGAATATAGTGGAATAGATGATGCGTCGTTGTGCAAATATAGACCTTTTGTTGGTTTTGACTTTCATTGCCGTGGTATTGGCGTCTTGCCATGAAGTGCGGTTCCGGCAGAGCATGGAAGATGTCGAATCGATGATGAAGTCCAATCCCCAAAAGGCTTTGGTGAAGCTTGACAGTATGGAAACAAGCATGAAATCGGCATCCAAGAGTGACAGGATGTTCTATGCTTTGATGCGAATAAAGGCCCATGACTATGCGAGAGACATACCAAAGTCGGACAGCGCAGCCTGTGAGATTGTAAAATACTACGAGAAGAAACACGACAACGCCCTTTTGGCGGAAGCATATTACTATGCGGGCAAGACATACATGTCGTTGAACGACTATACGCAGGCAACGAAAAGCTTTTTGCTAACCATAAAAACCTTGCCCGACACAACATCCGAGTTGATGGGAATGACTTACCATCAACTCGGCAACATCTATTCAAAACAAAGGCTGGATGATGATGCGCAAAAGATGCTGAGAAAGAGTCTCTGCCATGCCGAGATGCGCAATGATACCTCTGAGATAATATTCTGTTTGATGGACCTTGGTTGCAATTATGCGGAGCAAGAACGGTATGACAGTGCTTTGTCTTATCATGAAAAAACATTCTGTATGGCAGAAGAGGCTCACGATGATAAGATGAAGGCTGCTGTTTCCGCACTGATTGCAAATGCGTATTGTCGAAAAGGACTGTATGGCAAGGCTTATGAGTTCATACAAATGCCATTAAGATATAACGACCCACTCGATAGAATCGATGTGTTGACTATCGCGTCTGGCATTTATACGGCGTTAAACAAGCAAGATTCATCCACATTCTTCAACGAGGAGATCGCACGCATTGGCGATGTTTACTCCAAATGCGTTGCGTATAAAGATTTGGCACAGCATTATAGTGCTGTCGGAGACAGCAAAAAGAGTTTGGAATACACGCGCTTGTATGCCGCATACAACGACTCCGTGCAGAAGATTAGGAAAGCAGAAACAATCCAGATTAAAAGCCCCATGTTCGACTACAACCTCCGTGAGAAAGCAAGCATGGAACAGAAAACGGAGGCGAGACGAAGGAATGCAACTATTTTCATCCTTGTCGGAGTCATCGTGGCGTTGGTCGTGTCCGCTGTGGCTTATTCAATATACAAGAAAAGACGTGGCGCTGCCCGCTTGCGGATGGTTGACGACATGGCAAAAAAGAATTGTCGGGTAGACATTGATGGTGACGAAACGAATGATAAAGAGTTTGCTCTGTTTCGTTCACAAATAGTTCAATCCATTCTTTGTATGGAACATGAGCCAAGCACTAAATTCAAATTGTCGGATGCAAAATGGAGAGAATTGCAGGAAGTTGTCAATGCAACATATCCGAATTTTGATGAGAACCTTTTCAAACTTTGCAGGATAAGTCAAAGGGATTACAGAATATGTCTTTTGCTGAAGGCACAAATAAAGCTATCATTGATTTCTTCCATTATGAACTTATCTCCTTCTGGTCTGGTTTCTGTGAGAAGCCGACTGTATTCCAAGGCGTTTGGAATAAAAGGTGGCGCAGAAGCATGGGACAAGGTAATCCGTTCACTATAAACACTTTCCATAAGACATTGCGCACAAAATGCGCACCGCTATATTGTACCCTCTCTAAAATGCGCACAAAATGCGCACTGGGAAAATTGGTTTCCGTTGCTTGACTTCTTATCTTTGCAAGCGCAATAACGTAACAGAAATCTATAGTAATATGGAGGTGCGTCCCGACAAAATCTTTATTAATACGAATAAAAACAGTAAAACAATGAGAAAACTTCTATTGGCTCTACTTCTCGTTGCAGGGGCGACCAGTGCCTATCCGCAATGTGGCATGGGGCCGCGCAAACAGCTGGCCATGGGCATTGGACTTGGAACGACAGGTTCTTTGAGCAACAAGGGAATGAGAATGAACACATATAATGTGGACTTGAACTTCAGTACGGGTGGAAAACTGAGCGTGATAGGCAGTTTGGAGTTTGCCGACAACCACTACAAGCAAGACGGAGCAAAGCTCTATCTGCATAATATGGGACTGGCTGGAGGCTTGGGTTATACGTTCTTGAAACAAAAGGACTTCCAACTGCAAGTTGTGGGCAAGGCAGGAAGTACCATAGGCAACGCCGACTGGAAAAACAACTTCTACGATGCGTCGTTGCGCTTCATACCCGGCCACAAGTGCGGCGGTTCGCACATATTGGTTGGTTTGGGTTATCGCTATGCAAACTCGCACAACGCCAACGTTAGTGACCACGGCTTTGCGTATGGCACCATCGGCATCGTGCTTTAGGATAGAATATCCATGACATCCGATAAAGAAACAACACAGAATGTTCGTACGTTGTAAAACACAACAAAACCATTGATTATGAAGCAAATGTTTCTCGTAGTGCTCCTGTTTCTGTTGGGGCTTTTGGCTGTGGAGCTTGCAGCCGTCAGTGAGTTGTTGACGGCAGTGGTGATAGTCGTGTTTGTCGTGGTGCTCGTCGTCTACCCTTGTGTCGCGCGTCCCGAGCGGCTTGGTGATGCCACTTCGTTGGCCACAAATTTCGTTTTCGCAACCACGTCGGTGTGCAGCGTGTGCGTCATGCAAGATGTCAATGTGCTGAACCTGATAATGTTTGTGTATGCCTTGGCCGACACGGCGACGTGGATAAGCCAGCAAATACGCAAGGACTTCTTGTGGAGCGACGACATGCGCACGCCCACAAAGGCGTTTGTATGTCAGGTGGCCTTGTTGTACATCCTCTTAGCACAGATGATGTATGTCTGTTTCACTGATGTCGCTTTCCCGTGGTATGCAGGAATGACGGTGTTCGTGACGGTCGCCGCGGTGGTGCTGACGGCCATTGTGTCCTCGCAAAGGAGGTTTGACGATGAAGTCCGCAAGGAGTTTGGCTTCGGCATAAAGGACATCATCGCCATGGCTCTTCTGTACGTGGGCGACGGTTACATCTTCGGATGCAACATCTTTACGGTAATGCCGACTTATGCCCTTGTCTGTCTGCTGCTGATAGTCGCCAACGGCCTTGTTGTGGCAAGACTGGAGCGCGGCGGCAAGTGCTGCGGTGAATAAGCGGCGTGTCTCCGTGAAAACGCAATTGGGTTCGCGCCAAACTTTGCAAATGTCTGCTTGGTTTGGCGCGAACTCGCTTTTTTTTGAATGCCCATTCCCTCATGAAAAAGTGTCTCTTGGTGATTGTTCCCTCATAAAAGTGTGGCTTTATGCTTGGATATTCCCTCGTAAAAGTGTAATCCGCTTTTTTACTTTTTAAACGTAATGCCGACGCTTTTTCAAGCATAATGGTTAAATTTGCACCTTAAACAAAACGCCACAGCAAACAAAAGCGATATGACAACCATCAGAGTAATAAACAAAAGCCACCACCAGCTGCCGGCCTACGCCACGGCGCAGAGTGCCGGAATGGACTTGCGAGCCAATATCGACACGCCCATAGTGCTGCACCCCATGGAGCGCAAGCTGATAGGCACGGGACTATACATCGCACTGCCCGAAGGCTACGAGGCACAGGTGCGCCCACGGAGCGGACTCGCCCTGAAGCACGGACTTACTGTGCTCAACTCGCCCGGCACCATTGATGCCGACTACCGTGGCGAGATAAAGGTGCTGTTGGTGAACCTCTCCACCGAAGACTTCACCGTGAACGACGGCGAGAGGATAGCGCAAATGGTGGTTGCTCGCCACGAAAAGGCCGAATTCATCGAGGTTGAAGCCCTCGACGAGACGGAGCGTGGCGACGGAGGCTACGGCCATACGGGAGTGAAGTGAGCCGATGAGACTGCTGCGAAACATAATACTGACATCGGCCTTGGCCGCGACACTGGCCATACACGCCGACGATGGAAGCCAGCGCAGATACGACTGCCTGTTTCTTGAGGCCATGGTGGAGCGCGAGGCCGGCCACGACGCCGCCGCCTTCGAGATTTTGCGCCATTGCGCAAAGATAAAACCCGACGCGTCGGAGGCATATTTCTACCTTGCGCAGTATTATGCCGCAATGCGCGACAAGGCCAACACCCTGGCGTGCTTCCAGCGTGCCGCCCAGCTCAACCCCGACAATTCAGTCTACCAGGAGACGCTCGCCCAGTCGTATATCGACAGTGGCAAGACCGACGACGCCATAAGCGCACTCGAAAAACTCGTGGCCAACGACAAAAACCGCGACGACGTGCTTGAGATGCTTGTGCAACTGTATTTGCAGAAGGAGGACTACGCCAACGTCATAAAGACATTCGACCGACTGGAGACGCTGCAAGGCAAGAGCGACCGCATATCCTACGCCAAGAGCAGCGTTTATGCCATGCTCGGCGACAAGAAGTCGGCCATCGACGAGGCGAGGAAGTTGGCCGAACAAAACCCCAACGACCTTAACTACGAGTGCGCATACGGCGAGGCCCTGCTGCGCAACGGCGAGAAGGACAAGGCACTGGCCGTGTATGACAAGGTGCTGGCCGAAGAACCCGACAACAACCGCGCGCAACTTCTTTTGCGGTCGTATTATAAAGGAGAGAACGACACCCTTCGTGCCGACTCGATGACACTGGCACTGCTGACCAACAAGAACACCGACAAGGACACGCGCATATACCTGCTGCGGCAGGAGATTGAGGAGAGCGAGAAGAGTGGCGGCGACAGTACCAAGGTGCTGGGCTACTTCAAGCGCGTGGCCGACATGCCAGGCCAAAACGGCGACCTGCTCTATCTGTATGCCGCCTATATGGACCTGAAGAAGATGCCGCGCGACAGCATCAGTCCGGTGCTTGAGCGCGTGCTGGCCGTGGCTCCCGACAACGCGTCGGCGCGATTGCGCCTCGTGAGCTACGCATGGGACGCCGCCCAGCTCGACAGCGTGGTGTCGCTGTGCCGTGCCGCACGCCAGTACAACCCCGATGAAATGGCCTTTTATTACTTCCAGGGCATGGCCTACTTCCGCAAGAACGACGACGACAAGGCTCTCGACGCATTCCAAAACGGCATAAGCGTGATAAACGACCAAAGCAACCCCACGTTTGTGGCCGACTTCTACGCCGTGATGGGCGACATCCTTTTCAGCAAAGGCCGCGAGAAGGAGGCTTTCGCTGCATACGACTCGTGCCTGCAATGGAAGGACGACAACATCAGCTGCATGAACAACTACGCCTACTACCTTAGCCTGCACGGCCAAAACCTCGACAAGGCCGAGCGCATGAGCCACAAGACGGTAGAGGCCGAACCCAACAACGCCACCTATCTCGACACCTACGCATGGATACTGTTTATGCAGCGCCGCTATGCCGAAGCCAAGATATACATCGACCAGGCTATGAGAAACGACAGCGACAGCAGTGCCGTGATAACGGAGCATGGCGGCGACATCTACGCCATGAACGGCGACACCGAGGGCGCGGTGGCTCTGTGGCAGCGAGCTGCGGCCAAAGACCCCGGCAACAAACTGTTGGCAAGAAAGATTAGGCAACGTAAATACATCAAGGACAAGAAATGAGAGCAAAGGGCTTTTTGGCACAGGCCATGGTGGCCGTGCTGGTGGCTGCGGCCACTGTTTCGTGCAAGACGCAGACTTCCGTGCAGAAGGGCGACACCACAACCTCTTCCGCCAGCGACAACGCAAAGGGTTTGCAGATGCTGCACAAGGTGGCCGACAACGCGCAATATGCCAAGTTCATCACGTCGAAGATGAAGTTCAAGGTGAAGCTGGGCGACAAGGAGGTGTCGCTGGGCGGCAACCTGCGCATGAAGCGCGACGACGTGATACGTCTTCAGCTCACGGCCTTCGGACTGATTGAGGCCGGGCGCATGGAGTTCACCAAGGACTACGTGCTGGTGATGGACCGCATCAACAAGCAGTATATTAAGGTAAGCTACAACGACGTTGACTTCCTGCGCCAGAGCGGACTCAACTTCTATTCGCTTCAGGCCCTGTTTTGGAACGAGCTGTTCCTGCCTGGACAGGCCACTGTGGGCGACGAGTCGCTCAAGGCATACACCGTTGACCTAAGCGGAGCTGCCGCCGGCATATCGCTTGCCAAGGGCAACCTGCGCTACGAGTGGACGGCCAACAAGGGCGACGGACTGATAACGGCCTTTGGCGGAGCGTATTCCGACAGCCAGACGGGCAACATCCGACTCGACTGGACCTACAAGTCGTTCCAAAAGATGGGGTCGAAGCAGTTTCCTGCGGCCAACGCAATCTCCGTAACTTTGCCCAAACGCAACATATCCATCGACATGCAGCTCACCAGTCTTGGCAACGACAGCGACTGGGAGACGCGCACCGAGGTGACGTCGAAGTATAAGCAGGTGTCGCTCGACGACATCATCCGCCGCCTCTCAGCCTTGTAATGGCCACTTGCAGTGCAAGGGGCGGTTCCTTAAAGCACCGCCCTAAAGCATTTTCCCACGCCGCCAAAGCCGTGTGAAATTCCAAACTCGAACAAATCAAAAACTCTTTTTCATAACAGAACACCATGCGCCGATACCTTCTTTTCGTAATTCTTCTTTCGCTCTCGTTGCCACACTATGCGCAGAAGCGCGCCACGCAGAAAGCGAAAGCCAAGACCACCGCCGTGCAGAAAAAGACGGCGGCATCGGCGCAACGCCAGAAGAAGACTGCCGCAAAGGGAGGCAAGGCCACCGCCACCACGGGCAAAAAGAATGCCACGGGCAAGAAGAATGCCACTGGAGGCACCACGTCAATCAACGGACTGAAGAACCAGAGTGCGCAGATAAAGCGCAACATAAAGGAGCAGGAGAAGCGGCTGCGCACCAACGAGCGCGACGTGAAGCAACGCTTGCAAAACCTGATGGTGATAAACACCGAGATTGCCGACAAGCGCAAGACAATCGACACCATACGCAACGACATACACCGCCTCGATGGCAACATCGGACAGCTGAACGGACAGCTGCAACAGTTGCAGACTGAGCTTGACGACCGCAAGCGCAAGTACGTAAAGTCGATGCGCTACATGCACCACAACAGTTCGATACAAAACCAACTGATGTTCATCTTCAGTGCGAAGAACTTCAGTCAGATGTTCCGCCGGCTGCGCTTCATGCGCGAATATGCCAGCTACCAGCGCGCGCAGGGCGAAATGGTAAAGGGCAAACAGGCAGAGATAACGCGCAAGCACACCGAACTGACGGCCACCAAGCACCACAAGAGCACCCTGCTCAACAAGGGCGAGCGCGAGCGGCGCAACCTTGAGGACAAGCAGAGTGAGCAGGAGAAGGTGGTGACGACGCTGAAGAACCAGCAGAAGACGATACAGTCCATCATAGCGCAGCAGCGCAAGAAGGACGAGGAGATAAACGCCCAGATCGACCGCCTTGTGGCCATCGAGGTTGAGAAGGCGCGCGCCCGTGCCGCCGCCGAGGCTCGCCGCAAGGCCGAAGCCGAGGCCGCCCGCAAGAAGGCCGCCGAACTGGCCCGCAAGAAGGCCGAGGCCGAGGCTGCCGCAAGGGAGAATGCCCGTCGCATAGCCGAGGCCAAGGAGCGCGAGGAGAGGGCGAAGGCCGCCGTCAGGGCTGCCGCAAAGCGCGACGCCGAGGAGCGCAGGGAGGCCGAACGCAAGGCTCGCGAGGCCGAGGATGCCCGCGAGGCCGCCGAGCGCAAGGCTGAGAGCGACGCCAAGATGCACGCCAAGGAGGTGGCCGAGGCCAAGAAGCAGAGCGCCGTGGTGTACAACCTCGACTCCGAGGACCGCCGCATCAGTGGCAGTTTTGAGAGCAACAAGGGGCGTTTGCCCATGCCCATCACGGGTGGCTACCGCATAGTAAGCCACTTCGGACAGTATAACGTTGAGGGCTTGTCCAACGTGCGCCTCGACAACAAGGGCATCAATATCCTTGGCCGCCCAGGCTCGCAGGCTCGTTGCATATTCGACGGCGAGGTCAGTGCGGTGTTCAGTCTTGGCGGAACCACGGGTGTCATGGTGCGCCACGGCAGCTACATATCGGTTTATTGCAACCTTTCGTCGGTGAGTGTTCATCGCGGACAAAAGGTGTCGGCGCGCCAAGTGCTCGGAAGCGTAGGCCAAGACAACATACTGCAATTCCAGTTGAGGCGCGAAACGGCCAAGCTCAACCCCGAGGCTTGGCTGGGAAGATAAGTTGGGTTGTTAGCAATGGGAAGCACATAGGAGGTACGGTGCCTCGCCGTACCAAAAACCGTAAGCTTTAAGGGTGAAGCGCATGGAGTATGTAGTAGGCGCTGCGTCCTCGCTGCGCCCGTCCCAGGAAGCAACACCAGGAAGCAATGCCAATGAGCGTCATTCGGGCGCAGCGAGGACGCAGCGCCTACTAAGTTTGCCTTGTTGGTTTCATGATGTTTCGTTGTGGTTCACAATGGTACATATTACGGTGCGACGCCCTGCCTCCTAAACCAATCCATTGTCGTGAAAACAAAACAAAGGAAATCCCCGGATGCCAAACCTGTGGCATCCGGGGATTTCCTTGTTTTATTGCCTTTGCCGTCGCAACGCTTGTTAGCCATGCGTTGCGACGGTTGAAAAGCCGTGTGAAAGGCGTAAGCCCTTGTTACTTCCTAATCACGGTCTTGAACGTCTTCTGTCCGCTCTTCATTATGTACAGACCCGACTTGCCTATGGCCTTGCGCGCGGCGTCGAGGCTGTCGAAGCGTCCGAGGCTCATGCCGTCGATGGAGTACACCTCAACCTCGGCCATAGCCTTGGCCTCTGCCTGGCTGATGGCAGTCACGATGTCGGGACCGTTGAGCACCACTGTATATAGGTTGTAGGTAGCCACAACGTCGTCCTTGATAGACTTCTCTGCGCCCTCGGCCTTCACTCCATAGTAGTATATGCCGTCGGCAGGCAGGGTGTATTTGCCAGTGGCCGTAGCCTTGACGCCTGTGGTGTCGTCGCCGGCAACAATCACCGTGCTGAATGAGTCAGGAATGTTCACCTGAGCCACAACCAGCGTCATCTTCATCTTGGCCTTCTCCTCGTCGCTGAGTTGGCTGCCGTTGTCGAATGTCATGCTGTAGTCGAGCGTTGCGTCGATCACGTCGCCAGCCTTGCCTGCGAATGCGGGCGAAACGAGCACGCCGGGCAGTTCGGTAGGCGTGTTCCAGCTGGTGATGGCGCGTGTGGTGGTGTAGTAGCCCTCAACGGAGTCGGCCACTGTCCACTGCTTGAACTGCGACGACGGGTCATACTGATACCACTCGCTGAAGTCGGCAGTGTATTCGCCCAGCGACAGCTCGGCTGTTGCCGGTTCGTCGATGGCCAGCTGGTCGATGAAGAGTTTGCCGGCACGTGTGGTCGAGTTGCACTTGATGCCGATGTAGTATAGTCCGGCCTCGTTGTCAAACGTTGCTATCACCTTCTTGTAGCGGCGGTCAGACACGATCACGTCGGCGTCGCTCTTATACACGAGCTTCGTCATGCTTGCCGAGTCGGCCTTGCTGCCCAAGTAAACCTCAAAGTTCTGGGCGTAGCTCGATGCGCTCTTGCCGTTGAGTGCGGTGCGGAAGAAGAAGCTCAGCTCGTGGGTGCCTTCGGGAATGTCGATGCAGCCCGAGAAAGCCCAGTCGCCCAGAGCGTCGGCGGCCTTGCCGCTGTGTACTATTGCGCCCTGTCCGTTGTAGGCCGAGTTGTTGGCCGTGAGCGTGCCGCTCACCGCCCAGTTGCCGTCGGCGGTCCAGTAAGCCTGGCTCTCCTCTGAGTCGAGGTCGTCGCTGTAGGGCAGTGCTGCGGTCTCATAGCTGCTTATGGTGGTCAGAGTCCATGCGTTGTTGAAGTCGAGCGTGTCGCCCTCGGCAGTGGCCTCCACCTTCACGGTGTAGTCGCCCGGAGTGCTCACGTCGAGCTTCTGCTGGAATGTGTAGTCCACCGTTTCGCCCGGCTTCATGGCCGTTGCGGGCTGGTAGGTCTCGGTGGCTGTCAGCTCGTCGTTTACGTAGTATTTCAGTTCTATGCTCTTCACGTCGGCTGCTCCGTGGTTGGCCACGGTCACGCTGATGGTGTCGGCGTTGAGTCCGAAGCCCGAAGTGGCCGTCTGGCTTGCCGCCGTCACGGCCACGTCGTTGTCGCTGTCAAGGCGCACGTCGTCGATGATGAGGTCGTGGCCCTTGCCCGTGTTGTGGAATGCCAGATAGTAAGTGCCCGGCTCGGCTATCTCCTTGTAGGCATAGCCCTGACGGTAGGTCAGCACGTTGTCGTCGGTTATGGTGTCGGCGGCAATGAGCGTGCTCTCGTTGTATATGCCGAAGTTGTAGAGCGTCTCAGGCTCCTTCACGAGGTAAGCCTCCACATAAGCCTCGTCGGTGGCGTTGGTGGCCTTCATCGTGGTGGTGTAGTAGTACGACAGGCGTGCCGGCGTGGCGGCGTCGATCTTGATGGCCGGCGATATGAGCCAGTTGTCGTGCTCGGTGTTGGCCAAGCTGTTCACGTAGGCCGCGCGGTGGCCGTCCTTGGCGTAGTTGACGCCATACTTGCCCACCTCGCCAATGGTGCATACTATCACGTTGTCGCCGGGGTTCACCCTTATCCAGCGGTCGCTGGTGGCGGTGTTTTCAAAGCTCTCCACAAACGGGAATGCCATGGCCTTATACACGTCGAGCGTGTCGCTTATGGTGTCATTGGCTGCGTTGGCGTCGCCCTCAAGTGCGGCTATCATCGAGAATACGTGCTTGCCCTCGGTGGCCGTTGCGGTGTAGCCGAATGTGTGGGCTACCGACTCGCCCGGAGCGAGCAGGGTGTCGATGGTCTCGCTGGCCACGACAACACCGTCGTACACCAGTTTCACGGGTATGCTCGTCTGCGTCTTCGAACCGGCGTTGCTCACCTTGCCCGAGAAGCTCACCTTCGTGCCCTCGACTACCGACACGAGCAGCGGCTCGGTTATCTCGTCCATGGCCACGTCGTCGCCCTCAAGGGTCTTTATCTCCACGTTCTTCAGCAGCAGCTGTCCGTCGTAGGGGCTGTCCACCGTGACGGCCATCTTGTAGACGCCTGCGGGCAGGCTCATCGAGATGCTGGCCGTGCTGTAGTCGCTGGCCGCTGGCAGTGCTGCGGTGTACACGGCGGCGGTGTCGCCGTCGGCGGTGGTCACGGCCAGGTTCAGTCCGGCGGCCACGAGCGTCTTGTAGTCAAACTTAAACTGCGTGGGGCCTTCGGGCATCTCTATCCAGTAGCTCTCCAGGCGGCTCTTCACCGTGGCATACTCCAGATAGCTCCATGCCTCCTCGGCCGAAGCCAACGACCAGCCGTAGACTACCGACATCTGCTTGCGCTTGGCCGTGCTGCGCCACAGCGAGTCGATGTCGGCCGAGGTCATCTTGTAGGGGAAGGGCAGTGTCGGGTCGATGGTCACGCTGGTAGCCAGCGTGTCGTTGCCGCTCACCTTGTCGCCCTCTGCGCTCACCCATGTCTGTATGGTGTGCTTGGCGCGGCTCAGCGTGGCCGGCGTGGCGAAGCTGAGCGTCAGGCATCCGTCGGTGCCTATGGCTTGGTTGACGGCCTCGGTCACGGCCTCGCCGTCGTCCACCTTGTAGCCTATGTTGAACGCCGACACCTCGCTGCCGTAGTTGTGTACCTTGAGGGTGACGTTCTGCGTGTCGTAGTAGCCGGCCACGGGCGACGTCATCTCCTCTACGGTGAGGTCGGGAGCCTTGTCGGCGCCCACCTTCACGTCGTCAATGTACAGGGCGTTCGACGAGAATGGCGACGTTGGCGTGTCGCCGTGGTCGTGGAATGCTATGTACACCTGCTTGCCGGCATACTTGGCCAGGCTGAGGCTCATGGCGTGCCAGTTGCTCAGGTTGACCGGCACCACGGCATAGAGCGTGTCGGTGAACGAGGCGGCTGCGGTGTCGGTGGCCGACACGAGCACCTCGAAGTGGGTGCGTCCGCTCTCGGCCACGTTGGCCGCTCCGTTGAAGCTGGCGTTCCAGCCCACCATGAAGCTGAGGTAGTCGCCCTCGGCCACGGCAACCTGTGGCGTTATGAGCCACGAGTCGGGCGCGGCTATGTTCGACGCGCTGCGGCCTGTGGTCGATTTCATCGCCTGCAAGCCTCCGTCGGTGTAGCCCTTGACATAGTTGGAGAACTTTGTGTACTTCTCCGCCGTCCATGTCCAGTTGGTGCTTGAGCTTCTCACAGTCCATCCCTCTGGCGGGACGGCAGTGCCCTCAAAGCTCTCGTTGAGGGTCTGTGCGTTGGCCACGGGTGCCGCCAGTAGCAGCGACAGGGCCATTGCCGATAATGATTTTTTCATACGCTTCGCGTTTTTGTTGGTTTGTTTATCTGTTGTTTTTGTGGGTTGTCGTTTTTGTGGGGGTGGGGCAGTGGTTGCCCCATAGTGGGCGACGTGTCTCACGTCGCGCTGCCCTCGTTGCCCATAGGAGGTACGCCGCCTCGGCGTACCATTCAGCCATGTTTTAGTGCATGGGCAAATTAGTAGGCGCTGCGTCCTCGCTGCGCCCGTGTGTTGTCAAGTAATGTCGCTTCCTTGTTTTCGGGCGCAGCGAGGACGCAGCGCCTACTAAGTTTGCCTTGTTGGCTTCACGAGGGTGAATGGTACGGCGAGGCGCCGTACCTCCTATGTGCTTCCTGTCACATATGCAATTAAATTCTTCACTCTTCGTTCTTCACTCTTCATTCTTCACTCTTCGTTCTTCACTCTTCACTTAACAACCACCGTTTTCCCTCCGTGTATAAACACCCCGTGGCTGTGGTTTGTGGCCTTGGTGCCGTTCAGGTTATACCATGCCCCGCCGTCGGCTCCATTGCTCTTTGCGGTCGTTATGCCGTTGCCATCGTCGATGGCCGCGATGTTGAACTTGCCCCAGTCGGTGTCGGCCTTGTATGCCTCCACGAGCTGCTCAGGCACATACACCGTGGCCTTGCCCGCAATCTCGCTGTCGAAGTTTGCGCCGCCCGTCACCACGCTGCCGCTCTTCAGCACAAGCTCCTTCAGCTGGAACGAGGCCGTCACGGTCTTGTACTTGGTGAACGCGTCTGCGCCTATCGACTTCACGCCCGTGCCAAACACGGCGCGCTTCAGACCCGTGCAACTGTAGAAGCACTTGTCGGGGATGACGCTCACACCATCGGGCACCACAATCTCCTCCAGCGACTGGCATGTGGCGAAGGCCGACGCGCCCAGCGACGTCACGCTCTCGGGCAGGGTGATGCTCTTGAGCATGGGGTCGGCGGCGAAGGCGTTGTCGTCGAGGGCGGTGATGCCGTCGTGCAGCGTAACGCTCTCAAGCTGAGTGCAGATGGAGAAGGCAAACTTGGGTATGGTGGTTATGCCCGTGGGTATCACGACCGACTTGATGCCCGAACCGCAGAAGGCGGCCTCGCCAAGGTCGGTTATGGCGTCGGTTATGTTGATGTCCGACAGACTTGAGGTGTAGGCGAAGGCGTAGCCCTCAATCGAGGTGACGCTCTCGGGCAGCGTCATCGAGGTGATGCCCGTGCCGAAGAAGCATCCGTAGGGTATGGTGGTTATGCCGTCGGGAATGTTCACCTGCTCCAGACTCGTGCAGCGGTTGAAGGTGTAGCGTCCCAGCTCCTTCAGCGTGCCGGGCAGCGTAACGGTGATGAGGTAGGTGCTGTTGTTGAAGGCGTATGCCTCGGTGGATGTCACGCGGTACATCACGCCGTCGATTTCCACTCCTGCCGGCACCACCACGTCGCCCTCGTAGGTGCCGCTCGTCACGCACACTGTCTTGTCAGTCTCCGACGTAATCTTGTAGTTGATGTCGTCGATGGTGAACACTTCGGCCATCGCACTGGCGAATGTCAGCACGGCTGCGGCCAAAACCATTAATGTCCTTTTCATTGTTATAGTCTGTCTTTTATAAATATGATATGAATATGTCGCGCGTGTGTATATAGTTAAGTATGTCGCGTTTATCCTGTGTGTTGATGTCGTTTTTGTGTTGGTGGCTTGTGTGTTGTGCGAAAAAGCGTTGGCTTCACGCCTAAAGCTTGCGCTTTCTTTTGCTCGTCACAGCGTGTCTTGTAGTGGAAACTGCTCCCTCGCAAGTTTCACTTTGCAAGCATAACGTGCCGAAACCGTGTGCAAAAGTAAGAAAAATAAGGCAACGTTGTTGCCTATAGTTCCGATATTTTGTCGCATAATAGATGTTCCATGCGTTATTCCGCATGTTTCGCCCCGTTATGCCTATGCATGTCCTGAAAATGAAGAATGAAGAGTGAAGAATTTATGTGCTCCGTGGCTTCTTGCCACATATGCAAATGAATTCTTCACTCTTCGTTCTTCACTCTTCACTTAGGATTGCTCTTCACTTAGGATTGCTCTTCACTTAGGATTGCTCTTCACTTAGGATTGCCCTTCACTTGTGACTATTCTACCCTTTGACACATGTGAAAATCGTGCCGAAAGGCCGCGTTTGATTGCTTACACCAGTTGGAGTAAGAGCTTACACCAACTGAAGTAAGAGCTTACACCAGCTGAAGTAAGAGCTTACACCAATTGATGTAAGCCTGATTTGGCAAGCCTTCGTCTCGACTTTCTGCCCTGTCCGTCCCAACATTCTGCGGCGTTTGGTGCGGCCATGTGCCCTGTCCAGCCCTATTGTGTCGGCGTTAGGGCATAGGAGGTACGGCGCCTCGCCGTACCATTCACCCTCACTGAAACGCATGGGCAAATTAGTAGGCGCTGCGTCCTCGCTGCGCCCATCCAACTTATGCAAGTGTCGGCGTTAGGGCATAGGAGGTACGGCGCCTCGCCGTACCATTTTCCCCACGCTGAGGCGCATGGGCAAATTAGTAGGCGCTGCGTCCTCGCTGCGCCCATCCCCAAAAGCAACAACATAGAATGTCGTTCGGGCGCAGCGGGGACGCAGCGCCTACTAAAATGCCTTGTTGGCTTCTCGCTTAAAGCTTACGCTTTTTGGTACGGCGAGGCGCCGTACCTCCTATGCCCTTCGTGGCTTCCTGCCACATATGCAATTAAATTGGTTCTTCCGTTAAATGCGTGGAAAAGGTCTGCCCATATAAAAGATACTGTGCTTGGCATAGCCTCGAAGAGGCTGAAGCTCAGTAACCCCATGTGAAGCGTAGCGGAACGCGGGGAAAATAGCCTCTGCGCAGATGTCGGCTTCGAAGATGCCGCACAGGCAGAAAAGACCATATACAACGCATTGTGAACACTATTTTACCTTTACGTGCGGCATCTTCGAAGCCGACGTTTCCTCCATCCACATCCCCCATGTTCCGCTACGCTCCACAAGGGGTTACTGAGATACGGCCTCTTCGAGGCCAAGATGGCAATGGCTTTCATCCACGCATTTAATATGAGACCTATTAAAGGCGTGTTCTATAAATTCCACGCATTGTTAAACTTCACTTTTTAACGGGTTGCTCTTTGTGTCTTTTTGATTTTATCCGGCATCTTTTACTTTCTTCTTCAGTCGCATAGCCCGCTATGCTCTTTCAGAAAGCAAGTAAAATCTGCTCGGCTAAAATTCAAAAATCCATCAAAGGCAATTTATAGAACCCGCCTAAATTCTTCACTCTTCGTTCTTCACTCTTCACTCCAACGTTGTGCTTAATTTTTGGAATACTGTTAAAATGTGATAAAATGGGCGGCGATGGTTTGCTATTCTGTAACTAATGGCTTATCTTTGTCGGCAAATCTATTAAGTAAAAACCTACTAAAACAAAGGTTCATCATGTTTGATTCTGTTGCGAATACAGGCATGACTGTCGGCTGCAAAGTGCTGTCCGATGGTCGGAAATGTCATCGGGGGGGGTAAAAATACTTGCGTATTTTTGCCGTCGCACAAGCCGTGTGTGCCCTTGCACAGACCGTCGCAGCATAATTCTAACAATCACAAATCTTACCGACATTATCGTTTCTGCGGACAACCTCCGCAGCCTCTTGGCGTGCGCTTTGCCTAAGCAATGGCCCACGCCCTATTCGTCGTGCAACAAACTCATCTATTGACAACTCTTAAATTCATCTATTAATTAATTTTTCAAAAAAACATGAAGAAAACATTACTAAACACTTTCCTTGTGGCAGCAGGGCTGCTCGCAGGAACAATGGGGGCGTGGGCGGAAGAAACTGGCACGGCTACCGTGAAGATGACCTATGTGGATTACAACAATCAGACAACGTCTTATGGCGAAATCGAGACAGGAAACACTGCAAAGACGGGTTATAATAAAGTTAGCAATGGTACGGTTGGCTTTTCGGTTACATCATGGAATGTTAACTATATAACTTATATTCAAGTTGACGCTTCTTCTATAGATGGAACAATAACTGGCGCAACATTGACGGCTGACTGTTCAGGGGCGGGCTCTGGCTCAAAAAAGCGTGCTGCAGTTTATGGCGTAGGATACAATAGTTCTACATGGGCTGCCGATATGACATATGAGACAGCGGATAGAAATATCACGACTGTTGGGTCGGAAGTTACTACGTCTTCAGTGAATCAGGACACTTTCAATAATCTCTCGTTCGACATAACGGATGCTCTGAAAGGCGACGAGGACAAAATCGTGACTTTGCTTGTTTATGAAACAGCAGCTGGCGGTGGCCTTATAAAGAACCCACAAGTTACGGTTACTTACATTTCCAGCTCGGCTGAGACGGCTGAATATACAGTGAAGTATGTGCTGCAAGGAACAACTACGGAACTGAAGACTGCCACAACGGGTACGACAGAAATTGGCGGAACTTACAGCGTGACGGACGAGGACAAGGCAAGCTTCTTTGTTGATGGCAAGAAGTATATTTATGTTAGCGATGACGCTGCTTCTCAAATTGTAAAAGAGGATGGAAGCACTGTCATTACTGTGACATACCGCGAGGCCGCCACATGGAGCTATGCTCTGAATGCTGTGGATGACAGTGGGAACACTCTGAGAGAAGGCATCGTGAAGGGTTCTAACTTCGAGGGCGAGACATTCAATGTGGCATATCCCTATGCTCTTAACATCGATGGTACACTCTACACTTCAAGTAAGTTGAGCAGCGACAAGAAGGGCTATTACTTCTCTTACACACTTTCGGAAGACAACGCTACAAAGAACATCACGTTCTCTAAAATAGGTATAACGGACATTGTTTACTTCTCTGAGGCTGAAGATATTGAAGGTTTGACAAAGGCAACCAACAACAACACATTCATACGTAGTTCTAACGGTGCTTCAGCTTATGCCGCAACGGAAGACGTGGAGTTCACAAAGCTCCCTGCTGGAACTTATAAGCTGACAACTGTAATTTGTGACGCAAAGTCAAATAGCGGCTCAACATGGAATTTCCTTGCCGGTGACAAGACAATATTCTCATTCACGGCAACCTCTGTAAACTGGTGTTCTGGTACATCTGAAGAGTTTACTATTACCGAGGAGACTCCTATATATTTGGGTAAGGGTGGCAATGCCAACCAGGCAGTTGACTTTATCTACATCCAGAAGACTACCTCCAACTCTACTCTCGCCATCACCTCTGCTGGCTATGCCACATTCGCTCCTGCCGGCAACGTGACCATTCCTTCGGACGTTACCGCTTACACTGTTAAGGTGAACGAGGACAACTCTACAATCACCCTCAATGCCATCGCCGCTGATGCTGTGCTTCCTGCTGGCAATGGCGTGCTGGTGGCTGGTGCAGATGGCGAACACACATTCACAGGCACACTTGACGACGCAACCGTGCTGACCGACAACGACCTGAAGGTGGCTGATGGAACTACAGTGGCTGACGGCACACAGTATGGTCTCGCAATGCTGGAAGGCAAGGTTGGCTTCTACAAGATCAAAAGTGGCGACACCATGGCCGAGGGCAAGGCTTACTTGCAGGTGAACTCTGCCGACGCTGCCAAGATGTCGTTCTTCGCTCTCGACGGTGAGACAACAGACATCAACGCAGTTGAGACGAGCAAGGCAGCTGACAACGCATTCTACACACTGCAGGGTGTGCGTGTGGCCAAGCCAAGCAAGGGTCTCTACATCATGGGTGGCAAGAAGGTTATCGTGAAGTAATCGGCTACCCGGGAAATCCACAATAGCATTTGTACTCTAATAAAAACGAAGAAAGGACAATCAATATGGAAAAGAAAAAATATGAAATGCCCATCGTGGCTGTGGCCAACATCGAGGCCGAGTCGTTCTGCGCAGCAAGCTTCATGAACACTCTGAACAGTGATACGGAGATTGACGGCGACGCAATGATGTCGAAGCAGCACCATGGCTTCGACCTCTGGGGCGACGACGAGGACTAACGCCTCGGGCATGTAGCCATATCATTAGCAACGGGAGCGGCAGACCACACACGGTCTGCCGCTCTTTTTTCGTTGTGTGGTGCGCAAAGAAAGTCTCGTTGCCCATGTGGGCGCAACGGGAAGGGCATAGGAGGTACGGCGCCTCGCCGTACCATTCAAGGCCACATGAAGCGCATGGGGTAATTAGTAGGCGCTGCGTCCCCGCTGCGCCCGAAAAAAGAAGCAACATCACGAGGCGACGCAAGTGAACGCTATTCGGGCGCAGCGAGGACGCAGCGCCTACTAAGTTTGCCTTGTTGGCTTCTCTTGCGGATGTGCATTTTTCGCTCTGCCGAGCGATTGGTACGGCGAGGCACCTCTGAAAGTGAAGAACGAAGAGTGAAGAGTGAAGAATTTAGGTGTATATGTCCTCCGTGGCTTCCTGCCACATGTGCAAATGAATTCTTCACTCTTCGTTCTTCATTCTTCATTTAAAAAAGTTCTTCATTCTTCATTCAATTTGTTTACCTTTGTATTTACAATTCCATTTATTCACCACACAAGAAAAGAAAGGCGAGCAATGACACAGCAAGAGAAGACAACGATAGAGGAGCGCATAGTAGACGTGCTGAAGACGGTGTACGACCCGGAGATACCCGTTAACATATACGACCTGGGACTGATATACAAGGTTGACGTGAAGGACAACGGCGACGTTGACATCGACATGACCTTCACCGCCCCGTCGTGCCCGGCAGCCGACTTCATCCTGGAGGACGTGCGCCAGAAGGTTGACGGCATAGAGGGCGTGAAGAGCGCGGCGGTGAACCTCGTGTTCGAACCCACATGGGACCAGAGCATGATGACCGAAGAGGCGCGCGTGGAGCTGGGATTCGAATAAGCCCGTCAAGCCGCCATGCCGGGCGCATACATACTACTACAACCATTGGCGCACGCCGCGTGCGCCACAAAAAGCATTTGGCTATGAAGAACGTATATTTCCTTTCCGACGCCCACCTCGGCTCGCTGGCCATAGAGCATGGGCGCATGCAGGAGCGCCGGCTGGTGCGCTTCCTCGACAGCATAAAGGACAAGGCCGCCGCGATATACTTGCTCGGCGACATGTTCGACTTCTGGTATGAATACCGCTACGTGGTGCCACGGGGCTACACGCGCTTCCTCGGCAAGCTGTCGGAGCTGACCGACATGGGCGTGGAGGTACACTTCTTCACGGGCAACCACGACATCTGGGCCTACGACTACTTGGAGCGCGAGTGCGGCGTGGTGCTGCACAAGGAGCCTGAAACCACCGAGATATACGGCAAGATATTCTTCTTGGCGCATGGCGACGGACTGGGCGACCCCGACCCCAAGTTCAAGGTGATACGCGCCGTGTTCCACAGTCGCGTGTGCCAGTGGCTCTTCTCCGCGCTGCATCCGCGCTGGGGCATGTGGTTCGGACTGCACTGGGCCAAGCACAGCCGCTTGAAGCGCAAGGGCGGCGAGGAACCGCCATACATGGGCGACAGGCGCGAGCACCTGGTGCTCTTCACGCGCAAGTACATACAGTATCATCCCAACGTTGACTACTTCTTGTTTGGCCACCGCCACATCGAGCTTGACCTGCAGCTGACCAAGAAGGCGCGCATGATGATACTCGGCGACTGGATAAGCCACTTCACCTATGCCGTGTTCGACGGCGACCACATGTTCCTCTCGGAGTATGTGGAGGGCGAGTCGCGACCATAGGCGAAGCGAGGCGCAGGGGAAGCCCATAGGAGGTACAGCGCCTCGCCGTACTTTGTAGTGGGTGCGGTGTCTCACCGCACACCAAGCGGCAGTTGCGACGTGAGACACGTCGCCCACTACTTGCACACACATGGGACGGCAAATTGGACAGCCCTCGTTGAAGCGCAGCGCCTACTAAGTTTGCTTTGTTGGCTTCGCGTGGGTAGTGGTATGCCGAGGCGGCGTACGTCCTATGCGCAACGCTTGTGCTTCCCAGTATCCACCAACAAAAACAAAATTTGGTTTATGAGAAAAACGATACTTGCATATTGCCTTTGTGCATTCGCACTCGTGCTGCTCGTCGCCGGCTGCGGCGGACGCTGCCGCACGCCGCTGCTGGTGGCCGACAGCCTGTCGGATGTTGACGGGCGGCAGGCCTTGGCCGTGCTCGACTCGCTGCGCCCACACATGGACAATGCGTCGCGCCGCGAGCGTATGCTCTATGAACTGGCGCGGTTGAAGGCGCAAAACATGATGTATCAGTTGCCTGCGTCCGACTCCGCCGTGCGCCCTCTGCTCGACTACTATGAGTCAAGTGGCGACGACGAGCATAAGGCTGACGTGTATTATATCATGGGCAAGGTGTATAGGAAGATGAACGACTATCCGCGTGCAATGGACTATTTCTTCCGAATCATTGACACCACGCCGCAGGAGTATGCCGTTATTCGGGGAAAAACCTACAACCAGCTTGGCTATGTCTTCTCAAATCAAAATCTGACAGTCGATGCCATTGACATGTTCACCCACGCCTTGCAATGCTTCAAGGAGGTGAAAGACACCGTAAGCATGGTGTATGCCACGCGAGATATAGGCAATATATACTTCAATAGTAGAATGGAGGGCAAAGCGGAGCCTTATTATGAAAGCGCATTTAAATTGGCGTTGGATTTGAAGTCAGAGGATCTTGTTGCTTCTGTGAGCGTACAATTGGCACGTCTGTACTGTGACAGAAAAGAGTATTTGCGCGCCCGAAAGCGCATACAGCGTGCCTTGGATTACGACGATGAATATGACAGGATGGCCGTGCAGGCTGTATTAGCGGATATATATAACGGTTTGGGCTTCCATGATTCTGCGTTTGTTTGTTATAAACAATTGGAAAAAGTCGAAAGAGCCGATGCCAGAAGCAGTGCGTATAGAGGACTTTCATATTATTATGCAGGAAAAGATGCACAGAAAGAAATGTTTTATTTGCGGAAGTATGGTAATAGTATTGACACCCTGGAGAGTCTGATGGCCGCAGACGTTGTTAAGCAGGAGTACAACAGATATAATTACAAGTTGTTGGAACGCGACAACAAACAACTACAAGTGGAAAATGCCAATAAGAAGTTCTTGATTGCTGTATTGGTGTCTGCTGTCGTTGTGTTGTCGTTGTTCGTGCTTTCGTGGATACTCTTTGCCAGGAGCGAAAAGGAAAGGAGCAAGCGGAAGACCTGGCAGGATTTGTTCTTCAACTTGTTTACTTCGTTTGGTAATAAAGATGAACAAAGCAAGGCTGCCGTAGAGAACTTTCCCATATATTCTAAACTGAAGAGCTTGCACCATTTGCCTGCAAGCCAAAAGAAATTGTCGGAGAAGGAATGGGCTGATTTGGCTGCTGCCATCAACAAGGAGTATGAGGGCTTTGACAAACGTTTGGGCGACCTTTGTGAGATGAACACAGTGGACTATCGTGTATGCCTACTTTTGAAGAAAAATGTGCCGCTTGTGGACATCGCATACGTAATAAACCAGACAAGTTCAGGTGTTGGCTCGATTAGAAGGAAACTCTTTGAGCGCACATTCAAGCGAAAGGCGGCGGCAAAGGAGTGGGACGACGTAATCAGATTGTTATAAATAAGTTATAAAGTTTTTGCGTACAATTTGCGTACTTCTTTTTAGTGCGCTTCTTTAAATGCGTACAAACTGCGTACTAAAAAGTTTGGTGCGCATGGGCATTCGTTTTACTTTTGCGGCGAGAAAAAAGCTGAAGGTGAAATGAAAAGGGTTGTGTTGATTGCTGTTTGCCTTACATTGGCGGTTTGTACTGCCGTACGTGCTGGCATTATTGTTATGTCTGGTACAGAAAGGGAAGGCTCGACAGTTGACGTTGACCTACCTAATAGATATTGATATAAAAGTAAAAGGTGTATGTCTCGCACAATAATAGGCGGCATAGACCGTTTCTCAAAATGGTATAACCCTAAAAAAAACGACAAGGATATGAAGAAAGTTATTATGAGTTTGTTGCTGATGGCAACATCAAGCGTGTTCGCATTCGGACAGACATCGAGCGACACCACAAAACTGAACACCATTGACCGATTGGTGGTTGACGCATATTACGCGCGTAGCTTCAACCAGCACAACACGAAGAACCTCGCATTGGGCATTGACCTTGGCTACAAGGTACTGTCGAGACTCTCTGTGTTGTTCTGTAGCGAGTATAGGGTCGGCCTGTACAAGGGCGACGGCAACGGATATATCGAGTCGTCAAACATCGGCGGTGGACTCAGTTTTTCCCTGGTCGCCCCCAAGTATTGCACCAAGTGGAGCGAGACGCTCGACCTTGTGGGCAAGGTGACGACATCGGTGGGCAACCTCAACTGGAAGAACACGGCCTATGACATTGGACTGAGATGGCACTGGGGTAGCAAGAAGGCCATTGGACCAATGCCGTTCTTAAGCATGGGCTACACCCACATCAACTCCCACACTACTGGCATATGCGACTACAACCTCGTGTATGGGGCATTAGGCATACTTTTCTAAATGAGATGTTTATGGGACTACTCTAACGCAATTTGATTGTTCGTGAAACGAAAAATATAAAATAGTTTTTTTACCATGCTTGATAATTTTTCGGCATGGCCGTCTGCAAGGGACGGCGTGCCGGGAACAAGCGGAGGGCTGTGGTGTTTGTGAAAATACCCAGCCTTTTTTGTGTCTTGCCGTGGGGTCTGGGGTAGTGGATGCCCTCGATTTGTTTATTGTCAATAAATAAATCGGGGCGGATTTATTTATTGTCAGTAAATAAAATGGGTCGAATTTATTTGCTGGCAGTAAATAAAACGTGTATTTTTGTAGGGCAATCATACAAAGCATGGCTATGCAGAAGGATATATTCAAGACAATAATAAGGGAAGGACAGGACGAGATAAGGGGGATGGAACTCTATCGGCGGCCTTTCGACTTTGAGGAACAAGGACGGTATGTGTTTGTGGGCATCCGCCAAGCAGGCAAGTCGTATCTGTTGTATCAGCGGGCCAAGCAGCTCATTGCAGAAGGCCACGACATAAGGGAAATGGTGTATGTGAACTTTGACGACGAGCGGCTCTACGGCATGACGGTTGACGACTTCGACTTGATATTGCAGGCTTACAACTCAATGTACGCGTTCAAGCCTATATTGTTTTTCGACGAGATACAGAACGTTGTGGGTTGGGAGCACTTTGCGCGACGACTGGCCAACCAAAAGTACCAAGTGTTCATCACGGGTTCCAATGCTAAGATGCTGAGCCGCGACATCGCCACCACCCTTGGGGCACGCTATTTCGACGAGAAGGTGTTCCCATACTCGTTTATGGAGTATTTGGGGGCAAGCGGCGTTGACGTTGACGACGATTGGCTATACGGCAAGCAAAGGGACGCTGTGATGCGCCATTTCGACGAGTATTTCAAGTGGGGAGGGTTCCCCGAACTTCTGCTTTACAGAAACAAGCGCCATTGGCTTAACGGACTCTACGAAAAAATAGTGCTCGGCGACATAATATTGCGCAACAACATAAAGAACGAGCAGGCTCTGCGGCTTGCCATAAAGCGGCTTTCGGAAAACGTGATGCAGCCCACTGCCTACAACCGCCTTGCAAACATGGTGAAGAGTGCAGGGGCAAACACCAACACGGCATCCATAATCGATTATGTCAGATATGCTAAGGAGGCTTGTCTGCTGTTCACCCTTGACAACTATGCCTCACGGTTTGCCGAGAGGGAGACAGCCAAGAAGCACTACTTCACCGACAATGGCTTGCTTGGCATATTCCTTACCGACTCGAAGTCGCCGTTGCTGGAGAACCTTTGTGCTGTCAACCTGTACAGGAAATGCAGTGGAGATGCTGAAGGCAAGAAGCTGTATTACTACAACCAAAACGTGGAGGTTGACTTCTTCATTCCTGAGGCGGCGGTGGGCATACAGGCATCCTACAGCCTGGCCGACGCAGACACACGCAAGAGGGAGGTGGGGGCATTGGTTGCACTAAACAGAATACATCCTTTGCAGAAAGCCATGGTGATAACATACGACGAGGAGGAAACGATAGAGGATGGTGGCCTAACAATAAAGGTCGTTCCCATTTGGAAGTGGCTCGTGGAGTTGCGATGAGTGGAGTTGCGATGAGTGGCGTCGGCGGATGAAACGCTGCGTCTTCGCACCGCCACAATACTCAAAAAGAATAGAAACTGAAAGAGGGCTGCCGTGGCGATTGTCATGGCAGCCCTCTTTCAGTTTTGTGTTTCCTTAGAACTCTATTGTCTTGGAATTCTTCTATATTGGAATTTGTTGTCTTGGAACTCTGTTAGTTTCAGACTCGATGTCTTAGAACTCGGCAGTCTTGGGAGTGCGCGGGAAAGGTATCACGTCGCGTATGTTCTGCATGCCCGTAACGAAGAGTATCAGGCGCTCGAAGCCAAGGCCGAAGCCGCCGTGGGGGCAGGTGCCGTACTTGCGCGTGTCGAGATACCACCACATGTCCTTCATCGGTATGTTGCGCTCGGCAATCTCGGCCATCAGCTTGTCGTAGTTCTCCTCGCGCACGCTGCCGCCGATTATCTCGCCAATCTGCGGGAACAGCACGTCGGTGCCCTGCACGGTCTTGCCGTCCTCGTTTATCTTCATGTAGAACGCCTTTATCTCCTTGGGGTAGTCGGTCATTATGACGGGCTTCTTGAAGTGCTCCTCAACGAGGAAACGCTCGTGCTCGCTGGCCAAGTCCATGCCCCAGCTCACGGGGAACTCAAACTTGTGGCCGTCGGCAACAGCCTTCTCCAGTATCTTGATGCCCTCGGCGTATGGCAGACGCACGAAGTCCTCGTTGACCACACTGTTCAAGCGGTCGATAAGCGTCTTGTCGATCATCTTGTTGAGGAAGTCGAGGTCGTCCTTGCAGTTGTCCAAAGCCCAGCGCACGCAATACTTGATGAAGTCCTCCTCAAGGTCCATCAGGTCGGTCATGTCGATGAAGGCCACCTCAGGCTCTATCATCCAGAACTCGGCCAAGTGGCGTGGGGTGTTGGAGTTCTCTGCGCGGAACGTGGGTCCGAAGGTGTAGATGGCGCCCAGTGCCGTTGCTCCAAGCTCGCCCTCCAGCTGTCCGCTCACGGTGAGCGATGTCTGCTTGCCGAAGAAGTCGTCGTCGTAGATTATCTTGCCGTCCTTGTCCTTCTTCAGGTCATACAGGTTCTTTGTGGTCACCTGGAACATCTGTCCTGCGCCCTCGCAGTCGCTGGCCGTGATGAGCGGCGTGTGGAAGTAGAAGAAGCCGTGCTCGTGGAAGTACTGGTGTATGGCTATGGCCATGTTGTGGCGTATGCGCATCACCGCACCGAAAGTGTTGGTGCGAAGGCGCATGTGGGCATGCTGCCTCATGTATTCGAAGCTCTGTCCCTTCTTCTGCATGGGGTAGTCGCTGCCGCACGTGCCGTAAAGCTCAATCTCCTTGCACTGCAGCTCCACGCTCTGCCCGGCGCCCTGGCTCTCCACGAGCAGTCCGTTCACGCTTATGCACGACCCTGTGGTTATCTGCTTGAGCAGGTCGGCGTCGAAATCAGTGGGGTTGACCACCACCTGCACGTTCTTTATCGTTGAGCCGTCGTTGAGAGCTATGAAGTCTACGGCCTTGCTGCTGCGGTGGGTGCGCACCCATCCGCGCACGTTGACTGTTGCGCCGAAGTCCGTGCGCTTCAGGACATCGGCCACCTTGGTTCTTCTTATATTCTCCATCGTAATCAATGTTTTTTTTGTGTCTGTCGGTAAATGCTGTTTTCGGGCGTCAGGCCATTGCCGTCAGCCCTAAGGGCGGTTTATGTGGCCACCCATAAAATACAAAGACACGGAGACACACAGAGGCTCGTTCTTGCCGGCGTTTCCCTTCCCTGTGTCTCCGTGTCTTGGTGTGTGTTGATTATGTGTCGTCCTCTTTATTCGTAGGCACCCATGCGCAGGCGGTCAACCTCCTCCTCGGTGAGGTAGCGCCAGTCGCCGCGTCTCACGTTCTTCTTGGTAAGACCGGCAAACTGCACTCTGTCGAGCTTGGTCACCTTGTAGCCGAGGCTCTCGAATATGCGGCGCACGATGCGGTTCTTGCCGCTGTGTATCTCCACGCCCACCTGCTTCTTGTCGACAGCGTCGGCATACTCGGCAGCGTCGGCCTTTATCTCGCCGTCCTCAAGCATGATGCCGTCGCGTATCTGCTGCAGGTCGTGTGCGGTTACGTTGCGGTCGAGGAACACGTGGTAAATCTTCTTCTTGAGGAACTTGGGGTGCGTGAGCTTGCTGGCCAGGTCGCCATCGTTGGTGAGCAGCAGCACACCAGTGGTGTTGCGGTCGAGTCGTCCAACGGGGTAGATGCGCTCAGGGCAAGCGTCCTTCACGAGGTCCATTACAGTCTTGCGGTGCTGTGGGTCGTCGCTTGTGGTGACGTAGTCCTTGGGCTTGTTGAGCAGCACGTACACCTTCTTCTCAATCTTCACCGGCTCGTCGTGGAACTTCACCTCGTCGGTGCGCATTATCTTCGTGCCGAGTTCGGTCACCACAGCTCCGTTCACCGTAACCACTCCAGCCTGTATGTAGTTGTCGGCCTCGCGGCGGCTGCACACACCGGCGTTGGCGAGGAACTTGTTGAGGCGTATCGGTTCGTTGGGGTCGTAGTGCTCCTCCTTATACTCGATGCGCTTCTTCATGCTGTACTTTGCGTTGGGGTCGTAGTCGGCAGTGTGTTGGCGATAGCCGCCACGGTTGTTGCCGTATCCGCCACGCTGCTGGTATCCGCCCTGCTGGCGGTTGCCATAGCCACCACGCTGCTGGTATCCGCCACGGTTGTTTCCATATCCGCCGCGCTGCTGATAACCACCCTGCTGCTGGTATCCGCCCTGTTCGCCGTCGTTGTTGTTGTAGCGTGGACGGTAACCACCCTGCTGGCGGTTGCCGTATCCGCCGCGCTGCTGGTATCCACCCTGCTGCTGGTATCCGCCCTGTTCGCCGTCGTTGTTGTTGTAGCGTGGACGGTAACCACCCTGCTGGCGGTTGCCGTATCCGCCGCGCTGCTGGTATCCACCCTGCTGCTGGTATCCGCCCTGTTCGCCGTCGTTGTTGTTGTAGCGTGGACGGTAACCACCCTGCTGGCGGTTGCCGTATCCGCCGCGCTGCTGGTATCCACCCTGCTGCTGGTATCCGCCCTGTTCGCCGTCGTTGTTGTTGTAGCGTGGACGGTATCCACCCTGCTGGCGGTTGCCGTATCCGCCGCGCTGCTGGTATCCACCTTCGTTATTATTGTAGCGTGGGCGGAAGCCGCCTTGTCTTGGCGCGCTGCCTTGCAGGTTTGCGCCGAAGCCCTCTGGGCGGAAACCGCTCTCGTTGTCGTCGGTCTTGTTGTAGCCACCCCTGTCCGCAGCTCCATAGGGGCGCGGCGTGTGGATGCGGGGACGCGGTGAGCGTCCTGCCGGTCTGAAATTCTGGTAATTTCCGTCTGAATGGCTTGATGGTTGGTAACCCTCACGGCCGCCAGCGTTCTGCTCAACAGACTTTTCTCCTGTTGTCTTCTCGTTTTCTAAGTCCATGATAATCTCTTTTGTTCTTTTTTAGTGTGTAAAGGCCTCACGGCCATTCATATTGCTTTAAGTCTCTTTGTGGCGGCATCTTATAAAGACCGCCTTTTATTTTGTCGTTGTTGCCTCCCCTCGTACGATGAGGGGGAGTGTGTCAATCCAAATGAGTGCGTGTGTGGTGTATGTTGTTGCGCCTTGTGTTGGCGCATGGCCAATGTGCGCTTAGATGCCAGTGTAGTTGTGCGGCGTGATGGCCATCAGTTCCGCCTTCACGTCGTCGCTCACGTCGAGTCCCTTGATGAAGTTGTGTATTGTCTCTTCGGTCATCGCCGTGTTGGTGCGCGTCAGAGCCTTCAGGGCCTCGTAGGGGTGCGGATAAGCCTCGCGGCGCAGTATTGTCTGTATGGCTTCGGCCACCACCGCCCATGTGTTGTCGAGATCTTCGGCCACCTTGGCCTCGTTGAGTATCAGCTTGCGCAGACCCTTCAGCGTGCTTTGGAACGCAATCAGGCTGTGGCCCATAGGCACGCCCACGTTGCGCAGCACTGTTGAGTCGGTGAGGTCGCGCTGGAGTCGGCTCACGGGCAACTTCTGCGCGAGGAATTGCAGTATGGCGTTGGCCAGTCCGAGGTTGCCCTCGCTGTTCTCGTAGTCGATGGGGTTCACCTTGTGGGGCATTGCGCTTGAGCCAACCTCGCCGGCCTTTATCTTCTGCTTGAAGTACTCCATGGAGATGTACATCCAGAAGTCGCGGTCGAGGTCGATTATGATGGTGTTGATGCGGCGCATGGCGTCAAACAGTGCGCCGAGGAAGTCGTAGTTGCTAATCTGTGTGGTGTATTGCTCGCGCTGCAGCCCGAGCTTCTCGCTTACGAAGCTGTTGCCGAAGGCGCGCCAGTCGTATTGCGGATAGGCCACGTGGTGGGCGTTGAAGTTGCCCGTCGCGCCGCCGAACTTGGCGGTGATGGGAGTCTCCTTCATCGATGCCAATTGCTGCTCCAGACGATACACATACACCATAATCTCCTTGCCCAGGCGTGTCGGCGATGCCGGCTGTCCGTGGGTCTTGGCGAGCATAGGCACATCCTTCCATTCGTCGGCGTATGTGCGCAACTGTGCCACCAACTCTTCCACGGTGGGGTAGTAGACGGCCTCCAGAGCCTCCTTTATCGACAGAGGCACGCTCGTGTTGTTGATGTCCTGCGATGTCAGTCCGAAGTGGATGAACTCCTTGTAAGCGTCGAGTCCGCCAATCTTGTCAATCTCCTCCTTGATGAAGTATTCCACGGCCTTCACGTCGTGGTTGGTTACCTTCTCGATGTCCTTCACGCGCTGTGCGTCGGCCACGCTGAAGTTGCGGTAGATGCCGCGCAGTGTGTCGAAGAGGTTGTGGTCGAACCCGGCCAATTGCGGCAACGGCAGTTCACACAAGGTTATGAAGTATTCTATTTCCACCCTTACGCGGTAGCGTATGAGTGCGTATTCTGAAAAATATTCTGCTAGTGGTTCTGTCTTGCCTCTGTACCGGCCGTCGATTGGCGATACGGCTGTTAATGCGTTTAATTCCATGTTATTTGCCGTAAATTAGGTCGCAAAGTTAAGAATTATATTCGGTTCTACAACAAAAAGCAAATTAAAAAAGCATAACCTATGGCGTGTGCGTAAGAAAAAAGCCTCGCACACTGTTTTTGTGTGCAAGGCTTTTGGAGTTTGGGTGGGCGCTGAGGGATTCGAACCCCCGACCCTCTGCTTGTAAGGCAGATGCTCTAAACCAGCTGAGCTAAGCGCCCTTGTTTCTTGTTTGCGGTTGCAAAGGTACGGCGCTTTTTTCATTCCGCCAAACATTTCTGCGATTTTTTTTCGAAAAAAGTTGTTTTTCGCCTCTCCAAGCGGTTTTTCGGGCTGTTTTCAGTCTGTTTTGGGATGATGGCGGGTCCTATAAAGGGCTGTCCAATTTGTTGTGTCTAAGGTGGAGGGCGTGCAAGTAGTGGGCGACGTGTCTCACGTCGCAACTGCCGCATTGCCGTTTTGTGAGCGGTGGGACACCACACCCACTACAAAAGGAACAACAAATTGGACAGCCGGGTTTTATAAATTATCGCTGTAACGAACAATCTTTAAGCAAAGCCAAGTATGTCTCGATGGCGTTTTCCACCTCCTTTATATATATATGCTCGTTGGCCGAGTGCGAGCGTGCCGACTCCCCGGGCCCAAGTTTCATCGAGGGGAAAGACATCAGAGCCTGGTCCGACAGTGTTGGCGAGCCAAACGGTTGCATGCCCATGGCCACGCAGCGCGCCACCAAGGGGTGGCTTTCGGGTATGCTCGACGAGCCGAGGCGGAACGACCGCGCCTTCAGTTCGCTCTTCACTTGACTGCAAAGAAAGTCGAACACCTCCCGGTTGGTGTAGTGCTCGTTGGTCCTCACGTCGATGGTAAACTTACATTCGTCGGGCACCACGTTGTGCTGCGTGCCGGCCTGTATCACCGTGACGCTCATCTTCACCGGGCCGAGCAGGTCGCTCACCTTCTGAAATTTATATCCGCGCAGCCACACAAGGTCGTCGAGAGCCTCGTAGATGGCGTTGATGCCCTCGTTGCGTGCGGCGTGGCCCGACTTGCCGTGAGCCACTCCGTCAATCACCATCAGTCCCTTCTCGGCTATGGCCGGCTGCATGCCCGTGGGTTCGCCCACTACGGCCACGTCGATGTGGGGCAGCAGGGGCAGTGCGCGGCTGATGCCGTCCTTGCCCGACACCTCCTCCTCAGCCGATGCCAGATATACGAAGTTGCAGTTGCGCTCCGCTTGCGTCAGTATGCGGAATACTTGCAGCAGCGCGACTAGTCCGCCGCCGCAGTCGTTGCTGCCCAGTCCGTAGAGTATGCCGTCCTCCACGTCGGGCGCGAAGGGGTCTCTTGTCCACGTGCTCACGGGCTTCACCGTGTCGATGTGGGCGTTGAGCAATACTGTTGGGCGCGCCTCGTCGTATTCGGGGTCGATGGCCCACACGTTGTTGGCCTCTCTGTGGGGCTTCAGTGCGCATCGCTCCATGTAGTCTTGCATGATGTCGGCGGCCTTCGCCTCGTCGCGGCTTACCGATGGCGTGGCTATCAGCCTCTTCAGCAGCTCGATTGCCTCGTTGGTGTATGTCTTTATGTCCATGTCGTTTGTTGTCAGTTTGGTTGTTGTGTGTATGGAAAATCGTGCTACTCCTGCGTCTGTTGCTTCTTTTCGGCTTGCGACTTGCGGAATTCCGATGGCGACGCGCCGAGGTGGGTCTTCACGAATTTGCCGAAGAACGACAGGTTGGGAAACTTCAGGTCGTTGGATATCTCCTTAATGGAGTGCTCCGAGTATTTCAGTCTCACGGCGATGGCCTCGGCGGCATATTGGTGTATCCATTCGAGGGCGGTCTTGCCGCTTACGCTCTTCACCACCGACGACAGGTACTTTGGCGTTATGCACATTCGGCTGGCATAGTAGCGCACGCTGCGCTCGCGCCCCTGGCTCTCGGCCACCATCATGATGAACCGCTTGAACAACAGGTCGCACTGCCGCATCGAACCCTCATACGACTTGTCGGCCAGCGGCTCCACGAGCGAGGCCATCTCCCAAAACAACATCTGGAACAGGGCTTGCATCAGTTCGGTGTGGAAGTGCTCGTCGGGCGTTGACATCTTCATTTCGATGAACTTGGCATAGTGGTTGAATATGTCGTTCTTGTCCTCGCTGAGGTGCAGCACGGGGTTGTCCTTCAGATAGGCCAGAATGTCCCAAATGTCCTTGCGCCCATGCACCTGCATCTTTATGCCCGGATACGACAGACCGATCATCGTGGCCTCGAAGTCAACGCTCCTCATTGTGTTGGATAGGTAGGTGTTGGGCAGACACACTATCAGGTCGCCGGCCCCCACGGTGTAGGTCTTGTCGTTGATGTCGCCCTGCATGCGTCCCTCGCGGCAGTACACCATGAGCACCATGTTGAGCTTCACCACGTCGGTGCGGGTCATGTCGCCCTGAAAATTGTTCATGAGAATGATGTCGCCATCGTAGTAGTCGCCAAATCCCCGGCGTGCAAGATAGTTGGGGTCTATATTTATTCCTAATTCTTCCATAGTGTTCCACTTTTCGTTTCCGACTGCAAATTTAAGATTGTTTTTTCGCTATTCAATGTCGGCAAAGTCCCAATGTGTGTTTTGTTTGTCTTTTTTAACCAAGGCATGCTTTGGGCGTTTCCCTTTGCCATGTCGGGTTGGCGTTTTGGAATACAACAATCCCCACCGTGCACCTTTTGCGGTGCATGGTGGGGATTGCGTCGTATGGTTGCGTTGCGGCGTGCCGCCGCATCCGTCGTTATGCGTCGATGTTGGCGTAAGTGGCGTTCTTCTCGATGAACTCGCGTCGCGGCTCCACGTCGTCGCCCATGAGCATGGAGAAAATCTCGTCGGCCTCGGCGGCGTTTTCTATCGTCACTTGCTTCAGCAGTCGCGTCGAGGGGTCCATTGTCGTCTCCCAGAGCTGCTCGGGGTTCATCTCGCCAAGACCTTTGTAGCGTTGCGTGTGCAGACTCTTGCCGTCTTCCACGCCGTCGCCCCACTTGTCGAGGAATGCCTGTCGCTGCTGCTCGGTGTAGCAGTATTCCTTGGCCTTGTTCTTGTATGTGCAAAGGTAGAGCGGGGGAGTGGCTATGTATAGGTGCCCCTCCTGTATCACCTTGGGCATGAAGCGGTAGAACAGCGTCATTATCAGCGTGTCGATGTGCGAGCCATCGACGTCGGCGTCGGTCATTATTATTATCTTGTCGTAGCGCAGCTTGTCGATGTTGGCCTCCTTGTCCTCCTCGCCGTCAACGCCGAAGCGCACGCCGATGCTCTGTATGATGTTCATTACCGACTCGCTCTCGAACACCTTGTGCCACATCACCTTCTCCACGTTGAGTATCTTTCCCCTCAGTGGCAGTATGGCTTGCGTGTAGCGGTCGCGCCCCTGCTTGGCCGAACCACCGGCCGAGTCGCCCTCGACGAGGAATATCTCGCAGTCCTTGGGGTCCTTGTTTGAGCAGTCGGCCAGTTTGCCGGGCAGTCCGCCGCCCGTCATCGGGTTCTTCCTCTGCACGCTCTCGCGGGCCTTTCGCGCCGCGATGCGCGCCGTTGCGGCCAGTATCACCTTGTCGCAAATCTGCTTAGCCTCCTTGGGGTGCTCCTCAAGATAGTATGCCAGAGCCTCGCCCACAGCCTGTTGCACGGCGCCGGCCACCTCGCTGTTGCCCAGCTTGGTCTTCGTCTGTCCCTCAAACTGCGGTTCGGCCACCTTTATCGAGATCACTGCGGTGAGACCCTCGCGGAAGTCCTCGCCGGCAATCTCTATCTTCGACTTCTCTATCTGCTTTGATATCACGGGGTCGTTGTCGGCATACTTCTTCAGTGTGCGTGTCAGCGCCATGCGGAAGCCCACAAGGTGGGTGCCGCCCTCGATGGTGTTGATGTTGTTCACGTAGGAGTGTATGTTCTCGCTGTAGTCGGTGTTGTACATCACGGCCACCTCTATTGGTATGCCCTGCTTCTCGGTCTTCAGGTAGATGACATCGTCAAACAGGTGGGTGCGGTGGCGGTCAACGTAGCGCACAAACTCCTTCAGACCCTCTTTGGCGTGGAATACCTCCTGCTTTGTCTTGCCCTCCTCGTCGGGGCGCAAGTCGGTGAGCGTTATGGTGATGCCGGCGTTGAGGTAGGCCAGTTCGCGCATGCGCTTGGCTATGATGTCGTATTTATACTCCGTGGTGGTGAATATCGACCCGTCGGGCCAGAACTGCTGGCGCGTGCCGCGCAGCTCGGTGGTGCCCACCACCTTCACGGGGTAGAGTGGCTTGCCCTTCTCATACTCCTGCTGGTATATCTTGCCGTCGCGGAACACCTGCGAGAGCATGTGTGTTGACAGTGCGTTCACGCAGCTCACGCCCACGCCGTGCAGACCGCCGCTCACCTTGTATGAGCCTTTGTCAAACTTGCCTCCGGCGTGCAGCACCGTCATCACCACCTCCAGGGCCGACTTGTGCAACTTCTTGTGCTCGTCAACGGGTATGCCTCGGCCATTGTCCTGCACGGTTATCGAGTTGTCCTCGTTGATTGTCACCTCTATGTGGGTGCAATATCCCGCCATGGCCTCGTCGATGGAGTTGTCTACCGTCTCGTTCACGAGGTGGTGCAGTCCCTTCTCGCTTATGTCGCCAATGTACATGGCCGGGCGTTTGCGCACGGCCTCAAGGCCCTCAAGCACCTGGATGTTGCTTGCGGAATAGTTGCTTTCCTTGTTTATGTCTTCTGCCATAATTGTTTGAGGGTGGTTCTATAAATTACCACCGTGTTTTTTATGTTTCGAGTGGCTTTCGTTTTGCCATCTTGCGGTCTCTTTTCGGTACAATCTGTTTGTTC
>CAVKUV010000005.1:0-90819 GCA_963659505.1 Lachnospiraceae bacterium
TTGGCTGTATATTGCCCAGAATGGACGTAGAGAACTGAAATTTTCACCCATCGGGACAATCACAGACTCCTATGTGGTGGCAGCAGGCCTTTTTGAGGGAGGACTATATATAATCGGTTCACGAAGCCGTTGTGTAAGAGCTACGTCGATGCCAAGGAATGGTATGGCAAGGTGGACTGCGAGAACGTGGCGCAGGTGTTTTTGTCTATGGCTCACGGTGAGTCAAATGAGTGATGGGCAGATGTTTTTGGAATAAATGTCGTATCTTTGCGACTGGAAGTTAAGGAAGAGTTTTTCTTTTACGTTCTCTGGATGTGTGACATCCTGCAACAACCTTTTATATTAAGGTGGGTTCTATAAATTACCACCGCAACAAACAATAAGACAATATGGGTTACTTATAGAACCCACCTTAGCGCAGATAAATGGAAAGACTGAAAATATCAACGTCGGTGGAACTCGTCAGGGTTCCCACCGAGGACATCGCCTTCATCAAGGCTTCGGGCAACTACTCCGACATCTATCTTTTCAACGGGAAGGTGATGACTATGACGTTCCAGTTGCATTACTTCGTAGATGCGCTGAACGGCATGAAGGAGAGGTTCTTTGTGAGGGTAGGCAAGAGCTTGATTGTGAACAAGAACTTCATCTATTCAGTCAACATATCCTCGCAGGACTTGCTGCTGATGGACCATCGGCTGACCACCGACTTCAAGCTGAAGGCTTCGAAGGAGGCGCTGAAGGAACTTAAAACCGTATTGGAACAGGAAGGAGACAACTTATGAAATACAAGGACGACAACAACATACAGGAGAAACCTATCATCGTGATAGAGGATAGCGACTCTAACTCTTCCGCACAGGAGAATCTTGAGGAGCCAGTCATCACCATTGAGACGGATGATGCTTATGAAAAAGACGTGTCGGAGAAGGCGGTCGCTGCGAAGCGGAGCAAAGGTAAGACCTGGCTGAGATATGCGGTAGCGGCAGTCGCCATGGTTGTCATCTTGGTTGGATGTTATAGCTCGGTGCGCTTCTACAATTACTACTACAATATAGGTGTAAGCATATCGGTGTCGCCGAAGGATAACATTAAGAAGTTGGCAGGCATGAAGCCGAAAGCCGGCAAGCCGGAGGTTGCGTTGGCGAGCGACTCTATTCTTGGCGTGGCTCTCAATATGTATGAGTTGCGCAATGTGCAGGCGGAAATGACACTTGAAGAGCCGGACACCGCCGACCAGAGTGTGCTGCTTTACACCCGCACTGCCGACTATACCGCCACAGGCTTGTACTTAGGTTCGTTGGTCATCGATGGCGAAGAGTTGCAGAGCGATGCCTCGCGGCTCGGTTATTGTGCCATTGCCGACGGCAACATGGTGATAGGCATCTCGCGCAGCGACAAGGTGAAGGACTATGTGGAGGAACGGAAAGGCTCGTTCTTCCGCCAGTTCATGCTCGTGTCCAACGGTGAGTTGCCCGCCCGCTTCTTCCTTCACGGCAAGGTGGAGCGCAAGGCTTTATGTCGCACGGCGGACGACAAACTCTATATTGTGGAGACACGTCATGCCGAAACCCTATGGGACTTTGCCGATGCATTGCGTGAATATGGCTTTGTGGATGCCATATACCTTACAGGTGGCAATGAGTCTGGCTTCTGGAGAGACCCCGAGGGTGTTGGACATTTCACTGAGAAAGCGGCACATTACCGCACAGACAAGCACCATGGCGTGGCTCCATGGCTGGTGTTGAGTAAGAGTGTGTAGTCGGCAGAAAGCAAACCTTAGGAGGATGAAAAGGTGGAAGAAATATAGCTTGGCATCTATTGGTGGTTTGCTGGTATTGTGTATTGTCGTGTTTGGCGTCATCTATGTTTGCCGCCCAAACATGGTGAGGCGATGGTTTGGAACGAGCCGTTCTGTGATATTGGTTTATGTAGACCATCTCAAAGGGAAACCCTATGCCAAGGGAGGCTACGATGGCATCGACGTATCGCGAAACAATGGTGTCATCGAATGGGAAGAGGTGGCGAAAGACAAACGGGTGAAGTTTGTCTATGTCAAGGCCACAGAAGGCAAAGGATTTGTGGATCCGCTCTACCGAAGGAATATCCATAGGGCGAGAAATGTGGGGCTGAAAGTGGGGTCGTATCATTTCCTTACCTCAAAGTTTTCGGCTACCGCCCAGTTCCAGCATTTCAAGAATGTCGTGATGAAGGGGGAGCAAGACTTGATACCCATATTGGACGTAGAAGAGAATGGCATTCGGGGGAAATGGAAGGGCAAGCAGTTGCAGGATAGCGTGAGGGTGTTTGCTGAACTGGTGAAGGCGTATTATGGCAAGTATCCGATTGTCTACAGCAACGAGCATTTCTACAACAAGGAGCTGGCGCACAAGTTCAACAATTATATTCTCTTCATCGCCAATTATAGAGCACAACCAAATGTGGATGGCAGTGGCAAGTGCAGCATTTGGCAATATTCAGAGCGAGGCCACCTGCACGGGATTGGTGAGTATGTGGATTTGAGTAGATTGGCGAAAGGCACTACTGTCAAGGACTTGATGCTGCACTAAGCCGATTCTTTGTGTGGAGTATGCCTTTTGCATCGCAATAGAGTAGGGGGCACTCTCCGAGAAGTGTATAGCATTATTCCCCATACTTGCAGTTCGTACAACAATCCCGACATCTTATACAACGCAGTCTGAAAAGTTTCTTGATGCAGAAAAGCTGTCTTACCTTTGCATTGTCGGTCGGAGACAGACGGTACACGACACGGAACAAGTGGGCTTGGCTCTGCGTTCGCTTACTCAGTCTTGGCACCGACAATAATACAAAAGAATTAAAGCAAGGATTATTATGAAGAGAGCAATGATTGCGCTGATGATGGTTGCAGCAACCAGCACAGCAAGTTTCGCAAAGGTAAGCAACAGCCAAGTGCAGACTACGGCCAAGGAAGTGGCGCAGAGGGTGAAGGACGCGCCGGCAGGTACCACATATGGGGTGGTGGAAGTGACCAAAAGCCACATCGTGGTGGACACACCGCTCGGTCGCCATACCATAAACAAGAATGACGATGGCAGTTTCTCATTCATGGGTATGACCGCCAAGCTCATTTCTGCCAAGAATGGTGTGTACAAGGTGAAGACTTCGCTCGGTACTTTTAGCGTGAACACGCGTAAGGCAACTATAACGAAACAATGAAGTTTAGACGAGTTCAATAGAAAGTAGTGTTATTCGCGAAATACGAGGAGTAAACCATTATGAGAAATGTATTTTTTGCTTTTATGGCGGCGTTTGCCATGAATTTTTCTTCTTGTGGCAATCACAAGAGCGTTCCGCAAGTCGAACAAATAGAACAAATAGAACAAATAGAAGAGGACAGTATGCCGCCTTGTTGTCCGCCTACAGATTTTGTGGTCAGTTTGGTCAGACTGAATGACTTTCCGCTGGCTAAGGCGGAAGCAGTAGTGCGTGAGTTGAACACGCATCTTGGGACAATCTGTTTTGCTCAAGTACACGTTGAAGACACGGTTAGGCAGATTCCTGCCAATTGCATATATAAGCCACGCAACCGCTATTGGGCAGGCAAAATATTGGACATGCTGAAAGTCAATGACTGCAATTGGGTGCGCATAGGACTTACAAATAGGGACATCTCCACGTCTGTACATGGCCACTACAACTATGGCATCATGGGATTGAGCCTTAGGCCTGGTTCGGCGTGTGTCGTTTCCACGTTCCGACTGAAGCGTAGCAAGGATTTGTGGAAAGTGGTAGCCCATGAGTTTCTACATTCCCGTGGACTTCCGCATTGCCGGAAGGACAATCCCAAATGCATCATGCAAGATGCGCATGGAAAGGACACCTACTACATGAAGAATGACTTTTGTGGCGACTGCAAGAAGCATCTGCAAGAGATACTTGGGTATGACCCCACTACGGGTCATCATCATTAGGATGCCGCGATATTTATAATATACAGGTGTAAATAAAAAAAACGAGTAGGAGAAAGTCGTTTAGACTTTTCATCCTACTCGATTTTTATTTACCACCGAAATAGTCAATGTCACTATGCGGCTATGTGGAGAAATCTAAGTGATGACCCCAAGAATTGGCTTTTGCCAAACATGATAGCTCGCTATGACATATATTCTGTGTACAAAGGTTGTGGAAGTTGCCCTACAATCAGCAAATCTTCCTTGAACCGTCGCTGATTACGACATCATACACCTTGGGCGCATGGCCGAATTTAGCGGCAAACTTCTCTTTTGCGTCAGCAATGAACTTGTCGTAAAGCTCGTCTTTGACAAGGTTGATTGTGCATCCGCCGAAGCCTCCGCCCATGATGCGGCTTCCTGTTACACCATTCTCTTTCGCAATGTCGTTGAGGTAGTCAAGTTCTTCGCATGAAACCTCATATTCCTTTGACAGACCATAGTGTGTCTCATACATCTTCTTGCCTACAGTCTCGTAGTCGCCGGCGTTGAGGGCGTCGCACACGGCAAGCACACGGTCCTTTTCGCCCAAGACGAATTTTGCGCGGCGATAGTCTTCTTCGCCCACTTCGCTCTTTACCTCGTCAAGTTGTTCCCAAGTGCAGTCGCGTAGCGTCTCAAACTTAGCCTCTGGATGTTTTGCGGCAATGTGCTTCACTACATTCTCGCAACTGTTGCGGCGGTCATTGTATGGCGAACCAGCCAACTCGTGCTTGACCACTGAGTCTAAAAGCACCAATTTGTAACCTACAGGCTTGAATGGGAAGTACTCGAACTCACGGCTGCGACAGTCGAGACGCATCAGGCACCCCTCTTTGCCAAACACACTTGCGAACTGGTCCATGATGCCACAGTTTACTCCACAGTAGTTGTGCTCAGTGGCTTGTCCTGCCAACACCATGTCCCACTTGCTCACTTTGTTGTCGCCAAAAAGGTCGTTGAGGGCGAAGGCGTAGCAACTTTCGAGTGCAGCCGACGATGACATTCCTGCTCCAAGGGGCACGTCGCCTGCGAAAGCCGTGTTGAAGCCTTTTACGTCGACACCTCTCTTCTTCATCTCCTGAACAATGCCGTAGATGTAGCGTGCCCAGCTGGCACGTGGACCTTCAGGGTCATCCACCTTAAACTCCACACGGTCTTTGAGGTCGATGGAGTAGGCCATGATTGTGTCTGTTCCATTGGGGCGAATTTCGCACATGATGCCTTTGTCTACAGCACCTGGGAAAACAAATCCTCCATTATAGTCAGTGTGCTCTCCTATGAGGTTTATGCGTCCGGGAGAGGCGTAAACGTTTCCTTCTTTGCCGTCGAAATGCTTCAAGAAACGGCTTCTTACAAATTCTATTTCCATGTCTGTAATATTTAAAGTTAATAAGTTTCGAGTTGTCTTAGTCTTCCTCGTCATGTATGGTCAGTCCGATGCCAATGCGGCTACCGAAGTTGCAGAACCATATTATGTATGCGTAGAAAACAAACATTGTGCATAGTGCAATGATGACGTTTGTATTGTCAACAATGATGCCCATGATGGGAGTGAGGATTGCGGCTCCGATGACACCCGTGTTGATGACACCAGTTGCCGCTTTGGTGTGCGGGCCAAGCTTTTGCAGGCCAAGGTTGAATATCAGAGGCCACATCACGGAGTGGAACAGTCCGGCTGCAAGCATGAGCCAAATGCCTATCATGCTGTTTTCAAACACCAATGAAATGGCTATGCACGCTGCGCCAAGGCAAAGACATGCGGTAAGCAACTTACGGGGCCTGAATTTTGTCAATATGCCAGCGCCGACGAAACGGCCAACCATCATGCCTCCCCAATAGTATGCCAAGTATCCTGTGGCCATGGCTGCCAAAGCGGCAGTGTCCATCTCCGGATAAATGAGTTTGAAACGGTAGGACAACATGGAAGGAACGCCAATTTCAAGACCCATATACATGAAGATGCCCAACGCACCCAACCATACGTGAGTATACTTGAACACGCTACTTTTGTACTTGCGGTGCAAACCTGCCTCTTCGGCCTGTTTGCCTTCGTCAATTCTTGGCAATTTTAGGAATACAAGTATTATGCAAATGAGCAGGGTGAATAAGCCCAATCCCAAGAACGGACCAGGCACAAACTCGGGCGCAGGCACCTTGCCATTTATTATCACATAGGTGATGAACAGAGGAGCTACAGTTGTGGCCACGGAATTCAGTGCCTGGCTCAGTGTCATGCGGAAGGCTCCCTTCTCGTGTGATCCGAGAACCATGACGTATGGGTTTGCGACATTTTGCAGCATCACCACTCCCATGGCGACAAGACACATCGAAGAAAGGAAAATAGCATATACATTGGCACCGGCATTTATAGCCCATGTGATGCCAAATGAGTTGATGAGAAAACCAATGCCAGCTACGGCCAAGCCGAGAATAAGCGTGTTCTTGTAGCCAATTTTGCTCATCAACAACGCAAATGGTATAGAGAGCAGGTAGGCTCCATAAAATGCAGTGTTGACATATTGGCCTTCTTGTGCCGACAGCTTGAAAGCTTCGGAGCAGAATGCTATCATTGAATTGTTCATTGTGGTGATGAATCCGATGAGGAAGCATACAATGAACACGACAATCAGTGCGAACGTGTAGTTCGGAGTTTGTTTTTGTGCCATTTCTTTAGGGCTTTTTTAGAATTAGTTTTTTAGTTATTGAATGAAGCCGTCTAAGCTTTTATGGAGAAGAATGGCTCTTCTGAATTTCGTAAAAGTTTAGACGACTTCCTTGGTAATATTCTTTTGTGCGTTATTTCTCGACACCAAATTTGTAAATTGTCTTTTGCTTGTATTGCTCGCCAGGCTCAAGCACAACGCTTGGGAAATACGGGTGGTTGGGCGTGTCGGGGAAGTGCTGGCATTCGAAGCATATTGCGGAACGACGTGGGAAAGTAGCCCCGTTCTGTCCCTTGTAGCCGTCGGCCCAATTGTCGGTATAGACCTGAACTCCAGGTTCTGTGGTGTAGACTTCCATGGTGCGTCCGCTGTTGGGTTCGGCTATCTTTGCAGCGAAGCTCAATTCTCCTTCTTCAGCCTTGTTTAGAACAAAACAATGGTCGTAGCCTGCGCCATTCTTTATCTGCTCGTTGTCGGCGTCAATGTCTTTTCCAACCTCTTTCGGCGCACGGAAATCAAACGGAGTCCCTTCCACAAGGCGTATTTCACCTGTCGGGATAGAAGTCTCGTCGATGGGAAGATAATAATTTGCATTGATTTCGCAAACAAGATTGTCAATGGTCGGTGTCGGGTTTGCGATGCCGGCAAGGCTGAAAAATCCATGGTGTGTAAGGTTCATCACCGTCTTTTTGTTGGTGCAGGCGAGATATTCTATAACAAGCTCATTGTCGTCGGTGAATGTGTATTCTACAGTTACACGGAACTCGCCAGAAAAGCCTTCTTCGCCATAGGCTGAAACGTAGTGTAGCGCCAATGAGCGTGGTCCCATTTGTCTTGCCTCCCACACTCTCGCGTGAAATCCAGTTGGACCTCCGTGCAAGGCGTTTGGCCCATTGTTGATGGCGAGTTGGTATTCTTTGCCGTTAAGGGTGAATTGGCCTCGGGCTATACGGTTGCCATAGCGTCCGATGAGTGTTGAAAGAAAAGGCTCCGGGCTGTTTATCACATCCTGGATGTTGTCATGTCCTTGAATTACATTTGCAACATTGCCGTTTTTGTCGGGCACCATTATCGCCACTATTGCCCCGCCGTAGTTGGTGATAGCCACTTCATATCCCTTTCGGTTGCGGAGTATGTATAGGTCTGTCTTCTTTCCGCCTACTGTGGTCTGAAAGTCTTTGCGGCTCAGACCACACATATTCGCATTTTCAATGGTGGTGTTTGTCATAATTCGTCGTTTTTAGTTATTGATTATGTTGATTGCAAAGTAACCGAAAAAAAACGAATAAGGCAAAGGAAACGTAAGAAAAAACGTTTGGGGTGTGTTAAAAACAACTAATGTTTTGTGGCCATTAGGTCGGCCACTACATAGCTGCTTCCGCCTATGAAAACGAAGTCTTCCTTGTCGGCTTTTTCCATCGCTGCTCTATACGCCAGGTCCACAGTCGCGAAGCATTCTCCTGTAAGTCCTTGTCGCTTTGCCTTCTCGCGTAAAACGGCTTCGTTCATCGCGCGTTTGTTGTTGGGCTTCGTGAAGTAATATGTAGCGTCTTTAGGCAATAGGGCGATTACTCCATCGACATCCTTGTCGCCTACCATTCCAAATACAATATGCATGTTCTTGCATGGTGTTGCTGCGAGCTGTTTGCTTATGTAAGTCCATCCTGCAACGTTGTGCCCTGTGTCACAAACTACCATGGGGTTGTGTCCAAGTGTTTGCCATCTTCCCGCCAGTCCAGTCATGCTTGTTACCTGTCCAAACGCCTTGTTCACACACGCTTGAATATCTTTACTCTCGAATATGTCGCTTGTCGCCATGAGGCATTTTATAGCTGCCAGTACGGTGTTGGTGTTTTTCTGTTGGTATATACCTGATAGTTCTCCGTGCAAGCTCCCAAATGAAACCGTGGTATATTCCATTCCGTTTCCTGTGCATGGTTGTTTCGCCGAAATCACCTCAGGCTTGTCTTCCGCAAATGCAATCGGTGAATTCTTGCTGTTGGCCACAGCCTCAAAGACAGGGCGTGTCTCCGGGGTGTATTCTCCAACCACCACTGGCGTATCGTTCTTTATTATGCCGGCTTTTTCGTGGGCTATTTTCTCCAACGTGTCACCCAAGAATTGGGTGTGGTCAAAACTAATGTTTGTTATCACGGAGATAATTGGATTTATGATGTTGGTGCAGTCGAGTCTGCCGCCAAGCCCAACTTCAATGACAGCCACATCAACGTGCATATCATGGAAGTATTTGAAAGCCATGGCAGTGGTCAGTTCAAAGAAGGATGGGTGTAGAGGCTCAAAGAATGAACGGTTGTTTTCCACAAAGTCTACAACGTATTTTTCGGAAACGGGACTCCCGTTTATTCTTATCCTTTCTCTGAAATCAACCAAATGTGGCGAGGTGTAAAGACCAACTCTATAACCACAAGCCTGAAGAACTGCGGCTAATGTATGTGAGCATGACCCCTTTCCATTTGTCCCTGCCACATGTATTGATTTGTAGTTCCGGTGTGGATGGTTGAAATGCTCATCAAGAACAAGAGTGTTGTGTAGTCCTTCTTTGTAGCCTGCTGCACCTTGTTTTTCGAACATGGGCATTTGGTTGAAAAGATATTCTGTCGTCTCTTTATAATTCATGTGGGTATGCTTTTTGATTATGGTTATAAAGAAGTCGCCTAAACTTTTCTGACGAAGATTTATTTTGTCTTTTATCTTTTCTAATTTCAATCTTCACCTTCCTTTTTGGCTTTTTTTTGACCTTTCGTTGGTCGTGTAGCTCGCTACATTTTCAAGACCAAAAATCGTCTCAAGATAAAGGCAAATCTTGGAATTCTTAAAAGTCTAGACGACTTCAAAATAGGCAAAGAAGCCATGGCCTAATGCGCAAGTCTACTTATTGTTGACACGTGTTGCTTAATGGCCTTGGCTCCTTTGTCTCTTTTCTTGTTTAGGCGAGAAATAGGTTAGTCAAAAAAATGCTTGAACTTCTGGAATATAGACTGCTTAGTAGCAGCGTCACCCTTGAAGTTGTCGCTCTCCTTGAATTTTTCAACTGCATTCTTTTCATCCCTGCTTAATGTCTTCGGAATGTAGACGCTAATGTTTACAATCAAATCTCCGCATCCACGTCCATATCCCTGCACAGCGGGCAATCCTTTTCCTCTTAAGCGCAGCGTTTTCCCAGGTTGGGTGCCGTTGTCAATTTTCACCTTAACCTTTGTTCCGTCAATTGTCGGTATTTCAGCTTCGCCTCCAAGTGCGGCTGTTGGAAAGTCAAGCAATAGATTATATATGACATCATTGCCGTCGCGGACGAAAGTGTCATTGTTCTCCTCTTCTATATACACCTGAATGTCGCCATTCACCCCGTTGTGAGGTCCTGCGTTTCCCTTTCCGGGTACATTCACCACCATGCCCTCTGCAACGCCAGCTGGTATTTTGATCTCAACAACCTCTTCGCCCTTTTCCACGCCGCAGCCTCCGCAATGGTGACATTTGTTTTTTACGACTTTACCTTCGCCACCGCATGTAGGGCATACACTTTGGGTCTGCATCACGCCAAATATACTTTGTGTGGTGCGCGTTACAACACCTGAACCATGACAGGTTGGGCATGTCTCAGCTTGGCATCCTGCTTCGGCTCCACTTCCATGACAATGTGAGCATACAACGTCTTTGCGCACTTTGAACTTCTTTGTCACTCCAGTTGCGACCTCGGCCAGCGAGAGTTTTACTTTCAACCTAAGGTCGCCACCACGGAACTGTGCTTGGCGGTGTTGTCCGCCACCGAAGCCTCCAAAACCTCTTGCGCGGCCACCGAATATGTCGCCAAACATGGAGAATATGTCGTCCATGTTCATTTCTGCGCCGCCACCAAAACCGCCAAACCCGTTTCCCATGGAGGCGTTGAAGCCAAACTGGTCATATTGTTGCCGCTTTTGTGCATCGTGCAATACGTCGTATGCCTCGGCGGCCTCTTTGAACTTTTCTTCCGCTTCCTTGTTTCCCGGATTTCTGTCTGGGTGATATTTTATGGCTATTTTTCGATATGCCTTTTTTATTTCGTCTTCAGTCGCAGTCTTTTCTACGCCCAAGACTTCATAATAGTCCCTTTTTGCCATTAATCTTAGCTTAATTTTCTGTGCAAGTTAAAGTCTTTGGTCATTGCCCAACAGCCACCTTGGCATGACGTATTACCTTGTCGTTCAGTTTGTAGCCTGTTTGTACACAGTCGAGCACTTTCCCCTTCTTGTCGTCCCCCATTCCAGGTACCATTGCTATGGCCTCATGCACGTCAGTGTCGAAGTCAGCATTGGCGGTTTCTATCTTTTTCACGCCAAGTCCTTCAAGCGTCTTCTGAAATTTGGCGTAGATAAGCTCCATGCCTTCCTTTATCACTTTCGGATCGTCAGTCTTTTCCCCATTGGCGATGGCGCGTTCCATGTCGTCTATGATGGGCAGTATGGATACTATAGCCTTTTCGCCGCCATTGAGGATAAGTTCTGCCTTTTCTTTCAGTGTGCGTTTGCGGTAATTGTCAAACTCAGCCACCGAACGCAGATACTTGTCTTTCAAGTCGGCGATTTGCTTGTTTGCAGCTTCCAATGGATCCTCTTTCTCTGCGACTTTCTCTTCCCCTTCTATGCCGCTTTCTGTCTCGTTGGCAGAGTCGGCATCGTTTTCTGTGGCATTTTTAGAGTTCTCAACTTCTTTTTCCAGTGCGTCACCGTCGGTGATGTCTATATTCTTTCCTTTTTTCATCGTTAAAGCAATATTTATGTGTTATTTACACCTTAGCAAAAAGCGTGCCGCTTAAAGCGCCTATGCTTCATACATCTTTGCTTTTTGCTCCTTTATCGCCTCATCATATATGTATTGGTCATATTCCATGAGTTTGTCGATAGTGCCTTTAGGTGTAAGCTCTATTATTCGGTCGGCCACAGTTTGTATAAACTCATGGTCGTGGCTTGCGAACAAAATATTGCCTTTGAACGTTACAAGGTTGTTGTTGAAGGCTTGGATGCTTTCAAGGTCAAGGTGGTTTGTTGGCGTGTCCAAAATTAGGCAGTTTGCGTTTTTCAATTGCATTCTGGCTATCATGCAGCGCATCTTTTCACCTCCGCTAAGCACATTTACCTTTTTCTGTACGTCCTCTTCCTTGAACAGCATCCTGCCAAGGAAACTCTTCATCATGACCTCGTTGCCTTTTCCGAATTGGCTAAGCCAGTCAACAAGGTTTAGTTCGCAGTTGAAGAAGTCGGTGTTGTCGAGAGGCAGATACGCAGTCGTTATGGTAACTCCCCATTTGTAGTCGCCAGCGTCTGGCTTGCGATTGCCGTTGATTATTTCAAACAATGCGGTCATTGCCTTGGGGTTGTGGCTGAGGAACACTGTCTTCTGGCCTTTTTCTATCGTGAAGTTCACGTTGTCGAACAACACGGTCCCATCAGGTTCAACAGCTTTCAGGCCATTGACTTCGAGTATCTGCGTGCCAGGTTCGCGTTCCATTTGGAAAATGATGCCAGGATATTTGCGTGATGAAGGGCGTATTTCTTCAACGTTGAGTCTTTCAAGCATCTTCTTGCGACTTGTGGTCTGTTTGCTCTTCGCCACATTGGCTGAGAAACGACGTATGAATTCCTCCAATTCCTTTCGTTTTTCCTCGGCCTTCTGTCTTTGGTTTTGGGCTTGGCGCAGTGCCAGCTGCGAACTCTCGTACCAGAATGAATAGTTGCCGGAGAATACAGTCACTTTGCCAAAGTCGATGTCTACGGTTTGGGTGCTAACTGCATCAAGGAAGTGGCGGTCGTGGCTCACCACCAGCACCGTCTGTTCTATGTTTCCAAGATACTCTTCAAGCCACATAACCGTGTCAAGGTCAAGGTCGTTGGTAGGCTCGTCGAGAAGTAGGTTGTCGGGATGTCCGAACAGAGCCTTGGCCAGCATTACACGCACTTTCTCCGTGTTTGACAACTCGCTCATCATTTTGTCATGCAAATTGTCTTTTATGCCAAGGTTTGTCAGCATTTGGTCAGCGTCGCTCTCGGCATTCCATCCGTCCATTTGGGCAAACTTGTCCTCAAGTTCGGCTACTTTTATTCCATCCTCTTCATTGAAGTCCGGTTTCATGTATAGGGCTTCGCGCTCTTTCATGTTTTGCCATAGAGGTTGGTGCCCCATGAGCACAGTGTCGCGTACGCTGTATTCGTCGTATTTGAAGTGGTCTTGCTCCAAAACCGACAAGCGTTCGCCCGGTCCCAGTTCCACAGAACCTTTGTTTGGCTCCAATTCTCCGCTGATGGCTCTTAGCAGCGTTGACTTTCCTGCGCCGTTGGCGCCTATCACTCCGTATATGTTTCCGCTTGTAAATTTCAGGTTCACGTCCTTGTAGAGAACCTTCTTGCCGAATTGGATGGCAAGATTTGACACCGTAATCATTCTCTTTCTTACCTTGTTATATAATTAATAACTGCAAAATTACAACATATTTCCTATATGACCAAAAATATTGTTTCACAGCTTTGTTGTTCCGTGTTTCACAACGAAGTCGTCTAAACTTTTCTGACGAAGATTTACTTGGCCTTTTTTATATCTCTTCTAATTTTAATCTCCACCTTCCTTTTTGAGGCGATTTTTGAAATTCATAAAAGTCTAGACGACTTTAACTCGTCAAATTTTGTTATGCGAAGATTTCTTCCGTCGATTATGAATGAAATGTTCCATCTACCGAAAACCATACCGTAAACCCTTGTCGGGTCATTGTGGTATTGTGGGCGCGGGTTTTGGCTCAGCACATTTTCCATAGCTATTCTTTCGTCAATCGTCATGTCAAGTGGAGGATTGCAATCCATTTCCACGGTGAGCAAATCCCATTCGTTGCAGTCGGTAAATCCACCTTTTGCCGTTGGATGGCTGTCGGTGAAAGCCAAATAGGGTTTGATGTCATATATTGGGGTGCCGTCCATGAGGTCTGCTCCAGCCACGTTGATAAATATGCCTTGTGGATTTTCCGTCTCGATGGAAACTATGCGCACAGACGACAGTCCCAAATTGTTGGGGCGGAAGGGCGACCTCGTGGCAAACACGCCAGCGCGACGGTTGCCGCCCAGGCGTGGTGGGCGTACAGTCATGTGTTTTTGAGCATCTTTATTAGCCGAAAATCCCCATATAATCCACAGGAAATCGAAACCCTCAAGTCCACGCAATGCGTCAGGTGAGTTGTATTCGTGGGTGAATACTATCTGTCCTATGAGATTTTCTGCAAGCAAGCTTTGGCGTGGAATTCCAAATTTTTCCTTGAGTGGCGATTTGAAATGTGCAATCGGATGTATTTGCATTCTTTTTGATGTGTGGAAGACTATCTGTGGATTTCTGCGTGCTGGTATTCCGAAGAGGGGTGTTATGCGCCATTAGCGCAAAAGAGGAGCGGACACCCGTGTGGCATGATGGTGGTGTTCGCCCCTCTTTTCGGCTCTTTGCCAATCTGTTCAATATGAGATTCGTTTCTATTTGTTGTAGTCGGCTGTAAGCTCGCAGATTTTGACGATTACCTGTTCTGCTTTTTCCATCACTTGTATGCTTACAAATTCATACGGGCCATGGAAGTTCACGCCGCCTGCAAATATGTTGGGGCAGGGTAGTCCCTTGAAAGACAATTGTGCTCCATCTGTGCCACCGCGTATAGGCTCTACCTTTGGCGGAACTCCGCATTCTTGCATAGCTTTCAGCACAAGGTCAATCACGTGCATGTTCGGGTCTATCTTTTCCTTCATGTTGTAGTATTGGTCGTTGACTTCTGCCGTGGCAGAACCTTCGCCATACTTCTCGTTGATGCGTGCTACGCATTCCACGATGAAGTCCTTGCGCTTTTCGAATCGTCCACGGTCGTGGTCGCGTATTATATAAGAGAGCGTGGCATGCTCAATGTTGCCTTTCATTCCCAGCAAGTGGTAGAAACCTTCGTAGCCCTCAGTCTGTTCTGGGGTCTCGTCTGCGGGCAGCATTGATGCGAATTCGACAGCAAGCCTATTCGCGTTCACCATTTTCCCCTTTGCATAACCAGGGTGTACGCTTACGCCTTTTAACTGTATTTTGGCCGAAGCGGCGTTGAAGTTCTCAAATTCAAGGTCGCCAAGGTCGCCTCCGTCCATCGTGTAGGCCCAGTCGCAACCGAACTTCTTCACGTCGAAGTGGTGTGCTCCCATGCCAATCTCCTCGTCCGGGTTGAAGGCCACGCGTATGTCGCCGTGCTTTATCTCCTTGTGGTCGCGCAAATAACACATGGCTTGCACAATCTCTGCAATGCCCGCCTTGTCGTCGGCACCGAGCAGCGTGTGTCCGTCGGTGACGATTAGGTCTTCGCCAACATGGTTGAGTAGTTCAGGAAACTTGCTTGGCGACGAGATGATGCCTTCCGATAGCATGATGTCACTCCCGTCGTATTTGTTTACGATGTGTGGCTTGATGTTCGCTCCGCTACAGTCAGGGCTTGTGTCGTAGTGGCTTATGAAACCGATTGTCGGAACATCTCCTTTGACGTTGCCCTTCAGTGTGGCATAGATGTATCCTTTGTCGTCCATCTCGACATCAGAGAGGCCCTCGCGTTCCAACTCGTTTTTAAGGTATTCGGCAAAGACGAGTTGCTTTGGCGTACTTGGTACGCTCTCGCTTTCTTCGGACGACTGCGTGTCGAACTTTGTATAGTTGAGAAATCTTTCAGTAATGTTCATGTCGTTTGTTTTTTCCTTATGGTGTTGTGATGGCAAAGTTACGGCTTTTCCTATTATCTTCCAAAATAAGCCATGTGTTTTTGAGTGAAGGTTTGGGTTCTGTTGAGGTTGTGTGGCGACCGTTGGCCTTCCGTCTTGTAATATTAGGGCTGTGTTGCGCAAAAAAGTGCAAGCCCCTTGAACCACAATGTTTCAAGGGGCTTGCACTGATTTAAATGCATTACTTGGTTGTGTCGGGGCGACAGGATTCGAACCTGCGACCACCTGGTCCCAAACCAGGAGCGCTACCGGACTGCGCTACACCCCGTACACAAGCGTTTTCTTGTTTGCGGCTGCAAAGGTACGGATATTTGTTGAACTTTGCAAGCGTTGCCGCATTTATTTTATTATGTTCTGCTCTTTGAATATCTTTGTAAGAACTTGAACGCCCTGTTCTACCTGTTCTTTGGTGTGCGTGGCCATGAGGGCGAACCGCACAAGCGTGTCTTGCGGTGCGCAGGCAGGCGGTATCACGGGGTTGATGAATACACCTGCGTCGAAAGCCAATTTCGTAACGAGGAATGTCTTCTCAATGTCATGAACGTAGAGCGGGATGATAGGACTCTCTGTCTCGCCAATTTCGAAGCCCTCCTCACGGAAGCGCGAAAGAGCGTATTTCGTTGCGTTCCACAGATTCTCCAGTCTTTCAGGCTCAGCCTTCAATATGTGCAGAGCCTCCATTGCCGCCGCAGTGGCGGCCGGTGTGTTCGACGCGCTGAAGATATATGTTCTGCACGTATGGCGCAGGTAGTTTATCGTGTCCTTGTCGGATGCGATGAAGCCGCCGATGCTGGCCAACGACTTTGAGAACGTTCCCATTATGAGGTCAACCTCGTCGGTAAGCCCAAAGTGGTCGCACACGCCACGTCCCTCCTTGCCGAACACTCCAAGTCCGTGAGCCTCGTCAACCATGATGGAGCAGTTGTACTTGTGCTTCAGCTCCACTATTTCGGGAAGCTTGCAGAGGTCGCCTTCCATTGAGAACACACCATCCACCACAATAAGCTTTACGGCTTCGTGCGGCAGGGTCTTGAGTATATTCTCAAGGTCTTCCATGTCATTGTGCTTGTAATGCAACTGGCGGGCGAACGAGAGGCGACGCCCATCAACGATGCTGGCGTGGTCGCGGTCGTCACATATGAGGTAGTCGCCACGTCCGACAACAGCGGGGATTACTCCCGAATTGACTGAGAAGCCTGTGGAGAAGCACAGTGCCTCGTCCTTGCCCTCAAATTCAGCCAATTCCTTTTCAAGTTGTATGTGCAGGTCAAGGGTACCGTTCAGAAAACGGCTTCCCGCACACCCCGAGCCATATTGTTCCAATGCGGCTTTTGCGGCATCTATGATGCGCTGGTCGCCTGTAAGGCCAGTGTATGCGTTAGAGCCAAACATCAAGACTTTGTGCCCTTCCATTTCCACTTCAGTGCCCTGCTTGCTCGTTATGGCGCGAAAGTAGGGGTAAACACCCATTTCCATGTACTTTTGGGGTTCACGATAGTTCTTGTATCTTTCCTGTAATTGTCCCATTTTTAGGTCGATGTCAATCTTTGTTCTTATTTTAGGCGGCAAAGATACATATTTTCCACTTAAAAATAACAGTTTCGCGTGGAAAAGTACGTTTTAGCGATTTTTATATGGCGTTGAAAGCCTTATAAAAGTATAAATATGTATTTTTGCATTTTATGGACTCAAAGGCGAAAATAGTATTCATACTGAACCCACACTCGGGGACGCAGAGCAAGACCAGCATCCCGGACATTATAAAGTCGCGGCTTGACACAGCAAAGTTCGACTATGAAGTGTGCTTCACAGAGCATGCCGGTCATGCCGTGGAGCTTACGCGCAAGTGTGTTGCCGAAGCTGTTGACATCGTTGTGGCTGTGGGAGGTGATGGAACCATAAATGAGGTGGCGCGCTCACTGGTACACTCCAATACCGCGCTTGGCATAATCCCTTGCGGTTCCGGCAATGGTCTTGCCCGTCATTTGCGCATACCTATCGATGTGGCCAAGGCCGTCGATTTGATAAACCGCTGCAACATTGAGGCTCTCGACTATGGAGTAATCAACGACTTGCCGTTTTTTTGCACCTGTGGGATGGGTTTTGATGCGTTTATCAGTCTGAAGTTTGCCGAGGCTGGTCGCCGTGGTCCCATCACTTATGCCGAGAATGTGTTGCGCGAGGGCTTGAAGTACAAGCCCGAGACGTATGAGGTTGAGGATGCCACGGGTGCCAGAAAGTACAATGCTTTTCTTATAGCTTGCGCCAATGCGTCACAATACGGCAACAATGCCTACATTGCGCCAAACGCCACGATGACCGACGGTTTGATGGATGTGGTGATAATGGAACCGTTCACCGCTTTCGACGCTCCACAGATAAGCATCGACATGTTCAATCGCACGCTTGACCAAAACTCAAAGATAAAGGCGTTCAAGGCCGAGCGCATACACATACACCGCAACATGCCGGGGGCCATACACTACGACGGCGACCCGATAATGACGGGGTGCGACATAGATGTGCATATAGAGCGGCGTGGCATAAAGATAATCACCAATCCCGACGTTCTAGAGGACGACAAACACCCCAATCAGATATTGAACGCATTCTCCGACTTCCTGAACAGCATGAATACCGTGCGTGAGGACATTGGCAAGCAAGGGCGCAGAATACAGGCGATAAACAAACTGTTGCTTAAGAAACTTACAAATATATAGGCCGTCTCAATGTTTGGCGTGGCCAAACGATACAGATGGCGATAATTCGATGGCGATAACATGAATAAAATGGCAGACAACGGAGAGGAATTGTTCCCTGCGGTTGACGAGCAAGGCAACGTTGTGGGAACAGTGAGGCGAAGCGATGCGCATGGTGGTTCAATGACGCTGCACCCTGTGGTTCATTTGCATCTCTTCAACAGCAAGGGCGAGCTTTATTTGCAGAAGCGCCCACAATGGAAAGACATCCAACCCGGACGATGGGACACGTCTACCGGTGGGCACATGGACGTGGGCGAGACTGTGGAACAGGCTCTGAGGCGCGAAGTGGCCGAAGAACTTGGTGTCGTTGGCTTCAAACCTGTGTCTATGGGACATTATATATTTAAAAGTACGCGCGAGCGCGAACTAATATATGTACACCGCACGGTTTATGATGGTGAGGTGTGTCCAAGTGCTACGGAATTGGATGGTGGACGATTCTGGAGCGTTGACGAAATAACGGAAAATATGGGTAGGGGAGTGTTCACGCCCAATTTCGAGTCGGAATACAAACGTTTCTTTTTGTGCAATCAATAATCGTTTTTCTTGTGGTTGCCATGGCCGTGGGCTATGCTTTATGGCGCATATACGACAGCTTGCGACATGGCGCATCGACGTGCCGTGGATGTAAGCTTTCGGATGTATGCGCAAAAAACAAGCGGCGCGGTTGTGGTTTGCTTCAAGACCACAACCACGCCGTGAAGAATACGTAGCTTGGTTGAAGACGTGCATTTGACGGCCTGTCATATCGGAAACGCTCTTTCATAGCGGTCATATGCGCCGTGTTCCCGTCCGACGAGTCGCTTATTTGCCGTCAATCAGTTTTCCGTCGTTTGTTATGCCAGCCACGCTCACCCTTATCCTTGTCTCTTTGCTGTTGTTGAACAGCCTCACGGTCAGCTGCCCTTGACTGTCGGTCTTTATGTTGGGGTTCCAGTATAGCGTGCGGCGGTAGTCGGTTGGCTCCTGCGGTTTTTGCTCCGAGTAGTTGGGGCAGTAAAAGCCTATTGGAGCGTTGAAACCGTTTAGCATTATGCGCCTGTCGCGCGACGTTGGCTGTATGGCGTCGTTGCCTATCGGAACAAGGTCGATTGTTGCGTCGGCGTTGAAGCGGCTCGATGCCATTGGCGCATCCTCGTTGCGTGGCTCATAGTCGCTGAACACTCTCACCATGTCCAGTCTTTTCAGTTTCAGATTGTCGTAGAGAGCCCTTGGGTTGTAGTTTTGCAGCACGCTGTTTTCGTCAACGGTCTGTGTGAAGTTGCGGTAGAAAGTGTGCCCGTTCATACGTGCGGCCACATTCATAGTGACATACCGCCCCATGTTGCCATACAACAGTTGGCATATGCGCAATGGGAACATCCTGGCGTCGAACTTGCCGAAGCTCAGTCCGTAGTCGGTCAGTTCATTGTATATGTCGTACGCATCGGCCACATATGCAGGCTTGTTGTAGTCTATGGCCCTTTTGCCCCTGCGCTTGCCTTTCACGTTGATGTTTTGCAGCAGATGGTCTTCGTTTTCCATTGACAGCGCGCTCTCGCCTTCGCCGTATATGGGCATTTGATAGTTCACTTCTGGGGCGTGGTTTTGGTAGTAGCTGTATTTCTTTGTGAACCGCGGATAGAACAAGTCGCGCTTCACATAGTAGTCTGGGTATGCGTTCTCGTTGAGTGCATACTTGTCTGCGCGCGACATCATGTTCTTTTTTGTAGAGTCGCTCTTGGCGTAAGCCTTCATGTTCAGCACTGCGCGCCCATAGAAAGGCGGTATCTCAAACACGAAATGACCACCGTTGTGCGTTTCCTGCGTCGATCCGGCAAACCCGTCGCCAAAGCTAACCTCGGCCTCGATGAGCACTTCCTTCTTCAGTCCGCCGTGGTTTACGCCAAGCGAGTTGTTGGCGTCGTTCAGGTTGTCGTATTCAATGCCGCCGCTTTCCTGCGAGTAGTCGGCCACTATGGCGTCGGTGCTATACGTTCCGTCGTCGGTTGTCGCGTCGGTTTCTGTGGCATTGTCGCCGTCGGCATCAGCATCGTCGAGTGTGCGCGACCCACTGAAGCCCTTGCCATTCGCCCAATTCTTAATCTCGTCGGGTTCCACTTCGCTCACTGAAAGCATCTTGTACACACCGCCTTCCACGGTCATTGTCGTCTCTGGGCGGTATCTAAGCGGCAGAGAGTCGATGCCGGCCAGTTGTCTCCATTCATATTTCCGCCATCCCTGCACCATCATCAGCACGTCGAGGTCGGCGGTGCGGCGTGCGTCGCTCTGCTCAAAGTAATATGCCGGATTGGCCACAAAGCCTTTCAGTTCGCTGCCAAGCAAGAGGTCGGTCATTATTCCGCCATCGTCGTATGTTGGTTCGTCTGTGCGTGCGTCGCGCACGGCCACCGACAATAGCGTTGGCTCCGTTACCTGTTCGCACTTCAGGCGGAGTGTCATCTGTTCGTATGGTTCATAGGTCGTTTTCATTCCACTGTCCACCACTGCCGTATAACCGTCGTAGTCGTGGTTGTTGACGAAGAAGAGCCTGTCGGCCAAAATCTGTCCGTCGCTGTCGAACAGGGTCAGTTCGTTTACGCCAGTTGGCAAGTTTGGCAACCTTACCGTGGCTTTGCCATTGCCGTCAAACTCTATCGCACTGAAATGTTGCAGTGTGCCTCTGCACATCACCGACACACCATATTGCTTGTCTGCCGCAATGCCACGAGTGGCTATTGTGGCCACGCCGTCGGCCAGTTGCAACGTGGCACCCGAAGCCTCGGCCTGTGGGAGGTCGAACGAATAATCCTTGCCCCTCCATGTGAATTTTGCCCTTGCCGTTTCCGTGCCGGGAGTTATCTTAAACACTCCGCGCCCCATGTGCGTGGGCTTGATGGTTTGCGTTTGGCCGTCCTTCGTGCCGACGGTGCCGGCAATGTCAACGGCTTGTCCCTCTTGGTCGACAAGCTCAAAGGCCACCCTGTTATCCACGCCCTCTATCAGATGTCCGCCCTCGGGATAGAATGTGGCCGTCAACTTGTCGCTTGCGGCCTTCATTACATTTTGCTTAGGACGCTGGAACATCCTTTTGTATGTGAAGTCGCCGGCAGTCTCAGGCTTGCCGTATATGGGGAACACCCTTGAATAAAGGCCGTCCCACTGGCGGAAGAAGTCGCGCGCCATCAGTTCGTTGTAGAACGCATGGCTGTCGTCGCGGCTGTATCGGTGTTCGGTCACGTTGAAGTTGAGCATCCACCGTGTGTATGCGCGCAGCTCGTAGTAGCCGGAATATAGGGAGTCGTTGATGGCGAAACAGCCGTTGCACAGTCCCTTGTCGCTTATTATTATGTTTTGCCGTTCCACCACAAGACCGTCGGGGTTTAGCAATTCCACATATAATATGCGGCTCATGTCGGTCTTGTGCAGGTTGTCGGCCCTCACCACATAAGCCTTATACCACAAAGTGTCGCCAACAAAGTAGCAGGTGTTGTCCATGTGCATGTATACCTTCTCCTGCACAATGTCGGTGGAGTTGCGTTCGAGTGCTTGGCGAATGTCGTCGATGCCGTTTCCTGCCGCAGTGGCAGAGGCAAGTGATAGTAGTGTTAAGATGTAAAGTCTGTGCATGGTAAAGGATTTGTTTTAGGGTGGTGATGCTTTCACCTATGTGTTGTGGTGGACTTGGGAGACCTGCTCTTCGCATTGCGGGAGCTGCCCAAACACCTTCTCGTAATATTCAGCCTTTCGCTCCACGCTCATGGGATAGGCGCGCGATGAGCTTGGCATCCTGTATATGCGCATCTTGCGGTTGCCGAAAAGGAACTCTGTGTAGCATCCCACCTTCGGCTCCGCAATGGCGAAATGGCGACAGAACACGCTTGTCGCCAACTGGCCGGCCGTAACCACCATGCGGCAGTGTGGCAACGCATTGAGCATGGAGTCGAGGTCGGTGGCCTCAACGATGTCGAGGTCTTTGTCGGATGCGGTGTTCTTTGTGCGCCTCACCTTTGTCGCCGTGTCAAACAGGGCTATGCCCTTGTCTTGGAGAAAGGCTTTTATTTCCTTCAGGTTGAACGTCTTCTCGTCTTCACGTAGGAAATGCCTTTTGTCGTTGAAGAAACAAAGCCCAACGATGCGCCACATGTCATTCTGGTAGTTGGGGTAATAGAACTCCATGCTCCATCGCTTTCTCGCAGGAGGAAACGTTCCGAGCATAAGCAGACTGGCATTGGCCGGCAAGAATGGCTTGAAGGGGTGCTCTTCGATTGTGGTGTCCATCTTTTTGCGCTTTCTGTGCCCTGTGCCTGTGTGGCGGTTACTTGCTGTTTAGCAGACGGTCTATTTCGTCAAACTGTTTGCCACGGTTCAGGTTCAGGTATATTTTATATAGGGCAGGCGCCCACTTCTGTTTGTCATTGGGTGCCAGTGCCCGGCATTTCTCCATATACGGTTGTGCCTTTTGGTACAGGCTTGTGATGTCTTTCTTGTTGCGCCGTGCGTTAGCGGCTTCCTCTGCGGCCAATATTTTGTTCATGTAGGCCATTCCGGCGTTGTAGTATGCGTCGGGCAGAGTGTCGCAGATGGCTATCAGAGTGTCGCTTGTGGCGATGCAGTCGTCGTAGTGCCCAAGGTTGAGCTGCGACGTTGACTTCGCAAACAGGTATAGGGGATTCTTCGGATCGGCCTTCAAGGCCGTGTCGGCCACGCTCAGAGCCTTGTCCACGTTGTTGTGGCTGTTGTGGAAGTCTACGAGGCGTGTGAAGAAGTAGGTGGACAGGGGATATTTGCCGAAGCCCTCTTCCAGAGTCGCAAGATACGCAGAGTCGTTTTTAGCCGTGTCGTAGGCATCGGCTATGTTGCGGAGCACAAACTTCAGGTTGGCTGTGTCACGTCGTGCCATGTCGGCATATTTTAGTGCCAGTGCCGGTTTGTTCAGTTTCGCTCCGCAGTAAGTCGCCCAGTATGCGGCCTTTGTCAGCATGGTGTCGGTCTTTGCGTATTCGTAGTTCTCGAATATTGGTTGTCGCGTGCAGTCGATGTATGTGTCGAAGAATGAGAATGCCGTGGCATAGTCTTTCTTCCTCGTGTAGAATGTGCCTCCGAAATACAGGTTGGGCCGGTATTCGTTGAGCAGTGCGGCATGCTTGCGCCTGTATTCAGGGCGTATGCTGCCATTCTTGCGCGGTTGCGCGTCAATACTGTCGAGAGTCTCGAGTATTGTGAACATCCGCTTCGTGAGATTGAAGATTAGGGCAGTGTCGTAATTTTGCTTGAGATACAGTTTCTCGTTGCCTGCATCATATTGGCGTTGCACGGCCTGGTGCCACATCAAGTACACCTTGGGGTTCTGCTTGCTTGCAGAGTCCTTGGCCAGCAGGTCGGTCATAAGCTTTTCGGCTTTGTCAAAGTCCTTGCCGCTCTTAATATAAGACCGTGCCTGGGCAAGCTCTTTGCGTTGGGCTTTCAGGCACGGTGTCATTAATAGTAAGAGAAGCGTTATCAGTGATAACTTCTTCATTCTTCAAGGTTGTTTTTCTTTGTTGTGGGGTGGGGGATGGCCGTTGTGCGGCGCGTCCCCAACCCCAGTTGTGTTGCTGGCTTGTGGTTACTCGTTGAGCAGCTTCTCCATTGCGTTGGCGTTGGCAGTGTCCTTCAGCGAGTAGTACACCTGATAGAGAGCGTATGCCCAGTTCACGGTCTTGCGCTCAGGGTCAAGCTCCTTTGCCTTCAGCAGATAGGTCTTAGCCTCTTCAAGCAGAGACTTCACCTTGGCGGCGTTGGCGGGAGTCAGTCCGCCGGTGCGCTTGTCGGCGAGCTTGTCCTTCACTTCGATGGCCTTTGAGTTGAGGCAGGTTCCGATGTTGAACAATACTGCGGTGAACTCGGGGTCGATCTCGACGGCCTTCTTGTAGGAAGCCACGGCCTCGTCCCACTTCTCGGCCTTCATTTCCGTTTCGCCCTTTATGGCCCAAGCCATTTTGCTGCCGGGTGTCAGAGCCACCTCGTCGGTTATCCAGGCCAGCTTGCCAGCCGGGTGCTCGTTGTAGTATGTGAGCAGCATGTTGAAGTATCTGCTCTCCTGTGGATTGGCCTTGTGCAGCTCCATCAGCTCAGAGGCATATGCTGCAGAGTCGGCTGCGGTCTTGCAGTTCTCCTTCTTGGCAAACAGCAGAATCTCGTCGGCGTCGGCCTTCAGCTTTTCAGCCTCTTCCTTCACCTTGGCGTTGTCGGGGTTGCGCTGAATGTCGTTGTCGGCACTTTCCTTGCACTTCTGCGCATACTTGATGGCCGTAGCAAAGTCCTTTGTCTGGTAGGCCACGAGTCCTGTGTAGTAGGCGAACTGCGACAGGTAGTCGTCCTTCGAGAGGTCTACGTCAGCGAAGAGCGAGGCGTCGTGAGAGTCAACATAGAGCTTGAAGGCGTCGAGCGTTGAGGCCAAGTCCTTCTCCTTGTTGAAGTATTGGCCTGCCTGCAGACAAACGATGCGCAGCTGCTGGCCCTTGGCCTGGTTGTCCTTGCGGTAGCGCAGCTTCACCTTGCCCTTCTCGTTGGGCGTGGCGTCAAACTTGTCGCATTCGATGGCTGCCTTGAGCGCGGCCACTCCGGCCTTGTACATGCCAAGCGTGTCGAACGGAGTCTTGTTCTTCTGCACCGCGTTGGTAGCCTCGATGGTAGAGTTCTTCACATAAATCTCATACTGAGCCTGACATTCATTGTTGAGCTTTTCGGCTTCTTCCACGGCTGTCTGGCCAAAGGCAGATGTGGCCAATGCGGCCATTGCTGCCATCATCATTGCTTTTTTCATTTTCTCGTTATGTTTTGTTGATTGTATTGTTTCTTACTCCTCGCCGGTCGTGTCATCGGTTGTATTGCCGGTCGTGTCGTCGGTTGTCGGCGTTGTGTCAGGATTGTTGTCGGCCGTCGACGCGAGGTCGGCGTTCATCCTTTCGGCGTTCTCCTCAAACTCCGTTTGGCTTTCCATTTCCACAACCTCCTCGTCGCTTGCGCTCATCACCTTGCACACGCTGGCTATGGTGTCGTTCTTCTTGGCCAGGTTGATCAGGCGGACGCCTTGTGTGGCGCGTCCCATGATGCGAACGTCGGCCACCTTCATGCGTATGAGTATGCCGCTCTTGTTTATTATCATGAGGTCGTTGTCGTCAGTCACCACCTTTATGGCCACGAGCCGTCCGGTCTTCTCGGTTATGCCAAGCGTCTTCACGCCCTTTGCGCCGCGCGCCGTCTTGCGGTAGTCCTCCACGTCGCTGCGCTTTCCATATCCCTTCTCGCTCACCACCATGATGGTCTCGGTCTGCGGGTCGTTCACGCACACCATGCCCACCAGTTCGTCGTCGCCGCCGTCGAGTCTCATGCCGCGCACTCCGGTAGACACGCGCCCCATCACTCTCACTTCGTTCTCGTTGAAGCGTATGGCGCGGCCGTTGCGGTTGGCCAGCACAATCTCGTTGTTGCCGTTGGTCAGGCGCACGCCAATCACCTTGTCGTCGTCAACGATGTTGATGGCAATCACGCCGTTGGCCCTTGGGCGGCTGTAAGCCTCAAGGCAGGTCTTCTTTATCGTTCCGTTCTTTGTGGCGAACATCACATAGTGGCTCTTGAGGAACTCCTCGTCGTTGAACTTCTTTATGCGGAGCACTGCATTGATGGCGTCGTCGGCCTCGATGTTGAGCAGGTTTTGTATGGCCCTGCCCTTCGAACTCTTGTTGCCTTCGGGTATCTCGTAGCACTTGAGCCAATAGCAACGTCCCTTCTGCGTGAAGAAGAGCAGCGTGTTGTGCATCGTTGCCGGATAGATGTATTCGGTGAAGTCGGTGTCGCGCGTGTTGGCTCCCTTGCTGCCAACTCCGCCACGGCTCTGCTCGCGAAACTCCGACAAGGCAGTGCGCTTGATGTAGCCCAAGTGGCTGATGGTTATCACCACGGGGTCGTCCGGGTAGAAGTCTTCGGCGTTGAACTCCTCGCTCGAGTACTTTATCTCCGTGCGGCGTGGGTCGCCATACTTCTCCTTGACCTCCTGCAGCTCGTCCTTCATCACCTTCTTGCACAGCTCGGGGTCGTCGAGTATGGCTTGCAGGTGTGCGATGAGCTTCTCCAGCTCGTCGTATTCCTGGTGCAGCTGGTCCATTTGCAGACCCGTCAACTGGCGCAGGCGCATATCGACGATGGCGCGTGCCTGGATGTCGTCGAAGTTGAAACGCTGCATGAGGTTGGTTATAGCCTCCTGCGGTGTCTTCGACGCGCGGATGATGTGTACCACCTCGTCGATGTTGTCGCATGCAACGATGAGAGCCTCAAGTATGTGGGCGCGGTCTTGCGCCTTCTTCAGGTCGAACTTGGTGCGGCGTATGGTCACGTCGTGGCGGTGGTCGACGAAGTGGCGCACGCAGTCCTTCAGCGTGAGCAGCCGTGGGCGGCCCTTCACGAGCGCTATGCAGTTCACCGAGAACGAGCTTTGCAGGGCTGTCATCTTAAACAGCTTGTTGAGTATCACGTTGGCGTTGGCCTCGCGCTTCACGTCAACCACTATTCTCATGCCCTGTCGTCCCGACTCGTCGTTGACGTTGCTTATGCCCTCTATCTTCTTCTCGGTGGCCAAGTCGGCGATGTACTTCACGAGGTCGGCCTTGTTCACCCCATAGGGTATCTCCGTCACAACGATTTTGTCGTGGGTGTCGCCGCTCTCAATCTCGGCCTTGGCACGCATCACGATGCGTCCGCGTCCTGTCTCGTAGGCGTCGCGCACACCCTGTATACCATATATATATGCACCTGTGGGGAAGTCGGGGGCCTGGATGTGCTCCATCAGTCCGTCGGTGTCGATGTCGGGGTTGTCGATGTATGCGCAGCAGCCGTCAATCACCTCGCCGAGGTTGTGGGTGGGTATGTTCGTGGCCATGCCCACGGCAATTCCGTTGCCGCCGTTCACCAGCAGGTTGGGTATCTTCGTGGGCATCACCGTAGGCTCCTGCAGCGAGTCGTCGAAGTTGTTGGTCATGTCCACGGTGTCCTTCTCAAGGTCGTCCATGATGTGCTCGCCCATTTTCGACAGTCGGCACTCGGTGTATCGCATTGCGGCCGGAGAGTCGCCATCTACCGAGCCGAAGTTTCCCTGTCCGTCCACGAGCGTGTATCTCATGTTCCAGTCCTGCGCCATGCGCACCAGTGCCCCGTAAACGGAGCTGTCGCCGTGTGGGTGGTATTTTCCGAGCACTTCGCCCACCACGCGCGCACATTTCTTATAAGGTTTGTCACTGGTGTTGCCTATGCCCATCATACCGTAGAGTATGCGGCGGTGTACGGGCTTGAAGCCGTCGCGCACGTCGGGCAAGGCTCTTGCCACAATCACCGACATCGAGTAGTCGATGTACGAAGACTTCATCTCCTCCTCAATGTTGATTTTGATGATTCTGTCTTGGTCTAATGTCTGATCCATCTATTTGGTTTTCGTTTTCGGTCTTTCCGCTTTTTTTGCCGTTGCTTCCAGCACTGCCATTCTTGCGCGATTTTGCGTTTAAGGCCATTTTCAGCCCGTTTGGCGGCTTTTCGCATGTTTTAGCGGTCAAAGTTACGCCTTTTTCTTGACTTGTGCAAGAATGGAAGATTTTTTAAAGGACGGTTCAATGGCGGTTGGTCGTAATAAAAGATATGGAAAGTCATGTCGGGCACCATGGAAAGTCATGCCAAACATGATGGAAAGTCATGCCAAATATGGCACTAAGTCACCTCACATCGAACGATGCGCGTGCTCGTATCGAACGATACGCGTGTTCATATCGAACGAAATGAGCATGCGCATCGTTCGATGTGAGCCAACTTACCATGACGTTTGGCATGACTTTCCATTATGTTTGGCATGACTTACACCGTTCCTTATACCTATTATATATAATGGTGTTGAGCCAGCTTTACCTTGGCGTTTCAGCAAACCTATGGTTTACGATGGCTAACTATGCCGTTTACGATGCGTAACTATGCCGTTTACGACCCGTAAGTATGCCATTTACGATGCGTAACTATGCCATTTGCACATCGCAAACCTATGGTTTTGTCAAGCCCCCATCGGCAAGCCGTGGTTTTTCGCTGTCGCTAACCTTTGCCGTTTCTCCCTTTTTACTTAATTTTGCGCCACGAAAAAAGACTGTGGCAAATGGATGAGTATATCGAGATAAAAGGCGCGAGGGTAAACAATCTGAAGAACATTGACGTCAAGATACCGCGCGACAAGCTTGTGGCTATAACCGGCGTGAGCGGCTCCGGCAAGTCGTCGTTGGCCTTCGACACGCTTTACGCCGAGGGACAGCGGCGCTATGTGGAGAGCTTGTCGTCGTATGCCCGCCAGTTTCTTGGTCGCATGGACAAGCCCGAGTGCGACTTCATCCGTGGCATACCGCCAGCCATAGCCATAGAGCAGAAGGTGATAAGCCGCAACCCACGCTCCACCGTGGGTACCACAACCGAGATATACGACTACTTGCGCCTGCTATACTCGCGCATAGGCCGCACTTATTCGCCCATAAGCGGCGAAGAAGTGAAAAAGCACACCGTGGAGGACGTGGTGGAGCGCGTGGCGCAGTTTTCTAAAGGCACCAAGTTCGTGTTGTTGTCGCCATTGCGCATTGTGCAGGGGCGCACCATAGAGCAGCAGCTGAAGATGAGTGTGCAGCAGGGCTACGCGCGCCTGTTTGCCAAAGGCGACTTCGTGCGCATCGACGACTGCCTCGCTTCGCGTTCGTTTGAAGGCATGGTCGCCGACGACATGTGGATTGTGGTTGACCGAATGTCGGCCGACGACAGTGCCGACAGCGTGTCGCGCCTTGCCGACTCTGCCGAGACGGCTTTCTACGAGGGTGACGGGCGTTGCCGCGTGGTGGTGCTGCCGGCCATGATAAGCTATGACTTCTCCACCAGGTTTGAGGCCGACGGCATGACGTTTGAGCAGCCCAACGACAATATGTTCTCGTTCAACTCGCCGGCTGGCGCATGTCCCGAGTGCCAAGGCTTTGGCAATGTGATGGGGATAGACGAGCGGCTGGTCGTTCCCGACACCGAGCTTAGCGTGTATGACGGTTGCGTGGTTTGCTGGCACGGCGACAAGCTGGGGCTTTGGCGCAATGAGTTCTGCCGTCGCGCGGCTGCCGACAACTTCCCCGTGTTTGAGCCTTACCACAGTCTTAGCCGCGAGCACAAGGACTGGCTGTGGCACGGACTGCCAAGCGAGCGCAACAAGGACATGCACGACCAGGTGTCGATCGACTCTTTCTTCCAGATGGTGAAGGAAAACCAATACAAGATACAATACCGAGTGTTGCTTAGCCGCTATCGGGGCAAGACGGTGTGCCCCGTGTGTCACGGAACGCGCCTCAAGAAAGAGGCCGACTACGTGAAGATAGGCGGGCGCAGCATCTCGTCGCTTGTTGACATGCCAATAGTGCGGCTGCAGGAGTGGTTTGCCAACCTGCAACTGACGGAGCGCGAGGCGACCATTGGGCGGCGCTTGCTGCACGAAATAGAGAGCCGACTGCAATTCATTGTCGATGTGGGTCTTGGCTATCTTACACTCAATCGAATGTCGAATACCCTTTCGGGCGGCGAAAGCCAGCGAATAAACCTGACCACGTCGCTGGGCAGCAGCCTTGTTGGTTCGCTCTACATACTCGACGAGCCAAGCATCGGACTGCATAGCCGCGACACCGACAGGCTGATTGCCGTGCTGCGCAAACTGCAGAGCATAGGCAACACTGTGGTTGTGGTGGAGCACGACGAGGAGATAATGCGCGCGGCCGACTATGTAATAGATGTAGGCCCCGACGCCGGCAGCTTGGGCGGACGCATCGTGTTTGAGGGCAAGGCTTCGGCCATCAACGACAGTGCCCTATTGAAGTGGCCAGACAGCCACACCGTGAAGTATCTCATGGGCGAAGAGGTGATACCCGTGCCGCATAGCCGACGCAAGTGGAACATGAGCATAGGCATAAAAGGGGCGCGGATGAACAACCTGCGGGGCATCGACGTTGACATACCTCTGAATGTGCTCACGGTGGTGACTGGCGTGAGCGGTTCGGGCAAGTCGAGCCTTGTCAAGGGCATATTCTATCCGGCCTTGAAGCGAAAGCTGGGCGATGTGGCCGACGCCCCAGGCGAGCACTCGGCACTGACGGGCAACGTGAGCGCGGTGAGAAGGGTGGAGTTTGTCGACCAAAACCCCATAGGCAAAAGCACGCGGTCGAACCCTGCCACTTACGTCAAGGCGTATGATGCCATAAGAGACTTGTTTGCGCGGCAGCCGTTGGCCAAGCAGATGGGCTACACGGCGCAGTACTTCTCGTTCAACGCTGAGGGCGGACGGTGTGAGGAGTGCAAGGGGGCTGGCGTGATAACTGTTGAGATGCAGTTCATGGCCGACCTTGTGCTTACGTGCGACAGTTGTCATGGCCATCGCTTCAAGAAGGAAATACTCGATGTCCGTTTTGCCGGAAAGAACATTGACGAGGTGCTCAACATGACGATAAGCGAGGCGATAGCCTTTTTCACCGACAATGGCGAGGAGGGCGTGGCGCGCCGTCTGCGCCCGCTGGAAGAGGTCGGACTGGGCTACATCAAGCTTGGACAAAACTCCTCGACGCTTTCTGGCGGCGAGAACCAAAGGGTGAAGCTGGCCTATTTCATCGGACAGGAAAGGCAGGAACCCACAATGTTCATATTCGACGAGCCAACCACGGGACTTCACTTCCACGACATAAAGCGGTTGCTCTCGGCGTTCAGCGCCCTAATAGAGCGTGGGCATAGCGTGCTGGTGATAGAGCACAACCTTGAGGTGATAAAGTGTGCCGACCACGTGATAGACATAGGTCCCGACGGAGGCGAGCGCGGTGGCACGGTGGTGGCCGTTGGCACGCCCGAAATGGTGAGCGGATGCAAGGAAAGTGTGACAGGACAGTATCTGAAGACGAAACTTTATTGATAAAAGTTTTGTGGAACTGAAAAAAAACGCTACCTTTGCACTCGCAATTCTGGAAGAGAGCTTCTAAACGCCGATATGGCTCAGTTGGTAGAGCAATTCATTCGTAATGAATAGGTCCTCGGTTCGAGTCCGAGTATCGGCTCTCTCTTTGAGAGGCAATCCCCACAAGGCTTTTTCCATTCAAGCGGCAATAGCTCAGTTGGTAGAGCATTGGCTTCCCAAGCCGAGGGTCGCGGGTTCGAGTCCCGTTTGCCGCTCTTCCAAGCGTTTTTCCTTCTAATTCCATTCGCAAACTTATTTCCCTGTTGCGTCTAAATCGCATGACGTAATGCTTTTGTGTCGTCTTTTACAGATGCTTTTCTTTGCCGTTTGCTGATTTCAGCATACCTTTGCACGTCAGTTGAACAACCACTTACATATTATTAATAGTATATGATGGATTTTCTGAGAACGTTGTCAAAGGCATTCAGCAAGTATATGGCGCTTATAGTGATAGCCATGGCGCTGTTGGCATTGTTTGTGCCAAGTTCCGTGAGCTTCATAAAGACAAGCTACATCAACACTTTGCTTGGCGTGGTCATGTTTGGCATGGGACTTACGCTCAAGCCAAGCGACTTCAAGGTGCTGTTCAGCCATCCAAAGGATGTTCTGATAGGTACGGTGGCGCAGTTTCTGATAATGCCGTTGGTGGCCTTTTTGCTGGTGAAGGCGTTTCGGCTCACGCCGGAGTTGGCCATTGGCGTCATCCTTGTTGGTACATGCCCAGGCGGCACGTCGTCGAATGTGATGACCTATCTGTCGAAGGGCGACGTGGCATTGTCGGTGGGCATAACGTCAGCCTCCACGATATTGGCCCCCATAATGACCCCATTGCTCACCTATGCCTATGCAGGCGAAACGGTGGATGTCAATGTCTTCTCAATGTTTTTGTCCATCATTCAGGTGGTGCTGCTGCCGATAGCGTTGGGCTTCGTAATCAACCATTTCTTCTCGAAGTTTGCCGAGAGGGCGACCGACGTGTTGCCGCTTGTGTCAACGCTGGCCATCGTGGCCATTGTGGGTGCCGTGGTCAGTGCCAACGCCGCCAGGCTGATGGGGTGTGGACTGCTTATCCTTGGCATCGTCATGCTGCACAATATGTTTGGCTATGCCTTGGGCTATGCGGCTGGCAAGCTCATGAAGATGGACACAACCAAGTGCCGTGCAGTGTCGATAGAGGTGGGCATGCAGAACTCGGGGCTTGCCACGTCGCTTGCCACGGTTCACTTTGCCCAGTATCCGCTTGCCACCATACCGGGAGCGGTGTTCAGTGTGTGGCACAATGTGTCGGGCGCCATATTGGCCAACATATTCCTGCGCCAGACAGAGCGTAGGGCGAAAGGGTAGGGGCTAATCGCACAAAACTGTAGCTTTACATTTTATATATGGCACAACGTGTGCTTCTGACTTTAGGGCGTTTCTTTATGGAACTTCCATTTAAATGTTGGAATATATGAATAGGCTTATTTCATTTATTGGCGGCATGGCGTTAGTGGCGCTTGTCGCCTCGGTGCAGCAGAGTTGCGGCACGGCAACTTCAAAGAAGGATGCAACCCGCAAGAATGACTTTGTGATAAACGGGCATAGGTTTGTTGACTTGCAGTTGCCGAGTGGATTGTTGTGGGCCGATGCGAACGTCGGAGCTGAGAAACCTACCGACAACGGTGGCTATTATGCGTGGGGCGAGACAAAGGAGAAACCGGATTATTCGGAGACGACCTATCTTTATGGCCATTCGTATGAAGCCATGACAAAATACAACGCAGCCGATGGCAAGCGCACACTGGAGATTGCCGATGATGTGGCAAGCGCTTGTTGGGGCGACTCGTGCCGAATGCCTACTTACGAAGAGTTCAAGGAACTGAAAGACACGGCCAACTGCCAGTGGACGTGGGTTGAGCGGGTGGTTGCCCCACGCGACACCGTGAGGGGATATGAGGTGAAGAGCCTTAGAAACGGCAACAGCATATTTCTGCCGGCTGCCGGTGCGCACAATGGAACACACCTTTATCTCAACGGTACTGATGGAGTGTATTGGACGAGTTCTCTCTCTGACGAAAACTCCGGCGACGCTTTCACTCTTTCGTTCTATTTCGCCAACAGCAGTTGGTATAGGAATGCACGCTACATGGGAAGTTCGGTAAGGGCTGTGGCCGAAAAAACGAAATGAAGGCAAGGCCAGTAGGGTGCATTTGATAGGCCAGCCTTTCCCGAAACAAACTGAAAAATCATTCAACCAAATATTTGATATGAAGAAGGTATATTCGTTGTTCTTGTCTCTTGGCGTTGTGGCGTTGGCCTCCACCGGATGCAAGACAACACCGCAAAAAGGCGGTGCAGACTCGTCTGTAGTTGACTCTATGGCAGTCGGGCATGATACTCTTACGGTTGACAGTATGGCTTTTTCTGCTGTCGGCAACGACTCCACAGCAGAATGTTTCATTCGCGTTGACTATCCATATGGCTCCGACAGCCTTTCGCTTGGCGTGAAGGAGTTTATCGGCAGCGAACTTGCGGCCCAGTTTATGCCATACAACAATGAGGAAGAGTCTGTGGCGCGCAAGTATCCACGTTATAAGGGCAGCGTACTGAAGGGGCAACAGATGGTTGACCATTATGGGAAGACCACGATGAAGTACTTCGGCGACTCGCAGGAGAGCACGATGAAAGAAATGGGATGGGGCGAAGAGGACAGGCCGAAGATGAGCCAGGAACTCAACATACGCAAAAGCGACGAGACATCGAAGTATGTCACTTACCACATTTCGGACTTCGTGTATTTGGGCGGCGCACATCCTTCGTACACATCATATAGCGTGAACATCAGCAAACTAACGAACAAGCCTCTCGTGCAGGTGGTTGACTCCACGAAGTTGCGTGCGTTGCAGCCCTTATTGAGCAAGGGAGTGCTCAGCTATCTAAAGTTGGCAAGCGAAGATGTCACGGCGAAGAACTTCAAGAGTAGTCTCTTCCTTCCCGAAAACGGACTGATACCCCTGCCGGTACATGCCCCTTATCTGAAGGGCGACAGCGTGTGCTTCGTTTACCAGCAGTATGAAATCGCATCTTACGCCTTGGGGCTTGTGTCGTTCAATGTGGCGATTAAGGACATCAAGAAATATCTTTGCAAAGACGCAATCGACCTTGTGGAGTGAAACGCGGATGTGGCATGACGTGCTATGTGGCTGAAAACAAGTCTGAAAAATGTTTGTAATCGTCAACGCACGACGCATATAGGTATGTGTCGTGCGTTAATTTAAATTTGCCGCAAGTCGTTTTTAGCCATAACATAGATTGCTTTATTGCTATAAAAGTATTACATTTGCACTTGAAAAGAAGGCACAGGAGGCATGAAACTCGTTATAGTGACAAAACCAACGTTTTTCGTTGAGGAGGATAAAATACTCACTTCGCTATTCGAAGAGGGCTTGGAAAACTTGCATCTGTGCAAGCCAGGCTCTACTCCTTTGTATTCGGAACGGCTGCTGACTCTGCTTCCTGACGATGTGTATGGCAAGATTACTGTACACGACCATTTCTATTTGAAGGAGGAATACGGCCTTAGGGGCATACACATCGACGACACAGTCGCGGAAATGCCTGTGGGCTACAAAGGACATTTCAGCAAAACGAGCCACTCTCTTGCTGAGCTGAAGGCCATGGGGCGCAAGGCTGACTATGTGTTTTTGGCCAACACCTTTGGTTGTGGTTCGGCAAAAGACGGAAGTGTGCCGTACACAGAAGACGAGCTTCGCACTGCATCACGCAGTGGATTGATAGACAAAAAGGTTTATGCCTTTGGAGGCGTTTGCTTGGAAACCATTCCCATGGCCAAAGACCTGGGCTTTGGGGGCGTGGTGGTGTGCGACGACCTTTGGGACAGATTTGACATACACCACCAGCAAGACTATAAAGACCTAATGGCTCATTTTGAAAAACTGCGCAAGGCAGTGGGATGAGGGCCTAGACAAACGTTGATAATGTAAAGTATGCACAAACAACTATATTAAAAATGAGCGAAAACAACTCCTACATGGTATTTTCTGGCACCAGCACAAGATACCTCGCAGAGAAAATCTGCCAAAGTTTAAACTGTCCGTTGGGGCAGCTGCTGATAACAAAGTTCTCCGATGGCGAGTTTGCGGTTTCTTACGAAGAGTCTATTCGTGGACGTGACGTGTTCTTGGTGCAGAGCACATTCCCCAATTCTGACAACTTGATGGAGCTTCTGCTCATGATTGACGCAGCCAAAAGAGCCTCGGCACGCAGCGTGAATGCCGTAATTCCATATTTTGGATGGGCGCGCCAGGACCGCAAGGACAAGCCGAGGGTTAGCATTGGGGCCAAGCTCGTGGCCGACTTGTTGAGCGTTGCGGGCATCGACCGACTGATAACGATGGACTTGCACGCCGACCAGATACAAGGATTCTTTGACGTTCCTGTCGATCACCTATATGCTTCGGGCGTGCTGCTGCCTTACCTCCAGAGTTTGCAGCTTAAGGATTTGGTCATCGCCTCGCCAGATGTCGGCGGATCAAAGCGCGCCAACAATTATGCCAAGTATTTCGGTTGCCCACTTGTGCTCTGCAACAAGACGCGCCTAAGGGCCAATGTTGTCGAGAGCATACAGATCATCGGCGACGTGAAAGACAAGAATGTGGTGATTATCGACGATATGGTTGACACTGCCGGAACCATAACCAAGGCCGCCGACATAATGAAGGAGGCTGGAGCAAAGACAGTGAGGGCGTGCGCTTCTCACTGCGTTATGAGTGGTCCTGCCAGCGAACGTGTGCAGAACTCGTCGCTTGAGGAGATTGTGTTCACTGACTCTATCCCATACACCAAGCGTTGTGCGAAGGTCAAGCAGATATCTGTAGCTGACATGTTTGCCGAGACCATACGCCGCGTCATCAACAACGAGAGTATAAGTAGCCAGTATTTGGTTTAATACAAAACATAAAAGCCCAGACGTGACAGCGATGGTTCGCATTTGCTCAGTCACGTTTGGGCTTTCTTATTATTTCAACTTTTCCCACCGTTATTCCCAAACAATGAAGAAATTCTTTTTCGTGTGTCTCATGGCTGTGAGTGTTGCCACTGCATCTTGCCAGTCAAAATCCTACAAGATAGAAGGCACGGCCGATGGGCTTGCCGATGGTGATGTCGTTTATGTCACGACAGATATGCGCAATGGAACACCGCTTGATTCTGCAAGTGTGAAGGATGGTAAGTTTGAGCTTACTGCCAAGACGGACACTGTGGAATTCGCTTATGTGTATTCGTCGCGCCACAACAATGCTAATGTCCCATTCTTCATCGAACCGGGGACAATACACATACATCTGTCTGACAGTCCACAGAAGACAAAGGTTTCGGGTACGGAAACAAATGACAGGTGGCAGACTCTCAACGACAGCATCGTTAAGATATACGTCATGATGAACGCTATAGCATCCGACTTGTATGGCAACAAACTTACCAGTGAGGAGCAGAAGGCTAGGACTGCCGAGATAGGGCGGTTGAACGAGAGATGTGAAAATGTGCTTGTGGATTGCGCTGAGAAGAACATTGACAACGAATTGGGTTACTTCCTTATTACGGGAGACTATATCGATGACACCGTCAAGCAACGGTTGATTGCCAAGATGCCGGATAAATTCCGCAAAAGGGCAGCCGTCGTTCAATTGTCGGCAAGATTGGCGACTATGGCTAAATATGCCGTTGGCCGAAAAATTGACGATTTCACCATGGCCGACATTAACGGCAAGCCTGTGAACGTAATGGGGCTGGTGGCCAAGAACAAGATAACCGTTATAGACTTTTGGGCAAGTTGGTGTGGCCCTTGTCGAAGTGAAATGCCTCTCATGGTAAGGATGTATGGAAAGTATAAGGCATTTGGCCTTGGCATTGTCGGCATCTCGCTCGACAGCAATAAGGCACAGTGGGCGAAAGCGACCGAGGCGTTGGGCATAACATGGCCACAGATGTCTGACCTTAAAGGCTGGGAAAATTCCGCCGCGCAGATGTTCAGCGTGCGCTCCATACCTTATACAATAGTGGTTGACCAAAACGGGACTATTCTTCAGAAGGGCTTGCGTGGCGAGAAACTTCAGGAATATGTAGACTCACAACTGAAAAAAGCCAAATAGCAACATACTATAGGGTGGTTCTATAAATTACCACCGTGTTCTTTTGTATTTCGAGTGGCTTTCGTTTTGCCATCTTTCGGTCTCTTTTCGGTACAATCTGTTTGCTCATTCAGTCGTATAGCCCGCTATACTTCTTCATTCGCAAACACATTGTCCACGAAAATAGCCTCGCAATCTGGCAAAGCTAATTTATAGAACCGCCCTATACTCTTCTGCTTTCTGTCAACTTTATGAGACTTTGAGAACATTTTGGTGGTGCTAAAGGCAAGCTTTCACTACTAAATGTTTGCGAAATCAAAATATAATTGATAATTTTGCACACTGCATTAGTGATGTGCAAACATCAAGTGAAAGGAGACAAGATGTCAATATCGAAGACAAGACAGAAGCTAGTTGACGTTGCAAGGCAGCTGTTTGCGAAGAACGGACTTGAAAACACGACAATGAACGACATTGCCGTGGCTTCGGGGCGTGGCCGCCGCACGCTTTACACATACTTCAAGAGCAAGGAGGAAGTGTATTATGCCGTGATTGAGTCGGAGCTGGAACGGCTTTCAGACAAGATGGACGAGGTGGCGGCAAAGGACACACGTCCGCAGGACAAGATAATAGAACTTATATACACCCATTTGAACATGATAAAGGAGACTGTCGTTCGCAATGGAAATTTGCGTGCGGAGTTCTTCCGTAACATTTGGATGGTGGAGAAAGTGCGCAAGAACTTCGATGAAGACGAGATTGACTTGTTCCGCAAGGTATATGCCGATGGCAAGGCCAGTGGGGAATTCGATATCGAGAACATTGATTTGGTGGCCGACATAACACACTATTGCATCAAGGGGCTTGAAGTTCCTTATATATATGGTCGCTTAGGCCATGGCATGACCGATGAGACAAGCAAGCCTTTGGTTACCAAAGTTGTGTATGGTGCGTTGGGTAAAATAATCATGCGATGAGCGTGTTGTCGTGCCACAGCATGATTTTAAAGGCGGCCAATGCGCTTCACCGCAGTTGGCGTCGCCTTCAAATATTCGTGGAGCGCGGTACGCTCACGTCGCCTGTGGCGCAGGAGGAGACTGAATGTAGTCATTGTGGCCATGTGTTTTGCGGGAACTACTGTCCTAGATGTGGCCAATTCAGAAACGCAGGTAAGGGCAAACCCCACTTTTTCAAGACTTTCCGTGAGGCTTACCCTCAGTTGTCGAGCAATTTCATCAGGACAATTTTCAATCTCGCCTTGCGTCCTGGCTATATGATGCGCGACTATTTCCGTGGGCATCGTGTGCTCTACCAAAACCCCGTGAGCACTTTCCTTATAGCCATTTCTGTCATGGCCTTGTGTTCAGGTGTCTACAACCGCATTGCCCATAATAAGGTTAAAACAGAGAAAGAGCCGGTTGCCAATGCGTTTTTCAGAGTTCTGACAGACAAGTTTGCGCAAGAGGCAAACTCCGACAAGCAAATACAGCGGGCTTACGTCAAGTGGAAAGCGTCGCGCAGGGAGAATAAAATCGGCCGCATAGTTGTTGCATGTGATGTGGTGAAGGAAAAGGTCATGAGCGACATTTCACTCTATTTGTTTGCCTTTTTCCCCATATTGGGCGCAACTTCCTATGTTGTATTACGCAGATGCCGCTTCGATGGGCGGCGGCTCACGCTCATGGAGCACTATATCATATACGTTTACCTAAATGCCTTTTTCCAATTCATCTATGATCTAGAGTGGATGCAGTGCTTCTATATGGCATGGGCTTATCGTGGCATATACAGGTTGACGTGGCTCAAGTCGATTGCATACACCGCCGTTATTTGTTGTGTTGCAATGTCAATAGTCATCTTCATGATATTGGCGATAGTCCTTTCGATGTTGGCATACTATTATTTCGTGTAGAAGAAAACTGCGGAATAATAGTGCCTTAGGCTGAATGGCTATGATCCCGTCATTTGATGCGTTAGAGAATGTGTTCTACATGACTTGTGTGTCTCTTGCAATGTGCGTTTGACGGATTGTCATGCCGCTGTCTGTGATGTTTGCAATATCTGTGTTAGTGGCCCTTTCCGCGTCCAGCGGCATGCCGTTTCGCTTTCTTCCCAATTCTGTCTTTCTTGTCTTTTCTGAGCAAGTCGCCAAGATTGGTGAAGTCCTTTTTCATTATCAGTCCTATGCCTTGCGTGTTTAGGCTCGACTTAGTGAAGTATCTGTCGTTGGTCTCGTTGTACATCTTGATGGCGATGTTGCCATTGGGCAGTAGTAGGTAGCGTATGTCGAAGTCGCCGATAAAACTCGTGCTAGCCTTCGCAGCATTGTCGCGATAGCCAAACTGTCCGTTTATGAGCAGTCGGTTGTTCAGCAACCGTCCACTTAGCAGTCCCTCGTATTCGGCATTGTTCCATCCCTCGTCGCCCGTTGAAATGTTGGCGCCGAAATTCCAGTTGTTGCTTTTTATCACAGTGTTCAACACATTGTTTATTTGCGACGAAAGAGTACCCGAAAGCAAGCTCTGCATGGCCAGTGAGGTTTGGCTCTGTTGCCTCTCGTCTTGAGCTGTCGAGTTGTTGTTGGCCTGTGGGTAGAAGCGCCCGATGGCCAACAGGTACAGCACCTGCTGGTTCATCTCGTCCTCGCTGTTTATCACGCTTCTTATCATTTGCTTTTCGTCGCTGCTCACGGTGGGCATGTCCATGTCGAAGTCCACGACAGGCTTGTTTGGCTGGCCGCTGATGTTCATCAGACAGTTCACCCTAATGGTATTGCTGGAGAAACTGTTGCCGATGTTGAGGTCGGATAGCGACACGCCATTTACCGTGTGTACTGCCTGGAGGTTTAGTTCTGCGTCGTATGGGTTTCCCCTGAACACGATTGTTCCGCCATCGCTGAATACGAAGTTCTTCTTTATTAGGTTCTGTATGGTCACCCCGTAGGTGCCCTGCGCCACCCTATATGTGCCGTATATGTTGAATGAGCCCTTGTTGTAGTATGTGGCGCGCAGAACCCCACTGCCGTTCAGTGTTATATAGTCGTTGGTCTTACTGTCCATCAGCAGCTTTATTGTGGCGTCGGGGGTCATGTTGAGTGCGAAGTTTATGCGCATGTCCGACGACTGTTGGCTTTGCTGGTCGTCAAAGATGTTTTTTGTGACAGTTGCAGAGCTATGTCGCGCCATCGCTGTTCTGTCGCTCCATTTTATGAATTTTTGGTTTGATACGCCATTCTGGCTTGACGCGTTGTACACGAACGACGAATTGCTGTGCGGCGTGATGTCGAAGTCCATCGTCACTCCGTCGTCACGTCCGTGAATGTCGAAGTCGCCCGACCCGAACACCGTGCCGTAGAAAGTGTCGTCGCCGAAGTCGCGAATGTCGTAGACAAGCATGCCGTCCGACTCGATGCCGATGTCGTATGTCAGATTAGTGAGGTTTTGGTGGTGTATGCCGCCGTTTATCCATCCGCTGTTGCCGTGGCTGTCGTAAATCGTGGCGTTTGCAAATTCTATTTCGCCTACCTTGAACCTTATGGTGTCGTTGGTCATTCTGTATGAGCATCCCGTGATGCTTATGTCGGCCTTGCCGCTAACCACCAGTTCGCCAGTGAGGTCTATCCCGTCAAGAGGTCCATGCAGCCGAACACCGCCATATGCTTGCCCTTGCAAGTCGCCCATGAAGCTGCTTGTGTACGACTTGACAAAGTCCAGGTGAGTGCCAAGAGCCTTTATGTCCAGGTCGATGAAGTTGCGTTCTGGCGACACGTATCCGTTTATCATTGTCATGGCGTCAGCCCCATCGTTAGCCGTGGCGTTTATGTCAATCTGTTTTTCGTTGTTGTTCCATTCGGCGTTGGCGTGCAGTGTTCCCATTCGCCCGCTTTCAAAAGTGAAGTCGTTCACCGTAAGCTTGGCCTTGGCCGCCATGTCGCCAAACGGTTTCGTTATGCATGCACGCCCAGATGCCCGTCCGGCAAAGTCAACCGAGTGGAAGTCAACAAGATTGAGCACATAAGCCACGTCAATGCCGCTGAGGTCGATGTTGAGCGAGTCGCTCTCGCTTGCCGACGCTCTTCCGTTTACTATTATGTGTTGCTTGTCGTGGGTCACGGCGAAGTCCTCAACGCTGATGGCGTTTTTGGCCACAGTTATCGTTGCGGGCCTCACGGTCCACTCTGCGTTTCCAATGGCAATGCTTGAAGGCTTTATCCTCACTTCCGTCTCGTTGCTTCCGCCATTGTTGCGGAAGCTTGCGTCGACATTCATTGTGCCGTTAAACCCGTCAGAGCCATCGCCATTCCATTTCAGTGTCGTCTCCAGTCGGTTGTCGTGTGCGTTGCCAGTCACGTCAAGCCACAACAGGTCGCCGTCGCCCAGCACCTTAGCCCCTTTGATGTCGGCGCGCAGTGAGTTCTCGGGTGATGTCAATGCCACAGAGATGTCTTGGAATGTCTGTCCTGCATAGCATATCTCTGGTGCGGTGCAGTTCAGGTACAGTTCGCGTGTGCTGTCGTCAATCTTTCCGTTCACGTTTATGGTGCCTTTCGATTGCAAAGGCACTTGCAGGATGTTTTCCAGCCAATCGGTTTTTGTTATCTCTGCACTTACAAGCATTTCGTTGGCAGTGGCTCGGCCTTGTCTTGGCAGTCCAGGCAACGTGGGCAGTACGCCACGCACGAAGTTGGTAATGCTGGTGCCAATCGACGCGATGTCGGTTTGACCGACCATTTCGACATGTCCGAAGTCGCTGTTCATGGTCATGTAGCGTTGGCCGTTGCGTTGTCCAGAAGCCACGGCCAGCCGCTCCAGTTCGTAGTTTCCATCAGACTTCTCCATTTTGAAGTCGTTTACTGTTAGGGTGCCTGTGGCGTCGTTTATGCTTTTTGCGGTGGCGTGCATCTCAGCCTTAGCAGTGAAGCGTGCGCTGCCCCATTTGTTGGTGAGCTTCATCGCCTGTGGGGCGAGTCTGTCGATCGTTGCCGTAATGTCGATGGCGTTTGTGTTGTTGTTTCGCTTCACCGTTCCCGTTACGGCAACCTTGCCGTTTGGGTCGTCCATTTGCAGCAGCCCCGTCAGCTCATTAGTGGCGTAAGAGCCATCGACACTTATGTTTTTGTAGTCGTAGCCGTTGTATGAGAATTGTCCGACAGAGCCTTTTGCATATACCACTGGTGACGATTTGTCGCGCAAAGAGCCTTTCAGGTCGAGATTGGCCTTCATGGTTCCCAACCGCTCGTCGTCGAGCAGCCGATCGAGCGTGATACCATCGGTGCCAAGATGTGCGTTGAACGAGTTGTCTGCCGAGAGCGAGAAAGCCACATTTGCCGAACCGATGTCAGTGTTGATGTGGCATGACGCCTCCGTGCCTCCTCGTGTTGTTGTTCCGCCAGAGCCGCTTAGGTTTATGTCGCCTAGCTTCTCCATTTTATTCAAGGCGTTGTTGTCGGCCGCACCGTTCATGGCATTGGCCACGTCGGCCATAGCCGTTGCGGGAATGGACAATTGGCGGATGTCGGCGTGCCATGTTGGTTTGTTGTCACCGTGCAGTTTAATCGTGCCGCTTGCGTCCAGTGTTGCCCCGTTTGACGTGTGCATGCGCAGTGGTGCAATGCTTATGTTCCCATTGTGTCCATATACCGTAGCACCCATGCTGGCGGTAATGTCGAGCTTGGCCACTTGCGGCAGAATTTTGGCCACGTCGGCGGTTGCCACATCAACTCTTTCGAGTCGGCCTCTGAATGTCGCTGTGGCAAGGTCGGGCAGTCCCTCCTTTAGAGTGTATGATGCGGTGATTTGTGGGATGCTTATTGTGGAATATTTGGTCTTCAGTTCAAAGTCAGACAGTAGGCAGCGGTTTTTGCCAGCCTCAAAGTCCATCGACAATTTGTTCAGTTCAAGTCCCGACCGCTCCTTGAAGGCCAATCGGCGCACCTTTATGTTCACACTGTCGGTCTTGATTACGCCCACCTGAACGTTGGCGCTGATGTCGTTTAGTGCGATGTGCGCCCAGTCGGCCATGCCTTTCCTCGATGCAATGTCGAGCCGGTCGTAGCTTACGCTGCTTCTTCGCATTATAAACGAGCCAATGTGCAAGTCGATTGGGCTTTTCTTTGCGGCGTCATCGCTGGATGCAAGTGAGTCGAGCACGAACTGATAGTTGGGCTTGGCCGTGGCCGATGCTTGGTATAGGCGTATGTGGGTGCCGAACACCTGTGCCGACGCTACAGATATTCGTCCGTCGAGCAGAGGCATGAGTTCTATCCTTACGCTAATGCGAGCGGCCTTGACCATCTCCTTCCCGTTTTGGTCGAGCAAGATGGCGTCGTCTATAACCACTCTGTTTAGCAGCCCCATGTTTATTTTACCAATGCTCACCTTTGTGCCAAGTTTGTCGCCAAGAGCATTGGCCGTGGCCGAGCCTATGCCATGCTGCACGAATGGAATGTGCAACATGGCAACAAGCATCACATACAGACCGAATACAGTCCATATTATGCAACTTACTATGTGTCTAAGCCACTTCAAAGGTTTGAGTTTGTGTGATATAAGTGCGTTTTGATGTCGCTTTTGTTTAATGCGGCTTATAGGCGGCTTGGCCAGTTTGTCGCATCGTTGGAGACCGCATCGCGGTCGGTTAAGATGCAAAGTTACACTAAAACACACAAAATAGCGAACAAAACGAGTGGGAAACGGCTAAATGTCCTGTGTGGCGAATTGGAAGAATGATGTTGATTGCGCCGAAAGCCAAGCAAAGTCGTTGTGCCAAGGGTCGTAAGCCTTGCCGAATGTGCATCTGCGTCAGCTTACTTCGGTCGTAGTAAGCTCTTATATCAGTTGATGTAAGCTCTTATATCAGTTGGTGTAAGCTCTTACTTCGACTGAAGTAAGCAAATTGAAAATGGCTTTTCGTGTGACTTCCATATGTGCTTGGCGCGACATTCATGTGTAGTTGCTGTGAGGACAAAGTGGCAAAAATGCAGTCAAACAGCCAATGGTACTTGGTAAACACCATATACTCGCAGTGTTAAAATGCCGTTTCTCCATTCTTAAACCATGACTTTCTTGATATGAATTAAGTCGTTTGTTTTAAATGCTTTATAAAAAGATGAAACGATGATGGTGTAATGGCTTGAAACTGTTTTCGCCTTTTGTAGAGGCAATCCCCATTTCCCGTAGGCAAATAAAGAAGTCGCCTAAACTTTTCTGGTGAATATCTCTTGAAATTCATAAAAGTTTAGACGACTCTCAAAGATACCCTTGCGGCTCTTGCTCCAACATGGCAAGGACCGCAAGGGAGGGTAATGAGCTATTTCTTTTCAGCTGCGGCTTTTCCTTCCGACAATCCACAATCCTCAAGCAGCTTAATGGCATCAACATACTGCGCGATGCCTTGGGCCACTTCCTTTGCGGCCTTCATGGCCAGCACGACGGTCTGCGGGCGGTGTACGACATCGCCGCCGGCAAACACGCCACGGCGCGTTGTCATGCCCATGGGGCGTTCATGCACCTTGACATAACCCTTCTCGTCAACCTCAATGCCTTCTGTTGACGATACTATTCTGTTGGCAGGGCGCGAGCCAACGGCAAGGAATATGCGGTCGAACGGTATGGTCTGTTCGCCGTCGGGCGTGTTTAGGTGTACGGCCTTCATTCGCTTCTTTCCGTCGTCTACGAAGTCGATTGGACTAGATTCCCACATGAATTTCACGCCCTCCTTCACAGCCTCTTCATATTCGCTCTCGTTGGCTGGCATGTCGGCCTGAGTGCGGCGGTATATCACCGTCACGTCGGCGCCAAGGCGTATGGCTGTGCGCGCTGCGTCCATGGCCACATTGCCTCCGCCAATGATGCCTATTTTTTCACCTTCGTGCAACGGCACCATGTTGCGGCTCATGGCTCCCTCGTTGTAGCTGTTGACGCAGTGCAGCAAGTGGGTCGATTGGCTCACTCCGCGCAGGTTGGCTCCAGGCACACCGTCAAGTCCTTGTGGCAACGATGTGCCAGTGCCGATGAATATCGCGTCGAAACCCGACTCGAATATGCTGTCAACGGTGACGTTGTTGCACCCGACAACACAGTTGAGCACGAAGTTTACGCCCAAAGCCTCTATCTTCTGTATCTCCTTGCGCACCACGCTCTTGGGCAGACGGTATTCGGGTATGCCATACATGAGCACTCCGCCCGGCTCTTCCTGACTCTCGAATATCGTCACTGCAAATCCCTGGCGTGCCAAGTCGCCAGCCACGGTCAGTCCGGCGGGACCTGAGCCTATCACGGCAACCTTTCCGCGGGTCTTCTGCGGCATTTTTTCGCGTATAAGCTCCATATCTGTGTCGAAGTCAGCGATGAACTGTTCCAATTTGCCTATCTGTATGGGGTTGCCCTTCTTGCCGAGCACGCAGTGGCCTTGACACTGCTTCTCGTGCGGGCACACCCTGCCGCAGATGGCAGGTAGGTTGCTTCTCTCGTTAATCACATTCATGGCCATGCCGATATTGCCCATCGAGAGCGCATTGACGAAACTTGGTATGTCGTTTTCTATTGGGCATCCCTTGCGGCACTGCGGCACCTTGCAGTGCAGGCAGCGCTTGGCCTCGTCGATGGCCTGCTTTGTCGTATAGCCTACGTTTACTACTTGAAATGAGTTGTTCTCTGTTTGCATAGTTTTATATTTTCCCTCTTAAATTGCAATATATGGTTTGCAAAAATAAGTCTTTTCCACAACAAGCGCCGCTTTACTTACAGACAAAGGACTGTGTGTTAACTTTTTTTTGCTCGCAACTTGGCTTTTATCCGCATATTGATTACTTTTGCATAGGGTGGTTCTATAAATTAGCTTTGCCAGATTGCGAGTCTATTTTCGTGGACAATGTGTTTGCGAATAAAGGAAAGCGCGGACTATACGACTGAATGAGCAAACAGATTGTACCGAAAAGAGACCGCAAGAGGCAAAACGAAAGCCACTTGAAATAAAAAGAGCGCGGTGGTAATTTACAGAACCACCCATAACCTTGAAATTATGCGATATGGAAACCAAATCATGGCACAGAACGATAATAGCCCTTGGCTCGAACCGCGATCAAGACGCCAACATATGCAAGGCGATAGACGACTTGAAGATGGTCGTCAGCGACGTTAGACAGAGCCGAATAGTGCAGACCAAAACCGTCGGCAGTGCCGTTGGCGTGTTCAAGAACGCAATGCTCGCAGGACAAACGCAGCTTTCGCTTGACGAATTGACGCAGAGCGTGAAACGGATTGAGCGCGAATGTGGACGTAGGCCTGAGGATAAGGAAAGGGGAGTAATAGCGGTTGACATCGACATAATGGAGTATGACGGGATGAAACTGCACATTGCCGATTGGCAAAGAGACTACATAAAAGCATTATTAAGTGCGGTTCTATAAATGCCGCTGTAACCATCAATAGAATATATGATTTACGCTTTGCCGTCTTTGTGGCTCTTTTCGGCTCATGTCATAGTCTTGGGCGGTCGCAATGCTCGCGTTGCTTCATTGTCCACTAGCGATATGCGGTCGAGAAAGGTTTCGAAGTCCAGCAAAGCCAATTTGCATAACCACCATAAAAGAGGTATGAAACACAGACTGACACTTGCAGCCATGCTCGCCGCCGTGTGCATGAACGGCTGGGGGCAATCATTCGACGAGTTTTTCACCGACAGTACGCTTAGAATCGACTATGTCTTCGCCGGCGACACGGCAAGCAAGAGCATCTATGTTGACGAATTGGCCAAGATGCCACGTTGGTTTGGCAAGCGGCAACGGCTCACGGAACTGCCGCGCGTTGGCAATGGACAGATAACCGTGAGTGATGCGGCAAGCGGGCGGCAGATATACCGCAACTCGTTTTCCACGCTATTTCAGGAGTGGCTCACCACGAAAGAGGCCAAGACTACGCGAAAATCGTTTGAGAATGTCTTCCTTGTGCCATTTCCAAAACACGCAGTAAACGTGAGCGTTGAACTGTTCGACTATCATAATCGCACTATTGCCAAGCTAAACCACACCATCGACCCCACCGACATACTGATAAGGCGGACGGGCGACCGAAGAGTGACCCCATACGAAACACTGAGCGAGGCGGCCGACACCAACCGTTGCATACATATAGCATATGTGGCAGAGGGCTACACGGCTGATGAAATGGCCGATTTCATCAGCGATGCAAAGACGGCCACCGAAGCCCTTTTTGCCCATGAGCCGTTCAAGAGCATGAAAGACAGGTTTAACGTTGTGGCGGTGAAAAGTCCATCGGACGACAGCGGAACGAGCGAACCTAAAAATGGCGTGTGGAAATCGACGGCATTAGGGTCGCACTTTGACACCTTCTATAGCGACCGCTACCTCACCACGCTACATCTGAAGAAGCTACACGACGCGCTTGCCGGCACTCCATATGAACACATCATTGTGCTTGTCAACACCGAGAAGTATGGCGGAGGGGGCATATACAACTCATATAATCTGTCGTACACAAAGGGAAAATATTTCCGTCCCGTTGTCGTGCATGAGTTTGGCCACAGCTTTGGCGGACTTGCCGACGAGTATGTATATGGAGACTCCGACCCGATGTATTACGCCGACACCGAACCTTGGGAACCCAACTTGACAACAAAACATGATTTCAGGGGAAAATGGGAGAACCTGATTGAGAAAGGTGAGGCTGGATTTTATGAAGGTGGAGGCTACCAGGCGAAAGGCGTGTTCAGAGGAGCGGAAGATTGCCGAATGAAAACAAATGAAGAACCCGAATTCTGTCCTGTGTGCCGACAGGCGTTGACGCAACTTATTGATTTCTATACCAAAAAATGATTTGCATGAATAAAAGGATTAAGAGACTATTTGGCGTAGCCATGGCCGTTTCGCTCATGGCAATGCCAATGCCGACGGACGCGAAGAGTATGCGCAACGGTTCGTTTACCGTTGGCGACAAAACATTTCTGCTCAATGGCGAACCTTTTGTGGTAAAGGCGGCTGAGCTGCACTACCCACGCATTCCACGCCAATATTGGGAACATCGAATAAAAATGTGCAAAGCGTTGGGCATGAACACTGTATGCCTCTATGTGTTTTGGAACATACATGAGCCGCGTGAGAATCAATTCGACTTCACAGGCCAGAACGACGTGGCCGCATTCTGTCGCTTGGCGCAAAAGAACGGAGTGTATGTCATCGTGCGTCCAGGCCCATACGTGTGTGCTGAGTGGGAGATGGGCGGTTTGCCTTGGTGGCTGCTGAAGAAGAAAGACATACGCCTGCGTGAACAAGACCCATACTTCATGGAGCGCGTGGAGCGGTTTGAGCAGGAGGTGGCGCGCCAGCTTTCCCCGTTGACGATACAGAACGGAGGGCCGATAATAATGGTGCAGGTTGAAAACGAATATGGCAGCTATGGCACAGACAAGGCTTACGTAGGCCAAATACGCGATATGCTGCGCAAATATTGGAACAATCCTGCCAATGGCAATGATGACGCAAAGCAGGGGTTGACGATGTTTCAGTGCGATTGGAGTTCAAACTTCGAGAAAAACGCCTTGCCCGACCTTGTGTGGACTATGAACTTCGGCACTGGCGCCGACATCGGCAAGCAATTTCGCCGGTTGCGCGAGTTGCGCCCCACAACGCCGTTGATGTGCTCTGAATATTGGAGTGGGTGGTTTGACAAATGGGGCGCGCGCCATGAGACGCGTCCTGCGAAAGACATGGTGGCAGGCATCGACGAGATGCTCTCGCAGGGCATTTCATTCTCGTTGTACATGACTCATGGTGGCACGAGCTTCGGCCATTGGGCTGGCGCCAATTCGCCAGGATTTGCACCCGATGTGACATCGTATGACTATGATGCGCCGATAAATGAGTGTGGGCAACCCACAGAGAAGTATTGGCTGCTGCGGAACACTCTGCAAAAGTATTCCGACAAGAAACTTCCTGATGTCCCAAAGTCGCCAATGTCAATGGTAGAGGTGGCGAAGTTCACACTCAATGGCTATGCGCCATTGTCGCAGGGCATCGACACAACTGTGGAGAGCAATACTGTCAAGACGTTCGAGGAGATGAACCTTGGTTGGGGCAGCACCATTTACGAAACCACGCTGCCCGAGATTTCAACCCCTGGCACGCTTACGATAACCGACGCGCACGACTATGCCCAAGTGTTCATTGACGGTCAATACATAGGGAAAATTGACCGAGTGAGAAACGAGAAGTCTATACCCGTTCCACGTGTGGCTAAAGGCTCGCGTTTGACCATACTTGTCGAGGCAATGGGACGCATCAACTTTGGCCGTGCCATTAAGGATTGCAAGGGTATAACCAATGGCGTAAGCATCGAGACTGAATGCGACGGCCACAAGGTCTCGTATGATTTGCGCAACTGGAAGATGTCGTTGTTGCCCGACGACTACGCCATAGCCAAAAAGGCATTGGCTTCAGCCACAACAGTCACAGGCGACAATGGCGCGCCGGGCTACTACCGCGGTACGTTCAGAATGGGCAAAGTGGGCGACACATATCTGAATTTCGAGACGTGGGGCAAGGGACTCGTGTATGTCAACGGCCACTCGCTTGGGCGCATTTGGGCGATAGGACCGCAGCAAACGCTGTATTGTCCGGGGGCATGGCTGAAGAAAGGCGACAACGAGATTGTTGTGCTCGATGTGGTTGGTCCCAAGCAGAATACCGTGTGGGGCCAGAGCAAGCCCGAACTCAACAAACTGCAACTTGAAAATGGCAACCGTCACAATGCCGCAGCCGACAAGCCAAACTTGAACACGATTGTGCCAGTTGGCGTAGGCGAGATGAAAGCAGGAAATGGATGGCAGACATTCAAGCTTGACAAACCCGTGTCGGGACGCTATTTCGCCTTGCAGTGCACGGGCGTGCATGGCGCAGAGCCGTTGGCCATAGCCGAACTTTATCTTGACGATGGCAAGGGACAACGCATTGGCCGTGAGCAATGGAAAGTGAAATATGCCGACTCGGAAGACGAAAACGGCAACCATACGGGCGACAAGGCATTCGACCTTCAAGAGTCTACCTATTGGCAGACAGAGCGGAAGGCCGCCTTCCCACACCTCTTGGTAATCGATCTTGGTTCGGTGCAAACCGTTTCGGCAATCGAATATCTGCCCCGAATGGAGCAAGGCGCGCCGGGAAGTCTGAAGACCTTCAAGGCGTTTGTGTATTGATGTGGCGAACAACCGTATGGCGCATGCTTTTCCTATGTGCCTTGGTTGGACCATAGTGACAAAGGCGGAGTTCCGAAAATTGCGGAACTCCGCCTTTGCATGTCATGGCCATTGACTTCCGCGCTTTCCACTAATAGTGGTTAATAGTGGCGTGACATTGTTCCAATGCGGTTAAAAACTCGTTAATCCTCTTTATTTTTCATTTACAGTTTGTCGGCATTTGAATAAAGATTGTTATCTTTGCGTCATATTTTAAGACAATGCCCATGACATTGGTAATCATCCTTATATTGATTATTGGCTATCTGCTTATAGCCACAGCTCACATAACAAAGGTGAACAAGGCTGCTGTTGCCGTATTCATGGGCACTGTGGGCTGGGTCTTGTACGTTTGCTACGGGTCCGACTTTGTGATGGGGCTTCATGCCGCAGATTACCTCGCGTTTCTCGACGGTTCGCCAGCATCGAGCGAAGCCGTGAAGCATTTCATTTGCAGCAACATTTTCCTGAAGTATGTGGGCAAGGCGGCTGGCGTTGTCTTGTTTCTGCTCTCGACGATGACCATTGTTGAGATCTTGAACAACAACGGCTGCTTCGACTTCATAAGCGAGTGGATACGCACACGCAACAGTCGTAGGCTTTTGTGGACAGTGTCGTGTGCCACGTTTCTCATTTCCGCCAATCTCGACAACTTGACCACGGCCACGATGATGCTCGTAATCATGCGCAGCATCGTGCAGAGTCGTCGCCAACGCATGACGATAGGCTGCGCCATTGTGGTTGCCGCCAACGCTGGTGGCTGCTTCACGGTGATAGGCGACCCTGCGGGCATCGTTCTTTGGGGCAATGGGGCTGTGTCGGCCACCGATTTCTCTGCCTACTTGGCATTGCCGGCTCTCGTGGCGTGGGGGGTGCCAACATGGCTCTTGGGGCGCAGTCTGCCAGAGCGGCTTGATGTGGAGTGGCCCACCTCGCCTTATCGTGGCGACGACACCAATTTGAACCGATGGCAACGTGTGCTTATGCTTATCGTTGGCATCGGTGGACTGTGGTTTATCCCTACATTTCATAACATAACAAAACTAAGCCCGTTCCTCGGCGCACTTTGCGTGTTGTCGGTGCTTTGGGTCGTTAATGAGATATTCAACCGCAAACTGATGAATGCCGACCAAATGATACAACGGCGCATTCCGCGCGTGTTGCAATATGGCACAATACAGCAGATGCTTTTTGTCATGGGCATATTCCTTGCAGTTGGCGTTGTGCATGAAACAGGTGCTTCTGCCGCTGTGGCCGGATGGCTTGACAGCAACATCCACGACGTGTGGATTGTTGGAGTGATAGTCGGTTTGCTGAGTGCCGTGGTGGATTCGTTTACCGTGTTCCTCACGTGTGTTTCGCTCTATCCTGTGGCCGACACTGTGCAGGGCGTTTGCCTCGATGGCTACGTCAGTGGCTTTATGGCCAACGGGGCATTTTGGAAGCTGATGGCTTATTCCACGGCAGTTGGAGGATGCTTGCTTTGCTTTTCCACCACGAGTGGACTTGCCCTGATGAAGATGGAGCGCATGAGGGTGGGGTGGTACTTGAAGAACTGTTCCGCCAAGGTATTGGCAGGATGGCTTCTCGGTCTGATTGTATTGTGGGCGGAAGTAGCCATTGCCGGATGTTGAAGATATATTGAAATAAAAACAAATAGGAAAGTCTTGTATTTAGAGAGAAAAAGATTATGGGAAAGATTAAGACTATTGGAGTACTGACTTCGGGCGGCGATGCTCCTGGAATGAATGCCGCCATAAGAGCCGTGACGCGTGCTGGAATATGCAACGGATTTAACATAAAGGGAATCTATCGCGGTTACGACGGTTTGATAAACGACGAGGTGAAGCCATTCACCACAGAGAACGTGAGTGGTATAATTATGCAGGGTGGCACGATACTAAAGACTGCGCGCAGCAAGGAGTTTATGACTCCCGAGGGCATGCAGAAGGCGTATGAGACATTGCAGAAAGAGGAGATTGACGCATTGGTGGTCATTGGCGGAAATGGTTCGCTGACAGGAGCCAAATTGTTCGCCCAAGAGTTCGATTTCTGTTGCATTGGCTTGCCGGGAACAATCGACAACGACCTGTATGGCACCGATTCCACCATTGGCTACGACACAACGATGAACACCATTGTGGAGTGTGTCGACCGCATACGCGACACTGCACAGAGCCACGAGCGCATATTCTTCGTCGAGGTTATGGGGCGCGACGCAGGCTTTTTGGCGCAAAACAGTGCGATAGCAAGTGGAGCCGAGGCAGCGATAATACCGGAAGACTCTACCGATGTTGACCAGTTGGCGCGTTTCATGGAACGTGGAATACGCAAGTCGAAGAAGAGCTGCATTGTGATAGTGTCTGAAAGTCCAAAGTGCGGTGCCCTTTACTATGCCGACCGTGTACGCAAGGAGTTCCCCGACTACGATGTGCGTGTGTCCATCCTTGGCCACCTGCAGCGTGGAGGCCGCCCATCGGCACACGACAGAATCTTGGCGAGCCGCACTGGAGTGGGTGCCATTGAGGCTATAATGCAAGGGCAGCGCAACGTTATGGTTGGCGTGAGAAACAATGAGGTTGTGTATGTGCCGTTCAGCGATGCCATACGCACCGACAAGCCTCTTGACATGAAACTTATAAAGGTGCTCGACGAGCTGAGCATATAAGTGGAATTGGTGATGTCGAAAATGTGCGCAAGTTATTTTTTTTGAACATTAACTAATAGTCAAAAAGTCTGTAAAAATGGTATAACGATGGATAAATATGAATTTTAATTTTCACGGTTCATCTTATTCTTGTTATCTTTGCAGTGCTTTAAATAAATATATGAAAACTAACAAAAACAACAGATTATGTCACAACTAACTGGACACATATCCCAGATTATAGGCCCTGTGATTGACGTGTATTTCGACACGAAGGGACTGAATCCGGAGAAGGTGTTGCCGAAGATTCATGAGGCGATGACAGTGAAGCGTCCCGACGGGCGGCAGCTGGTCGTTGAGGTGCAGCAGCACATCGGTGAGGACACTGTGCGCTGCGTTGCCATGGACAACACCGACGGACTGCAGCGTGGTTTGGAGGCTGTGCCTACAGGCTCGCCAATAGTAATGCCTGCAGGTGAGCAAATCAAGGGGCGCATGCTGAATGTCATTGGCCAGCCCATCGACGGCATGAACGACCTTGACATGAAGGGCGCATACCCAATACACCGTGAGCCTCCAAAGTTTGAGGACTTGTCAACCCACAAGGAAATGCTTGCTACGGGCATCAAGGTGATCGACCTTTTGGAGCCTTACATGAAAGGTGGAAAGATTGGATTGTTTGGTGGCGCAGGAGTGGGAAAGACCGTGCTCATCATGGAACTTATCAACAACATCGCAAAAGGCCACAATGGTTATTCCGTGTTTGCCGGAGTGGGAGAGCGCACACGTGAGGGCAACGACCTCATCCGCGACATGATTGAGTCGGGCGTTATCCGCTATGGCGACAAATTCCGTAAGGCCATGGACGAAGGCAAGTGGGACTTGTCGCTCGTTGACCCCGAGGAATTGCAGAAGTCGCAGGCCACACTTGTCTATGGACAGATGAATGAGCCGCCTGGAGCACGTGCTTCCGTGGCTTTGTCGGGACTGACGGTGGCTGAGGAATTCCGTGACCATGGCGGAAAGGATGGCGAGGCAACCGACATCATGTTCTTCATCGACAACATCTTCCGTTTCACGCAGGCCGGCTCTGAAGTTTCAGCCCTGCTTGGACGTATGCCTTCGGCCGTGGGCTATCAGCCTACATTGGCAAGCGAGATGGGAACGATGCAGGAGCGCATCACATCAACCAAGAAAGGCTCCATCACCTCTGTTCAGGCCGTGTATGTCCCGGCCGACGACTTGACCGACCCCGCTCCGGCAACAACGTTCACGCACCTTGACGCCACGACCGAGCTTAGCCGAAAGATTGCAGAGCTTGGCATATATCCAGCCGTTGACCCGCTTGGAAGTACATCGCGTATCCTCGACCCCCTTATTGTGGGCAAGGAGCACTATGAGTGCGCGCAGCGCGTCAAGGAGACATTGCAGCACTACAAGGAATTGCAAGACATCATCGCCATTCTCGGTATGGACGAGCTGTCCGACGAGGACAAGCTTACCGTGAACCGCGCACGTCGTGTGCAGCGTTTCCTGTCGCAGCCGTTTGCCGTAGCCGAACAGTTCACAGGACTGCCTGGTGTAATGGTGTCGATAGAGGATACGATAAAGGGCTTCAATGCCATTCTTGATGGCGAGGTTGACGATTTGCCTGAGCAGGCATTCCTCAACGTAGGCACAATAGAGGATGCCAAGGCCAAAGGCAAGAAATTGCTTGAGGCTGCCAAGGGCAACTGATATTCTTGATTTCTTAATACGTAATTATATGGGATTGAGACTAAAGATAGTGACCCCCGAAAAGGTGGCGTATGATGGCGAGGCCGATAGGGTGGTGGTGCCAGGCACAAAGGGCAACTTTGAAATACTTACTGGGCATGCGCCGATAATATCGTCGCTACAGTCGGGCAACGTGGAGTATGTCACGGTTGACGGCAAGGCGAGTTTGGCCGTGACGGGAGGTTTCGTCGAGGTGCAGAAGAATGTGGTCAATGTCTGTGTTGAGACTGCTTGACATATTGCGACATGACACTTCTGACTGTTGTGCTCTCCGCCGTGTTCTTCTTGGCATTGGGCTTCGCCTATTGTCTCGGATGGAATTACGTGAGGAAAAACTTCCCTGGGCATCTTGTCCATTACTATCTGTTCTCGGCGGTGTTCCGGTTTCTGCTTGTGGCCTCCATCGTGTTGGCCTACATACGGCTGTCGGACGCTTCCCGTGGCGAGTTAGTCACCTTTGCAGCTATGTTCTTGGGAATGTATGTGGCAATGATGGTGATTACGCTATGCCTAAAGCATAAATGAAAAAAGCTGAAAGTGCATATAAACATGAAATTCGCAAGACAGACACTCTGTTTGCTTTTGGTCGTGTGGATGGCTATTCCGACGATGGCACAGACCAAGGCCGTTGACGGTAGCGAACTTGACATCAAGGGCGTGGTGCTTGGCCATATAAAGGACTCGCACGATTGGCATGTCACCGACATAGGTGGGCATCCTGTGGTCATCAATCTCCCGGTGATTGTCAATAGCAGCACTGGTTGGCACGTGTTTTCAACCGCCGAGTTCGAGCATGAGCCAGACTCGGCTGGCTATCGCACAGGTCCATACAATCTGGCCATAGCCACTAAGGGCGACAATGCCGGCAAGATTGTGGAGCGTTCAGGCGACACGGAAACACTACCACTGGATTTGTCTATAACCAAGACGGTGGCCACGATGTTCATCGATGTCATACTGCTGCTGCTGGCCGTGCTTGTTCCTGCACGATGGTATCGTCGCCACAAGGCGAGCGATCCGGCTCCGAAGGGCTTTACCGGCTTCATGGAGATGCTTGTGACGTATGTTGAAGACAATATCATCAAGCCTGGGGTAGGGAAGGGCTACGAGAAGTATTCCCCCTACCTGCTCACTTGCTTCTTCTTCATCTTCACTTGCAACCTCATGGGACTGATGCCTTTTCCTCCTGGTGGCGGCAATGTGACAGGAAACATCGCCGTGACGTTCTTCCTCGCATTGTGTACTTTTCTGGTTACACAGTTCAGTGGCAACAAGCATTATTGGAAGGACATATTTTGGCCTGAGGTTCCTACATGGCTTAAAGCGCCGGCACCAATCATCCCGTTGATTGAGTTCGTCGGCATCTTCACCAAGCCATTTGCACTGATGATACGTCTTTTCGCGAATATGATGGCTGGCCACGCAATAGCCCTTGCGTTGACGTGCATCATCTTCCTTGTGGCGACGAAGGCGGTAGCGGTGTTCGTAGGAATGACAGCCGTGAGCGTGCTTATGAGCATCTTCATGATGTGTCTTGAGGTGCTGGTGTGCTTCATCCAGTCTATGGTGTTCACCATGCTCTCCGCAACGTTCATCGGACTTGCAAGGGCCGTGCCCGAAGGCGAGTGATGCCTACGACACAGTCTATTAGAGTGATACAAAAAGCAATTAAAGTAAAAGTAATAACTAAAAAATTAAGATTATGTTATCATTATTATTGGCAGCAGAAGGTGTTGCAAAGTTGGGTGCCGCAGTAGGCGCAGGTTTGGCCGCAATTGGCGCAGGTTTGGGTATTGGCCGTATCGGCGGACAGGCTATGGATGCCATGGCTCGCCAGCCTGAGGTAATGAACAAATTGTTCACCAACATGATTGTGGCCGCAGCCCTCATCGAGGGTGTCGCCCTGTTTGCGGTCGTTGTGGCTTTCCTCTGCATCTAATTGCGGTGGATTTGTATAATTAGAGAACTTGGAGAGTGCGGAAGCCTTGCGCTTCCTGCCTCTCTCCATTAATAATCAGCTTATGGATTTATTGATTCCGAGTACTGGATTGCTCTTTTGGATGACACTGACGTTTCTCGTGGTGCTCTTTATCCTGTGGAAGTTCGGTTTCCCCGTCATAGTGAAGATGGTGAACGAGCGGAAGCGGTATATTGACGAGAGCCTTGAGAAGGCGCATCAGGCCAATGTCCGTTTGGAGAACATCCAGAAAGAAGGAGAATCCATTCTGCAGGAAGCTCGCCAAAAGCAGGCCCAGATAATGAAGGAGGCTGCCGAGACGCGCGACGCCATTGTGGCAAAGGCACAAGACAAGGCCCGCGAGGAAGGCAACCGTCTGATGTCGGAAGCCAAGGTGGCGATTGAGAACGAGAAGCAGGCTGCCATCAGCGAGATACGTGCTCAGGTGGCAGAACTCTCGGTGAAAATCGCTGAGAAGATACTTCGTCAGGAGCTTTCTTCCGAGGCAAAGCAGATGGAGACTATTGATAAGCTGTTGGATGAGGTTACTGTTGACAACAAAAAGTAAGTTGGTATGGACATAGGAGTAATATCGGTGAGATACGCTCGCGCGTTGCTCAAGGCTGCAACTGATGCCAAGGCCGAGGACAAGGTGTATCAGGAGATGCTGACTTTGGCTAAGAGTTACATCGACGTGCCTGGCCTAAGGCGAACGATAGACAATCCAATGCTCGCAAAGGACAAGAAGAAAGCTTTGCTTGTGGTGGCCTGTGGCGGCGGTTCGACCGCGACGGATGGCGCAAAGGGGCTTTCGCGGCAGACTGAAATGTTTGTCAGCCTTGTTCTTCGTGAAGACCGTGAAGACATGTTGCAGTTCATGGCCAATTCGTACATAACTCTTTATAGGCGACAAAACAACATCATCCGCGGCAAGTTGACCACCGCCGTTGCCGTGTCGGAGGCTGTAGAGCTGAAGATGCGCCAAATGGTGGAGGGCATGACTAAAGGCACTGTGCAGTTTGAGGCAGAAGTGAACCCCGACATAATTGGGGGCTTCGTACTTGAGTATGACACATATCGGCTCGACGCCAGTGTGCAGAGCCGGTTGCGTAGCATACAGGCGCAGTTGAAGCGTTGAGTTTACCATAACCTTTCAAGAATTAAAAGAAATAATGTCAGATAAAATTAAACCAAGTGAAGTGTCTCAAGTGCTGCTCAACGAACTGAAGGGCATCAGCGACAGCGAGAAGTTCGACGAGGTTGGCTCTGTGCTTGAAGTGAGCGACGGAGTAGCCCGCATCTATGGACTTCGCAATGCTGAGGCTAACGAGCTTCTTGAGTTCGAGAACGGCACAATGGCAATCGTGATGAACCTCGAGGAGGACAACGTGGGTTGCGTGCTTCTTGGCTCGACCGAGGGCATAAAGGAGGGCATGGTTGTCAAGCGCACCAAGCGCATCGCGTCAATCCGCGTAAACGACAATATGCTTGGCCGCGTCATCAACCCATTGGGACAGGCTATCGACGGCAAGGGCGACATCGACCTTTCCACGTCGTTTGAGATGCCGCTCGACCGTAAGGCTCCTGGTGTGATATTCCGTCAGCCCGTGAAGGAGCCTTTGCAGACAGGCTTGAAGGCTGTCGACTCGATGATACCAATCGGACGAGGACAGCGCGAGCTTATCATTGGCGACAGGCAGACGGGAAAGACGGCCATTGCCGTTGACACGATAATCAACCAAAAGAGTTTCTACGACGCTGGCAAGCCTGTATATTGCATATATGTGGCAATTGGCCAAAAGGCTTCTACCGTGGCGGCCCTTGTGTCGAACTTGCGCGAGCATGGAGCCATGCCTTACACCATCGTGGTGGCGGCTACGGCGGCAGACCCTGCAGCCATGCAATATTACGCACCTTTTGCCGGTGCTGCTATCGGTGAGTATTTCCGCGACCGTGGTATGTCGGCGTTGGTTGTGTATGACGACCTTTCAAAGCAGGCTGTGGCCTATCGTGAGGTGTCTTTGATACTTCGCCGTCCGTCAGGACGCGAGGCATATCCTGGCGACGTGTTCTATCTCCACTCTCGCTTGTTGGAGCGCGCTGCGCGCATCAACGACCAGCAGGAAGTGGCTGAGAACATGAACGACCTTCCGGAGTGCATGAAGGGGCATGTGCGTGGTGGTGGCTCGCTTACGGCCCTGCCTATCATCGAGACACAGGCCGGCGACGTGTCGGCCTACATCCCCACCAATGTGATTTCCATCACCGACGGACAGATATACCTTGAGACCGACTTGTTCAACCAAGGTTTCCGTCCAGCCATCAATGTGGGTATCTCGGTGTCGCGCGTTGGAGGCTCGGCACAGATAAAGAGCATGAAGAAGGTGGCTGGAACGTTGAAGATCGACCAGGCACAGTATCGTGAGCTTGAGAGCTTCAGCAAGTTCTCGAGCGACATGGATGCCGTTACGGCAATGACTCTTGACCGTGGTCGAAAGAACAACCAGCTTCTCATACAGCCTCAGTACAGCCCGATGGCTGTGGGTGAGCAAATCGCTATCTTGTATTGTGGCACCCATGGACTCATGCATGATGTACCTGTAGAGAAGGTGCGCGAGTGTCAGGACTCGTTCCTCGAAAAGTTGCGCTCCACTCATCAGGAGGTGATCGATACATTGGGCATTGGTAAGATTGACGACGACACGACCAAGACGATAGAGGCTGTGATGGCCGACATCGCCGGGCAGTATAAAAGCTAAGAGCCTATGCCGTCACTAAAGGAAATAAAAACCCGCATCAATTCCGTCAACAGCACACGGAAGATTACCAGTGCGATGAAGATGGTGGCCTCATCGAAGCTGCACCATGCGCAGGTCATGATTGAGAATATGCTGCCTTACGAGACAATGTTGGAGCATATCCTGAAGACATTCCTTGCGTCGGAGACTGATGCCGCCACATCGCTGAGCGTCCAGCGTCCAGTGAAGAGGGTGGCTTTGATTGTCTACTCTTCCAATGGTAGTCTGTGTGGAGGCTTCAATGCTAATGTCGTCAAGATGATGGCACATGCCGCCGAGGAGTACAGCTCCCTTGGCCGCGACAACATAGTTGTGTACCCGATAGGGCGCAAGGCGGCAGAACAGGCTGAAAAGCTTGGCCTTAGCATTGGTGGTGACTTTGCGTCGCTGGCCGAGAAGCCAAATGTGAAGCAGTGCATAGACCTGGCCCACGAGTTGGGTAAAAAGTTTATTGACGGCGAGATTGACAGGATTGAAATGGTTTACCACCACTTCAAGAGTGCCGGTTCGCAGATACTGACCCGAAAGACTTTCTTGCCAATCGACCTTGGCACGGAACTCGGACGCGACCACGAGCGCGACCTGACATCGAACATTGCCACTCAGAAGGCGCAGGAATACTTGCGCAAGAAGGGGCGGCAGACTTCTGCCGCCAATGAGGAGGCAAAGCCGCTCAATGACAACTTCATCGTCGAGCCTGACATGAAATCAGTTCTTACAGTATTGATACCTAAGTTGGCTCATCTGATGATATACACTGCGTTGCTTGACAGCATAGCCAGTGAACATGCGGCGCGCATGGTTGCCATGCAAACCGCCACAGACAATGCCGACGAGCTTCTGCGCCAACTCAACCTCCAGTACAACAAGAGCCGTCAACAGGCCATCACCAACGAACTGCTCGACATTGTTGGAGGCTCTACGAACAACTAAAATCGTCACCCTAACCATTTTTTTTCGAAGAATGGTATGGAGCAGTTGATAAAAAGCCACATTGAACTTCCAAAACATTTGGTCGTTACAATGTGGCTTTTTCTTTAAGATGTGATGGTTTGTTACGGTGGTAATTTATAGAACCACCTTTAGTGAGGTGTTTTTTAGAACCCACCTTATACGAAATCCTTGTTGCAAATCTGCATGGCTACGCCGTCAGACAACACCTTGAAACCATGGCGCTCATAGAATGGGGCGTTGCGGCTCTCTTCCGGCATCGCATTGATGTAGAAGAAGCCTCGATAATGCTTCTTCGCCTTTTCCACCAACTGCGAGGCGATGCCTTGTCCTTGATATTGTGGCGACACTAGCGCATAGTGCAGAAAGGCAGTCATGCAGCCGTCGTCTATACCGCGTATCAGTCCAACTAGCCGTTCGCCATCCCAAGCCGAAAGCACATAGGGCGATTGTTGCAATGCTTTGTATAGCTTGTCGGGATGTTTGCCCGACACCCAGCCTACTGAGAGAAACAATTCCTCAACTTGTTCCTTTGTAAACCTGCGTTCTTCCGTGTACTCAATTTCTTTCATAATGTTTTTCCTATGTAAGTAATGTTCAAAAATAAGTTGCGCAAGTTTGCCCTGTATTTTTAGTCGGTTTTGCCGGCTTCTTTGAAGGAGCATAGCGGGCTATGTGACTGAAAAGAAGTCGCAAAAACGGCAAAAAGACAGGGCTAGACAGACCAAAAAACAGATATGGGCATACTCTACAAACTTGCTCAAGTTATTTTTTGAACATTACTAAATGCAACTTGTGCAGTTTGTTTTTCTTGCATTGCCTATTTTCGTTTTCTGAATTCACTTGGCATCTGGCCCGCCAACCTCTTGAAAAACTTTACGAAGTATGACGGGTCGTCAAAGCCCAGTTGGATGCCAACTTCCTTTATGCTCATCGGCGAGTGCTGCAGCAGTCGTTTGGCTTCGAGTGCAATTCTGTCGTTTATGATTTGCAGCGGAGAGCGTTGCGTGCTTTGGTTTACATATTTTGTCAGGGTGCGTGCCGACACATTGAGCATGTCGGCATATTCCTGCACGGTGTGTGCATGGTGGAAGTTCTGCTCCAAAAGTTGGCGAAAGCGTACGAATATGCGGTTTGCCACGCTTGTCACATATAGTTGCGGAATGTCCTTCCGCTCGCCACTGCGTTGCGCCCTTATAAGAAACATTCTGACCAGATACTGCATATAGTCTCTGTGTGCAAAGGCGTTTACAAGCGAATATTCCCTGTTCATCTCGTTGACCAGCAGCATGAGCCGCTCTGCTTCGTTGTCGTTCACCCTGCAATAAGGCAATGAGTCGTAGGCGTTGAATACATTGTATTTTAGGAAGATGCTTTCGCTTGACTCCTCGTCGGCCAGAAAGCTGGCGTTGAATAGTATGATGACCCCCTCAAACTTTTCGTTGCCGTCGAAGGCGTGTATCTGTCCTGGCGCGACAAAGAATATCGTGTTGTCGGCCACAGGATAGTCTACGAAGTCGATGCGGTGAGTTCCATGTCCATGTCGAAACCATATTATCTGATAGAACTCATGCGCATGTGGCGGCATTGAGCCGCATCCGTTTCCATGGAAGAACTTTGGCATGAAGTGCAGTTCCAGTTCCAGTCCCGAGTGTTGGTTCTCTTCAATGGAATATGTCTCTACTGTCTCTTTCATCTTTCATCGTTTTTATAGGACTACCTTTATTATGGCCAGATGCGCAATGTTGGTGAATAGTGCATTTGTGATGGTAAAATTACGCATTGTTTTCCTGTCTACAAAGCAAAATTCCCAAATTAGCCATTCGCTGTCTTGAATTTGCACGGGGCGAATGTCGTGCAATGCCTAATTTTGCAACCGTAAAAAAACAAGAGAACAACACATATTAATCAACTAAAAACAGTAGAAAAATGGAAGAAGTAAAAGCTTATCTTCAGATTACCATGAAGATTAAAGAGAGTGACCGTGCAAATGCCGCAAAGGTGTATTTCGACTACCGCCAGCCATTCCTCGACACAATCGAGGGCGCAAAGACGAAGAGTCTGTTGGTGCGCGACGAGGATGTTCAGGTGCTTCACGGCTTCGATAGCACGGAGCATGCTGCTGCTTATCTCAAGTCGGCCATGTTCACAAACGATGTTGTCACAGGTCTGTCACCTTATTTCCAGGCAGATCCTGAAATCCGCATCTTTTCAGTGATGGGATAGTCTTCGGCTAGGATTGCACAAAAGTCTCCACAATGGATTTGATGAAAGTCTGTTGTGGAGACTTCCTTTTTGTTAGGTGGCAAAACGTAATTCCTGATTTATAGTTGTTGTCACAGTGGATTTTTTTAGAACCCACCTTCTGTGGATTGAACAGACCCTAAGAAGGTATCTGGCAATTTTTTCACCAAATAGTTTGGGCTTCGTATTTGTTTTTTTGTAGTTTTGTAATGAAGTTAATTGCTGACACTAATGACAAGAATACTAATACATATTGTGACAGTCCTGATGGCTATGGCCTGGACGGTGGCCGCTTACGCCCAGCAGGGACGGCTCTATACAGGCAGCCGCGAACTGTCGTCGAGTCTTGTGAAGCAGGTTTATCAGGACAAGCAGGGATATATATGGATTTCAACCATGAACGGGCTGTGCCGCTACGACGGCTACCAGTTCTACACCTACCAGAAAAAGGACGGACCACCGCAGGGCACGCTTGGCAATCTGCTCAACTGCATGGCCGAAGACGCCCGCGGTCGGCTGTATATAGGCTATTCCGACGGTTTGCAGATGTATGCCGGCGGACGCTTCGAAACCGTGGCCGTCACAGGCGGAGGCATGATTTCCAATCCGAACGTGAGCGCATTCTGCCGGCTCGGCGACGGTACTCTGCTGGCCGCGACTACCGGTTACGGCATCTTGCAGGTAGAGGGAAATACCGCCAAGCCGCTCGGCGGCATATACCAACAGTTCGCCGCCCCGCGCTGTCTGATGCAGGACAGTGGCGGATGGCTGTGGGTGGTGACCGACAACAACGGCATTGCCGCCGTGAAAGGCCGCGACTGCCGCTTCTATATGGACAATGGAGAACGGAAAAGCGGCTTCGGCTACATCTGCCAAGACCGCAAAGGCAACATCTTCGCGGCCTCCATGCACGGCGGCCTCTACCGCCTGGACAGCCGCAGCAAGGGCTTCACGCTGGTCAATGGCACGGAACAGTTGCCTCTGACCACGCTTCAGCCGCTGGCCGACGGTAGGTTGCTGATGGGCACAGACGGACGTGGCGTTTGGATTTTCGACAGCAAGACGGGCGGAGTGAGGCAGTCTGTGCTGTGGTCGCCGCTGGTTAACTTGAGCGCAACCAAGGTTTCGTCCATCCTGGAAGACCGTCAGGGCAACCTGTGGATAGGTATGCTCCAAAAGGGACTGTATATGCAGCCGCGCCATGAGTCGCCTTTCCACTACATGGGAAACCAGTTGGGCAAGGCAAACACGATAGGCGAGGCACAGCCAACCTGTTTCCTCGTTGACGGCAACGGCCACTATTGGATGGGCGCGGACAACGGCGGCGTGTATATCTTCGACAGTCAGCGGCAGCCGCTGCACCACTACAAGCGCGGAGAACGTGGCACGGTGCCGCCGTCCGTAATCTGGATGACGCTCGACCGGCAGGGACGCGTATGGGCAGGGTGCTATCTGGAAGGCTGCGGCACCATAAATCCGGCCACAGGAACTTACCGCCAGCTGGACTGCACGAGGGGTACGGCAAGCAATGTGTTTGACGTAAAGACAGACAAGGACAACCGCTTGTGGATAGGAACACTGGGCGACGGACTCATCTGCTACGATATTGCCACGGGAAAAGCCGAGACATTCAAGGCACAGCAACATCCGCAGCAGGGACTGCCCAACGACTATATCATACAGATGCGCCTTTCGCTCGACAGCACACGCCTCTACGTCGGCACGTCGTCGGGTCTCGGCTGTCTGGAGCTGGCCACGCACAGCTGGACATCGGTGTTCCGCACCAACTGCATACTCTCCGGCCACGGCATATCCGACATCTGCGAGGATGTGGGCGGCAATCTGTGGGTGGCGACGCGCGACGGACTCTACAAAATAGACTGTCCCATGCGCAGTCAAGGGGCCAAAGGCAATTCCAAAGTGGCAGTCAAGCGCATAAGTACCGCCGACGGACTGCCCGACAACACCGTACAGGCCATACAGCAAGGAAGCGACGGCTGCCTGTGGGTGAGCACCGCGCACGGCCTGTGCCGCTACAATCCCAAGACAAACCAGTTCACCAACTACTATGCGGGCGACGGTCTCATGGACAACGAGTTCACCGAGGGCGCGGCGGCGTGCAATCCTGACGGTACTCTTTGGTTCGGTACGATGACGGGAGCCGTAAGTTTCCGTCCCGGCGATGTGGCCCGGCAAACCGTAAAGCCCACGCTCCACCTCGTAGGCCTGCAGGTCAACGGTGAGCGGCGAGTCGGCATAGAGGGCGAGAGCTTCCGCTTTGACCACAACGAGAACAACATCCAGCTGTATTTCTCAACGTTCAACTACGACAACCCCGAGCGCATTGTATATAGATATAAGGTGAACGACGACGAGTGGGTCAGTCTTCCGGCCGGCCAAAACGCAGTTGGCTTCTCGCGGCTCGGCGCAGGGACATACCGAATCAGTGTGAAAGCCATTGACGGCTCGGCTGAGTCCGACACAAAGGAGCTGACTGTCACAGTGCGCCCCGTCTGGTATCTCTCCACAGCCGCCTACATTATATATATGCTCTTTGCCATTGGCCTTGTGGCTCTCTACCTGCGCCACCGCAAGAGACTGGAGCAGGAACGTCTGCAGCGGCAGGAAGCCCGTCACGCCGAGGAGCTTGGCGAGGCGAAAATACGCTTCTTCATCAATATGAGCCATGAGATACGCACGCCTATGACGCTCATTCTCACTCCACTGCAGTCGCTTTTGAAGAGCGACACCGACGCCCAGCGCCACTCAGTCTATGACCTCATGCGGCGCAATGCCGAGCGTATTCTGCATATAATCAACCAGATGATGGACCTGCGCAAGATTGACAAGGGACAAATGCGGATACATACGCGCGAAACAGACTACGTTGGCTTCATCGAAGACATATACAATCTCTTCGACCATCAGGCACAAACCAAGCGCATACGCTTCACTTTCAACCACGACACCGACCACCTGCCCGTCTATCTGGACGTTGACCAGTTTGACAAGGCCGTGGTCAACGTGCTCAGCAACGCTTTCAAATTCACTCCGGCCGAGGGTTCAGTCACCATAAGCCTCTCCCACGACGACCGCCAGGCCGTGCTTTCCGTCAAGGACAGCGGCTGCGGCATACCTGAAGACCAGATTGGCAACATCTTCCAGCGGTTCTACCAGGCCACATCCGACAGGACAGGAAGGAACATCGGCACAGGCGTGGGACTTGACCTCACGCGTTCGCTCGTGGAACTGCACTACGGAACCATCACAGCCCGCAACAACCATGACAGTAAGGGTGCGGAATTTGTCATAACTCTGCCCTTGGGTAAGGAGCACTTGAAGCCGGAGGAGATTGCAGACGACGGATTGAAAGCGGAAAGCGGTAAGGTGGAAGCGGAAGGCGAAAACCTTGCAGCAGCACAGGGCGGCATTGGGGACAATGCAGCAGGAAGTGACGGCACGGAGGAAACGGTTTCGCCGACTGTTGCCGTCCTGTCTTCAGCTCGCTCTTCCGTCCTGTCTTCACAGAAACGCCCGCACATAGTGGTCGTTGAGGACGATGTGGAAATAGCAGACTATCTGGAAAGCCAGCTCAAGGGCGACTACCGCGTCAGCGTGACGCACGACGGCACCGAGGCACTGCCCGTCATCTTGCAGCAACTGCCCGACCTCGTAATCAGCGACGTTATGATGCCGCAGATGGACGGCACCACACTCGCCACGAAAGTAAAGTGCCACGCACAGACAAATGACATCCCGGTAATCCTGCTCACGGCCAAGAGCAGCGAGGAAGACCAGCTCGAAGGTCTCCAAACCGGTGCGGACGCATACATAATGAAACCGTTCAACATGGACATACTGCGCCGTACCATCGTCAACCTGCTGGCCATACGCCGTGTGATGCGCAACAAGTTCTCCGGAAGACAGGAACAGGAGGACAAGACAGAGCCGATGGAGAAGACCCTGTCGCCCGACGAGAAGCTGCTGGAGCGCATAATGAAGTCGATAAACAACCACCTTGACGACTCGGAGATTACTGTGGAGAAGATAGCCGACGAGGTTGGCATAAGCCGCATACACCTTAACCGCAAGATGAAGGAGCTTACCAACCAGACACCGCACAACTTCATCCGCGACTTCCGTCTGCGCCAGGCCGGCAACTTGCTGCGTGACCCTCGCCAGAACATCACCGAGGTGATGTATCGTTGCGGTTTCTCCAGCCTCGCCTCCTTCTCCACCATGTTCAAGAATTTCTACGGTCTCTCTCCGCGCGAGTTCCAGCGGCAGCAAACGGATGCAAAATAAATGGCGTGCGGCAGAAAAGCCGCACGCCACAAACTTAATTAGCTTTGATGGATTTATAGAATAGCCCTAAACAAGAGTCATATTCTGCGGATCAAGGCGACAAGCCTTGAGCGAGCGCAGCCACGTGATGCCGTCAGACGGCTGGCAGTCGTGGAAGAACAGATACCATTGGCCGCGATATTCCGTGATGCAATGGTGTGTGGTCCAGCCCACTACTGGTTGCAGAATGACTCCCTGAAAGGTGAAAGGACCGTAGGGGCTAGTGCCTGTGGCATAGCATATAAGGTGAGTGTCGCCCGTTGACCAGCTGAAATAGTACCGCCCTTGATGCTTGTGCATCCATGACGCCTCAAAGAAGTGGTGTGGGTCTTCGGCCTGCATGGGCTTGCCGCTCTCGTCGAGGATGACTACGGGACGTGTTTCTTCGGCAAATTGCAGCATACTGCCGTCCATCCGCGCCACCCGTGGTTGCAGTGCCGTCTCAGTACCCTTGGGCAAATAAGGATTTTCCACAAGGCGGTTGTCCCTGTACCACTGCAACTGGCCACCCCAAATGCCGCCGAAATAGCAGTAAACCTCGCCGTCGTCGTCCTTGAACAGGCATGGGTCGATGGAATAGGAGTCACGGATGGGGTCGGCCTGTGGCACAAACGGTCCTTCAGGACGGTTGGCTACGGCCATGCCAAGACGGAACTGGCCGTTGTAGTCCTTGGCGGAAAACACCATATAATACTTGCCTCCCCATTCAACAACGTCGTTGTCCCACATCTGTTTCTCAGCCCACGGCACTTGTGACACGTCGAGTATAATGCCGTGGTCGGTGGCTTCGCCGTGCTCTATGTCGTCGAATGACAACACGTGATAGTCGCGCATCTGGAAGTGATTGCCCGAGTCGTCGAACGACTCTTGGCTCTCACGGTCATGTGAGGGGTAAATATACAGGCGATTGTTGAACACGTGGGCCGAGGGGTCGGCCATATAATCATTAGGAAAAAGATAACGTGGGTTCATATTGGTAAATTGTAATGTTTGATTAACGTGTGTATAGACTGATGATTTTCTGCACTACAGGCTTCTCTTTGTACTGCCGGTCAAACAGCAGAGGATAGTTTGTGCGCCCGTGTACAGGCCAGTTGTTGAGCCACGACTGCCCATCGCTGATGCCCCAGAGGGTGATTCTCGATATGTCAGCGCTGTGGCGGTGGTAAATGGCGAACAGTTGCATCCAGCGGTTCTCTATCCTTTGTGCCACCGAGTCGGGCAGCCCGTCGCTGTATGGGTCATACTGCCGGCGGTACTCGAAGTTCTGTTCAATGGCAGCACCCTGATGTTCCTTGGGGTTGGGCAGCACGTTCATATCCAACTCGCTGATCATTACTTTCACTCCACATTTGGCAAAGGCTTCTATGCTCCGCTCGTATTCTGCAAGGTCGGGATATTGCAAACCCAAATGACTTTGCATGCCAACACCATCGATGCGGATGCCCTTGGCTTTCAGCTTCTTTACGAGCCTGCATACGGCCTCACGCTTGGCAGGACTGTCCATTCCGTAGTCGTTGTAGTAAAGCTCTGCGTCGGGGTCTGCCTCATTGGCGGCACGGAAAGCAATCTCTATGAAGTCTTCACCTATTGTGTTATACAAAGGTGATCGGCGGAACGAGCCGTCGCCCTCGATGGCTTCGTTCACCACATCCCAGCCGTGTATGCGTCCCTTGTAGCGTCCCACCACTGTACTGATGTGCTTCTTGATGCGCTCCACCAGCACTTCGCGGGTCAAAGGCTCACCATTACGCTTCTCGCCGAAGAACCATTTGGGTGCCTGCGAGTGCCATACGAGGCAGTGCCCGATGGGTGTCAGGCCGTTCTTGGCGCAGTAGTCCATGAAATTGTCGGCCAGGCGGAAGTCAAACAAGTCCTCTGCCGGTTGCAGACAGTCGCCCTTCATCACGTTTTCCGCCACGGCACAGTTGAAGTGCCGCCTTACGATGGCCGTAGCCGAAGTGTCCTGTCCGTCAGACTGCCATTGGTTTATGGCTGCGCCCACCAGTGTGCCGTCCTTGCCCAAAGCGTTGCGCAGTCCCTGGGCACTTGCTGGCAGTGCGACTACTGCGCAAACGGCCACCGCCATGAGCAAGTTTCTCTTTATTGACCTTTTCATTTTATTGATATTTTTGGTGAAAATTATTTTCTGTTCCGTTGGCCTATCTCACTGTTGATGCGCTCTATGACCTCGTCAGTCAGTTCGTAACGTGAGATGATAAGCATGGCGAGAAGCAGCAACAATGCAGGTATTACGCATACGAGCCACAGGATGCCCTGCTCGGCCAGTGGTGTCTGCATGTCGGGGTTGGCCTTATCAAAACCTACAAAGGCCAGCACCAGTCCTGGAACTACGCCGCCGAGAGCCATTCCTGCCTTGTAGAAAATGCCGGTAAGGGCATTCACCGTTCCGCTTATGCGCCGTCCCGTGGTATATTCGGCGTAGGAAATCACCTCAGGAACCAATGCCCACATATATCCCGTGGCCACGATGACACCCGTTGACTTGACGAACTGCGCTGCATAGACAATCCACAACTGCGACTTTAGCGGCGGTATGACCGACACGGCATAAAGCACGGCCATGCCCACAATGGCTATTGTGAGAAACACGTAGAACATCCGCTTCTTGCCGATGGCACGTTTGATGGCCGGAACCAAGGGCATGAAGATGAAAGCCGGTACACTACCAAGCCCCATGAACACTGCCATTTGGCTTGAAGTGCCGTGCAGGTTATATATAATATAGTAGGACCCGGCACTGTTGCCCACGGCCATCATGGCAAAAGCGGTGATGAAGAAGAAGGCGAGAACACGCAGCGGACGGTTGCGCACGAACTCCACCCACAGGTCGCTTACCTTCACGTTGGCGGTTTCCTCCTTTGTCATAACCACACGCTCCTTGCACTGCGAAAAGCAGAATACAAGCAGTGCCATACCCGCCAGTGCATAGATGCCCATCGTCACGCACCACGCCGTTCCGTCGGCCGTTGTGTTCATGCGTCCGTCAGGTGAAAGGGTAGCAACGAGTATAGGTACGCCGAGTGACACGGCCAGTCCGCCTGCGTTGGCCATGAACATACGCACGCTGGTCAGTATGGTTATCTCGTTGGTGTCACGGGTAAGCGAGGCGTTCAGTGCGCCATACGGTACGTTGACCAGTGTGTAGCACATGGAAATGCCCACGTAGGTGACGTAAGCATAGAGCAGCGAACCTGAAAAACCGTCCCAGAAGCAGAGCATGGCAAAGCCTGTGAGCGGTATGCCGCCCAGTATGAGGTAAGAACGGTACTTGCCAAGACGTGGATTGTGCTTGTCAACGAACGTTCCAACAAGTGGGTCCCACAGTACATCTACTAGCCTTACTATGAGAAACATAAGGGCCGCCGCTGCCGGATCAATGCCATACACATTGGTATAGAACAGTAGCAGGTACATGGTGATGGTCTGGTAGATGAGGTTCTGCGCCATATCGCCTGCGCCAAAGCCTAGGCGTTGCGCCCAGGAGGTCTTGTAGAAGCCGGCGGACTCGCTCTTTGCCGTTTGGGAGCATGTCTTTGCTGATTGTAAGTCGGTCATTGCTATTGCTTTTTATGGCTTGTGGCGTAAAGGCCGATGCAGGCTCCTATAAATCCACCGCTCTGGTTGGTACTTAGATTGGCTGCGTCAACACCACGGGCCAGCACCTTCCACTGGCCGTCTGTCCCGTAGGTGTAAAGGAAGTCGTAGTAGCGGCCGCGTCCTTCCACCTTCAGCCGCAAGGAAGTGGAGACTACTGGAGCCGAAGCGATAACCGTTATGGCAGTCACAGTGTTGCCGTCGGGACGAACGACCTTGCCTCCGGCACGGGTCAGGACAACTGCTTCATGCCCGTTCTGCATGGTTTTGCCGAACGTAAAGTTGTAGTCTTCGTTCTGAAGCAGGGCCAGTCCGGCCAGCTGGTTCTCGTTTTCGGGAGTGAAGTTCACAGATGTTTCGGCAGTAAAGCACTCATGCTGCTGACGGGCAAAGAGGGCAGTAAGGTTCTTGCGCTCATAGATGTTGGCCGAAGAGGGATGGATTGTGAGCCCGTTCCCGTCGAGAGTATAGGCCGAAGGCTGCGGGTCGCGGAGCTGAAGCCAACGCTTGTGGAGTTTGTCGCCATCAAAATGGTCGGTATAGGCGAAATTGCCTGTGAGCTGACTGGCGGTTTGCTGCGGTGCCGCATCGTCATATTTAACTACAGTAGGGATGGCTTTCCCTGCCTTCAATATGCTTGGCCAACCGTCTTTCCACGTGACTGGCAGCAGGTAAGTGTCGCGCCCGGTGTTGTAGAGCACGGGACGGTGTGCCGGGTCGGCGGCCTCTTGTGCATTGAGGGGCAGGTCATATGGACGGCAACCGAGGAACACTGCCCACCAATCTCCCTTAGGTGTCTGCACTAAGTCGGCATGTCCGGCACTTGAAACATAGTCCCGGCGCAACTCGTCAAGCCCTTCTCTCTGTGTAAGTATGGGGTTGTCGGGACACTCCTCGTAGGGTCCGAAGGGACTCTTGGCACGGAAGACCACCTCGCTATGAGCTTCTCCAGTGCCTCCCTCGGCGCATATCAAGTAATAGAACTTGCCAACACGCAGCAGGTGAGGCCCCTCTATCCAGATGGGACGCTCGCTTACATGGGTGCCTCCGCGCACTATCTGCTTGTAATCGCCCTTGATACTGTCGCCTTTCACGTCAAATTCAAACAGTCGGATGGCGCGTTGCCCCTCATAATCGGCACCTCCGTCAACCGGGGCGTTGTGTACTATGTAGCCTCGGCCGTCCTTGTCGAAGAAGAACGAAGGGTCTATACCGTCAATCTTCGGCAGATATATTGATTCGCTCCAGCCTTTTTCGGGGTCTTTCGTCTTCACGAAAAAGTTGCCTTTGCCCACGTTTGTGGTAATCATGTAGAACGTTTTGTTCTTCTCGTTGTAGCTGATGGCAGGGGCAAAGATACCTCCACTGACGCCCTGTCCTGCCAGTGGCAATTGTGAAGGGCGGTCGAGCACATGCCCAATCTGCTCCCAGTTCACCATGTCGCGGCTCTTGAAGATTGGCACTCCGGGGAAAAACGAGAACGAGGAGTTCACCATGTAGTAGGTGTCACCCTTGCGGCACACCGACGGGTCGGGATAAAATCCCGCCAAGATGGGGTTGAGGTATTCCCTCTTTGGGTCAAACTGTTTCTGAAAGCGTGCGTCGTTGCCCTCATATTTAAACTCACGGAACGTGGCATCCTGAGCCGAGGCGGTCAGAGAGGCCATTGCTGTAATCATAGCACTCGCAACGGCAATCACTATAGGTGTTGCGGTAGTCATGGTGTGCCTTGCGGTCTGGGTTAATAGTGTCAGTTTCATATCTACATTTGTTTGTTATCGCATTTGCATCTGCTTATTCTCGTTTAGATGCTTGTCTTATTCGCTTTCAGGTAGGGTCCTATAAGCGACCCATATCTTTACTTGTTTTTGCAGCAAAGGTAGTGTTTTTTCCACGCAAACACTTTATAAAGTGTAACACAGAGTTTGCCATGTGTACCCATAAAGTCCCTTTGGCATCCATATTATTAAGTGACGGTGAAAGACAAGTTGGTTACAGTGTAAAAAGTCAGTGTTACTTGTGAGAAAGGCGAGGGTGGGGGTTTTTAATACCTTTGCAACAGAAACAACTAAAAACCTAACGAATATGAAAATCTTGAGCCTATTGCTCTCTTTGCTTTTGGCGACTCCTGTCATGGCACAACTGTCCGCACTGCGCGTCAGCGGAAACCAGATAGTTGACGAACAGGGCAACCGAGTGGTGCTGCACGGCGTGATGGACACGCCCAGCCCTTACTTCAACAATGGCCGGTGGGGCACTTCGTGCAACCTGCAGACGGCCTCAAAGTGTGTAAAGTACTTCGACCAGCTGTTTACGGCCATCACCGACACCGCACAAGGTACCCACTGCGACGTGTTCCGCCTGCACTTGGACCCCGCATGGACCAACGACGCATCGCTTGCCTCAGGCGTTTATGGCGAGACAGGCGAGGCCGACATCTCGCAGTTCAGTCTGAAACGGCTGGAAACTTTCTTCGGCAGCGTCTATTTCCCCATCATGCAGAAGGCATTGGGGCACGGCCTTTACGTCGTGGTGCGCCCGCCGGGCGTGTGTCCGGCCAACCTTAAGGTGGGCGACTACTATCAGGAATACTTGAAAACCGTGTGGAACTTCGTCAGCAGTGACGAGGATTTGCTGGAATATCAAGGACAAATCATGCTGGAACTGGCCAACGAGCCGGTCACAGTGACCGGTGCCGACGGACAAGCGTCGGCATCTGCGCTGCACGACTACTTCCAACCCATCGTCGATATCATCCGCGCCAACGGCTATACGGGCATCATCTGGGTGCCGGGGGCTGGCTATCAGAGCCTTTTCCAGGACTATGCCACCCATCCTATTGATGGTTACAACATCGGCTATGCCGCCCATGTATATCCCGGATGGTACGGTGCAAGCGACACCAGCTGCGATGCGCAAAGCTTCATCAGCCAGTTTGCAAAGCAAGTGCCGGTGGTTGAGACCAACCCGGTAATCGTTACCGAGATAGACTGGAGCCCTGAGAAGGAAGGCGAAGGCAAGTACAACGAGTTCGGCCAATGGGTTGCCGCCAACTACGGCACTTGGGGCACTGCCTCAACGTCGAAGTGGGGAGCGGCATGGAAAGCCGTGATGGACCACTATGGTAACATATCAATGACGCTCACGGGCACTTCCGACTATATAGACATCGACAAATACCTTGCCGACGGCACAGTCACCCCGGCTTTCGACGGCATGGCCGAGGCTTGCGCCGCCGCCTGCTTCCAGTGGTATGCCGACTACGCAAAGACAGACAACGCCTATCCGTCGTTCACGCGCCGCTTCACAGCCGACCAAGGCGACGGCACGTACAGAAACCCCATACTCAACGCCGACTTCCCCGACCCCGACGTAATCCGTGTGGGCGACTGGTACTATATGTCCACTACCACCATGTTTCATGTGCCGGGGGCTACCATACTGAAATCGCGCGACCTCGTGAACTGGGAGTACTGCTCCAATCCTCTTACGCAGGTGGATGACGATGACTTCTGGAACCTTGCTAACGGCAAGAACCACTATGCGCAAGGGCAATGGGCGTCGTCGCTGCGCTACCACAACGGCACTTTCTACCTCTACTTCCTGCTCTTCGGCGACAACGGAGGTGGCATATTGCTCACCGCCACCGACCCTGAAGGCGAATGGACGATGCGGAAAATCAACGGTTCTTACTACGACGCAAGCCTTCTCTTCGACGGTGATGACATCTACATCGTACACGGAATAAACAATATCACCGTGACCAAACTCGACAAGAACTTCAATAAGGTCAGCGAGAAGCTCGTTATCGACAACGGAACCAACGACGTGGGACTTGAAGGCAGCCACTTCTACAAGATTGGCGACTACTATTATATATACAGCACCTACGGCGGCACCGAGGGTTCGCAGACCATATTCCGCTCAACGTCGCCCATGGGCGACTACGAAGAGTGCTCCGGGAGGCTCATGGCCAACCAGCACATACATCAGGGCGCACTCGTGGAGACGCAGACCGGCGAGTGGTGGACGGTGTTGTTCAAGGACGAGTGGCCTACAGGCCGGCTTCCCTATCTGGAACCCGTGACTTGGAGCGACGGATGGCCGGTGATAGGCAATAGCGGACGCGATGTCTGCGCCAACAACAAGGCTTACCAGAAGCCCGATGTAGGCACGTCGTGGCCAGTCGCATGGCCGCAGACCAACGACGTGTTCTGCGGTACAGAACTTGGAAAGCAGTGGCAGTGGAGCCACAAGCCGCAGGACAACCTTTGGTCACTGACGGCCAATCCCGGCCACCTGCGCCTCTATACAGGCCAGATTGCCGCTTCGCTCACCGAAGCACAAAACTCGCTAACGCAAAGGGCGTTTAATTTTGCCAACAGCGGACTTACCGAGAAGACCAAATACATGAGCTATGCCACTATAAAGCTCGACGCTACGGGCATGAAGGACGGCGACCGTGCCGGTTTGGCCGTGTTCGACCTTCCCTATACAGCCATCTATGTGGAACGTGACGGCTCCGTCCTGAAACTGTGTGCCGCCAACGGTACTGCCGTCGCCACTCCCGCCACGGTGATGGCGGAGACCTCTTTGGGCGCAACCGGCGAGGTTTATCTGCGCGCGGTCATCAATTTCAACGCCAGCACCGCCACCTTATATTATAGTACCGACAATATGGCCTATACGCAGCTCGGCTCCGCGCAGACCATCCAGTACTCCATGACCATCTTTGAGGGGCAGCGGTTCATGCTGTTCAACTATCCCACAAAGCAGCAAGGCGGCTTTGTCGATATCGACTGGTTCTCCACCGAACCCTCGTTTGCCGAGACCGACTACTATTCGCCCGAACTCCTGACAAGCGTCAGCGACGACGACCTCACTGTGGCGGACATCAGCGTGGCCAAAACCGACGTTACCCTGCTGGCCGGCGCCACATATGCTATGGCCGTGACCTGCACTGCCGTATCCGGACGGGTTACTGACGTGTCGGCACAGTGCGCCTATACAGTTTCCGACGAGTCGGTCTGCAAGGTGAACAACGGCACTATAGTTGCCCGCAGTGAGGGCACGGCCACCGTGACAGCCACCTATACCGACGCTTTCGGCAACTCCCGTAGTGCCACGACCGATGTCAGGGTGCAGGTGTTCCCCCTCACTGAGGATTTGTTCAACGCTTCCATCAGCGGCAAAGGCATCTATGAGTATGACGATGAAGACCTGATTGGCGTGCTGAAGACAGCGAAGAACGGCTTTGGAGGCTGGAAATATACCAACGGAGCCGACCTCTCCGCCTCCAAATACATAGTCATCAGCCTTGCCCGCAAGCAGGCTACCGGCGGTGAGTTCCGCCTCTACGACACCGCAGACTACAATTCCGCCACCTATTACCGTCGTGAACTGGGCGCAGAGACGACCGTCAAGATACCTCTCTCCGAGACCGGCCTTGACCTGGACAACATCTTCTTTGCCGGATTTTGGAGCAATGGCACAGGATATATAGCCATTGAGAACGTTACATTGTCGGATGACGGCGAGACAGGCATCACAAACGCTTCCGCAGATGCCGGCCGCATTGTAGGCAGTGAGTACTACACAGTCAGCGGAGTCCGCGTCAACGGTTCTTACAGCGGTATTGTGCTTGAGCGTCAGCGCCGTGCCGACGGTACAACGGTTACAGTAAAGTACAGAAGAAGATGAAAGTGTGGTTCAATGCCCTCATACTTGTCAGCCTCATGTGCATACCTTGTATGAAAGGAGCACAGGCTCGCAGTTTGGCACAAGAGAAGATGTCTACCCTAAGGAACCCAGTCATTGCCGGCTACCATCCAGACCCCAGCGTATGTCGTGTGGGCGAAGACTTCTATGTGGTCAACTCGTCCTTGGGAAACTTCCCCGGCATACCTATATACCATTCAAAAGACCTGATGCACTGGGAGCAGATAGGCAATGTACTTGACCGGGAAAGCCAGCTGCCGCTGAAGGGTGCCGGTTCGTGGAACGGCATTTATGCACCGACAATCCGCTACAACGAAGGTACATATTATGTGATTGCCACCAACACTTCTGGCAAAGGCAACTTCATGGTGACGGCTACCGATCCACATGGACCGTGGAGCGAACCCATATACTTACAACAAGGCGGTGTTGATCCGTCGCTGTGGTTTGAGAACGGGCGTTGCTATATGGTGTCAAACCCCGGCTCCATCATGCTCTGCGAAATAGATCCCAAGACAGGTCGGCAGCTTACCGACAGCAAGTACCTGTGGAACGGTATGGGCGGACGGTTCCCGGAAGCTCCGCATATATACAAGAAGGATGGTTGGTACTATCTTCTCATATCCGAAGGCGGCACTGAGCTGGCGCATAGCCTGACTATTGCCCGCAGCCGCGACATCTATGGACCATACGAAGCCAATCCTGACAACCCTATTCTCACCAACTGCAACATGGCAGGACAGTTCTCCCAGATACAGGGGACGGGGCATGGTGACTTTGTACAGGCACCCGACGGTTCGTGGTGGGTCGTTTTTCTGGCCTATCGTAACTTCGGCGGCTCATACCATCACTTAGGTCGCGAGACCTGTCTGGCTCCTGTGGAGTGGCCGGAGGGCGAGTGGCCTGTGGTGAATGGCGGACAGCCCATAGATACTCTGACACTTGCCGCAACGCTGCCTCAGGTCTTTGTGCCGAGGAAGTCCGGTCATTATGACTTCTCAAAGCCTTTCGGCCACGAATGGCTCTACATCCAAAATCCCATCGCGTCAAACTACAGGCGCAAGAAAGGATGTCTGCAACTGACCGCCCACGGTTCACTGACACAGAACGACAAGCCTACGTTCATAGCCCGCCGCCAGGAAGCTCCCTGTATGTTGGTTGAGACAGAAGTGGATGCCACTACTCTCAGTGCAGGGTGCGAGGCAGGGCTGAGTGTGTTCCAGATAGCAGACGGCCACTTTGAGATTGTTCTGCGGAGAGATGCCGGCAATCTGACACAAGTGGCCGTGAAAGCCCGTGCCAAGAGCTTGACCGACACCGCTGTGGATAGGGTTGCTGGTGCTAAAAAGATACGCTTGCGCATCACGACCGACGGCATTATGTATCATTTTTCCTACGCTACGGATGACGGAGATTTCAAGACCGTCGCCTCACACAGCTGTTCGTTGCTGAGTACCGAGGTGGTTGGTGGTTTCACGGGCGTGATTGTCGGCATGTGCGCCGAAGGTGAGGGCAAAGGGTGCTTCAGCTATTTCAAATATGAAGAACAATGATTTTGAAAAGAAACAAGAAACAGAATAAGAATATGAAAAGGAATTTGAGTATCACTGTTTCCCTCCTGTTGACAACTCTGGCCTTACAGGCTCAGAACCCCGTCATCTGGGACCGTTATACCTCCGACCCTGCCGCCTATGTGCATGGAGATACGCTCTACCTGTTTACCGACCACGATGAGGATGAGACAGAGAACGGTTATTTCACTATGAAGGATTGGCAGCTCTACTGCACTGTCGATATGGTGAATTGGACATATCTCGGCACGCCAATGACATCGGCGACTTTTTCCGCATGGGCAAAACAGGGTAACGACTGTTGGGCCAGCCAGTGCATTGAGCGTAACGGCAAGTGGTACTGGTACGTGACGGCTACCGTCAAGGGTCAGACCTATCCCGGCATAGGCGTGGCCGTGGCCGACAGTCCCGCAGGTCCCTATCACGATCCCATAGGGAAACCTCTCGCAAAGGGGTGGTATCAGATAGACCCCACAGTCTTTGTTGACGACGACGGGCTGGCTTGGCTCTTCTGGGGCAACAACAACCTGTGGTATGCTCCGCTGTCTGACGACATGGTGTCGTTCAAGGAAGAGCCTACAGTCGTTGACTTGTTGGACGAGAATGCCTTTGGCCCTTACAAAGGATATGACGAAAAGGGCAATCCGAAGACCAACTTCGAGGAAGCGCCGTGGGTGTATAAGCGCGGCGGCAAATACTTTATGGAGTACGCAGCCGGCGGTGTGCCTGAGCATTGGGCATATTCCACGTCAGACAACATCCGTGGCCCGTGGACTTACAGGGGACGTGTGATGGACGAAGCACATAACAGTTTCACCATACATGGTGGCAGCGTGGAGTACAAAGGCCATCACTATATGGTCTATCACAACGGCAATCTGCCAGGTGGCGGCGGTTTCAAGCGTTCCGTCTGCTTTGAAGAGTACACGCCCAATGCCGACGGCACCATTCCTTTCATTCCTTTTACATCCGAGGGGGTTGCTCCGCTACAGACACTTGACCCCTATGTACGGCAGCAGGCCGTAACAATCAACCAATGTTCGGGCGTGAGGTGCGTGGCTGGCGACGATGGCCACCGCTATGTGACCGGGATTAGCCGCTCAGACTACATAAAAGTGCGCAATGTGGACTTCGGCAGCATCGGCCCAAAGACGTTTTCCGTCTCTGTCGCATCCACGTTAGGCGGCAACATCGATGTCCGTCTTGACAGCAAGAACGGCCTCAGTGTCTGCATGATTGATGTTCCCTCCACAAAATGCGAATGGCAGGATGTGACCGCCGTGATGGATGAGGAAGTGACGGGCATCCATGATGTTTACTTCTGTTTCAGTGGACGCAGCGGAGTCCAGCTCTTTGATTTTGCCGACTGGCAGTTTCACAGGCAGGAGGACACGGCCATCGCCACGAACCATGCTGACAGGAGGTGTGCCAACGGCGTTCTCTACAGCCTTTCAGGACTGCCCTCAGGGGCAAAAGCCAAAGGAATATACATAAAGAACAAGGAAAAACTGCTCGTAAGGTGAACGCTTGCGGTAGCCAAATGCCAGATCTGAGAGCGTAACTGTGGCACTTATGGGGAGTAAAGGTGACATTTACGTGTGCTAAAGGTGACATTTACGATAGCTAAACGTCACCTTTAGAAAAGTCCAAGGGACTTCTCACATGAAAAACGCAGGTTTTTGCAGGGTGTTAACACAGCAGAAAGTCTGTGTTTCATTTACAGAATGAACCTTTATATGCTTTTTGTAATTTTACAACCAGATAATTAACCTAAAACAAGACATATATGAAACAACAGAAGACGACAATGGGGCGGCGTTTCGGTGCGGTGTTGCTGGCACTGACGGCCTGTTGCACCACACTGATGGCGCAGGTCAAGGTCAGTGGCACGGTCTATGACGACTCGGGCGAGACCGTTATTGGCGCCACGGTGGTGCAGAAAGGCAAGCCCGGGACGGGAGCTGTGAGCGATTTCGACGGCAACTTCACTATAAATGTGGCGGATGCACATGCCGTATTGGTTGTCAGTTTCGTTGGTATGCAGACGCAGGAGGTGAAATTGAACGGGCGGAAAACGCTCAAGATAACCCTCCGCGAGGACAATGCCCGGCTCGATGAAGTCGTGGTTGTGGGCTACGGACAGCAGAAGAAGGCTTCTGTGGTGGGCGCAATCACGCAGACTACGGGCAAAGTGCTGGAGCGCACTGGCGGCGTGAGTTCGTTGGGCGCGGCGCTGACGGGCAATCTGCCCGGTGTAACCACCATGGCCGGCACCGGCATGCCGGGCGAAGAAGACCCGAAGATAGTCATCCGCAGCATTTCGTCGTGGAACGGCAGCGACCCTCTGGTGCTCGTTGACGGCATCGAGCGCAGCATTTCGTCGGTGGAAATTTCGTCGGTGCAGACTGTATCCGTACTGAAGGACGCATCGGCCACGGCTGTCTATGGAGTGAAAGGCGCCAACGGCGTAATCCTGATCACTACAAAGCGCGGCGTGGAAGGCCGTGCCAAGATAGAGGTGAACATGAACGCCACGCTGAAAACCGTGTCGAAACTGCCCGGCAAGTACGACAGCTATGACGCTCTCTACACGCGCAACCGTGCCATAGAGAACGAACTGGGACTGAAACCAGAGTCGTGGAGCGACATGTTGCCGGCGGCTATACTTGAGAAGTACCGCAACCCGGCATCGTTGGAGGAAGCCGAACGCTATCCAAACGTGGATTGGGTGGATGCCCTGTTCAAGACCACGGCCATGTCATACAACCCCAACATCAACATTTCCGGCGGTACGAAAAACGTGAAGTACTTCGCTTCCGTTGACTATCTGCATGAGGGCGACCTCTACAGACAGTGGAACAATGGGCGCGGATATGAGACCGGCTATGGCTACGACCGCCTTAACGTGCGCTCCAACCTCGACTTCCAACTCACAAAGACCACACTGCTGAAAGTAAACCTGTTCGGTTCGCACGGACAGAAGAAAGGCCCGTGGCTCGGCAGCGACGACGCCTACTACCAGACCACGCTCTGGACTTCGGCCTATTCGGCGGCTCCCGACATCTTCCTGCCGCGCTACAGCGACGGCTCGTGGGGCTACTATCCGGAGAACACCGTGGCTGGCACCAACTCCGTGGCCAACATGGCACTGTCGGGTTCGGCCACGACAACCACCACGCGCATCAACACCGACTTTACGCTCGAACAGGACCTCGGTTTTCTGCTGAAAGGGCTGAAAGCCACGGCAACCGTGTCGTGGGACAATGTGTTCGTCGAGGACAAACGCGGCGTGAACGACCTGAACAACAGTGCGCAATACAAGTGGATAAGCCCCACTACGGGTGAGGTACACTACCTGCAGACGAGCGACAGCAATACCAATTTCGACTTTCAGGAGAGTATCAGCTGGAGCACGTCGGGCGGCACAATCAGCAACAGTGCCACACAGCGCAACCTCTTCTATCAGGGACAGCTCTTCTGGGGCAGGCAGTTTGGCAAGCACGACGTGACGGCCATGGGCGTATTCAACCGCACGGAGCGCGCCACGGGCAGCGAATTTACCAACTACCGTGAGGACTGGGCTTTCCGAACCACCTATAATTATGGTGGAAGATACTTCTTCGAGTACAACGGAGCCTACAACGGGTCGGAAAAGTTCAGCTCCGACAACCGCTTCGCTTTCTTCAATTCAGGCGCTGTCGGTTGGATGGCCAGCGAGGAGAAGTTCTTCCAGCCGCTGCGCAAGTATGTTGACATGCTGAAATTCCGCTACTCGTATGGCGAAGTGGGCGACGACAATGTAGGTGAACGTTGGCTCTACGCCACGCAGTGGGCTTATGGCGGCAATGTCCGTCAGGGTTTGAACCAGAATGAATACAGTCCTTACACATGGTACAGGGAGTCGAAGGTTGGCAACCCCGACGTTCACTGGGAGAAGGCCGTCAAGCAGAACCTTGGAATTGACTACGCTTTCTTTGGCGGACTGCTGGCCGGCTCTCTCGATTTCTTCCATGAAAAGCGCAGCGACATACTCATTGCCGGCAGCAGCCGCAACCTTCCTTCCTACTATGGCACCACGCCGCCAACGGCCAACCTCGGCCGCGTGTCAACCAACGGCTACGAACTGGAGCTGCGTGTCAACAAGTCTTTCGGCAAAGACTTGCGCCTTTGGGGCAATTTCAACATGACACACGCCGTCAACAAGATAAAGGAGTATGAAGACCCCGACTTGCAGCCCAACTATCAGAAAGTTACAGGCTATGCCATCGGCCAGCAGCACTCCTACCTCTCCAACGGTTTCGCCAACACATGGGACGAGATTTACGGCACCACACAGTGGAACGTGCAGGATGACCAGAAACTGCCCGGCAACTATCAGATACTGGACTACAACGGCGATGGTGTCATTGACTCCAACGACTCTGCACCCTACGGCTATTCAAGCATCCCGCAGAACACCTACAACGCCACCATCGGCTTCGACTGGAAAGGGTTGAGCGTGATGCTCCAGTTCTATGGTGTCACCAACGTAACCCGCCAGGTGTGGTTCAATTCGCTTAGTTCCAAACTTGACGTTGTTTACGACCAAGGAACGCTCTGGTCGCGCGAGACTACAAATGCCGACGCTCCCATGCCACGTTGGAATTCCACGCCGGGCGACTATTTCCACGGCACGCGCTTCTACTATGACGGTTCGTATGTCCGCCTGAAGAACGCCGAAGTGGCTTACACCTGGACCGACGGATGGGTGAGACGCATCGGACTGACAAGTCTGAAGCTCTACCTCAACGGCAACAATCTGTGGATGTGGACACGCATGCCCGACGACAGGGAGACCAACGACATGGGCGGCAACGGCGGCAACTCCACCCAAGGAGCCTATCCAACGGTAAAGCGCTTCAACCTCGGACTCAAAATCACCCTCTAAAACACAGTAGCGACATGAAAACAACAATAGCAAAACACTTCATTGCCTGTTCCGTATGCTGCGCCATCGGCATCGTATGTGCAGCCTTCGCTTCGTGTACCGACTATCTCGACAAGGCTCCAGAGAGCGAGATAGCCGACACTGAAGCCTACAAGGACTTCCGTAACTTCCAGGGCTTTGTGGAGGAATTGTACAGCTGCATCCCCGATTTCGCCAAGAACGGCTATGTGCCTACGTGGAACTACGGCGACGACGAGATACAAAACATCAACCAGACATTCATGGTGGCCTATATGTTCGACCAAGGAGACTTCTGGGGATGGCAGAAGGAGCACGACGGATGGAGCCAAAGCTGGCTCGACCGGGCAAGCTGGAGTTCCTCCGGCGACCGTTTCCATCATGGCTTGTGGCCTGCCGCATGGTATGCCATACGCAAGTGCGCCATGGGTCTGGCCAATCTCGACTTGATGACCGGTGCCACGCAGGAGGAGAAAGACCTCATTGCCGGCCAGCTATACTTCTTCCGTGGTTGGTTCTACTTTGAGATGATGCAGTATGTCGGTGGTCTGCCATATATAAAAGAGGTGTTGCCGGCCGACCAGAAACTCTCTCTGCCGCGCCTGTCGTATGCCGAGTGTGCCGACTCCGCCGCCAGCGACCTGCGCAAGGCCGCCGACCTGTTGCCCGTCAACTGGGACGACACCACCGCCGGGCGCACCACCTATGGACGCAACCAGCTGCGCATAACCAAAATCATGGCTCTGGCCTATCTGGGCAAAGACTTGCTGTGGGCCGGCAGTCCGCTTATGAACAAGGAAAGCACGGGCAACGCCACCTACAACCAGGAGTTCTGCCAGCGGTCGGCCGATGCCTTTGCCGAACTGATAAAACTTGTGGACGGCGGACAGACGCAGTACGGGCTTATCCCTTGGAAAGAGTATTACCGCAACTTCTATACGCAGAACGAGAACGGCAAGATGCCTGGGCAAAGCTCTGACGATGCCGTCACCGAGGCCATATTCCGTGGACCGTCGGAGGGCCATGGAGCCACGCGGTGGAGCGTTTGCCGCACGTTTTTCGGCATGAGCCTTACCGATGGTGACGTAACCAATCTGCCAACGGCCAACTATGTCAACTATTTCGGCATGGCCAACGGTCTGCCATTGGACGACCCCGAGTCGGGATTTGACGCCACCCATCCGTGGAAGAACCGTGATCCGCGCTTCTACAACGACGTTGTTTATGACGGAGTGCGCATGGTGGCAGAGTCGGGAGCCGGCAATCTGGCCGTGGCCAACATGCAGACCGACGGCACGAGCCGCAACACCAAGACCGGAAGCCGCACTGGCTACTACAACTGCAAGTTTGTGCCCATCACAGCCAACAAGTATGACGAGGGAGACGGCTGGAGCAGTCAGCTCCACATGCACATTCCCTATATGCGCATGGCCGATGTCTATCTGATGTATGCCGAAGCTGCCGCCAATGCCACTGGCTCTGCCAACGGCAAGGGTTCGGGCGTTTCGCTAACAGCCGTACAGGCAGTGAACAAAGTGCGCCGACGTGCCGGTGTGGCCGACGTGGCCGCCAAGTACACCGCTTCGCTCGACGGCTTCATGAGCGAGCTGCGACGGGAGCGAGCCGTCGAGTTGGCATGGGAAGGTCACCGCTTCTGCGACCTGCGCCGCTGGCTCCTTCTGACCAAAGCCCCTTATACGCAAAAGACATCGCAGGAGTTTCTGCGCGTAGGCTCGCTCAACACCAGCGCTCCGCAGAGCAATGCCGTCAGCGGATGGTCGGAGAAAGTTATCCTCACCCGTTCGTTTACCGACAAGCACTACTGGCTGCCTCTGAAGCAGGCCGACAATTATCAGTATCTGGAGTTCCAGCAGAACCCCGGATGGTAGCGGTTTTGAGGCTTGAATATAGAAGAACCCACCTTTATAATTATCACCAAGAACATGAAGAATATCAGATATATCCTCTGTGGCTGCCTCTTTTGCTGCGGCAATGCCGTTGTCCTTACTGCCATGGCGCAGACCGACACGGTGAACGTGGCCTTCAAGTCGGTTGGACAGCGCGACTTGTTGGGCGGTGTGTCCACGGTCAACATGGCAGAGCTTAACCAGAAGCTCTACAGCACCTACACTCTCGACAACATGCAAGCCTACATAGGCGGCTGGACGGGTCAACTGTGGAACCAGGGCGATGCCCTTGTGTTGGTTGACGGTGTGCCACGCGACGCCGGCAATGTGCTTCCGTCGGAGATTGAGAGCATTACCTTTATGAAAGCAGCCTCGGCGGTAGTGCTCTACGGTAGCCGTGCGGCCAAGGGGGCGGTGCTCATCACCACAAAACGCGGCCATGCCAACGGTCTCGAAATAAAGGTCTCGGGCAACGCCACACTCTACCAGCCCAAGCGTTACGCCGACTACTTGGGGGCGGCGGAGTATATGACGCTCTACAACGAGGCGTTGGCCAACGACGGCAAGGCTTTGGCCTATTCTGAGGCCGACATCGCCAACTACGCATCAGGCAACAACCGCTACCGCTATCCCGACATCGACTTCTTCAGCGGCGACTATGTGAAGAATACCTACCAGCGTTACGAGGGCACGGCAGAGTTTCAGGGTGGCGGAAAGTATGCCCATTTCTACACCAACATCAACCTTAGCCACCAAAACGACCTCATCAACTTCGGCGAGGGCAAGGACAACCACACCAACCGCTTGGGCATTCGCGGCAACATAGACCTCACGCTCAACGACTGGGTGACGGGTTGGGTTGACGTTTCAGCCTCATTCTATGACGCCCGCAACGCCAACGCCGACTTCTGGGGGCAGAGTGCCACGGTGCGCCCCACAAGCCAGTATCCGCTGGCGCCGCTCATTCCCATATCGATGGTCGATGCTTCCTTGCAGGATATAGTACAAAACAGCAGCAACATAATAGACGGGCAGTATCTTCTTGGCGGCACTCAAAACCAGCAGACCAATGCTCTCGCCGGCATGTATGCCGCAGGCTACAACAAATACACGTCGCGCCAGCTGCAGTTTGACGCGGGAGTCAAGTTCGATTTGCGGAGTCTGCTCAATGGACTGAGCTTCAAGGCGCATATGGGCGTGGACTATGCCACCAGCTACTCCACCTCCATCAACAACGAATATTCCACTTACGAGGCCACGTGGGACACTGTTGACGGGCAGGACGTGATAGTTGGCCTTACCAAGTACGGCGTTGACCGCAAGACCGGCACGCAGAGCACCAGCGGCAGCTACACCAAGCAGACGGTGATGTTCTCCGGACAGTTCGACTACGCCCGTTCTTTCGGCCTTCACCATCTGGATGCCACACTCTTGGCGCATGGTTGGCAGCAGACAGTAACCGGTGTCTATCACCGCACGAGCAACGCCAACCTTGGTCTTCAGGTGGGTTACAACTGGGCGCACCGCTACTATGCCGACCTAAGCATGGCAGCCGTCCATTCGGCCAAGCTGGCCGAAGACCATCGCGAGGCTCTCTCGCCGGTGCTAAGCGCAGCATGGAGACTGAGCGAAGAGCCGTGGCTGAACGGTGTGAAGTGGATTGACGACCTGAAGCTGACGGCATCCTACGGCGTGATAAACCAAGACATCGACATCAGCGACTACTATATGTACGACAAGGTGTTCACTGCCAGTGGCACATGGTGGGGTTGGAGCGAGAGCGCCAACACCATGCTCACAAGCGACTCGCGGCGCAGTGCCAACGAGAAGCTGGGGTTTGTCAAGCGCAAGGAGTTGCGGCTGGGGGCAAACGCCTCCTTTGGCCACGGACTCGTCACGGTTGACGCCAATTTCTTCACCACCTTGATGAGCGGTCTCTTGGTGCAGCCCTCCACGGTCTATCCCAATTACTTCCATACCGACTATCCCTCGTCGTCGTTTCTGCCCTATGAGAACTACAACAAGCAGCGGCGCACGGGTTTCGACTTCACCGTTGCCGGCCACAAAAGGGTGGGGCCGGTTGACGTGAACCTTGGGTTGACGGGCATGTACTACACATCAAAGAACGTGAAAATAAGCGAGAACGTGGAGTACGACTGGCTGAAGAGCGAGGGGCAGCGCATCGATGCCTTGCGTGGCTACCAGTGTCTCGGCTTCTTCCAGAGCGAGGAGGAGATAGCGTCGTCGGCAGTGATCAACAGCGACACCCGTCCAGGCGACTTGAAATATAAGGACCAGAATGGCGACGGCATCATAGACGACAAGGACATGGTGGTGATAGGCCACTACACGCCCGACTTCTACCTTGGTCTGAACCTGACGCTGAAGTGGAAGGACTTCACGCTCTTCGTGAACGGAACCGGCGACTTCGGCGGCACAGCCCTGAAGGACAACATGACCAACTGGGTTTATGGCGACAGGAAATACACCTCGGCAGTGCGCGGACGCTGGACAACGGCGACGGCCGCCACAGCCACTTACCCTCGCCTGACCACCGAGGCCGGAACGCTGAACTTCGTTTCCTCCGACTTCTGGACCTACAGCACGTCGGCTTTCCGCCTGAACCGCGTGCAGCTCACCTACCAGTTGCCTAAGCGTCTCTTTGCAAACAGCTTCCTCAACGGAGCGTCAGTCTATCTCGGAGCCTACGACCTGCTCACCATAAGCAAGGAACGCCGCTATATGGAGACCAATGTAGGGGCGGCGCCGCAGACACGCAGCTATAACATAGGTTTCAATGTAACCCTCTAAAACAAGCAACGCAATGAAAAATACAACCAGCAAATATCTCGCCACAGCCCTTGCGTGTTGCGGCATGGCCGCTGTTCTCGTCTCGTGCGACGACATGTTTGAGCCGGCTATCGAGAACAACCTTGGCATGGAGTATATGTATGAGAACGCCAGCTATGCCGAGGGCATCCTTGGCAATGCCTATACGCGCATACCGTGCTCGTCGTTTCCGTTCAGCGAGGTGGCCACCGACGATGCCGTGAGCAACGATGCCGACAACGCCTACCGCAAGATTGCCTCCGGCCAGTGGACCTCCAACTACAATCCGCTCGACCAGTGGACCAACTGCCGTGCCGCCATAATGTATCTCAACCTCTTTCTGGCCAACGCCGAAAAGGTGCATTGGGCCAACGACTCCGTTGCCGCCCGGCTCTACTGCGAGCGCGAGATGGGCGAAGCCTACGGCCTGCGCGCCATGTACCTGTTCTATCTGCTGCAGGCTCATTCGGGCTACACCGACGACGGGCGGCTTATGGGCGTGCCTATCGTTACGGTGCCTGAGAGCACCGACAACTACAGCAACCAGGAGCGCCGCCCCTTCCGCGAGTGCATCGACAGCATCAATGCCGACATCGACCGCGCCATAGCCATGCTTCCTACTGAATATGCCGACATAAGCCGCAGGGCGGAGTTGCCGGCAAAATACCAGGATGACGAGGAAGTGACCGTAAGCCGCTACAACCGCGTGTTCGGCTCCAAGTTCAGTGGGCGCATGTGCGGCAAAATAGCTGAGGCTTTCCGGGCTAAGGCGTTGCTCCTTGCCGCCAGTCCGGCCTATGAGGCGTCGGGAGTGACGTGGGCCGAGGTGGCCGATGCCGCCGCCATTGTGCTCGACCGCATAGGCAACATCGACGGAATGCACTATAACGGATGGAAATGGTATGCCAACGCCAACTTCCTCGACCAGCTGGACGATGCCCAAGAGATGATCTGGCGCACGGAACGCAGCCAGAGCAACTCGTGGGAGAGCGACAATTTTCCGCCTTCGCTATACGGCAACGGGCGCATCAACCCCACGCAGAACTTCGTTGACGCCTTCCCCATGGCCAACGGCTATCCCATTGACCACGAGAAGAGCGGCTACGACCCGGCCAATCCCTACAAGAACCGCGACCCAAGGCTGGCTGCCTATGTGGTGTGCAACGGCTCTACTATGGGCGTAAACGGCGCGGTCATCACGACAGCCGCCGACGGTGGCACGCAGGACGCTCTGAACAACGTGGCCGGAAAGTCAACCCGCACGGGCTACTACCTGCGCAAGCTGATGAGGGAGACCGTAAACCTCGACCCGACAGTCAACTCCACGCAGTATCACTACACGCCACGCATACGCTACACCGAGATGTTCCTCATCTATGCCGAGGCGGCCAACGAGGCGTGGGGACCCACCGGAGTGGGCACGCACGACTATTCGGCCTACGACGTTGTGCATGAGCTGCGCGGCAGGTGCAACTCGCGCATCAGCAGCCGCGACCCTTACCTCACTCTCTGCAAGGCCGACAAGGAGAAGATGCGCCAGCTGATACGCAACGAGCGCCGACTGGAGTTGTCGTTCGAGGGTTTCCGCTTCTGGGACATCCGCCGCTACGGACAGTCGCTCACCGAGACGGCCCGCGGAATGAGCGTCAACCAGACTGAAAACACCATGGCTACGTTTGACGTTGACACCCGTGGCTACCAGCAATACCAGCAGTATGGCCCGATACCCTACAGCGAGGTGCTGAAGTTCGGCGACCTCTTGCAGAACAAGGGATGGTGATGTGGCAAACAGTCTTGAACATAAATAACAGAACAGCTATGAAGACCAAACGTTTCAATATTTTCCTCGCCGCCTGTCTCGCTTGCGGCGGCATCGCCCCAGTACTCACAAGTTGCGAGAACGGCAATCAGACTTTCGGCGACTACGACTACCAGACAGTGTATTTTGCCTATCAGAACGCCGTGCGCACGCTGACAATGGGCGACGATGTTGCGAGTACGGAGCTTGACAACAAGCACCAGTTTGACGTCTACGTCACCTTGGGCGGCGTGGAGAGCAACGGCAAAGACCGCCCCGTGACACTCATTGTGGACGAATCGCTATGCGAAGGACTCGCCTTCGAGTCGAACGGCGAACAGGTTGTGGCTCTGCCGTCTTCCTATTACACTCTGGAAGTAGGCGGCACGGCAGTCAGCCCAGCGTCGCCTTTCACCGTAACCCTACCACAAGGAGCGGTGATGGGCGGTGTGAGGGTGCAGCTTACCGACGCTTTCTTCGCCGACGCAAAGGCCACCAGTCTGAAGTATGTGCTGCCACTGAAGATAGTTTCTGCCGACGAACAGGTGCTTGGCGACCGCAACTACACCCTGCGTGCCGTCAAATACAAGAACAAATGGCACGGGGCTTGGATAAGCCGGGGCACCGATGAGGCAGACCTCAACGGCGTGTTGTCGGTGGATAAACGCCACGCCGAGTATCTGGAGTACGACGAGATACGCTACATCACCACCCGTTCGCTCACCGAGGCCGTATATAACGTATCGACGGTGATACCCCTGACGGGCACCAACCTGACGCCCTCGTGCGACCTTCTGCTCACCTTCGACGACAATGACCGCTGCACCGTTACGACAACCACCGACGGCTGCACCGCAACAGGTTCGGGCAAGTGGGAACATCAGGGCGCAAAGAAAGCCTGGGCTGACAAGGACCGCGACCAACTGACTCTCGACTACACCGTCACCTACACATACGAGGACAATGGGGAGCAGCGTTACAAGACCATCCACAGTCTCGACACTCTCGTAATGCGCGACAGGCAGAACGCCCTCGAAACCTTTACGACCAAGTGACAATGCGCTGGGTCGTCCATTGGCATCAGGCGTAAAACGTGGGGTGTTCCGTTAAACGCGTTGATAATGCCCTTGCCTTCTTGGCCTCGAAGAGGCCGTATCTCAGTAACCC
>CAVKUV010000006.1:0-86670 GCA_963659505.1 Lachnospiraceae bacterium
GTGCTTCACTCTTAAAGCTGCCGCTTTTTGGTACGGCGAGGCGCCGTACCTCCTAATGGCAGACTCGTCCCTTCCTGATAGCACTTCCAAGCCACGGACGGCATAGGAGGTACGGCGCCTCGCCGTACCAATCGCGCGAAGAGCGAAAGAGATGTAATCTATGCCGAAGCCAACGAGGCAAATTAGTAGGCGCTGCGTCCTCGCTGCGCCCGAATAAAGAAGCAAATATTGGTGTATAGCGAGTGAGAGAATAGGGAGGGCGCAGCGAGGACGCAGCGCCTACTAAATAGCCTCATGTGCATGCTTGGCGCAATGTTCTCGCCCTCTGCATTTTCTTGGGCTTGACTGCCATAATTGTCGATGCAAAAGTGGTGCAAAGTGTGCTTACTTCAGTTGGTGTAAGAGCTTACTTCAGCTGGTGTAAGCGTTTACTTCAGTTGGTGTAAGAGCTTATATCTGTTGGTGTAAGCAAGCGAATGCACATGCTCGACATGACATTCAACCATGCTTGCCACGACAAAAGACCATACTTGCCATGCCTATCCCTGCATATTTATAATTCATAAAAGTATAGGCGACATCATTGTTTTTCACATTAAAACTTTGTGGTATGGAATAAAATGTCTACCTTTGCATCCGCTTAAAGACGGGTAAGTCTTGCACGGCCAGCTCCCTTCGAACCCTCCAGGACGGGAACGTAGCAAAGGTAGTTGGTTGTAGCGGCGCGATGTAAGTAGCTTACCCACCCGCCTCTTTAGCTCAGTTGGCCAGAGCACGTGATTTGTAATCTCGGGGTCGTTGGTTCGAATCCGACAAGAGGCTCTTCTCTTATCAATGGTTTTAAACAACATGGTGCGGCTTGGAATTGTCATCGACATTCCAAGCCGCACTGATGTTTTCTTGGCTGTAAGCCAATGGGGCAAACTTAGACCCACATTTGCCGTTTTAGTGCTTTGAAGTCAATAAGGGCAAACTTAGTAGGCGCTGCGTCCTCGCTGCGCCCAAATAAAGAAGCAAAAATATAGAAGCATAGCGAGTGAGAGAATAGGGGAGGGCGCAGCGAGGACTAAAACCCAATGCGCTTCACACTTAGTAATGTTCAAAAAATGACTTGGGCATATTTTATATGATTGGCAGATTGTATCACAATGGGCTGAAAGCCCTATACTCCATAGCCCAGGGCAACGCCCTGGGTACATAAGGTCATCAACCGTCGCCCTGAAAGGGCAAAAGTATATAGGCGTGTTCTATAAATTCCACGCATTGTTAAACTTCACTTTTCAACGGGTTGCTCTTTGTGTCTTTTTGATTTTATCCGGCATATTTTACTTTCTTCTTCAGTCGCATAGCCCGCTATGCTCTTTCAGAAAGAAAGATAGTGCAAACCGAATGCAATGAAGCTCGCTTCAATTGCTGAGGTGCAGCCTATCTTATCCAAAGCAAAATCTGCTCGGCTAAAATTCAAAAATCCATCAAAGGCAATTTATAGAACCCGCCTATAGTCTATAATGCACAAGACTATATACTTTTGCCCTTTCAGGGCGCATAGATACATACGGACAAAACCCAGGGCGTTGCCCTGGGCTATGGAGTCGTTGGGCTTTCAGCCCGCACATGTACAAATCTGAGCAAGTTATTTTTTTAACGTTACTTAAATCTGCCGTTTTTTTGGGGGCGCAGCGAGGACGCAGCGCCTACTAAATAGCCTCATGTGCTTCATACTTAAAGCTGCCGCTTTTTGGTACGGCGAGGCGCCGTACCTCCTAATGGTTGACTCGTCCCTTCGTGATAGCACTTTCAAGCCACGGACGGCATAGGAGGTACGGCGCCTCGCCGTACCAATCGCTCGATAGAGCGAATAAAAGTATATAATGAAGCGCATCTTGCGCCCTGAAAGGGCAACTACACATAGCCCAGGGCAACGCCCTGGGTCTCAGGGTCATCATTCTAATCTGCGCCCTGAAAGGGCAGCTGCATGAAGTCGCAGTTGCTGTTTAGTGGTTGGCGATGTTGGTTTAACGCAGTTGCCCTTTCAGGGCGCAAGTTACCTCTATCACATATCCCCAGGGCGTTGCCCTGGGCTATGTGTAGCTGCCCTTTCAGGGCGCAAGATACCAACTATTTGTTTGTGAAGTCCTTCACGTCGTTGAGTTTGACGATGCTTTCGCCATTGCTGTTGGCAATCTTCACGTTGTTGAGCTTTAGGCCGTGGATGTAGTTAAGCTTGAAACCGTTGGTGGTCTCGAACGTGGAGTTGCTCACCGATATGTTGCTGATGGGCATTTCGGGCAGACCATTGAAGTAGGCGGCCTGCTTGGCACCCTTGCACACCACGTTGTTTATGGTGATGTCGCGGAAGGCAGGGGTCGTCTCGTCAACGGCGACACGCTCGATGGTGTTGTTGCCGGCGTTGGCACCGCCATAGTAAAGGTCGAAGGTGATGGCCTCGCCAGGGATGCCGCTCATGCCTATGTCCTCGATGAAGATGTTGCTTACCACGCCGCCGCGCCCACGCGTTGACTTGAAGCGCAGACCCGTGTCGGTGCCTATGAAGAGGCATTTGCGCAGCAGGATGTTGCGCGCGCCGCCCGACATCTCACTGCCAATGACGAAGCCGCCATGGCCGTGGTAGACGCGGCAACCGTCGATGATGACGTTCTCGGTGGGCATGTTGCGGTCGCGCCCCTCCTTGTCGCGTCCCGACTTGATGCAGAGTGCGTCGTCGCCCACGTCGAGCGTGCAGCCCTTAACGATCACGTTCTTGCACGACTCAAGGTCGAGACCGTCGCCGTTTTGGGCAAACCAGGGGTTCTTGATGATGACGTCGCGCAGGGTGAGGTCTTCGCACATGAGCGGATGGATGTTCCATCCGGGCGAGTTCTCAAACGTGGCACCCTCAAGCAGCACCCTCTTGCAGCTGGTGAACGACAGCAGGGCGGGGCGCAGGAAGTCGTGAACCTTAGCCCACGACGCGTCGTCGTTCTTGCTGAAGGCATCCTCCATCATCTTCTTGTCGTTGCTGATGTCGCGTATCTCAGCCGACGGATACCAGATGTTCTGCGCCTTGTTGAGTGCGCCACCCTCGCATAGCTTCGTCCACTGCGCCGATGTCAGTTTGCTTTTCTTCACCGGTCGCCAGTTCTCGCCATTGCCGTTGAACACGCCGTTGCCCGTGATGGCCACGTCGGTGGCACCGTTGGCGGTGAGCGGCGACATGCAGCGGCGCGACTTCACGCCCTCGAAGGTAGACTCGATGAGAGGATAGTCGGCGCGGTTGGGCGAGAAGAGCACCAGCGCACCGTCCTCAAGGTGGAGGTTGATGTGGCTTTTCAGTTCGATGGGACCCGTGAGCCACACGCCGAACGGCACGTTGAGCTGTCCGCCGCCGCGCTCCTCAAGGTGCTTTATGGCCTTGGCGAAGCTCTCGGTGTTGAGTGTCCTGCCGTCGGCCACACCGCCGAAGTCGGTTATGCTTACTGTGTAGGCCGGGATGTTTGGCTCGGCCACTCTGTTCATTGCAAACGGCACGTTGCTGTAGAGTGCATCGGCGTTGTTGTCGGCGTTGGCTGGCGCGGCGGCAAGCAGCAGCGTGGCCGCCACCAGAGCCAGTGCCTTTCTGATGGTGAGTTGTTTCATTGTCGTTATTGTTTATTTTATATACAGTTAGATTGGTTGTTTCTATTGTGGTAGGGTGCAAGTAGTGGGCGACGTGTCTCACGTCGCAATTTCCGCATTGTCGCTTGGTGTGCGGTGGGACACCGCACCCACTACACATTAGCCACAACAAATAGGGTACATCTATTTATTTATCTTTACAGTAATCTTCTTCAGGTCGATGTCGCGGCTCGACGCGCCCACGCCAATCTCGTAGGTGCCGGGCAGTATGCGCATGGTGTTGGACGATGCGTCCCACCACTCAAACGAGCTTCGTGGCAGGTCGATTTCCACCGTCTGCCGCTCGCCGGGATTGAGCGTCACCTGACTATATCCGCGCAGCGTCTTCAATGGACCTTCGGCATCGGCGGTGTTGCGGATGTAAGCCTGGAGCGTCTCCATGCCTTGCCGCTTGCCGGTGTTGGTGATGCTGACGAGCAGTTTGCCGCGCTTGGCGTCGTACTTGGGCTTGCCGATGGCGAAGGTGGTGTAGCTGAGACCGTAGCCAAACGGGAAGAGCGGTTGGCCACGGAAGTAGCGGTAGGTGCGGTTGGCCATGCGGTAGTCTTCGAAGTCGGGCAACTGTGTGGTGTCGCGGTAGAACGTGATGGGCAGTTTGCCGCTGGGGTTGTAGTCGCCGAAGAGAATGTCGGCCACGGCCTGTCCTCCCTGTTCGCCGCCATACCACGCCTGGACGATGGCATCGCAGCTCTGGCTCTCGGGAACGAGACCCACGGCACCGCCGGAGCAGTTGACATACACAATGGTCTTGCCGGCGGCGTGGAGAGCCTTCAGCAGGTTGCGCTGCACAAGGGGCAGTTCGATGTCGGTGCGGTCGCCGCCACGGAAGCCCGGCTCGCTCACCTTCATCTCCTCGCCCTCAAGGCGTGGCGATATGCCGCCCACGAATATCACCGTGTCGGCCTGGCCAATCTCGTCGAGCAGCTGCGCCGTGGTGGGCGTGGCCTTGCTGACGATGTCAAACTGCATGACGGCCATGTCGCGCTCCTGCACATAGTCGATTTGGAGCTTGTGGCGTTGGCCGCCCTTGAAGGTATGCTGCAGTTCCTTGTAGTTGATGCGCTGGCGCGACTTCCACTCGTTGATCACCGTGTCGCCATCGACGATGACGCGCGCCTTGTCGTCGGCTCCCAGCGAGAGCGTCAGGCGCAGGTCGTCGGCAGTAGTCAGTTCGCCCTCATAGCGGGCGGAGAAGTTCTCAAGGTTGACCCCCGGGGCAAACACGGTGGCACCGCCGTTGCTCTGGTTGATAGGCTCGGCCATGGTGGCCGTGGCCACGGGCGTGCCCTGCATGGAGGTGTTGTTCCAGTAGGTGGCCTTCATGCCCTTTGCGCCGTCGGGCGTGGTGAGCAGGGCGAAGTGGCTTCGGTTTACCTCGCCGCGCGTCAGTCCGCACGCAGGGATGTAGCGCACGTCGCCAATCTTGCGCCTGATGCCCTCAAGCATGGTTATGGTGCGGGTGGGGTAGCCGCTGTAGTTGCCCCACATCATTACGGAGTCGTTGGCGTTGGGACCCATGACGACGATGCCCTTGCCGCCCTTGCCGAGCGGCAGCACGCCGCCACGGTTTTGCAGCAGCACGGTGCCTTTGCGCGCCATGTCGAGAGCCAACTGCTTGTGGGGCTTGCTGGCCACCACGCTCATGGGTATCTTTGCCCATTCCACCTGTTCGTCGCTGTCGAAGTCGCCCAGTTCGAAGCGCGCCACGAGCAGTCGCCGCAGACACGTGTCGATCTCGGCCACGCTCACCTCGCCACGCTCCACGGCCTGAGGCAGCCGCTTGTAGTTGGAACCGCACTCAACGTCGGTGCCCGACCTCACGGCTTTGGCCGATGCCGCCGCCGCGTCGGGCGACACACCGTGGCGATCCTTCACCCAGAAGTCGGTGATGGCTCCGCAGTCGCTGGTGATGAGACCCTTGAAGCCCCACTCGTTGCGCAGTATCTGCCGCTCGTAGCGGTTGTTGCCGCAGCACGGTTCACCGTCGATGCGCTGGTAGGCGCACATCACCTCGGCCACATCGCCCTGTTGCACCAGAGCCTTGAAGGCTGGCAGGTAGGTTTCCCACAGGTCGCGCGCGGGCAGTTGCTCGATGTTGAACGAGTGGCGGTTCCACTCAGGGCCGCTATGCACTGCGAAGTGCTTGGCACAGGCCAGAAGTTTGCGGTAGCGGCTGTCGGACGGGCCTTGCAGACCGCGCACCACGGCCAGACCCATGCGCTTGGTGAGGTAGGGGTCTTCGCCGTAGGTCTCTTGGCCGCGCCCCCAGCGAGGGTCGCGGAAGATGTTGATGTTGGGAGTCCAGAACGACAAACCTTGGTAGCGTTTTGGTTCGCCCTGCCGCTTGGCCTCGCTATTCTTGGCTCGCGCCTCGTCGCTCACGGCGGTGAACACGCGTTGGAGCAGAGCATCGTCCCACGACGAGGCCATGGCAGTGGTGATGGGGAACACCGTAGCGAAGCCGTTGCGCCCGATGCCGTGGAGAGCCTCGCTCCACCATTCAAAACGGGGTATGCCCAGCCGCGCGATGGCCGGCGAACCGTCCATCATGAGCTGGCACTTCTCGTTGAGCGTGAGCCGCCCCAGCAGGTCGTCGGCACGCTGGCCGGCGCTGAGCGACGGGTCTTGGTAGGGTAGGGGCTGCGCCATGGCTAATGCGGAGCAGCCCAAGGATATGGCTATGATTAGGGATTTCTTCATGGGGGTGGTTTTTTTTGTTTTTTTTAGGGCCTATTATGCCCAATGGGCATATTGGGCATAATAGGCCTAATGGGCATAATAGGCTCAATGGGCATAATAGGCTCAATAGGCATAATAGGCTCAATAGGCAATGCCAGATGGGCGGCTCGCCGCCTTATTTTATAGCCACCTTCTTGCCATCCACTATATATACGCCCTTGGCCAGTCGGTCGGCATTGAAGCCCACGAAGCGGCCATCGATGGTGTGGATGGCGCCGTTGCGCCTATTGATGTCGGCGATATTGGCGATGCCCGATGTGGAGCTGGAATACAGCTTGATGACAAACACCACTTGGTTGCCCGCCACCTTGAACGCCAGTGACTTGGTGGCCGGTGTGGCAAGCTCGATGGCGTGAGTGGCCGACACGCCGCCAGTGCGCGGGGGAAACACATAGTCGGTGGAGGCATAGGTGTTGCTGCCGAGCTGGCTGAGGTAGGCTGTGCCGTCGTCAACATTGCTGTAGCCGGTGAACTCCACCTTGCCGATGCTTATGCCGTCGGGGATGTTGATGGTGAACGCCGTGTTGCGCGAGAACTTGATGCCGGCGATGCCGCAGCTGGAACCTGAGGCGTAGCCCTTCGACGTGGAGATGGAGAAACCGTTGCTGAACGTCCAGTCGTTGTTGGATGTGGCTTGCGACAGCTCATATACCGATGCCACGGGGTCGTCGCCCTCGTAGGATATGCTGCCCATGCCCGTGCCGCCCTCAAGTTCGCCAGCGGTGATGTCGGCCACAATACTGTTGAGGTAGTTCTCAAGGTTGGTGTAGCCGTTGGCGGCAGTGGCAGCTCCGTCGGTGGGGTCGTTGGGGTTCAGACCGTTGGCCGTCTCCCACTCGTCGGGCATGCCGTCGCCGTCGGTGTCGGCGGGTGCTTCGATGGAGCTTAGCGTGGGCCATGCGCTCCAGTCGGCCGATGCGCCGGCGGGTTTGTTGTCGTTTTGGGTGTTGATGATGCCCGGTTTGTTGCCAGAGCCTGTGTATGTGGCCACGCCATTGCGCGTGTCGCTGATTATCATCTCGTCGTAGCTGTCGCGCACCTTGCTGCATCCGGCATAGGCTATGACGCGGTCGTAGGCATCGTCGGCGGTGTGGGTGGTGACGTAGGTGAAGTCTATCGGTTCGGTAATCTTTATGGTGTCCTTGGTGGTGGAGGTGTAGGTGCCGTCGTTGCCCGACGCGTCAATCTGGTTGTACATGCCATAGGTCCAGTTGTCCTTGGTGACGTCGGCATACTTCGAGTTCTTGTTGCCGTCAACGTAGAACTTGCCCCACACGTGCTTCGTCGGGGCGTAGTCCTTGTATGTGGTGACATACTCCTCGGTGCGCACGCCGATGGCGGCTATGCGCTTTTGCTTCACGGTGCTTATCTTGGCCGTGGCGGGACCCGGCTTGTAGTAGTTGTTGACGATGTTCACCTTCATGGCCTCGCCGCCATAGCAGCCGTTGCCTCCCCAGTTGTACATCACGTTGTTGCGCATGTCCATGCGCTCGTCGAGCTGCGTGGTGTAGCGCGGACCGAGGCGCGGCACGCGGCTCTCGTGGTGAGCCAGCAGGTTGTGGTGGTATGTCATGCCCGAACCGCCCCAGTTGCCGCCGTAGCCGTGGGCACCCTTGGAATGGCCGGCGTTGGCAAGGCTCTGCGACGCTATGCACCACTGCACGGTGGAGTTCTTAACACCGTAGATGGACAGGCACTCGTCGATGCTCCAGCTCACGGAACAGTGGTCAACCATGATGTTCTCCTGGTCCATGGCACCAAGACCGTCCCAGCCGTCGGCACCGTCGAGAGTGACGTTGGTGTTGCCAAGGCGGAAGCGCATGAAGCGCACGATGACGTTGTTGGCTTTGATGGCGAAGGGATAGTCGGCCACGCAGATGCCGTCGCCGGGGGCTGTCTGTCCGGCTATGGTGACGTTGCCCTGGCTCAGTGCGAGCGTTGACGTGAGGTGGATGGTGCCCGACACGTCGAACACGATGGTGCGCGCGCCCTTCTGCGAGCACGCCCAGCGGAGCGTGCCCTCAGAGCCGTCGTCGGCCAGTGAGGTGACGTGGTATACCGCGCCGCCGCGTCCTCCGGTTACGTAGCGTCCGAAACCCTCGGCGCCGGGAAATGCCGGCAGCTTCTCCGTCTCTGTGGCCATGGCCGTCAGTGAGGCGGCGCACAGTGCCATTGCAAGCAAGTGATGTCTTTTCATTGTTTTGATGTGGTTTTTAGTAATGTTTTGGTCTGTTATTCTTCCATGCCGGCGGTGCGCGCGTTTGCCCATCGCCACGCCAACATGGTGTCGGTCAGAGTGTGACATTGCAAAGTTACGCTTTATTATTATAAATATAGTGGAATTTTTTATGGATTGGGTGGAAAATGTGGCAGCTAAGGGGCGAGGCATAATGGGCATGATGGGCGTAATGGGCATAATAGGCATAATAGGCATAATAGGCATAATAGGCATAATGGGCATATTAGGCATAATAGGCTCAATGGGCAATGTAGTAGGCGCTGCGCCCATTGAAAAAATTGCACTACCTTTGCATAAGAAATCCACAATACCCCTATTATGAATATGAGAAGGAATAGCATTTTGTGCATTTGTGCATTAGCCGGAATGGTGTCGTTGGCATCGTGCGGCCTGCAAGCAGGCAACAAGTCGATGGCGCAGGCTGCCATGGCGGCTGAGAATGAGGCTGAGAGCGAAAGCGAGAACCGTGATGGAAGTAGTGTTGAGGCGGCCAATGCCGCCAGCGGCGACACTGGATATGAGTTGCCGGCACTGAGGGAGGGCAGTGGCGAACAGATACTGCACCGTGAGGGCTACACCGCATCGTACAACAAAGACACACGACTGCCCAACTGGGTGGCATGGCACCTGACCGCCGACCATACCACGGGAAGCTACAACCGCAAGGGCATAAAGTTTAAGGAGGACGAGGATGTGCCGTCGCCGCGCGCCACCAACGACGACTACTACTCGTCGGGCTACGACCGTGGCCACATGTGTCCGTCGGGCGACTGCAAGTGGAGCGAGACGGCACAGATTCAGTCTTTTCTATACTCCAACGCCTGTCCGCAGGTGCATGGACTCAACGCCGGCGACTGGAACGAGATGGAGGGACAGTGCCGCCGCTGGGCTGAGCAGTATGGCGACCTTTACATCGTGTGCGGCCCTGTAATCTACTCGAAGTCGAAGCGCAAGACGATAGGAAAGAACAAGGTGGTGGTGCCGGAGGCATTCTTCAAGGTGGTGCTGCGCGCAGGCAAGGACACGGCGGCCATAGGCTTCATATACCGCAACGAGTCGGGCAACCGTCCCAAGGGCGACTATGTGAACACCGTTGACGAGGTGGAGCGCATCACAGGCTACGATTTCTTCAGTTCTCTGCCCGACGAGGTGGAGCGCAAGGTTGAGGCCAACGCCAATCTCGACGACTGGTTTTGAAATATAACATAGTAATGTTCAAAAAATAACTTGAGCAGATTTTATATGATTGGTAGGTTTTACAGCATTGGGCTGAAAGCCCTATACTACATAGCCCAGGGCAACGCCCTGGGTATATCAGGTCCATCACCTGTCGCCCTGCAAGGGCAAAAGTGCATAGACTATAATGCACAAGACTATATACTTTTGCCCTTACAGGGCGCATAGGTACACACAAACAAAACCCAGGGCGTTGCCCTGGGCAATGGAGTCGTTGGGCTTTCAGCCCGTACCTGTACAAATCTGAGCAAGTTTTTTTAATGTTACATAATAAGAAAACGGGGGAACTTCCACTATCGGAAGTTCCCCCGTTTTCATTTCGTATTGTCGCCCAGCGGCAACTCAAGAAGTCGCCGCATGAGCGATATTTGACTTAGTACCAGCGTGGGTCGCCGATGCCCCTTGCCTCGCTGGACATGACGGTGAAGTCGCTTGTGTCGGGCGACTTGAAGATGTCGCTCGTTGCGCCTTTCAGAGTCGTTCCGCTGAGAGCGGCCTTGGCCTCGCCAGTCTCGGCGTTCTTCTGCCAGAGGAAGTCGCTGGCGAAGTAGCAGTCGTTGCACGACGGGGCGATGCTTCCAGAGTAGCCCGTGATGCCATCGGTCACCTCCTCCTTGTTATGTGGGCCAGGCTTGCCGAACAGGCAGTTGTCGAGAGTGTAGGTCTTCAGTTCGCGGTCCTTCATGTCGAAGAACGACTTGGTGTTGGCAATGCAGTAGGCGAAGGTGCAGTTGGCCACCTTGACATTGTTGATGCTGTTGTCAGTCTTGCCGCTGTTCACCACAATGAACTTCTCGCAGTTGGCGAAGGTGCTGTTGGTGATGGTAACATAGTCAACAGTGGACTTGTTGGCGTCGCAGTTGACGATGCCATAGCCACCGATGGAGTCAACGATGCAGTTGTCGATGGTGAAGTTGCCTATGGTCACTGCGTTTTGCAGACGGCACACACCACGCTTGTACTTGATGTTGCTGTTGGTAATCTTTATCGTGTCGATGGATGCACCAGCACCGTTGAGGTTGAACAGGTAGGTGCCGCCGAAGTTGCTTCCGTCCTTGTCCTTGCCGTCGAGCGGAGCGTCGGTGAAGTTGATCTTGTCGAACACGAGGCTGCTAACATGAACGTCGGCTGCTATGGCGAAGTTGCCGGCCACACAGATGTTGGCGTTGCCTGCGAGGGTGAGACCAGTGACAAACTTGATGCGCTTTTCGGTGCCCTTCTTCAAGTTCATCGTAGGCATCTTGATGTCGGCTCCGCCAGGAAGCACGATGGTGATGTTCTTGAGGGGATTTACGCTGATGAGCGAGTCAAGCAGACCGTCGTACTGAGAATCCGAACTTATACTGAGGCACTTGTAGAGTTTGCTCTCCTCGACGTTGCGCATGTCAACCACCAGGTCGTCGCCGAAGTCCTCGGCGGCCACAGTCTTGAAGTTCTTCTTGCCCTGATATTCGCCAGCGATGTAAGCCTTCACCCTGTAGTTGGTGTTAGCCTTCAAACCGCTGATGACCTTTTCCGACACGGCACGGTCTTCGTCGGTGAGCACATAGGTGCTTATCACGGAGTCGTTGGAGGCCTTAACAACCTGGAGCGAGTCGTAGTTGGCGTCGCCCTCGCTGTTGTCCCATGCTATGCGTGCGCCAACGTCGATGATGTCGGTTGTGCCGGGAGTCTTCAGCTTGGTTGGGTAGTCGGCTGAGGTCACGGTGAACACATAGTCGCGGCTCTCCTTGCCGCTGATGGTATCGACGGCTCTGATGGAGATGTTGTAGTTGGTGTCGTAGAGCAGGTTGTTCACCATGATCTCGGTGGTGTTGACGGCATATTTCAGCGAGTCGGACCCATCTTCGGTGACCAACTTGATGATGTATTTGTTGGCCGATGCATAGTCGTCCCACGAGAAGTATATGTAAGCCTTCTTGTTGTTGTCGACGCCTGCGGTGATGTTGTCGGTGCTCACCACGGGGCGGAACAGCCTTGACATGTAGGAGTCGTCATCGTCGGAGCAGCTTGCCAATGTGCCTGCCCCTATGGCCAATGCTCCAAGGAGCAGAATGGATTTTATGGTCTTTTTCATACGAGTCACTTATTTATATTCGGTTTGTTTTGTATAGAAAGTATAGTTCGTGCCGGCATAGTCGTGCGAGGTGCCGAACATATAGCCATCGTTGCTGAGCACGGAGCTTGAGCTGATGGTGGTGGTTCCGATGGGCAGCAGATAGGGCACGGTGCCTGTGCCAACGCCATTGTCGCCAGTGTAGCCACGGAACATGCGTGCGGCCTGGTCGCAGCACTTATACTCGATGGTCTTCGTTATGCCGGTAGGCTCGCCTGTCCTCACGACCACGACGGTGTCGGTGAAGGTGTAGGTAGATGTGCCCTCGGCGGCGTTGACCGTCTTGGTGGGTGCCGTAGAGTAGGTCTTTGCGCCAATGGTGTAGGAAGTGACAGACTTGAGCATGGCCTTACCCCAGTTGACCTGGTTGGTCTTGCCGAGATTCTCTATCTGAGCAGAGTCGGTCAAGGCATACTTGTCGTTGATCCAGTAGAGCTTGGTCTTGTCGGTGGTCTTGCTGTCCTTCATGAAGTAGAGGATGTTGGCGCGGTTGGTGTAGTTCTTCGCCTCGGGATACTGTGCGGCCAGAGTCGGGTCGTTGAGCAGTTCCTGGTTGGTGGAGATACCCCATGCGTTCATCTCGCGAACGGCGGCGTTGATCTTGTCGCCATAGAGGTTCCAGCGGATGAGGTCGAAACGGCGCAGACACTCGCCGCCAAACTCCCATGCGCGCTCGTTGACGATGGCGTTGAAGAACATGTCCTTGTTTGCGCTCACGCTGTCAACATAATTGTAGACATCTTCCACGTAGGTGTCTCCGGGGAACGCACGCGAGCGAACCAACAGGAGTTGGTCTTTGGCGAGTTGCGTCGGGCCGTTAAGCTCGTTCTCGGCCTCGGCCAGCATGAGCAGCACCTCGGAGTAGCGCATCACAGGCCAGTTGATGCCAGTGCCTTTCGACGAACCGGAAGCGTAGCCGAACACAGGGCCTGCATCGTAGCGGTCCCACTTGTTGACACCCATGGCGGTGATGGCTATTGGCTTTATGGTGTCGTTGTCGTGGGAGAAGCGAGCGCAAGTGACGTCGCGGCGGATGTCGTTGTCGGCAAACGACATGTAGTAGGTCGGGCAGAAGCCCACCTGCAGCGTTGTTGTGCCGTAGCTCTTGCTGTTGGTGTTGGCAGTGCCGATGCACCAGCCCACGTCGCCACCACGGTTGATGACGAAGGCCACCTGATAGAGTATCTCGTCGTTGTTCTTCACCAGCTTGTTCTCCTGATCCTCGAAGATGCCGGCGTAGTCGGTGCGCAGGTTGCGTCCCTTCAGGTCGATGAGCTTCTGGCAGTAGAACTTGCACAGCTCATAGTAGTCTTTGTATGTGCGCGCAGTCTTTGACTGTCCGTTGTTGTCGGAGTATATCACGGCGAGATCATCGTCGTTCTCCACGTCGAGATAGTCGTCGGCGCGCTGCATCTTGCCATCGGCGGTCATGCCGTAGCCGGCGCGGAACAGGGCAATCTTGGCGATGAGTCCAAGGGCGAAGTCGCGTGTGCAACGCTCGGTGCCGCCGGTGTTGACGTCGCTGAACTTCATGCCTTCCTCAACATTGATGAGCTGTTGGAGCAGTTTGCTGTAGATGAGGTTTCTGTCGGCGCGTGGCTTGTCGAGGTCCTTGCCGAACTCCGACGGTGTGTCATAGTAAGGCACGTCGCCCCAGAAGTTGCAGAGCAGCAGGTAGCGGTAAGCCTTGAGGCAGATGGCCTCGCCCTTGATCTGCACCATCTCGGCGTCGCTGGCCACAGGACTGGTCTCGCAGCCCTCGATAACGTTGTTGGCCTGCTCGATGGCCTGGTAGCAGTTGTTCCAAGCCTTGTAGATGTCGCCGAACGAAGCGTCGTAGGCAGCCTGAAGGGCCCAGATGTCGGCGCGGTGGGATCCTTGCGGTCTGCCCTCGGTTGGGTTGTATGCCTCGACGTCGGTGTTCTGCATCCATGCGTTAGACATACGCGATGTGTATGGGTCTTCGCAGAACAGGGTGTAGATGCCGTTGAGGGCTGTCGTGGCATATTCGGTGTTCTTGAACACGAAATTGTTGTCCATCTGTGAGGGGTGGTCCACGTCAAGGATGTCGTTGCACGATGTCAGCGCAAGACCGGCGCAGGCAAGGGCAGAGACAAATATATATTTATTCTTCAATTTCATAATTTATATCCTGTTATATGGTATGTTGGATTTGCGTGATGTTACAGAGTGAGGTTGAGACCGAACGTGAAGGCGCGGCTCTTCGGGTAGGACGAGTAGTCGATGCCCGGTGTGAGTCCGGAGTAGCTGCTGTTGCGCGAGTAGGAGCTAACCTCGGGGTCGTAGCCAGAGTAGCCAGTGATGCAGAACAGGTTGGTGGCGGTAACGTAGAAGCGCAGGTTCTGTATGCCCACCTTCTTTATCACGTTCTTGGGCAGGGTGTAGCCCAAGGTGAGGCTCTGCAGACGCAGGAACGAGGCATCCTCGATGGCCCATGATGTGGGACCCACCTTCTGGTCGCCCCAAGAGAACGGGCTCCAGTACTCCTTGGCGCCTTGGCCGTTGCCACCCTCATTCCAGTAGCGCAGTTCCTCAAGAGTCTTCAGCAGTTCGCCAGTCTCGGGGTTGAGGTAGGAGTAGGCGTTGCTGGGGCGCATTTCGTTGAGCATGTTGGGATAGGATCCAGAGCGGTATCTCTGTGAAGACGCAATCTTGTTGGCGTTGTACAGGTCGTTGCCGATGGAGAATGTGAAGTTGGCCGAGAGGTCGAAGTTCTTGAAGAACGTCATGTTGAAACCAAAACCACCTTGGCAAGTGGGGTTGGTGTCGCCGATGACCGTGCGGTCGTACTGGTCAACAACACCGTCGGGCACACCGTCGGGACCGCTGATGTCGCGCAGCTTCATAGTACCAGGGCGTATGCCTATAGTACCGCCCATAAGGCTTGTGGTGGCCACACCGTCCTTGAGGGTGTACTTGTTGGTGGCGGGGTCGTAGTCAGAGAAGTCGTTGGTGGTGTAGTAGCCGTCGCAAATCCATCCGTAGATAAGACCTACAGGCTCGCCCACCTTGATGATATAGTCTTCCTGGTTGATGTTGTCGGTGCCGGCCCAGCCAGAGGCGAATGTCATCTGGGTGAGTCCGTTGGCCAGTTTGTCAACGTTCGACTTGTTGAAGCCGATGTTGAAGTTGGCGTCGAGGCTGAAGTTCTTCTTGTTGATGATGTTGGCGTTGATGGTGATCTCGACACCCTTGTTGGTTGTCTGACCGCTGTTCTCATACATCGTGGTGTAGCCAGGAGCCGTGATGGAGTGCTCGATGAGCAGGTCCTTGGTGGTGTTGTAGTAGTACTCGATGGTACCGTTGATGCGCTCGTTGAAGAGTCCGAAGTCGATACCGATGTTGCGTGTGATCATGGTCTCCCATGTGAGCTGCGGGTTGGCCAGGGTGGTTCCGATGCTGTAGGAGTTGTTCTCCTTGTCGCCCACGCCATAGCGCTTGCTGCCGCTGTTGAGGCTCCACAACAGGCGTGCGGCATCCTCGTCGATGCGGTTGTTACCGGCCTCACCGATAGACACGCGCAGCTTCAAGTTTGACAGCCACTTGTGGGTGCTCTCCATCCAAGGCTCCTCGACAACGCGCCAAGAGAGTGCGGCTGCGGGGAAGAAGCCCCAGCGGTTGCCGTCCTCAAACTTCGAACTTCCGTCGTAGCGGGCGGTGATGGTGGCGAGGTAGCGGTCCTTGAGTGTGTAGTTGACGCGTCCGAAGAACGACATGAGTCGGTTGTCGGCGCTTGTGAGGCTCTTTACCTGCGGGGTGTTGGTGCCGCTGGCGAAGTTGGCGAACACCTCTTCAGCCGTGCTGGCCTTGCTGTAGCCAGAGCCGTGCATGAAGTTGTAGTCGGACATTGAGTTGGAGAACTCCTCACCAACCATTACGTTGAGCTTGTGGTCGGCCTTCTTCCAGTCGTAGTTGAGGTGAACTTCCTCGCGCACGTTTCTGCTGTTGGTCTTCTTCCACTCGGCCAGAGGCATACCACCCTCGTAAGAGGCGTTGGTGGTGGTGCTGCCCCACCAGTTCTGCAGGTCTTCGAAGCCGTAGCCATAGCCACCCTCGGTGTGCAGGCTCAAGCCCTTGATGATTTCCCAGTCGAGGCTGGCGTTGAAGTTGTACTTGCGCTGTGTGCGCTTTCTCCAGTAGCGGGCTGCCTGCTCGGCGAGCGTCATGTTGCTGTTGAGGTATTCCTGATACTCATCGTCGGTCATCGTCGATATGTCGGGGGTAACGTAGGCCGACAAACCCTTTGTGGCCTGCGAGGTGATGGCCTGCGAAGTACGAATCTTATATGTGCCGCCCTGGGTACCCGAACCGTTCACCGTCTGGTCGCTGATGCGTGCGTTGACGTTGAACTTGAGCTTCTTGTTTATCTGATGGCTTAGCTTGAAGTTGAAGGCAAAGCGTGAATAGTCGTTGTTGGGCATAAGACCGCCGTTGTAGTCGTAGGTGCCGCTGAGCGAGAACTTGGTCTTGTCGTTGCCGCCGGTGAGGCTGAGGTTCTGCTGGGTAGAAACAACGTTGGCACCGAACATGTCGTCCTGCCAGTCGGTGGCGGCGATGCCCTTATATATGTCGAGGTCGTCGTAAACGCCAAACGTATTCTCGAAGCTCTTCACAGAAGTCTCTCCGCGCAGCTTGGCGTACTCATAGTTGCTCATTACGTAGTCGTAGGTGTCCATGGCCTTCTGGCGGTTGGCCACTGTCTTGGTCTGCACGAAGCCGTTGTAGGTGATGCGTGTGGCACCAGCCTTGCCGCCCTTGGTGGTCACGAGGATAACGCCGTTGGCACCGCGCGAACCGTAGATGGCCGTTGACGAGGCATCCTTGAGCACGGTGATGTCCTCGATGTCGTTCGACGAGATGTCGTTGAGGTTGTCGGCGGGGAATCCGTCTATAATATAAAGAGGAGAGTTGTCGCCCGTGATGGAGCCGCCTCCACGCACTCTGATGAGCACCTCGGCGTCGGGCGAACCGTCGGTGGTGGTGACGCGCACACCCGACATCTTTCCGGCGAGGGCCTCGCCCACGTTAGGCACAGGCACCTTGGTTATGGCGTCGCCCTTTACGGACACCACCGAACCGGTGAGGTCTTTCTTCTTCACCGTTCCGTAGCCCACGACAACCACCTCGTTGAGAGCAGAGGCTTCGTCTTCAAGCACTACGTTTACAGTGCTCTTTCCAGCTACGTTGACCGTCTGTGTCTTCATTCCGATGTAGGATATTTGCAGCTTCTTGCTGCCAGACGTCTTGACGCTGAAGTTACCGTCGAGGTCGGTCACGGTGCGGTTCTTTGTTCCAACCTCAGATACTGTGGCTCCGATGACGGCTTCGCCGTACGAATCCTTAACGTTTCCTTTCACTGTCTGGGCCGAGAGGTCTGCCACGAAGCACGTGAACAGAGCCAAAAGCACCAAACGGAGACATTTAATCTTTTTTGGCATGGTTAATAGCTTGGTTTTAATGAATAATCAAGTGCAAAATTATTAAAAAATCGCTAAAACATAGGTGTCTTTTTTGTTGTTTTGGGGTGGATTATTTGTTTTTCCGCGCCCAAATGGAATGTTCTTTAGCATACTGTAAAATTTGTTGTTCCCATTATGGTGCGTGCGCTTGTAGTGGGCGACGTGTCTCACGTCGAAACTGGCATATTGTCGCTTGGTGTGCGGTGGGACACCGCACCCACTATATGTATGAGTCACATCAAATTGAACAGCCTGTTCTTTAGTTAAAAAGCATGGAATGAGTAAGCTTTGGAGTGAGAGCCGGGACCGTCCTAGGAGGTACGGCACCTCTCTCTTTGCATGGGCGCAGCGAGACGCAGCGCCTACTAATTTGCCTCATGCTCTTCATGGGTGGGCGATTGGTACGGCGAGGCGCCGTACCTCCTATAGGCATTACTTCTGCTCGTGTTTTCCTTACTGTCAGTGGTGTGGCCTCTGCCACACCACTTTGAAAGCATAAGCCGGGCATTCCACGTCGCATGGAATGTCCGGCTTGTATGAGATTTCGATTTGAAAGCTATGGATTATTTGTTGACAAACTTCTTGCCGTTCTTCACGACGATGCCCTTGAAGTCGTTGCCCACCTTCTGGCCAGCGAGGTTGTACATCGGGGCGTTGTCGCCAGCTACAGTAGCGTTGACATTGCTGATGCCGTCGGAAGAACCGCCGGGCGTGAACTCATAGCCGTAGAAGCCCAGCTTGGAACCTGCGCAGAACACATAGTAGGAAGTGTTCTTGGCAACTGCCAGAGTCACCTTGCCATAGAATTTGTCGGCAACCTTGTTGTTTTCGTCCAATGTGACGGTTGATCCAGTCTTGTCAACAAGGGTCAGGTCGGTCTTGTCGGCTGCCAAGCCGTCGCCCATCACAACATAGAAAGACTTGTCGGCGTTGAGGACAACACCAACGGTAAGAGTTCCGTCAACCGTGGGTTTCAGTACATAATAGCATCCTTTGGTGGGCAGGTTCAGCGATGTGACGCTGTATACTTTGTCATCATCGTCTTTGGGGTTGTTGCCGCCGGAAACATAGGCCGTGAACGGGTCTAATGCGTCGGCCTTCACTGTCCATTTCTTAAGGTCGTTGCCGAGGGTTACCGAGCAGTTTTCGGTTGAAAGCGTTTGTCCGTCGGAATAAGAACCGCTTGCGTCGATGGCTACAGTCTCTTGGGCGTTGGCACTAATTGCGCAGAGCGCGATTGCAATCAAAGTAAAGAATTTCTTCATGTTATAAAATGTTTGGTTAAATTATGGTTTGTAGTTATGTATTGCAAAGTTAACGTTTTCGGTTGGAAACGGCAAATTAAAGGCGGTAAAAGTTAGGCACTTGTGTAACTTTTATTTGCTTTTGTCGTGGCTTCCTTTGTGGATATTGACGTGAGGTTGCAAATCTTGCCATTACAGCGACGGCGAGATGACTGTCGTGGGAAAACAAAGAGGGTGTGCCATCCGTTGTGGCACACCCTCTCTTTCTCAATATAGTGTTTTTCAGTTTCCGCTAATTGACGGCGCATTTGGTATGCTCGGGCGCAGCGAGGACGCAGCGCCTACTAATTTGCCTCATGCGCTTCTTGCGAGGAAGATTACTTCACAACCTTAGTCACCACTTGCGTTCCATCGGCAAACTTATCAACCTTTATGGTAGCGCCTTTGTGCGACTTGCCCACGCGCTTGCCATCCATGTTGTAGTAAGTGGTGGATGTCGGGGTGGCAGTCTTTGCGTTCTGCTGCAAGCCAGAGGCAATCTTAGCCTCGGTGGCCTCGCCCAAACCACCCATCTCGTTGGCTGCGCGCACAGAGTAGGTCGCGCTGCCGTCGGCATCAGCATAGGTGTTGTCGGTGGTGAAGGCCACCACGTTGCCATTCTTGCACACTGCCCAGCAGAGCACATAGTCGGAAGTGTCCCAAGAGAGGGTAGAGCCGTTGATGGTGACGTTGGTGGGAGCCGAAGCCTGCTCGGTGTAGGCTGTGGGATCCCAGCTGTCGTCGCCGCCCATCACCGTCTCGATAGTCATCTGCGCAGCCTCGGCAGCCGACAGGATAGGTTCGTTGGTGTGGGTGCTGTTGAAGGTCTTCTTGCGGTTGCTCAGGTCGATTACCGTGCCGTTGGCCGTTGTAGAGTTGTACTCGGCGAAGCGTGCAGGGTAGCCGCCGCTCATCTCAGCCCATCCTATGGCCGACGGTTTGGCGTTCATTCGGGTGTTGATGTAGTAGGCCGATGGAGTGCCGCTGCCCCAAGGACGGCCAAGCGTGAAGTTGCCGTCAACATTGGATTTCTCGCCATTGATGGTGCAGCCGCTGAACACGTAGCCATACTTCTTGGGTTTCGACGGGGCGATGATGTAGCCGCCCTTCTCGCACATTACCAGTTCGACACCGTTGTAGAACACGTCGCCCTTGCCGCAGAGGAAGTCGGTGCGTCCGCGCAGCGTGCCACCCTCGAAGTAGAAGCGTGCCTTCTCATTGTTCGACAGGTAGGTGTCCTGGTAGCCGTGGAGCGTCACGTTCTTGCAGATGGTCTTGTCGCTCTCGTCCTCAAGGGCTGCGCCGCGTCCGGTGTTGTCCTTAAGACCACTCTTTATGGTGATGTCCTGGATGTAGGTGTTGGTGGCCGTCTTCAGCAGTTCCACAGTCTCGCACTTGCCAAGACCCTCGATGGGGTTGGCGTCGCCATACTTGGAGGTCACGAGGTTGGTGGGAACGGTGTTGACGATGGATGTAGTGGCCATGTCCTCGCCGATGATTGATATGTTGGGCGAGGCGATGGTGGTGATGGGACTGGGATATTTCACCGAGTCGCTGCCAATGATGGTAGCCTTGTCGTCGGTAGGAATGGTATAGGCACCCTTCTTCACGAATATGCGGAAACGCTTGCTCGTGTCGGTGCGCTTGGCGGCGGCAGCCACGGCCTCCTTGAACGAACCGTCGTCGGGCACGATGAAGTTGAACAGAGCCTTAGTCACGGCAGGGCGCGACTTGGTGGTGAAGTTGAGCGTTATGGCCTTGTCGATGTAGTTGTCGGTGAGGTCGGCCACGGTGTTGGCCGGCATGGTGAGGGTGAACGGGGTGGAGTAGGGCAGACCCTTGTATTCGAGCACGATGGTCTTGCCCACCACGCTTGGCGTGAGCGTCATGTCGTTGAGCTTGGCCACGGCACCGTCGGCCACCTTGACCTTCTCGTCGAAGGTGAGCACTATCTTGCCGTTGGCCGACACTGTGGTGGCTCCCTCCTCGGGCAGTGTGGACACTAGTCGGGGTGCGGTGCCGTCGTCAACGATCTTGGCAGTGCCGGTGATGGCGATGTCGGCAATGGCGATGCCGTCGTTGTTGGACGACGTGCCACCTATCGACGACGTGTGGTCGGCTATCCAGCGGATGTATACCGCAGGTTGGTTGTCGGCGGTTTTGGGCAGGGTGAATGTGCTGTCGGTCCATGCCTTTGCGCCGGGCATGTCGATGCGTCCCACCTTAGTCCAGTTTGTGCCGTCGAGCGAGTACTCAACGTTGTAGCGAGTGTAGGCGTTGTAGTTGTAGAGCATTGCGCTCGACACCTTGATGTCGGTGAAGTTGGCGGCGTTGACCATGGTTTGCCAGTAGTACTTGCCAATCTCGCCGCTTGTGGTCCAGTTCACCGCGGCGGGCATGCCCTCGTAGCCACCGGCGGCCTCATAGCTCTTGTCGAGCCAGCTTGCCTGGTTGTTGTCGGCATCGCGCATGATGAGTGCGGCTGCGTCGTTGTCGGCAGAAGCGAAGTCGGCGTTGCGGCCGTCGTTGCCGCGCAGATGGAAGTCCCATGCGGCTATGAAGTCCTTGGCCTCATAGTTGGCCTCGATGGCCTGGTCTTGGTTCATTGTGAGGGTGACGTCGTTGTATGTCTCGCCGTTGCTCCAGCCAGTGAACGACAGTATCTTGTTTGACACGGCAGAGAGCGTGACCTTGGTGCCCTCCTCATACATGTTCTTGCCATCGACGATGTTGGGCAGTGGCGACGGTGTGATCATGTAGTCCTTGGCCTGTCCGTTGGCCGAGTAGGCGAGGGCGTAGGTGGGCACGGCCTCGTAGTTGGCCGTTATGACGATGTTGTCGGTGAGCGTGTGGGTGTAGTCGTCGCTGGTGGCCAGGATGTTGCCGTTGGCGTCGGTCCAGTTCTTGAACATATAGCCGAAGTTGCGTGTCTGCGACAGACTTATCTCGGTGTTCTCGTCGAACGAGTCGCCCACGGGAGACTGCTTCACCGTGCCGGCCCCTTCGGGACTCACGTTCACGGTGATGGTGCATTGTCTAACGTCGATGGGCGTACCGTTGAGCTTGCCCTTGATGGTGACGTTGGCAAAGCCATACTGCTTGGTGTCGCCCAGACTATAGATGTTGACGCGCAGGCCGCACGCACCGTCGGACGCGGGAGCCGAGGCTATGGTGTAGCTGAACGTTGACACGTGGCTGTCGCCCTTGTTGTCGCGGTTGGGCGTAAGTCCCGAAGCCAGTGAAATGGACGTGCCGTCGGAGTTAACCCAGGCGATGTCAATCTTTCCGCCGTCGGTGCCGTAGCGTGTGCTTTGCAGCGACACCTCGGTGGGCGTGAAGTTGAGTCCCGTCTTGGGCACGACGATGAAGTCAACGGCGTTGCCGTCGTTTGCGCTGCCGTCCTGGTTGGTGGGTTTGTAGGCGGTCTGTTTGTTGCCGTCAACGGTCTTGGTCGCACAGGTGAGGTTGCTTCCGTGGGTCTCGTAGGTGCTCTTGAAGTAGGCCGATGCCGACTTGGGGCTGATGGTGGCCGTTTGGCCTCCCGTTCCGAGGTCGAGTGGCCACAGTGCGGTGGCCGCCTCGTTGGTGAGTGTCTGCGCCATGGCGGTCATGCCACACAGCATGAGCAGCGACGCGACAACCACTTTCAGATAGTTTTTGGTCATAATGCGTTATAGTTTTTTAGTTATTAAAAAGGTCGTAGTCGTTTCTTTTGCGCTTAGGTTAAGTTGCTTGCGCTATTTTTACTGCAAAAATAGCATAAAACAATGTTTCACGCATAATTTTTCGGGGATAAAATGGTGAAGGAAACCTTGCGGTGCGGATAATTCCACCCATTTAAGCAAATCGTCACCGTTGGGACGGAGCGTTGCAGGGGCATGTTTGCGACGGTTCTCGCATGAAAGAAAAAGGGCGAGCCGCAGCGGCTCGCCCCTATGTGATAGTTCGTTTGTGGCGTTGCGACTATCTGCTTGTGGAAGTCTTTGCCATTACCTTTTGCGCCTTGCGGCTGCCGTCGGCAAAACGGTCAACCTTGATGAGTGCGCCCTTGGCCAAACCGTTAACCTGCACACCCTGCATATTATAATACGTGGTGCTTGTGGGCGTGGTGTTGGCCGGCAAAGACTCTATGCCAGCCGATTCGTCATTGATAGCCTCGACCACGGTGCCATCCTCCTTGGTGTAGCGAGGATAGTAGTCGTTGACGGAGCTGGTGGCGTCGCTGTTGCCGCCCACCATGATGTCTTGCACAAGACTGTTGGCATACACCTCGATGTTGGTGTAGTAGCCCTTGGGGTCGAGTGTGGTGGCCAGTGCGTCGCTCGCGTCGTTGGGGTTCAGTCCGTTGGCCTTCTCCCATGCGTCGGGTATGCCGTCGCCGTCGGAGTCGAAACCGTCGGGATGTGCGCCTGTGGGGAATGTCTCCTCGGTATATCCGTTGACGTCGGACACGAGGTCGATAAGTCCGGCCTGTCCTGTCACCGAACCCTTGTATGTAGCGGTGCCGTTGCGTGCCTCGGTCATGTAGCGTTCGTCAACCTCGTCGCGGTAGAGCGACGCTCCGCAGTAGGCCAACACCTTCTCCTTGGCCATTTCGGCGGTGTGGGTGGTCACCTCGCCCGTGGGGGCTGGCGTGTCCATCTTTATCTTTACGCACGCCTTGCCGTCGGAGTTGGTCAGGTGTTCCACCGCGTCGCCATAGAAGTTGTTCTCGTCGAGCGAGCATATCTGTCCGTTGATGGTGTATGTGCCACTGTCGTAGGTCACGCCGTTCCAGTCTTTGTTGGCCGTCTTCTTGCCGGCCTTTGTCTCGGTGGTGTTGCCCGAGATGTAGTAGCGGCTGGTCATGCCGTAGTATTCGGGGTGCTTGGAGTCGGAGTTGCCGCTTGCCGACACGGTTATGGTGGTTATGCGTTCGGGTTTGGTGGTTGACGGACCACCCTTGTAGTAGTTGTTGACGATGTTGATTTGGCCGCCACCGGGTCCGCCATAGCAGCCACCGCCGCCCCAGTTGTACATCAAACAGTTGCGGAAGTCAACATTCTCGGCCTGCACAGGGTTGGCCCACTGGTACTTGTCGTAGTCGTAGTTGGCGGTGTAGTCCTCCCATCCGTAGCGCGCACCGTTGAAGCGCGGGGCGCGGTTGGTGACGTGGGCTATCATGTTGTGGTGGAAACTGGCGAGTTTGCCTCCCCAGATGCCGCCGTAGCCGTGTGCGCCCTTGGAGTGGCCGGGGTTGGTGAGGCTCTCGGCCACTGTACACCACTGCATGGTGAAGTTGTTGTTGTCGTAGAACGAGGCCACCTCGTCGATGCTCCAGCTGAACGAGCAGTGGTCGAGCACGATGCCCGTCATGTTGCGCTGCCATGTTGCGTCGGCTCCGTCGTTGACGTCCTTCTCCTGACCTCTGCGGAAGCGCACGAAGCGCACGATGTTGTTGGCTCCCGGCCTTACGGTGTAGTAGCGCAGGGTGATGCCGGGCGAGGGTGCCGTCTGTCCGAGTATGGTGGTGTTGTTGCCGATGGTCAGGTCTTTGGTCAAGGCAATCACTCCGGCCACGTCAAACACGATGGTCTTCTTCTCGTTGCCGCTGACGGCTTGGCGCAGCGAACCCGTGCCGCTGTCGTTGAGTGTTGTGACGTGGATGATTTTTCCGCCGCGTCCGCCTGTGGTGTAGCGGCCTCCGCCTTCGGCTCCGGGAAATGCTGGGGCCTGTGCCATGGCTGAGCCAGACAGTAGCGTAAGGGCGATGGTGAGTAGGTTTTTGTTCATGGTCTTTTTCTTGTTTGTGCCTTTGTGTGAAAGGCGTTGTTTATATTTGGTTGTTTAGTTCTTAGGAGATGTTGTGAAATAAAACCGCATTAAAAAAATATGGCAAGACGAAAGGCTGTTTCGCAAAAGAACAGCCTTTCGTCTTGCACTGTGTCGTTAGTATTGTGCTTATTGCATGCGCTGCAGTCCCTCCCAGCGCACGTTCCACGTGCCGTCATTGGGGAAACCGGGGTTGTTTGGTTCGGTGCATCCGTCCCATCCGGCGCACATCATGGCCACTGCGTCGAGCAGACTGCCGTTGCCCGGGAGATAGAGTCGCAGACGCTTAGGCTCCTGGAAGTTGTGGCCGTTGACGAGGTAGGTGTTCTTGCCCTTGTCGATGAGCAGAGCCTTGAGTGCCGTTTCCGGTTGGCCGAGACGTGCGGCGCACATGGCTATCATGCCATAGTCCCATCCCCAGGTGGTGCCCCAGTTCCAGTTGTCCATGGCCCAATTGAGCGTGTTCTTCATCTTTGCGTTGTCATAGAGACCAGAGTAGGGCAGCAGACCGCATGCGCCGAGCACTGCGGGGTGGTCGCTGCGCGACTTCAGGGCGAAATCCTCGGCCGAAATCTGCTTGCGTCCGTTCTGCTCAGGCGTGGTGAACGGGTCGAAATTGGCCGACTTGGCGTTGCTGTCGAATGCAGTGAGAGGTTCGCCTGCCTGGTATATGCCGTCCTTCTCCACGAGCGCGGCCATGTTATTCATAACATTGTCCCACTCGGCGTTGCGCTCCAGTCCTTGGCGTTCGCGCCACTTCTGTGCCACGCCTATGGCATAGCACCAGTAGGCTTGTTCGAAAGGATGGTTGTAGGAGAAGTCCTTCGACATAGACTCCTGCATGGCGGTGGCACCAAACAGTTTTATAGCTCCCTTGCCCTTGGCACACGACTTGGCGAAGTCGGCCATGAACTCAGCCGTCTCCTCAACGCCCTTGCCATATTCCTTGAGTGTGCTGGCCGACGGGTCGGCGCGATACATCTCCTCGGCGAGGTAGATGTAGTGGGGCTGCTGCCAGAGCAGGAACGAACCAGTGTTGGATGGAGCCTCGCCAGCGTCGGGGTCGGTCATCTTCATCCAACGGATGCCCTTGAAGCCTTGACGTTCGGCAATCTTCTTGGCTATGGGGTAAGCCTTGTCGTTATACCACTTGAGCATGTCGGCTACGGCCTCAGGGCGGTTCCAAAGGGCGAAGTCGAGGGCGTGCCAGAAGGTCATCTCCAAGTGGGGACGGCCATACCAAGAGTTGTAGGTGAGACCTGTCTCCTGCGGCGGCATATTGTTGGCGCAGTTGATGGCGGTGAGGTATTGCGAAAGCACCGTGCGGCGTTCCAGCTCCTTGGCTCTTGGGTCGGTGCAGGCGGAGAAGTCAACGATGGCTCCGCTATTCCAGAAGCTTGGCCAGTATTTCATGGTGCTCTTCAGAGCCTTGTCGTAGGCGAATGGCATGTCGCGGCGCTTGTTGTAGGGACTTTCCTCGGTGTATTCGGCGCAGAGTGTCAGCACGTCGTCCTTCGTGGTGAGGCGGAATGTGTGCTGCTCACCTTGCTCCAGTGTCGCCTTGCCCTCCCATTGCAGTTTTACGTAGTAGGTGGTGCCGTCGATGGTGTGCTCGATGGTGGCCGAGTTGTCATTGGAACTGATGAGCTTCGACTGGTGAAGGTCGCTCTTAGTGGAGTAGTCGTTGGCGTCGTCGGCATGCTTGCCCGTGGGGTAGGGCAGATTGATTACCACTGCGGCGTTGCCCGTCTTGAGCAGGTTGCTCTTGATGCGTGTGAAAAGGGCATCCTTGTCGGCCATACAACCAGTGGAAACCTCAACGGGCGTGCCATTGACGGTGTATCGGGAGTTTACCATGCCGTCCCAAAGGGCCAGCTCTTGGTGGATGTCCTTGATGTCGTCGATGGTTGAAGCCTTTCCTGTGCCGTCGCCGCAAGAGAAGCGCAGACCCACAGTGCCGAGGTTAAGGCGGTGGGGATTGGTGCGGAAATAGTTGGTTGCCTCCTTGTTGCGCCCGTCTTGCTTGTACTCCACTGCATAAACCTCCTTGTGGCCATGCCCAAGGTCAAACTCCTTTTCGGTCTCGGCGGGGGTCAGGTTGCTTGTGTTCTTGAACGAGTGCCATCCCCAGTCGGACATTGTTGTGAGAGGTATGCCGTTGGCGTAAGCCTGGGGAAAACTCTGTAAGCCCGTGACATCGACGGTGGCTGCGAAGTGGCCGTTGCCCACGGTGAGTGCGCCAAGCGTGTCAGCCTTGTTTACGATGGGGTTATTACGAGTCACCACAGCCTGGCGATCGATGCTGGCTGTGGTGTTGTTGGTGTCGTATCCTAATGCTTCCATCTCAAGCGAGGCCCAAATGAACGGGCCTATGCCCTTGGCGTCGTTGTCCCTGACCTGTTCGCTCAGGTAGTATTGGTAGGAACCGTCGCGCCGCTTGTTCTCCTTGACCTTGGGCGCGGCCTTCTTCACTGCGTCGCTCACGCCCGGACCAAGGCCGGCCACGGCGCAGCAGTTGGTGAGGGAGATGGTCTTGTCGGGATTTACCTTGATGAACTTGTTGATAATTCCCTTGTAAGCCTTGATGCCCGCATCGCGGTATTTGGCTCCGAGATAACCTTTGCGGTATGCCTTCAGCAACGAGTAGGCGAACATCGACGAGCACGTGGCCTCAAGGTAGTTGCCCTCGCCCGTAGGACTGTCCATTACTTGATACCACACTCCCGACTTCTTGTCTTGCCACTTTATCACGGCGTCGAGGTCTTTCTTGAGCAACTCTATCACCTCTCCGCGACGTGAATAGTTCTCGGGCAGTGCGTCGAGCAGTTCGATGAGAGCCATTGTGTACCATCCTTGCGCGCGTCCCCAGCAGTGCTGCGACAGACCGGTGGTCTTGTCGGCCCAGAACATCTGGTGGGTCTCGTCCCACGCATGGCGGTTGAGTCCAGTCTTCGGGTCGATGGTGCGCTCGTAGGTTTTCTTTATCTGGTCAACGGCATCATCGTATATCTTCTGCGCCTTCTTGTCCTTCAGCAGCATGTTTGCCGTGAGAGTATAGTAGGGCAGTCCCATGAAGATACCGTCGAGCCACACCTGGTATGCGTAGATGGCCTTGTGCCAATACACGCCCTCGTTGGTGCGCGGCTGCTTCTCCAGCTGCTTCATGAGCGTTTGCAGGGCCTTGAGGTTCTTTGCCTCGGGATAGTTCTGGTACATGCGAGCCACAAAGTGGCCGGTGCGTATCTGGTCGAGGTTATAGTCTTCAAGCTTGTAGCCGCGTATCTCACCCTTGGTGTTGATCATGGTGTCGGTGTACATCTGGCAGTACTGCTTGATTTTGTCGTCGCCATATTTAAGATAGGTGTCGAGCATGGCCTCCAGTTCGATGCCCATCACATAGCTCCACTTGGGCTTCTTGGCGAAGTCGAGCATGTAAGACTGTGGTACGCGCTGCATTTCGGATGCCGTCATCCATTGGCTGTAGTGCTTGAAGGGCATCTCGGTGAGCGACAGGCCACCGTTGATGTACAGGTTGTCGAAGTTGACGTTGCGCGTCTGGCCCTTCATGTAGTTGCCTTCGGCCACGCCATTGAACTTGCAGTTCTTCACATTTATGTCATACACGTTGACGCAAGTGTCGAGGGCTATGATCTGCACGCCATACTTGCTCTTTTGGCAGGTGATGTTCTCAAGGTTGATGTTGCGCACAGTGGGCAGGTAGCCACGGCAGCAAATCTCGTTGTGCTCATAGTCGAGGTTGATTTTCAGCACCGACTCGGCGCATTGTCCCACGGTGATGTTGCGGGCGTAGATGTTTTCCACCACGCCGCCACGGCAGGTGTTGGTCTTGATGCGTATCACGCGCTCAAGGCTGGGGCTGTCCATCTTGTTGTTCTCGGCGAACACGTTGCGGCATCCGCCCGAAATCTCGCTGCCGATGACCACGCCGCCGTGTCCGTTCTGCATCTCGCAGTTGCGGATGATGATGTTCTCGCTCGGTTTGCTCCACAGACGTCCGTCGTTGTTTCGTCCGCTCTTTATGGCAATGCAGTCGTCGCCGGTGTTGAAGAAGCAGTTCTCGATGAGCACGCCGTCGCACGACTCAGGGTCGCAGCCGTCGCCGTTGGGTCCGTCGTTGTTGATGTGTACGCCGCGCACGGTGATGTTTTTCGACAGCAGAGGGTGTATCACCCAGAACGGCGAGCGCAGCAGCGTCACGTTCTCGATGAGTATGCCGTCGCACTGGTTCAGGTTGATGAGCTGTGGGCGCAATCCGTCTTGCGGGCCGAAACGCCTCTCGTTCATGTCAACGCCGTCCTCGGCTTGCTTGAGCAGCTTAGCACGGCTGCCCATGTTCTGTCCTATCATGCCTGTGCGCCAGCCGTAGCGCGGTGCTCCGCACCATTTCCACCACGTCTCGTTGGTTCCGCCACCATCGATTACGCCCTCGCCGGTGATGGCGATGTCGTTTTGCTTGTAGGCATATATACAAGGTGAAATGTTCCAGCAGTCGAGTCCCTCCCAGCGTGTCGGCACTACGGGGTAAAGCTCAGGTTCGAAGGCGAACAGCAGCGTGGCTCCCTTCTCTACCACGAGGTTCACCTTGCTCTTCATGGTGATTGCGCCCGTGTTGAACGTGCCGGCAGGCACAACTACCTTGCCGCCGCCAGCCTTGGAGCACGCCTCTATGGCCTTGTTTATGGCCTTTTGGTTTGCTGCGGCCTTTGCCTTGGGGCTTGCGCCATACTTGGTAATGTTGAAAACCTTGTCAGACAGCTTTGGCAGTCTGATGCTTTTCTCTATTTGTTTGTACTGTGTGTCCCACCCGTCGGCCAGGGCCAATGTGGGGAACAGCAAGCACAAAAGCAGTAAGCGTAAAACTTTCATGTTATTTATAGTGGTTTTTATTATTTTGTCAGTTGGTTGGCTTTTCTTCCCTTTGCGGGGATGGCCAGCGTGGATGTGGCCTTTTAAAAAATCAGGCCGGATCTTCACAGAGGCGGCCTGATGAGATTTCTACTACTAAACAATGAGGGGATTTTCATTAATCCTAATGAATAATTCTCTACTACTATATATTGATTCTATGGTAAAATATCTTTGCTTGTGCTCCTTGCGCTTTGGAGCGTGTGATTTTTTTTACGCTTGCAAAGATAGAATTAATCGATATAGGCATATAGGATTAACTGTTTTAAATATATGAATTATTATCAAACTACTGAAAACATGACTTTTACAGATGTAAATTTATGGTGGATAATTTATCTGCCAGCACTACTCTTGGCTCTTTAGCCTTCATATATTGGTGACGGTTTAGGGTATAGATTGCTTGCCGTCACCAGCCGTCTTCAATCAATTCGCGAATGCGCTGGCGCAGTTTGGTGAGATTGGCGGGCTTGGTGATGTATTCGTTCATGCCGCACTCGAAGCCCTCCTGCTCGTCGGTTTCGAAGGCGTAGGCGGAGAGACCTATGATGGGGACGGAGGGCGACATCTTGCGGATTTCGCGTGTGGCCTCGTAGCCGTCCATGATGGGCATGCGGATGTCCATAAGTATAAGTCCGGGGCGGTACAGCTGAAACAGTTCCACCGCTTCCTGTCCGTCCCAAGCGTGCAGCAGTCGGTAGTCTTTCTTCAGCACAGCTTCCATCAGCTTGTAGTTGCTGTCGTTGTCCTCTGCAATGAGTATGCTTTTTTTGATAGTGTCCATTGGATAGTTGTTGTAAATGGTGATTTATCGAACCCACCTAAAGATTATGTTTTGTCCTCTTCTTTGCCTGCCCCGTCGCGATTGTGCGTCGACTTCTGCGGTAGGTCTTCCTTTGGCATCTCGCCGGGTTCTGCAGGATAGAGTGGTATGGTGAATATGAAGCGCGCTCCTTTTGTGTATGTGGCGTCAACCCAAATGTGACCGTTCATGCCCTTTATGATGACCTTGCAGAGGGCCAGTCCCAAACCTGTGCCTTGGATGAATGGGTTGAGTTTGACGAAACGCTCGAAGATATACAGTTCCTTGCCTTTCGGGATGCCTATACCAGTGTCGGTCACGGAGAACTTAATGGTGCGCGCTTCCTTGTCGACGGAGAAGCTAAGGCGGATGAAACCTTTCTTTGTGAACTTGCTAGCATTGGTCAGCAGGTTGATGATTACCTGTTTCAGGCGCATTGGGTCTGTCTTTACGAACAGTTCGTCAATGGGGAAATCCTCTTGAAACTCCACCTCGTTCAGACGCTTTGCCTGTTTGACCGACATAAGACTGTTGCGGCAGAGCTTGACCAACTCGCACGGTTTCCACTCTATCGCTACGTGGCCCGACTCGACGCGCGAGATGTCGAGGATGTCGTTGATGAGGCCGAGCAGCAAATTGGAGTTTTCCTTGATGATCTCGCTGAACTGCATCTTCTCTTCCTGTGTGTAGCCATCCATGGTTTGCAGTTCGGAGAAGCCCACGATGGCGTTGAGCGGTGTGCGTATCTCGTGGCTCATGTTGGCTATGAACGATGTCTTGAGGCGGTTGGCCTCTTCGGCAGTGTCCTTGGCCTTGGTGAGTTCCGCCCTCTGCCTGATTAGTATGTTCTTCATGTGGCGGAGTCGGCGGATGTGGTAGAGCGACATGACCAGACCGACGAGCAGAAACAGAGTGGACGCAAGGATGGCGACGATGGCTATCTGATACTTTGTGAATACACTTTTGCCTTGGCTGAAGACGGTATTGGCTGACAAGTTCGTTTCCTTAGAACTGGAGTCGTCAGACTTCGATTCTGCGGGAATGTGCTTGCTTGGGCGTGTCCCGTGCAAGTCGTTTGCGGTGGCACAGTCCTTTGGCAGCAGGCCGAAGGCAATGCTGTGGCACATCCGTTGTGTGTAGTGATGGAATGATGTAGCGGTTGGGATAGGGCGCAACATCCCCTCTGAAGCCATTGCGGTGGTGGCCAGAGAGAGCGACAGACCGTACAACCACACCCTAAATGCATTGGAAAGGGACTTCATGCCAATTTCTTTGCGTGGATTTGTATCGTGTTAAGAAGACGGTCGGGCACAATGGGCTTGGCCACATAGTCGTTGACCCCCATGTCGTAACATTCGGTGATGTTCTCGTGGTCGGTGATGGCCGAAGTGACTATGATGGCCATTTGCTCCTTGGTGTACTTCTCACGGATGGCCTTGATGATGTCCCATCCGTTGACATCGGGCATCATCAGGTCGAGGAGCACAATCTGTGGCTTGAACGACTCCACCTTTTCCAATGCCTCTTTGCCACTTTCGGCGGTGTCAAATTCCGTGTTCTGCTTCTTGATGATGGCTGAAATCAGCTTGACATTGGTGGGAATGTCGTCAACAATTAAGATTCTTAATTTGTCCATATTCATTTTGTTTAAATGGAAGTCATTTTATTCTAAAGCGTTAGCATCGTCAACATAACGAATGCGTCGTCAACATGAGCGACATATGTCGCATCTACATATATGTATGTATGCCGTTGATGTCGCACACGACACCCTTGTCGGTTGTCAGTTTGCCGAAGTCGATGCTGTCGAAAACGTTGTGGCATGCGCCTATGACGACCACGTCGTAGCGTGAGTCGATAACATCGGGCGATGCGGTGACGCGGATGCCGTATTCACGTTCTATCTTGTTGACATCCACCAACGGGTCGTAGACAGTGACGGGGTAGCCCATGCCTGCAAGATGGCGGTAGAGATCGGCCACTTTGGTGTTGCGTATGTCGTCGCTGTTGGGCTTGAACGAGAAACCGAGAATGAGCACGCGGGTAGTGGCGAGGTCCATGCCCCGGCGTTCCGTATGTTCTTTTATCTTGTCGGCAAGCCAGTGCGACATGCCCTCGTTCACCTCGCGCGCCGTGGCCAGCAGCGATGGGGTGATGCCCGACTCTTTGGCTTTGGCTATCATGTAGTAGGGGTCTACGGCGATGCAGTGGCCTCCCACCAGTCCCGGTGTGGCTTGTATGAAGTTCCATTTTGTGGCCGCAGCCCTTGTCACTTCGCTCACGTCGATGCCCATCTTGTCGAAGATGCGCCTGAACTCATTGAAGAAGGCTATCAGCACGTCGCGCTGGCAGTTCTCCATAATCTTGCAAGCCTCGGCGGTGCGTATGTCGGGAGCCTTGTAGGTGCCGTTGGTGAGCACCGAGTTGTATAGGCTGTCGATAATCTCGGCCACTTCGGGTGTAGAGCCGCTCGTCACCTTGGTGATGTTCTCAATGGTGTGTACGGTGTCGCCGGGATTGATGCGCTCGGGCGAGAAGCCTATGAAGAAGTCGCGGTTATACTTCAGTCCTGACACCTTCTCAAGCAGAGGGGCGCACACCTCCTCGGTGAGTCCTGGATAGACCGTTGACTCATAGATTACGATGTCACCCTCCTTGAGCAAGCGGGCGATGGCCGTGGTGGCGTCGCACACGCAACTGGTGTCGGGCTTATGGTCTTCATGTACGGGTGTAGGCACTGCGACGATATACACGTTGCAGTCCTTGAGTTCGGAAATGTCGCTGGTCAGTCGCAGCCCTTGTGCCAACGCTCGGGCTAAGGTCTTGTCGCCGGATATTCTGACATTCACCAGTCTTTCCACCTTGTTGCGGTTGATGTCATATCCGATGGTGTCGTATTTCTTTGCATAAAGGCAAGCCAGCGGCAAACCCACATATCCCAGACCTACGACTCCCACCTTGAACTCTTCGTGTTGTTTATTCATAATATAGTATAGTCATTAAGTTTTTTATATTCGTTCCAATTGCGCATACCGCGAAATCTTCTTGGGGTTCCACGCGTCCTTGTAGGAACGCCTGAAGAATATCTCCTGTATGTGGGCCGTCGTTCTCGCTATGCGCAGGAAGTAGCCCGTATAGGGCGACATGAGGGGCATGAACCTGTAGAGGTGGGCCTCCTCTTTCCTCCGCTCCGACACTATCATGATGAGCAGGAAGGCAAACTGCGCGAAGCAGAGACGGATGAAATAGCCGAGCACAAGCACTTCGATGATGTGGGTGTTGAACGTTATCAGCAGTTGTATGATATAGAACACCCATAGAAAGTTGAGCACGCAGTCGTACATTAGACTTTCGAGGTTTGACAGCCAGTTGAGTATGTTCCAGTTCCTGTTTGGCAGCAGTATGTCCATGTGCTTTCGGATTCTGAATCTCACCAGCGACCGCGACCAGCGTATGCGCTGATGGTAGAGCTTCGACCACTTGGTGGGCACGTTGGTCATGCAGATGGCGTCGTGGGCGAACTTCACCTTGTAGCCCGCTTTGCGGAACTTCTGCGTGAGGTCGCCGTCGAGTCCGGGACCGATATCCCAGAAGCCCACCTCCTTCATCACCTTCTTGTCGAACGCCCCGAACGCCCCCGATATGATGTGGTAGATGCCCAGTCGGCTGGTCACGATGCGTCCCACCTGTATGCGCTTGAGATACTCAACCGCTTGCAGCGACGTGCATATCGTGTCGTCGCAGTTGCGCACCTTCACGCATCCGCCTACGGCCTTCACCTTGCTGTCCATATAGAACGGGATGAGTATTTTCTCGATTGCGTCACGGTCGAGCGAGGAGTCGGCGTCGAGGCAGATGATGTATTTGCCTTTGGCCATGGTGGCACCATAGTTGCTGGCTCCGGCCTTTCCGCCGCGCGTCTCCAGCCGCAGGTAGTGTTGCAGTATGCCGGCCTTCACAAGGTCGTTGCATATTAGTTTGGTGTCGTCGTCAGACCCGTCGTCCACCACTATCAGTTCGTAGTTGCGGTAGGTCTGTTCCTTGAGGGTCTTCACCAGTTTGTATATGTGCTTGCCCTCGTTCTTGCCCGGCACGAGAATGGTCACCAGCGGATTTTCCCTAAGCAAGAGAAACCGTGCGAGTTCTTTCTCGTTGCGGATGCTCTTGTAGCGGAATAACATCACGCCAATCACGATGTACTCCAGTATGTAGTAGCGCGGCATCTCGATGAAGAACAGAAACCAATAGGTGTTTATGATGCTGCTCAGAGTGAGTGTGCTGATCCAGTCGGCAAACTCGTTGATGGGTTCAATCAGTTCTAACAACATATAGCGTTCCTCTCTCTCCTTAATAGTTGAGCCAGATGGTTAAGAAGACGATGGCGGCAACCAGCAGTCCGGCGATGAACACCAGAAGTGCCACAATCCTCTTGTAGAGCATTGTGCGCGCCTCGTCCTTGTCGCCCTTCTCGTCTTGGCTCTGAAACTGCGACATGTCGGGCATGGCAATCTCTTGCACCGGCTCGCTCGAATAGTTGCAGTAGTCGTCGGGCACGGCGGCCACATAGGCCATGTCCTCGAAGAATTTCTCGTAGTTCTCGCCGTTGGTCTTCGATTGCGACATGAATGTGTAGCATACGGTCTCCTCGGGGGCAATCTTGTTGGCTATCCTGCGTATGCCAGTCGAAAGGTCTTGACGGAACTGTGCCGTGACAGCCTGTTTGTCGGCCCCCTCCTGAAAGATGGAGCTGGCCACGTAGAATATATTGTTGCTGTATGACACCTTGTGGGTGAAGAACGCCTTGCAGAGGTCAGCCTGTATGCTGTCCTTTATCTTTGTCGTCTTGCGCTCCTTGTCAAGTATCCACACCTTGCCTATGAGCACGGTGTATTCCTTGTTGAGGTTGTTCTCTATCAATTGGCGGCGTATTCGTCGGAGCAGTATCTGATACTCCATGAAGTTGTCGTAGTAGTTGGTGAAGTTGGAGAATATCACGCTTCCCTCGGTGAGCGCTCTTATGCCTTCCTCCGTTATCTCAAGGTCCACCACATCGTGCGGTATCAGTTTGCTTACGTCCGATGTCTCCTCGCAGTATGCGCACACGGCTTTGGTCACTGGCGTGGTGAACGAGTTGCCGCAGGTGTTGCACGAGTAGATTACCGCCGGGCGGTCGTAGTCAACGCCTATGTGGCGCAGCATCTTGTGGCACTTGGGGCAGATTAGCATTCCGCCCACGTTGTAAGACGACTCTGGCGACACGTTGGCGCAGCTGAAGTGGTGTATGATGTTCTGCAGAGTGAGGTCGCTCTTGCCGCATTGCGGGCAGCACTCTATATATATAAGGTGGCTATGGTTGCAGTGGGGGCAGAGGTGTTGCTTCAGATGGAACCTGTGGATGTGGAAAGCACCGTATTCCAGCATGGTCTCCTTGAACATGAACATCTCGCTCAGGTGGAACAAGCCCAGTGAATGGTAGTGTTCGAAGATGGGGTTGATGAAGCCCGTTGACGACTTCTCCAGCAGTTCGTGCGATATGATACGCTTGTTGCGCGAGAGCAGGTAGCGGCAGATGTTTGAGAACAAATGGTTGGGAGTGGTAGGTCGGGCTATCTCCCTCTTGATGTTGTAGTGCAGACAGGCACGCTTCACGTTGTCTATTATGTCGTACACCTTCTCCGAGTCGTAGTCGTTGGTGTATGCGTCGATGAGGTCGTCGATGATGTACGGCTTGTCGTCGAGTGTCTTTGTGGCGAATATGGGTTTGTAGCTGCACTTCGTAGAAAGGATAGGGCTTACCCCATAGAGTATGGTAGACAGAGTCTGCTCGGTGTGCGCCTTTATCATCACACAGTCGAAGAAGTTCTCCTGTATGTCGATGCAGCTGTCCACGTCGATGTAAGTGTCGATGACGAGCACTTTGTCGCCTCGCTTCGTCGTTTTTAGTCCTATCATTTGTTTCCTTTGTTCTTCGTTCGCTTTCCGTTTCTGTCCATGTATGGCGGCTGGACAGGGCGTGTGTTGCCTTTCTCGTCGGGGATGACGTATTCCGGCAGTGGCCGTGGCTCAGCCATGGCCTTCAGTTTGTTGATGCGTATGCGCACCGGCAGGTTGTTGGTCATTGCCCACTCCGGCACATGCTGGTATGGGTTGAATGTGAAGTAGCCCACCACTGCGTTGGCGTCGTGCATGAAGTTGCCTTGCAGATATTTGGGAATCTCTTCCACACGTAGTCCGACCTTTGACAGCTTGGCCTTGACGACGACATCAGAATTGATTATGATGTCAGCGTCAGCAGGGCTTTCCAGAAACTTCACCTTGTCGCTCGGCACATAGGCAATTACTCCCAGGTGGCACGACTCGTAGTCCTTGTGCTGTATGGCCATTATCTGCTCCTGCTTGAACACGATGGCACGCTCAGTCACGTTGATGTCTGTGACGAAGGCATCCTTTGGCGTGATGCAATAGTGAATGGCGCCTGAGTTGCGAAACTGGTTCAGGGCCTTACGTGGAATCTTGCCGAGGCCGTGCCCGTTGCGGTTGGCCATGTATGCCCATGTGCTGTTCTTCATGTTGGCGTATATGGTCACCTTGTTGGTCTGTTTGCGCAGCTCCTCCTCGGTCTCGGCTATTTGTGCGGCCAGCTGGTTCCGGCGTGTGTTGTCGGTCAAGCCATAGTATATGTCCGACGACTCTCCACGTTGTTGCTTGCGCAGTTCGGCCAGCTTTGTGCGCAGCACGGGTATCTCCTCCCGAGCCAGTTTGGCCTGCAGTTCCATGTCGTGCGACTCTCGCACCACGGTGGGCAGTGTGTTGAAGTCATACTGGCCGAGAATGTTGCTCAGCAGCACGTATGAATAGAGCGTGTCGCCCTCCTTTACCGACTCGCCCACGTCCTTGTACATTTCCAGTATCAGCAAGTCGTCGCAGGCTCTCAGTTTGTTGTCGTCCAGGGTGATGTAGCCGTCGTAGGTGGCATACACCGTCCTGTTGAACACGTAAATGGCCAACACGACAATCACGATGAAGAAGAGCACGGCGTAGACAGTCTGCTGCCTCGCCAGTCGCTTGTTCTGCGATTTCAGCAAATCGGCGGCTTCCTGTTCCTGCGGCTTGTTGTTATGTTGAAACTCGTTCATAGATTTGTCTCCACGAATATGCCTTTAGTGTTGCTGCCCAGTCCGGCGGCCTTTTGGATGGCGATTACGGTGAGTGCCCTGTTCTGCATCAGCTTGTAGAGCCGTTCCATGCTTTCCAGCAGTCCCGTGTATTCCTCCATCCTCGCCAGATAGTTGTAGCCGTCAGTCTGGTTTTGGTAGGCATGGCGGCGCATGGCCACATACTTGTTCATCTGCTCGATGTGGAAAGCCTCGGTGGCTATGGCGCGGTTTATGTTGTCAACCTTCTTGACGAGGTTGCCGCACTCCATCTTGAGCGTGGCCACGTCAGAGGTTCTGTCGTTGCGTATTATCTCCTTTTCCGTGGCGAGAGCCTTCTTCTTGCGTCCGCTCTCGTCGTAGAGGGGTAGGGTGAACCTCACGCCCACGTCGGCGTTGTTGCTCAGGCGGTTGTTGCTTGTCCAATATGACGACCACCTGACAAAGGGCGTCAGTCGCGTGGTGGCGAGATAGTTGGTTAGTTTGCTGTCGTTGTCGGCCATGCGCTCCTTCACGTCGCTTATGCGCGTGTCCATGCTCTCCATCGCCACATACTGCCAAAGAGCCGTTGTGTCCACGTCGATCCTTGTGGGGACAATCCTGTAGATGGGCTGGTTGTCGATGTCCTTTGACGCGCAGAGTATGGATAGGTCGTATTCCGCCTCCATCTTGTCGTTCATCACCTTGAGCATCTTGTCGCTGCTTATGCGGTCTTTCTCCAGCATATACTGGTAGGCCGTGTTCATGATGTCGAGGTTCTGCAGGCGGTGGGCTATGGTTACGCCGATATACCTGTTGTATCTCTCCGTTATCTCTTCGCTGGCCTTGTCGTAGCTGTCTGCCGACAGACGCTTCTTCTGTTGCAGGCGCGCCAGTTCGTTGGCGAGCGTTATTCTCTCTTTCTTTTTCTTGCCTTGGTAAAACCGGCTGTTGATGATGTTCCAGCCGAGTTCGGCTTGTGCTTTCGCCTTGTATATCGACACGTTGTCTTCTTCGTCAACGTTCTTCATGGCCTCGTCGGGGCGGGCGTATGCCTGTCCTGTTATCTCGAGTCCCGTGCGTCGGTCCAGGGCGAGTGTCTCGTGGGCGGTCTTGGCTCTGTATAGCGAGTCGGTGTGTTCCGCCGTGCCGTGGGCAATGTAGCCCGTCTGCACCGTGGGCGACGTCACTGTCACCTGGTGCTTCAATAGTGTGTCGAGTTGTGTGAAGCGCGCCTGGAAGAGTCGCAGCACGTCCTCGTTTTTCAGGTTCTCATACACCAGCATCTTGGGACTGAATGCCTGCTTGTCGGTTTGGGCAAGGCAATGCCCTGCGCTTGCCATAGACAAGAGCGACAGAAGTGCAGTCAGAAACTTTGTAAGCCGAACAGTGCTGGTCATGGATATAGACGGTAAAGGTGGTCATGCAGACAACCACCATACAGGCAAGAGGAATGCAGCCGCAACCTACGGCTGCATTCTCTTGTTTGTCGGATTTAGTATTTCACCTTTGCGGGATTGTCTTTCAACTGGAATATCTGCAATCGGTTTCTTCCGTATGCCACATACACATATCCGTTGTAGAGGGTTACGTAGTTGGCCGACTTGCCGCCGTCGGCGCGCTTCTTGGCCACCACCTTCGGTTTGCCGTTGACCATGGTACTCTTGTCGAGCACCACCACGCCATAGCCGCCACATGCCAGATAGATGTAGTCGTTGTCGAAGGTCACGCCGTTGGCGTCGCCCTGCACCACCTTCGTCTCCGAGGTCAGCGGAGCGGTCCACGTCCACTTCTCCGTGCCAGTGGCCTTGTCGAAGCAGCTCAGGCCTTCAGCTCCACGGCACACATAGATGTTGTTGCCGTCGATGGCGATGGTGTTCTTGCCGTTGTTGGGGGCTATGCGTCCCACGGCGAAGGTCTTGGCCGGAGTGGCGGTGAGTATGTCGTCGCCAGTGGCGAACTCCTCAACCACGCCGTTGGCCTGTATCGTGTCGGCAACAGGACCGTCGTAATACAGTGTGGCCATGTCGGTGCCGTTGATGGCTATGTGCTTTGCCTTGCCGGCAGTCTTTTTGCTGCCGAGCAGGTTGAGGTCGGTGTCATACACCTCATAGCCGCGGGTGCTCATCACGAGCAACTTGTCGCCGTCGCGCACAATGCAGTTCTCGTCGTTCGGGTCTTTCTTCGTGGCGTTCTTGTCGAGTGCCACCACGGTGAGAGGCATTATGGCGGTGTTCTCGTCTATCTCCTTCACGTCGGTGTTGAGCAGACCGCTGTTGTTGATGTCGATGCGTGCGAGGATGGCACCCTTCTTAAACGAGTTGCCCACGACATAGAGTTGTGGAGTTGATGGCTTGCCGTCAACCATCAAGTGGTTGAAGTCGAGGTTCTGCTCCTTGTCTTGCAGATATTGCAACAGCTTGGTTTGCTTCTTTGCGTCGGTCTCAAACACCTCGATGCAAGCTCCGTGGCCCGTGCCGCGAGTGTGGTAGGACATATACAGCTTACCGTTGTATGGCTGGATGCAAGTGGCCGATATGTTGTGGTCGTGGTCGTAGTCCAAGTTGCCTATGGGGTCGAGTATCTTGTCGGGAACAATAGGGTCGGGATTTGGAGTCGGGTCGTCGTCAGGATCAATGGTGTAACCGCACTCTGCCGGTTTCAATACCAACTTTTTATTGCTGAACGCGTCCACGCCATTATCTACTCCGCCATGCCAAGTGACGTCGCTGAACGACATGTTCTGCCCTGTGTTGTCTCCGTAATAGTCGTAGCGTGGGCAGTCAAGCAGTATCTGACTGCCATCGCCAGTGGAGTTGAAGAGGTAGCAGTTGAACACGTTGTCGCCGCCCTTGCTGCCATTAAACTGGATGCGTCCGGCCTTGACGACGGCCTTGGCCTTGTCGCCCACAAGCGTCACGTTGGCACTGTTTTGGGCGTTTCTGGTGTTGATGAACTCGTCGCACTCAATCACGCTGTTGTCAACAAGATAAATCTTGCTGGTAGCGCCCTGCTCCACTATCTTTGCCTTGATATAACTGATGTGCGACTCTGCGTTGTTGGCGTTAAGGAAGAACTTCTCCTGCACATCGGCGGCGCAGAGATAGAGCTTGCCGTCGTCGCCAGTGATGGTGAGGTTCTTCACCTTCAGTGTTCCGTTGATGTTGACAGTGCCCTCGATTGAGATGTCCTTGTCCTCAAGTCCGGCAAATCCGCCTTGTATGTTTGTCACGCCACCTTTCTCAGGCGTAAATCCTGCGGCTGTAACCTTGCCGCCGGCATAGAAGATGCCTTGAACTTTCAGCGTCTTTTCGCCCAAGTCCAAGTCGGTGTCTGTGTAGAAAGCGTCTGACGACGCTATATATAAAGTAGAACTTGTGTTGCTGGTTGTTACTGTGCCGCCATAGTTGTAGATGGCGAGTCCACTGGTGTTGGTAAGGTTGCCATCACCGTTGCTGAAGTTGAAGTTCACCTTTCCGCCAAGGATATACAACTTTGCCTTCGCTGTTTTGCTGCCGTCCCAATATCCGTTTCCCCAGCAGCCAGTGGCGTCAAGTTCTCCCTCGACAATTAGCGTGGCACCGTTTAGGTTCAGTCCACTTGTAATCTTTGTGCCTTTCTTTATTATATAGACAGCACTTTTGTCTACGTTCCAAGGCAATTGTGCCGTTCCGCCAGCCTTTATCTCTATCGCGTCGCTTGGCACCGACGGCTTTTCGGGCATGCTGTAAGCGTCGCCAAGGTCGGACGAGGTCGCGCCGGCCACCCTTGTAGCCACAGTCTTGAAGTTGAGCACGCGCTTGGCCAGTTGCTGTGCGTCGGTGATGGAAACCACTTCCGCTCCCACGCCAGCCGCTGGCGTTGTGGGGTCTTGTGCCGAGTCGGTCGCATTGTCGCTACAGGCGGCAAGCAACATCGAGGCGACTCCAAATGTTATGAGTCTTGTGTTGATAGTTTTCATAAGTAATGGGCGTTAGAACCTTGTTTGTTGTGGGTCGTATAGTAGTTTGTTAATAGACAAATTTCTGTAACCCACTTGAATATATCTCCCATCGGGACGCCAATGCGTGCCGATGGGAGAAGAGTAATTTAAGGTATATGTTATTTTTGTGTTGCTGTAACCTTAAACACTTGTATGCGGCTCTGTCCGTAAGCCACGTAGATGTTGCCGTCGTTGCCCACAGCCACATAGTTGGCCGACTTGCCAGTCTGCGACTGACGGTGGCATATTTCCTTGCCAGTGGCCTTGTCGAGCACCACGAGACCGTAGCCACCACAAGCCACATACACATACTTGCCGTCAACAGCCAGTCCGTTGGCGTAGCCCTTGGCCAAGCCGAGCTTGTCGCGGTTCTCGGGGTTCTTCATTGTGGGCACGTCCCACTGCCACTTCTGGCTGCCATCGGCGTTGAAAACGGTGACTCCGTTCTGTCCGCGGCATACATACACGTCGGTGCCGTCAACAGCGATGACGTTCTTAGCCAAGTCGGGAGCCAGTTCGCCCACGTTGAAGCTCGTGCCGTTTTCGAGAGCGGCGTTGTCAAACTTCTGAATCTGTGCGGCCTTGTTGTCGCTTGACGTGAAGTTCAGTCCGTAGATGTTGCTGTTGGCCACGGCCAGATGCTTGGCCTTTCCGGCTGTCGGCAGATAGTAGTGGGTGGCGAAAGCAGCGTCGAATATCTCGTAGCCCCTTGTGCTGGCTGCAATCACCTTGTTGCCGAATGGAACCACACAGTTCACGTCATATCCGCTGTGCTTTGCGGCATCCTTGTCAACATAGGCCACTTCCACGGGAGTAGAGGTGACGAAGCGTCCGTCGGCGTCGAGAGCCACAGTGGCCACCAGGCCGCCGTTCTTCTTCGACGAACCACCCAAGTAGAGCTTGCTGCCGTCCACGGCGAGGTGGTTGTAGTCAAGACTGTTTTCAGTGTCCTTGATTGACTGTTCAATCTTTATTGTCTTGCCGCTCACGGTAGCCAGTTCGAGGTTGCCGCCAAAGGTGCTGCCGTTGGTGTGGTACGACACGTAGAGCTTGCCGTCAACCGGCTTGATGCATGTGGCCGACTGACCGTCGTTGGCGTCGATGGCTGCCACGATGTCGAGCTTGGGAGTAGACTTCAGGTTGGCGGCGTTGCCAGTCCACTGGTATACGCCCCACTTGCCGTTCGGGTCGCTCTCCTGTATTTCCTTCACTTCCTCGCCGTTGGTGGCCTTGTCGTAGTCAAGGTAGGATGCGGTGAAGTCGAGGTCCTCAAACGAAGGCATCTCCGTTGTGCCGTTGAAGCTCTTGGTGAACTGAATCAAGAACGTGGAGTTGTCGCCGGGAGTGGCAAGGGCCTGTATTGTCTCGTCGCCGTTGTTGTGGAACTCGTCGGCCTTGATTACTGCCACGGCGTCGTTGCCGCTAAGCACAATCTGCTGGCTGGCATTGTCGGTGGTCAGTTTGTCGAATGTGAGCACGCCCTTGTCGCTTATGGTCAGTGTGCAGTTGCCTGCGAGCGTGGCGTCGGTGGCGCGCACGTAGTCGGCGGTCAGTTTCGAGCCGTCAGCCATCTTCAGGCTTCCAGCCCTTACTGCCCAGTCGGAACTCATCTGTCCCTTGATGTTCAGAGTGCCGGTCTTGAAGTATTTGTCGGCATGGAGCGCACCGTTCACATTGACTGTGGTGGTGTACATGATGTTCTGGTTGATGTAGGCCACAGCGTTCTCGCCGATGGTGAGGTCGATGGCGCGCACATAACCGTCGATGTATGTCTTGTTGTTGAATGTGATGTTCTGCGTAGGAGTGACCACCTCGTTGCCCTTAGCGTCTTTCTGTCCGTATGTAGAGTTGGCTCCGAAGCCCTGTATGTTTACGGTGCCGTCCTTCTGCGTCACCTTGAGGTCGGCGTAGAATTCACCGTTGACAACGACGTTGGTGCCTGTGCATTCCACAGTGCCTTCCTGGCAAACAATCTTGTCGGTAGAGGCAAGCATCTCGCCGTTGCCTGCGAACTTCAGCGTTGCGCCCTTCTTCACATAGAAGGTGTTGTTGCCCTCGCTCTTGTCGTAAACGAGAGTGGAGCCGCCGTCAATGTATATGGTGCTGTTCTTGATGGTCTTGCCTGAGCAGTCAACAGTGTTCTTGCCTGTTATGTTGAAAGCCTTTCCGCTATATTGCGAGCCGTCCAGGTCAATGCCTTTCAGCACTTCAACCAGATTGGCGGGAGCAACATCGGGGATGGTTGGCATGGAGAGTACGCCGGCAAACACGTTGGGGTCGGCGGCGGCACGTGTGCCTGCAGCCTTGGTGAGTGCGCCTTTGTAAGAATGTACGCGCGATGCCAGTGCAGCGGCGTCGTTAGAGAAAGACAACCCCTCGGTTACAACGTTGTCGGCAATGGGAGATCCACTTTCATTGCTTGTATTGTCGCTACACGATGCGAGCAATACTGCAGCAAATCCAAATGCTGCAAATTTAGCTGTTGATTTCATATTTGTTATTGTTAAAACAGGTTTCCACATCTCATTAAATGCCAGCCTAAGCAAAAACTTGCGTCAAAAAATCAGTTTCCTATATTGGTCGTTTGCGCAATGAATTGCTTTTCTTTACTACCCTCTATGTTGGTCCGGTCGTTAGTTAGTTGGTAAAGATTGCAATTTTAGTCGTTTTGCATCTCTGTTGTAGTTAGTGGGCGCAAAGATAGTCATTTTGGGGTTTACCCACCCCCCAGAACGCTAAACAATGTTAAAGGTTAAACTTTTATTGTTTTCCTTTGGTGGTTGATGAATGTTAAAAGCATACTTTTCCACCCGTTTCATCCATATTTTCGTCTGTAAAACGGTGTGGATTTGCTTTTGCTTTGTGCATGATTGTGATTTGACAATGACAAATCAAATTAAATTGGGTGCTGTTGGCCTCGAAGAGGCCGCATCTCAGTAACCCCATGTGCAGCGTAGCGGAACATGGGGTTGTGTGTAGGTGGATGAAAACATCGGCTTCGAAGATGCCGTACAAGAATGGAAATGGCTTTCTTCGCCATAATATTATATATGTTCCACTTCTGTGCGGCATCTTCGAAGCCGATATATGGCGCAAAGCTTACAAACTCCCCACGTTCCGCTACGCTGCACATGGGGTTACTGAGATGCAGCCTCTTCGAGGCTATGCCTAGTGGTCTGTAAAGACTAAAAGTGTATTTTGAACATTCTGCAAACGTTTGATAATCAATAAGGATGAAGGATGTTATACTCAACTTTTAGACTTTACAGACTACTAGCACTTCATGCTATATGATTTGCTTTGCGCAAGTGCTTTTCATCCATAATTGCAAGTATGGGGTCCAATTTGTTGTTCCATTTGTAGTGGGTGCGGTGTCCCACCGCACACCAAGCGGCAATGCGGCAGTGGGCGACGTGAGACACGTCGCCCACTACTTGCCGACCTTCCACAATAGGTACATCAAATTGGACTGCCTAAATTGCTTATGCGTTGTCCCAACGCTGTCGTTTCTTGCTATTGCTCCAACGCCGCAAACAGCTTGTCGATGGCCTCGTCGGCATTGGCGCTCTCGTTGAGCAGCGTGACGAACTTGCTGCCTATGATGGCTCCGGCGGCGTTTTGCTGCGACGTTTCGAGCGTCTGCTTGTTGGATATGCCGAAGCCAATCATGCGCGGGTTGTGCAGATTCATGGCGTTTATGCGCTGGAAGTATTCCTGCTTGGCCTCGTCAAAACTCTTTTGCGCGCCAGTCGTGGCTGCCGACGACACCATGTAGATGAAGCCGTCGGTGTGGTCGTCGATGAAGCGTATGCGCTCTTCGCTCGTCTCGGGCGTTATCAGCATTATCACGCGCAGGTCGTAGCGGTCGGCCACAGGCTTTATGGTGGTGATGTAGTCGTTGAAGGGCAGGTCGGGAATGATGGCCCCGGCCACGCCACATTCGCTGCAGCTGCGGCAGAAATCCTCAATGCCATACTGCATGATGGGGTTGAGATAGCCCATCAGCACCAATGGTATGCCCACCTCGTCCTTTATCTCCTTCAGCTGCGCAAACAGCTTCTTCAGCGTCATGCCGTTTCTCAGTGCCTTCGTGGCTGCGTCCTGTATGACGGGTCCGTCGGCCATGGGGTCGCTGAATGGTATGCCCACCTCAATCATGTCGATGCCCCGGCGTTCCAAAGTCTTTATCACGTCGGCTGTGCCTTCCAGTGTGGGGCATCCTGCACAGAAGTAGAGCGAGAGCAGTTTGCGGTCTTTGCTCTGCTCGAAAAGTTTGTTTATCTTGTTCATATTCGTCACCTCAGTTTGTTTATGAATGTCTTTACCTTGTTAATGTCCTTCACTCCCGGCTCAGTCTCGAAGCGCGAGTTGATGTCTACGCCGGCCATCATGGGCAGGTTGAGGCTCTTCAGCGTGTCGGCGTCGTCGATGTCGATGCCTCCGCTCAGCAGGAAGGGCGTGCTGCCATGGTAGTTGTCCAGCAGCGACCAGTCGAAGTGCTTGCCCGAACCGCCCCTGTCGGCACACTTGGTGTCGAACAGCAGGTAGTCGGCCACGCCCTCATACTGGGCACACTTGTCGAAGTCGGCTGCCGACGCCACGCTTATGGCCTTGATTATCTTGATGTCGGGGCAGATGCCACCAGCCAGCGTGGCGCGCACGTTGCGTATGAACGTTGCGCTCTCGTCGCCGTGCAGCTGCACGAGGTCGAGTTTGAAGTTGACCACGCGCGTTATTATGTTTTGTGCCGAGTCGTTGACAAACACGCCAACGCGCTTCGCCTTCTTTGTGCCTTCAGCGGTCGTGCCCTCTTGCGGCACGTTGCCTTCGATGGCCGAGTCGGGCAGAGTGCCAGTCAGCGACGACTGCATCGGCACATACCGTGGCGACTTTGGCCAGAAAATCATGCCTATCCAGTCGGCTCCGGCTTCGATGGCTTCGCTTATGTTGCCGCCATCCCTCATGCCACACACTTTTATTATCATTGTTCTTTGAGTCGTTAAGTCTATGCCTATATATTATATAATGTATAGTGACGCCCTATTGGCACAGTCCTATCTCACGTATGAAGCCGTCAAGAGCCTGTCCGGGGTTGTCGGTCTTCATGAAGTTCTCGCCAATGAGGAACCCGTCATATCCGGCCTTTTTCAGGTTGCATATAGTCTGCGGATTGGATATGCCACTCTCGCTCACCCTCACGATGCCCTGCGGAAGCATTGCCGCCAGGCGCATGGAGTTGCCAACGTCGGTGATGAATGTGCCGAGGTTGCGGTTGTTCACCCCGCAGAGGTCAGGCTCGTGGTCGGCATACTCCACTTCGGGCGTGCTGTGAGTTTCGAGCAATACCTCCAATTGCAGCTCGTGAGCCGTGTGCAGCAGTTGGCGATATTCATTCTTGGTGAGGCAGGCGGCTATCAGCAGCACCGCCGACGCTCCGCAAAGCCGCGCCTGAAACAGCTGGTACTCGTCGATTACGAAGTTCTTGTAGAGTATCGGGATGGCCACTCCGCTCTGGCGAGCCGTGGCGATGAACTCGTCGTTGCCGCCGAAATACTTCTCGTCGGTGAGTATGCTTATGGCCGCCGCCCCGTTGCTTTGGTAACTGAGGGGGATGGCGTCGGCGCGCCCGTCCTCCTTTATCCATCCCTTTGAGGGCGACTTGCGCTTAAACTCGGCAATGATGCCCGTGGCCGACTGCCTTATGGCGTTGGCCATCGACGGCACCTCGCCGCCCAGCATTTGCTCTACCTTTGCGTGGATTTCCCTTTCGGCTACAAGGCTTTTTGCCCTCTCCACCTCAATGCGCTTCCACGCCACTATCTCGTCGAGAACGTCTTTCATCGTCAGTCCTTTCGTTAGTCTTTGTTGATTATTGTTCTTTGTAGGGTGTCCAATTTGTTGTCCCCTTTGTAGTGGGTGCGGTGTCTCACCGCACACCAAGCGACAATGCGGCAGTTGCGACGTGAGACACGTCGCCCACTACTTGCACACCTTCCACAATAGGTACATCAAATTGGACAGCCTATGTTCTTTGCATTAGAACGACACGCAGAACGCGCCGCCGATGACAAAGTTGTTCATTGTTTTCTTGATGGTTGACGACAGGTTTGTGCCGTTGCTGTTGAAGTCGCCTCCATCGAGGTAGTCGCAGTTTCTTTCGTACTCTTGGGGGAAGGCCACCCGCAGATACTCCGACTCGTTGATGCTCATGGTGTAGTGCTTGCGCGTGAAGTCGTAGTCAACAAACAGTTTCCATGAGAAGTTCGACTTGTAGGCGTATGTCAGCGACAGGCCAGTGCCGTAGGTCATGGTGTTGTTGCCGCTCACGGTCATGTAGTCCCATGTTATGTCGTAGGCGTCGCCCTTGACAGCGGTGGGCTTTATCTCTCCATCGACGATTGGGTATGTCGGTATGAGTGTATTTCCAGAGAAGTGGGCGTCAACGTCGAGGTCTTGTATCACGCTCCGGCCTATGAGCAGTTTGCTGCCCAAGGCCAGTCGGCTTGACAACGGTAGGTTGAAGTACAGACCGGCGTTGGCCGAGAACTCCGTTATGTGGTCGGACTCTATGGTCAGGTCGTGTACGGGTATCCACCAGTCCATTTTAGCGCTGGAGCTTGAGTACACATTGTACATGGTGGTAATCTTGTCCCTTTGCTTCGAGGTCATGTTGCTCCACCCCTTTATAGGAGTGCTTCTCACCTTCATTCGTCCGCCCACGCCAATGTATTTGTTGAAGAAGTATGCACCCTCGACACCTACCACCGTGGCCGCGCCGAACTTCAGCTGTATGTCGCCAGTAATGTCTTCTCCGTCCGCCGTGTATTCAGTCATGTCGAAGTCTCGCGCTGAGAACGACAAGTTGCGGCTGCCAAGGCCGATGCCCATCGACACGCTGAAGAACGAGGGGTTGTCGATTATGCTGGCCGTACTGCTAAGGTCGTTTCGCTTCAGGTGGTTGCCCTTGAAGATTACGTCGCTCAAGGCGTAGGCCAGCTCGGTCGACATGATGCCGATGCCGGCACCGCTAAGCACGTCGCTCACCCAGTGGCGGTTGTTGAGCACGCGCATTATGCCCGTGGCGGTGGCCATGGCATAGCCTGCCACAGAGTAGAGTGGGCTTCGCGTCAGTCCATACTCCTTGTGCAGTATCGATGCGCTGACGAAGGCCGTGGCGGTGTGGCCCGACGGCCACGAGTTGCGCGTGCTTCCGTCGGGGCGCATCTCCTGTGCGGTGTACTTTATGGAGTTGACGAAACCGGCCATGATGGCATACGACATGGCCGTGGATGCCAGGAAGCGCCACGTGTCGCTGCGTCCCTCCACACCGGCGAAGTTGAGTCCGGCGGCGAGCACTGCGGGTGCAAACTGCGTGTAGTTGTCTATCTCGGTGTGGAAGTTGGTGAGCAGTCGGGTGTTGCTGTGCGCCTTGTCTTCGGTGTTTTGCCTGAAGCTCGCCTTCTCGCTCTTGGCTATTATGCCGGCTACAAAGACGGGCACGCCGATGAAGGTGAGGTCGTCCATCACCTTGTAGGGCTTCACGGTGGTCGTCGATGTGGCTTGCGGGGCTATCTCCGGCCTGTAGGCGGTCAGTGGAGCGGCTTCGTCATTGGCCTTTGCGGTGAGCAAGTCGGCGGCAAGGTCGGCCATGGGGTCGGCGCTTTGGCCATACAGGGCGGCCGGCATACTGTCTACGGTCAGCTTCAGTGGTTGCATCTCTGTGTAGCGGTTGGCGTTGGCCACAGAGGCCGATAGCACAGCCATCGCCATGATAGTTCTTCTCTTCATGCGAAAAATCTATAAATAAACGTTTTTGTGCCGCAAAATTACAAAAAATAATCCATGGTTTGTTGTGGTTTATGCCAATTGCGACGTGAGACACGTCGCCCACTACGCAGCATTCTTAGTTACGAGTTCAGCTCCACAAACTTCTTGAATGTGGCCAGAGCCTTGCCGCTGTCGAGCGATTCGCGGGCGATGGCCATGCACTCCTCTATAGGTTTTTTGCCCCGTTCGAGCACCTGTATGCCGAAGGCGGCGTTGGCCACGACGATGTCCTTCTGCGCCGGCAGGGCTGTGCCTGCAAGCACGTTGTCGAATATCTGCTTGGCCTCCTCCTCGGTGGCTCCGGCCACAAGCTCCTCGGGCTTTGCCGTGTTGAGGCCGATGTCGTGGGGACTGAACACGCGCTCGTAGTCGTTGGTGGTCACCTTGAACTGACCGGTGAGCGAAATCTCGTCGTATCCGTCGATGCTGTTCACGATGGCGTAGTCGATGCCAATGCGGCGGTAAACATTGCTGTAAAGGCGCATCTGGTCGAGGTTGGCCACGCCGAGCAGTTGGCATTGCGGCTTCGACGGGTTGACGATGGGGCCAAGCAGATTGAAGCACGTGGGGAACGGCAAAGCCTTGCGGATTGGGCCGACAAACTTCATTGCCTTGGCAAACAGTTGGGCGTGCAGATAAACGATGCCGCACTCGTTGATTGAGCGGTTCAGACGGTCGAGGTCGTCGGTGAAGTTCACACCGTGGTTGACTATCACGTTAGACGCTCCGCTGGTGCTTGTGGCCGAGTAGTTGCCGTGCTTTGCCACCTTGTAGCCCGCTCCGGCTATCACGAAGCACGCCGTGGTCGATATGTTGAACGTGTTTTTGCGGTCGCCCCCGGTGCCAACCACGTCGATGTAGCGGTCGCAGTCGAGCGGCACTGGCACTCCCGTCTCCAGTATGCCGTCGCGGAAGCCCAGCAGTTCGTCAACGGTTATGCCGCGCATTTGCAGTGCGGTGAGCAGTGCGGTTATCTGTTCTTGCGGATATTCGTTGTGCGTGATGCCCACAAGTATGTCTTTTGTCTCCTCGCGCTTAAGCTCTTCATGGTTGAGCACGCGGTTGAGTATGTCCTTCATCTGTATCATAGTGTAAAAGTTTTTATTATTGTTTTTGTGCCTTTTCTTGTGCTCGGCGCGCGGTTCTGTAGAGCCACTATGCGGTTTGGCTTTCGTAACTATGCCATTTACGCATGCTAAGTATGCCATTTACGGGTCGTAACTATGCCATTTACGAGTGCTAAGTATGCCATTTACGATGCGCAAACCGACGCTTCTTTTTGTGTGTCTGAGAAGTATTTGTGTATCAACGAATTACGATGCCGTCGGCAAAACCGCGACTTACAGCTTCAGAAAGTTGTCCACAATGGTTCGCCCGTCGGGCGTGAGCACACTCTCGGGGTGGAACTGTATGCCGTGGATGTCAAAATTTTTATGCCTCAATCCCATTATCTGTCCCTCGTCGCTTAGGGCGGTTATCTCAAGACAGTCGGGCAAAGCGTCGCGCGAAACCACCCACGAGTGGTAGCGTCCCATGGTGATGCGCTGTGGCAAACCGGCGAATATGGGGTCGTTGGCCAACTGCTCGCCCTCGGTGGCCACACCGTGGAACACCTCGCTCAGGTTGGTAAGGCTTGCGCCAAACGCCTCGCCTATGGCCTGGTGGCCAAGACACACGCCGAGCATGGGCTTCTTGCCGGCATAGGCTTTTATGGTGTCCATGAGCAATCCGGCCTCACTGGGTATGCCAGGGCCTGGACTCAGTATCAGTTTGTCGTAGTGCTCAAGGTCGGCAATGTCGAACTTGTCGTTGCGCAGCACCGTCACCTCCGCCCCAAGCTCCTTCACGAGGTGCGCCAGGTTGTAGGTGAACGAGTCGTAGTTGTCTATTATCGCTATCTTAATCATTTGTTCTCCGTGTTTTTTTATGAATGTTGAAGATGAAAGTAATAATGGCTTATGCAATTAAATTCTTCACTCTTCATTCTTCATTCTTCATTCTTCATTCTTCATTCTTCGTTCTTCGTTCTTCATTTAGAACGTTTCCGCCATGGTTATTGCCCGTCGCAGAGCGCCAAGCTTGTTGTTCACCTCCTGAAGTTCATAGTCCTCGTTGCTCTTGGCCACTATGCCGCCGCCAGCCTGAAACCACAGTTCGCCGTTGCGCGCCACGAAGGTGCGTATGGTTATGGCCTGGTTGAGTTCTCCGTTCAGTCCGATGAAACCAATGCAGCCGCCGTAGGCGCCGCGGTTGTGTGGCTCATACTGGCTTATCAGCTGCATCGCCCTCACCTTGGGCGCGCCCGAAAGAGTGCCGGCGGGGAATGTGTCGATGAACGCCTTTACGGGGTCGGCATCGTCGTCGAGCGTGCCGCTTACGCGCGACACGAGGTGTATCACGTGGGAATAGTACTGCAAATCCTTGTAGAACTCCACCTTAACGCCGTGGCAGTTGCGGCTAAGGTCGTTGCGCGCCAGGTCAACGAGCATCACGTGCTCGGCGTTTTCCTTGGGGTCGTTGCGCAGATATTCAGCCCCGCGGCGGTCGGCCTCGGCGTCGCCTGTGCGCTTGGTCGTGCCGGCTATGGGGTCGATGTAAGCCTTGCGCCCCTCTATGCGGCAGTGGGTCTCGGGCGACGAACCGAATATGCGGAAGCCTCCGAAGTCGAAGTAGAACAGATAGGGCGAGGGGTTTACCGACCGCAGCGTGCGGTAGAGCTTGAAGTCGTCGCCCTCGTAGCGTTGCACGAAGCGGCGCGAGAGCACTATCTGGAACACGTCGCCCCGGAGACAGTGGCTTATGCCGCGCCTGATGTTGGCCTTGTGCTCCTCGTCGGTGAGCGTCGATGTGGGTTGGCCAACGGCATGGAAGGGGTAGGCGTGGGCGTTGTCCTTGTTCATCAGCTTGGCAAGCTCGTCGATGCAACTGGCGTCGCCAAGGGTGACAATGGTCATGCGGTTGGTGAAATGGTCAAACACCACGATGTCCCTATACATTATATATAATATGTCGGGTGCGTCGTTGCGCTCCATGGTGGTGTCCTTCACGGCTATGTTCTCGAAGTAGCGCACGGCGTTGAACGAGGTGAAACCATAAAGGCCACACACCTCGGCCTTGTCGCCCTCCACGTGGAAGCGCTTCAAGAAGGCGTTGATGGCCTTGTCAACACTGTGTTGGGCGTCGATGGCGTTGCGCTCCACGCTGCCGTCGGGATAGGTGGCCGTGGCCACACCGTGGGCGACAGCTATCGAGGCCAGGGGGTGGATGCAGATGAACGAGCGGCTGCTGTTGGCGTCGTGATAGTCGCAGCACTCCATGAGGGCACTCTGCGGATGGATGTCGCGCAGGCGCATATACACGCCCACGGGAGTGTGAAGGTCGGCCAGCGTGGTGCGCGTTTGGGTTGTGTAGTTAAAAGTTTCCATATTCTCCTGCCATTTCCTTGTGCGACAAATAGGTTTCCACGTCCTTGTCTCCGCGTCCGCTCACGGTGAGCACCACGACATCGTCGGGCTTGAAGCTCATCTTGCCGAGTGCGGCAATGGCGTGGGCACTCTCAAGTGCGGGTATTATTCCCTCCATGCGGGTAAGCTCGTAGGCGGCCTTGACGGCCTCGTCGTCGTTGATGGAGAGCACCGTGGCGCGGTGTTGCTGCGCCAGGTTGGCGTGCATGGGGCCAATTCCGGGATAGTCGAGTCCGGCCGAAATGCTCTCGGCCTCCATTATCTGTCCGTCGGGGGTCTGCATCACCAGCGTGCGCGAACCGTGGAGTATGCCCAGTCGTCCGGCATGTATCGTGGCGGCGGTGTGGCCGCTGTCGGCACCAAGTCCGCCGGCCTCGGCCAGCACTATCCTCACTCGGTCGTCGTCGATGTCGTGGTATATCGTTCCGGCGGCGTTCGACCCTCCGCCAACGCAGGCCATCAGTATGTCGGGATAGTCGCGGCCAATCTTCTCGGTGAGCTGCTCCTTTATCTCCTTCGATATTATGCTTTGCAGCCGGGCCACCATGTCGGGGTAGGGGTGGGGACCCACGGTGGAGCCTATTATGTAGAATGTGTCCTGCGGATGGCAGCACCAGTCGCGTATGGCCTCGTTGGTGGCGTCTTTCAGTGTCTGGTTGCCTGTGGTGACGGGGCGTACCTCGGCGCCAAGCATACGCATGCGCTCCACGTTGGTGTGCTGTCGCTTCACGTCGAGCGCGCCTTGATACACCACGCAAGGCATGTCCATCAGTGCGCAAACGGTGGCTGTGGCCACTCCGTGTTGCCCTGCTCCTGTCTCGGCTATGATGCGCCGCTTGCCCATCTTCTTGGCCAGCAGTATCTGGCCTATGGTGTTGTTTATCTTGTGGGCGCCGGTGTGGTTCAGGTCTTCGCGCTTCAAGTACAGTTGGCAACCGTATTTCTCGCTCATGCGCTTGGCGTAGTAGAGCGGCGAGGGGCGGCCAACGTAGTCGCGCAGCAGTTCCATGTATTCCTTCTGGAACTCCTCGGTCTCCATTATCTTTAGGTATTGCTCCTTCAGATTCTCCACCGTGGCGTAGAGTATCTCGGGTATGTAGGCTCCGCCGAACTCTCCGTAGAAGCCTTTCTCGTCAACTTTGAATGTCTTTCCCATATATGTCTGTCTCCTTTTTCTTCTTTTTTGGTGTCGCCACCGGGGCGTGTTTGATGTCGTTTTGCGACGGGTCGCTGGTCGTTTCGCGTCTTGTCTTTAGTTGTTTCGTCCTGGATGTTTTGTCGCTTCGTGTCGGGTCTTCGTTTGCCTCGAACGTTGTCTTCTGTCGTCTCGTGTCGGGGCGTGTTAGTTTCGTGCCGAGGCGTTTAAACGAAAAAAGGCCCGTCGCAGTAACGACGAGCCTTTCTCAATATCCTTAATGTTGATATGCACAGCTTCGTATCCCGCGACTATTTCAATCTCGAGCTACGCCACCACCATGCATTTGTCAACGTCTTCATGTCTTTTCTTGTTAATGTTATGTTTGCAAAGGTATGCCTTTTTCTTTTGAAATGCAAACTTTTGTGGCTTTTATTTTACCGTTTGAAACGAAAATGGCCTTTTGCATGCCGTATGTCCATTGCGTGCCGGCATAGTCTGTGGCTTATACATTATTATATGTGGGTGTGTATGTCTGACATATTATAGAACTACCCTTTGATTGTAGCGCGATTCTCATGAATGAAAGTTTGCTTTTTTAGAAACGACTTGCTAACTTTGTGCCGAAAACAGATATAAAGATATGGCTACATTTCAACTTGTGTTCTTAGAGGATGCCAAACAATTCATTCAAGACATACCCAAACAAGCGCAAAAGAAACTCTTGTACAATATTTGGAGAGTGGCTGAAGGAGAGAAAAACAAGGAACTCTTTAAGAAGTTGGAGAATTCCAATATTTGGGAGTTTAGGACTCTCTACAACGGCATTGCTTATAGACTCTTCGCTTTTTGGGACACTGATGAGGAAACATTGATTGTAGCGACTCACGGCATAATCAAAAAGACACAAAAGACTCCAAAAAAAGAAATTGCAAAAGCAGAGACTGTAATGAAACAATATTTTGAAACTAAAGTCAAATCAATATGAAACAGGTAGGAAATATGAAGTTATACTCCTTGGATGAGGTAACCGATGAAATCATAGGGAAAAAAGGAACTGCTGAAAGGAATGAGTTTGACAACGAAGTGGAGGAGGCTTTGCATGCCTATAGAATTGGTGAGGCCATAAAAAAGGCTCGCATCCAGCACAACCTCACACAGGAAGAGCTGGGAGAAAAAATCGGTGTGAAACGCTCGCAGATTTGTAAGTTGGAGAACGGACGGTGCTCACCGACACTCTCCACAATGAGCCGTGTGTTCCGCGCATTGGGCATTACCACTGCCACTCTCGACTTGGGCATTGGCGGCAAGGTCGCCTTGTGGTGAAAAACGCAAGACTACTCATCATCCACCATGGCGTTGGTCAGTTTTTTTAGTCCTTTCCGATACAGGTATTTCGATATAGTGCCGTTGAGTGTGACCCTTTTGTTGTGCAGTTCGGGGTTGTCCACAAGGTTGAGCGCGCTCCGCAGTCGCGGCCATTCAGTCAAGCAGACTGGCATTATGGCCGAGGGCTTTATGCTGTCGGTGCCCACAGTGTCGTCGGCCAGGATTATCGCCGTGCTGCCTTCAAATGGATAGGTGTAGTCGGCGTTCTTGATGTTCTTGCTGCACGAGGCCACGATATAGCCACCCACGCACACCTCTTCGCCATACTCCCTCTCAAGGGCTGCCGCCACGGTTATGCAGCTGCCGTCGTTGTCGTCGCCTTGCCCGGTGCTTGTGGAGTCGGTCGGCGTGCTCTTGGAGTTGGTCGATGTGCTCTTGCCGCCGGTGTCGTCGATAAGGTATTCCTTGCTGCAGCTGGCGAAAGCTATGGCGAGTATGGTTGTCAATATGTGTGTCTTCATGATTACTGTGGTTGGTTGTGGTAGTGATTTGTATAACCGCCTTTCACAAAGGTAGGGATATTTGCCGACAAAACATGTGGAAGAAGAAAAATTATCCAAAACATTTGCATTTTCAATTCGAAACTCTTATATTTGCCCCCGATAAGTTTCATCCGCTATTGTTGATGTACCTTATCCACAAAGTTTGAGGTTGGCAGCGTCCTGCGCCAACCTCTTTTGTGTGTATTATGTATGGCTAAATGTTTGCAATGATAGTGGGTGCGGTGTCTTACTGCACATCAAGCGGCAATGCGGCAGTTGCGAAGTGAGACGCGTTGCCCACAACGAAGCATTTCACTACGGGCAGAGTCGTACAGATAAAAAAAAGAACTCGTGCAACTTATTTCGGTTGGCATTATGCCATTTAGCCACACAAAAAAAATGGCTGTCGTCGCGACAGCCATTTTCAAACAAACTACTTAAAAACTAATCTACTAAAACAAATCAAAAAAATATCGTGCAGAAAACCTTCATCCTTTGTTCCTATTGATGAACGTTTAATCCTTTTCTTTTCTTCGATGGTGCAAAGATAAGCGTTAAATGAATAGCTACAAAATATTTTTAGCACATTTTTTAGGATAAAAATCAAAATATGGGTGATAATATGCTTTGAAGTGTTGCTGACACCGCGTTCTTCCCCCATATTGCGATGGCAACTCGCAATGGAAGATATTCGTGGTGTTGCATTGGTTAATGCCTGTTAACTTCACCCCCCCCACCACCTAAATGCAAAAGAAAAGTAAAAGACAAGGAGAAATAGTCTTTTTGTCCAAATTTAACCATACCTTTGACATGAGACAATGCAAAACGAAAGCCATGGTGATGGCCAAGTGCAACCTAAATCTATAAAAACTACACGACCGAATTATACCAAATGAAGCAACTATTCAACTCAATGCTTGTTGTTCTGGCTCTCTGTTTGGCCAGTACATCGACCCTTTTTGCCGGCGCAATGAATGAAAGCCTGCCGGCGAAAGTTCAGAAAGACAAAAGGGAACAACGCACCATTGCCCTGTGGGGTCACGTGAAGGACTCGTTTACAAAGGTTGGCGTGAAAGGTGTGAAGATAACCTTGATGCGGGAAGACAGTACTGTGGTTGATACCACTACCGTATTTGGTACAGCTGTCAGAACGCTCAAGCCCGACTATGCCTATAAGTTTAACATCCCGGCAGAGCCTCAAAGGTTTATCATCCTTGCCCAGCATCCCGACTATGAGGACACTTGGGTGAACTTCAATGTCCGTAGTGTCGCCCGCAACAAATACTTCGACGCGCCCTGGCATTACATGAAGCGCCGCACATCCGTTACCTCCGCCTATGACGGGGAGACGCTGCGCGAGGTTACTGTCAAGGGCACCCGCGTGAAGATAGCCTATCGGGGCGACACCATTGTCTATGATGCCGCGGCATTTAAGTTGCCCGACGGCAGCATGCTCGACGCCTTGGTGCGCCAGTTGCCCGGTGCGGATCTCAAGGACGACGGCACCATCACCGTAAACGGTCGTAAGATTGATTACCTCACTCTTAACGGCAAGGACTTCTTTAAGGGCAACAACAAGATTATGCTTGACAATCTGCCTTATTTCACCGTCCAGAACATCAAGGTGTATGACAAGGCCACAGACAAGAGCCGCTATATGGGACGTGACGTTGAGCAGCGCGAGTATGTGATGGACGTTAACTTGAAGAAGCAATACCGCACTGGCTATATGGGCAACGTCGAGGTGGGAGGCGCATCGTCCGAACGCTATCTTGGCCGCCTGTTTGCCAGCAGTTTCTCCGACCATGCCAAGGTGACTGTATTTGCCAATGTGAACAATATCAACGAGACCCGCAACCCGGAAAGCAACGGAAACTGGAGCGTGGCAAACGCTCCCGAAGGCAAGACCACCAACCGCTCTGCTGGTGTCAACGTCTATTTGGACGGAAAGGAAACGATGTTCAAGAACACTTTCAACGCTCTTGCTTATTGGAACGACTACACGAACAATACAAGCAACCTGCTGACTCAGTTTCTTCAGGGAAACAATTCTTATTCTTTGTCCGATAGTCATGTGGACACACGCAACCGCCAGCTGTCCATTAACAACGAGTTTACACTACAACTCCCCGTGTGGTTCTCTTCATACACCGAGGTGAACATCGGCGACACTCGCGATAATACTGCGCAGCGCAGTGCCACACTCAGTCAGCCCACCGACAAGTATGGCGAGACTTCACAGGCTCTTGACTCTGTTTTCGCCATCATTCAACCCAAAGGCATCAGCGAGTCACTCCTTAACAATACGCGCAACAGCGAACTTACCAGTGCCAACCACTTCAATGCCTACCAACGCTTTGTGCTCAACAAGAAGCTGCCTTGGGGCGACAACCTTGAGTTTGAACTGAACGCCGGCTACCAGCAACGCAACAAAAAGGACTATTCCGACTACCGCCTTGACTATTCCGACCCCAACCAAAAGGCCGACTATCGCAACATTTACACCAAGACTCCCACCAAGGGCTACCACTACGAAGCCAGGGGCGAGTATTTCTTCAACTTTATCAACAACCTCACCCTGCGCCTCTATACAAAGTATAAGCAGTCGCTCGACCATGCCGTCTCCGACTATTATCGGCTTGATGGTTATGAGGCTTGGCGCGATGGCCTTTGGCCTTTGGGCGTCATCCCCTCGACAGCCGACTCTCTTTTGGCAGTGCGCTCTGCGGCCAACAGTTTGTATCAGGACAAGCTCACCCGCAACTCGCAGACTGGTGTCAACTTCTTCTACAACCGATATACCGACAGTACCTACACCTATATGCAGATACACTTGCCATTGATTGTGCGCAACGAGAAGCTTAACTATCAACGTGCCACAACTGATACCTGCGCTTCGCGCACCAGGGCGTTTCTTGACGGCGAGATTAATCTGCAGTTTGCATGGAAACGTTGGAAGCATAGACTAAACGCCACTATCACCCACCGCACCATTTTTCCCGAGATGACCTCGCTCGTTGCCTTTGACTTCACCAATCCGCTGGCCGCTACTCTGGCCAATTCCGACCTCAAGTCTGGACAGAAATGGACTTTTAATGGCGGCTACCAAGTGAGGCTCTTCAACAACCGCCTTGTCATAGCGGTGCTTCCTGAGCTGGGCTACCTGACTAACCCAATACTTACAGGTTACAGCTATGACAGTTCGACAGGTGCCTATACATATCAGCCGCAGAATGGCGACTACAGTTGGAATGGCGAGTTTGGCTTGGGTCTCTATGGAACAATCGACAAAAAGCAACGGCTCTCTTACTCCATTACCTCCAAACTGGGCTATGAATTCACCCAAACTATGGAGATGATGGGTGAGCGTGCCGTATCTCAACTGGCCGACCGGCACGTAACGAACTTCAACAGTTGGTGGGACATATTCTATCGCAGCGAGAAGATGACCACGGGATTGTCGGGAAGCTACACGCTCCGTGCCTTCAGTTTTGACGACAACAGCCATAGCAACTACCGTACCCACCACCTCAACTTGACCTACTCCGTCAATGGTTTCATCCCTGTGGTCAATGTCTTTGTGGGCACTACCTTTGGTTGGTACTACACCAATACTACGTTGGGCACCGCTCCCAGCCAGAACAACTATGTGTGGAACGCCACCATGAGCTATTCCTTCCTCAAGGGAAAGCGGCTCACCGCCAAACTTTCCGCTTATGATTTGCTCAACACTGTGGCCAACTACAGTTACACCGTCAATCCATCTTCGATGAACTTCCGCCGCACCGACCGCATCGGTCGCTACGTAATGCTCAGCCTGTCCTACAAACTCAACATCATGCCCGGCAAATAAACGTGCGCCCCGTTCCTTTTTTTGCAATGTCAGACACCGTTGTTGTCTTCCTTTGTGACGGGCAAAAAAAGAAAAAGCGCATGGCAAAAGCCATGCGCTTTCATTCGCTTTTATAGTTGGAAACGTTTGAGTTTCTACATTGAAGCGGCTTACATCATGCCGCCCATGCCTGCGCCACCGCCCATTGGCATAGCGGGCTTCTCCTCAGGTTTGTCCACGATGAGACATTCTGTCGTAAGGAACATGCCTGCGATAGACGCTGCATTCTCAAGGGCAACGCGCGAAACCTTGGCGGGATCTATCACGCCAGCCTTGCGCATATCCTCATATTCTCCAGTGCGGGCGTTGTAGCCGAAGTCGCCTTTGCCTTCGCGCACCTTCTGAACTACCACTGCACCCTCGCCACCAGCGTTGGCTACAATCTGGCGAAGCGGCTCTTCGATGGCGCGCTTTACGATGTTGATACCCGTCTGCTCGTCGGGGCAGTCGCCCTTCAGGTCGGTAAGCTCGTCGAGAGCGCGGATGTAGGTTGTGCCACCACCGGCAACAACACCTTCCTCGTTGGCAGCGCGTGTGGCGCACAGTGCGTCGTCAACGCGATCTTTCTTCTCCTTCATCTCAACTTCGCTGTTGGCACCTACATACAGAACGGCTACGCCACCTGAAATCTTTGCCAGACGCTCCTGGAGCTTCTCCTTGTCGTAAGAGCTTGTGCTGTTGGCAATCTCGTTCTTTATCTGTGCCTTGCGGTCGGCTATGCAATCCTTGTCACCGGCACCGTTGACGATGGTGGTGTTGTCCTTGGTTACAGTAACCTTGTCGCACGTTCCGAGCATCTCAAGCGTAGCCTGCTCCAGCTTCAGACCCTTCTCCTCGCTGATTACAGTGCCGCCTGTCAGTATGGCGATGTCCTCAAGCATGGCCTTGCGGCGGTCGCCGAAGCCAGGAGCCTTGACAGCGCAAATCTTCAAGCCGCCACGCAGACGGTTTACAACGAGCGTTGTTAGAGCCTCAGAGTCAACGTCCTCTGCTATCACGAGCATCGGGCGGCCACTCTCTGCGGCGGGCTGCAGGATGGGGAGGAAGTCCTTGATGTTGCTAATCTTCTTGTCGTAGATAAGAATGTATGGGTTTTCCATCACGCACTCCATCTTGTCGGCGTCGGTAACGAAGTATCCGCTGAGGTAGCCACGGTCAAACTGCATACCCTCAACCACGTTGATGTATGTGTCGCGGCTCTTGCTTTCCTCGATAGTAATGACACCGTCCTTGCTCACCTTCTTCATTGCGTCGGCAATGAGCTTGCCTATTTCGGGGTCGTTGTTGGCCGAAACGGTGGCCACTTGCTCTATCTTTGCGTAGTTGTCCTCAACCTTCTCGGCGTGGCTCTTGATGTATTCCACCACAGCAGCCACGGCCTTGTCGATGCCGCGCTTCAAGTCCATTGGGTTGGCGCCGGCGGTCACGTTCTTCAAACCTACGTTCACGATGCTCTGTGCGAGTATAGTAGCGGTAGTTGTTCCGTCACCTGCATCGTCGCCTGTCTTGCTTGCCACGCTCTTCACCAGCTGTGCGCCAGTGTTCTCAAAGTGGTCCTCAAGTTCCACTTCCTTAGCCACGGTCACGCCGTCCTTTGTTATCTGGGGTGCGCCAAACTTCTTCTCGATAATCACGTTGCGTCCCTTCGGGCCGAGTGTCACCTTTACAGCGTTGGCCAGTTGGTCAACACCCTTCTTCAGAAGTTCGCGTGCGTCTACGTTATACTTTATTTCTTTTGCCATGGTTTGTTGCCTTTCTATTCTTTAGTTGTTCTTTTTTATCCTATCACTGCGAGCACATCGCTTTGGCGCATCATCAGGTATTTTGTTCCCTCATACTCCAGTTCTGTGCCAGAATACTTGCCATAGAGAACTTCGTCGCCCTCTTTGAGCACCATTTCCTCGTCCTTTGTACCCTTGCCTGTGGCTACAACTTTGCCGCGCAATGGTTTTTCCTTGGCTGTGTCAGGAATGATAATGCCTCCAATCTTCTCCTCTGCTGGTGCCGGGAGAATCAGTACTCTGTCTGCTAATGGTTTGATGTTCATAGTTCTTTTATGCCTTTAAATGATTATACTTGTATGTTTGCTGAGGCTGTTTTGCCGCAGCGCTCACCCTGTAGAATACGAAAACTGTGCCAAAACGCACATGGTGACATTTTGGCACAGTTGTTTGTTGTTGTGTCAGTCTGCGGTGTAATATAGGAAGTGACAATGGAATGTTCCCTGATAACAATTTGTAGTTAAAAGGGCGGTATATTGATTTTTTTTGTTGTATATTTGCGCCATACATAAAATAGATGACACTTTACCTAACCCACAAAAATAGATAAAATATGAAGAATATCTTTTTGACGGCAGATACGGTTATGCTTTTGTTTTGCCTGTTGTTTACATTAGAACCAATACTGGGACATTCTGATGTATATTGGTATTTGATGTCGTTCTTAGTACTAATAGGATTTTTTGTGCTGATAGGCTTTATAATAGGCGTATTCAAGCGTAAGGTGTCGATACCAGAAAGCCTTGCAAGAATGAAAAAGACTTCTTACCTGTATTTTTCAGTCTTCATTGTTGGCTTGATTATAAGCCTTGCATATCATTCGTCAATGTACAAGTTTTGGCTTTCTGTATTTGTCATTGAGTTGGTTGTTATTTGCTGCCATAACTTCAAGACGAGCAAATAGGGGAGGACATCCCATAGTGTTCACAACTGTCGTTGTGGCGGTTTTGTTGATTATCATCTTGGCTATATAGTGGGCGAGGACGCAATGCCCACCATATAGCCAAGATTGTTTCTTGAATAAAGCCTTTTCTACCGCCGCTATTCGTCGAACGGCTTGAATATTCCGCGTTCCTCGCGTTCCTTTATCAGTTTGTCGAGCTTCTGCTTGCGCATGGGCATGAGCCATTTGCGGGCATATATATTAGGTATGGCCACGCCCATTGCGATGCACATAGTGACGATGGAAGCCCTCACACCGTTGTGTACGGCCTCGGTCACTTCGCCCACGATGCCATGCATCTGTATCAAAGCAAACAGGAAGCGGTACATCAGAACGCCAGGCACCATGGGTATTACGCTCGGTATGGCGAGGCAGTGGTGCGGCGTGTGGAACACGTGAGTGCCCTTCACCCATAGGATGCTGACGAGTAGCGAACCGATGAGCGAACCCATTGTCAGTCCCATGTCAAGGCCGATGTTGTTGTTGCTTGGTCCCAGGTTTACGAAGTTGCGCGTACACACGGCGATTATGCCGCCTATCGCCACCACCCAGAGCAGCCGTTTCTCGATGTTGAATATCATGGAGAAGCCCATGGCCGATATGGCAGCCGCTATTGAATAGCTTATGTAGCTGTTATGGGGCGTCATACTGAGGTTCTTGGCGAAGTTGTCAACTCCGCAGATGGTGATGGCGAAGGCTATGCCAAACGACATTGCAGCCACCATGAGGAATGTGTTTACGGCTCGGTTGATGCCCATGCTGATGTGGTTTTCTATCATGTCGGCCACAAAGTTTATCATAGGCACGCCCGGCACGATGAACAAGGCGCAGGCCATTAGCGGATGCCACGGCGTGTCGGTGTGCAGCAGTGGCACGAGCCAACTGGGCATTGCCGCCTCGGCGGCTGGTGTGGATATGAACGTGGAGAGCCAGGCCAGTATGGTGGAGAAGCAAGCCGCCGCCGCAATGTTGACATATCCATTGGAGCCAAGGGCATTGAGCCAAGCCCTGAAGCGGAAGCCGAGTATGGCGGCTATCGACGCGTAGAAGAACGCCACCCAGTCGCATCCGAACTGAATGCAGAAGCCACCGCAGGCGAAACCTGCGCCTATTGCCACCTGCCACGGCGTGTAGTTGCGCTTGCGGGTGCGTATCTTCTCCAGTTCCTCCTCATATCGCTCCAGCGAGTAGTCCTCGCGTATGGCGCGCCACGACAGTTTGCTCACCGCCGATATGGCAGTCATGTTGATGCCGTGGTTGTCGCAACGCTGGAATTTGCAGAAGGAGTGCTCCTCGTCGCTGAGGTTCACCTGCAGCATATTGTAGCTGATGTATATGTGGAGGTGCTTTTCGGGCAGTCCGAGATATGCCGCCGTGCGCTTTAGGTTGCGCAGTGTCCTGCTTGTGTCGGCTGCGCTCTCAATCAATATCTTGCCTGTGCGCATCAGCAAGTCGAGCTTGTGCCTTATTATCCTTTCCTTTTCGCGCCTTTTACTGTCTTCCATAATGGCTTCAGTGCGTTTTTGTTTAGTTCGTTAAGTGTTCTTTTCGTTAGTTTCGAAAACGGGCGCAAAGTTACTCAAAACGGTTGTTGTCTGCAAGAATATACACACTTAAAATTCGGATTTTGCGACTTCAGAGTGTCCGCAAGAGAATTGTAGAGACAACTTGAGGAAAAGAATTGGAAAAGAAGGTATGGGACGAAAGTGCAAATCCACACAGATGTTGTGAGTGGTTATACCACTATGCCATTACGCAAAATGTTTTCATATAGAGGTGAGGGATTGCATTCTTCTATCAGCACAGGTTCAATGGAAGTGTCAATGCCGAGCGTGGCAAGCCAAAGAGAAGAATTGGTATCTAGCCAATCTCCCTGAAGTTTCGGGATAACGACAGCCACGTCAATGTCACTGTCTTTATGAGCTTCATTCCTGCAACAAGAGCCATATAGATACACTTTGGCTTCGGAAAGCAATGGCAGTATAGCTTCCTTGTAGCAGCGTGCTTTCATTAATGCAGATTCTCTATCCATAATTTCAGTTCCTTAGTCTTGTCAATCAATGTCCTGCAATATTCCGGAGTCAGTTTCTTGAAAAGTTCGTCTTTGTAAGATGGGTATCTTGCCTCGATGCTCATCGGCATCAACCCTGCAATAAACTTCAGTTGGTCAGGTGACATCTTAGTAGTCAACCCACAACTTTGCGCCAATTTCAAGAGATTATGAATAAAAGGTATTTCATCTGGCTTGATGGCACTCCAATAAGATTTAATGGTTTTCTCTATTACTTGATGGCACATGAAACCGACATATAACCATCGTCCGCCATTATACATCACTTCGGCTGTATCAATGTCGTAATCTGCAAGTTCTTTCCAATATGCAACCTTGTCTATTGCCATACGTCATCATTTTGGTGACGAAATTAAGACTTTAGGTTGTAACATCCAAATGTTTTTGTGAGAACATTACATAAGCGACGGTAAAAAGCACAACGTGGTACGATTTGAGCCATGGTAAACATGTGTTCAAATCGTACCACGTTGTGCTTTTTACCGTCGCTTATAGTCCCTCTTCCTCTTTGAGTATTCTGAAGAGGATGGCATGTTCCAGAGCCAGCGGCTTGTTGTGCTCGAAGAACACAGTGCCTGCCACGGGGGCCTTCACCTCTTCTATCACCGTACCCTCATAGGGGTCTATGATGCGTGCTAATGGTTGTCCCTCCCTAACCTGTTCTCCTACGGGCACGAGTCGACTGAGAATGCCTGCCCTGTGTGCCGTGACATTGTGCAGTTCGGCCTCGTCGAGAACCACCGACGAGTAGGCCACGCTCTTGTCGCGGTAAGTGATGACACCCTCCTTGGCCAGGAAGCGCAGTATGGCCTCTATCGTTTGTAGGCTCGATGCATCCTCCACATGGTTGGTCTGGCCTGCATAGAGCGAGAAAGCCTTACATCCCCATATCTGCCAGTTGTAGTTGAGCAGCGTGGTGTCGTAGGGCAGCGGCTTGCGTATGGTGACAAAAGGCAGTCCGAAGTGGGACGCCGTCTCCACGTCCTCATATCCCGTCTTGAGCATGCGCACGTGGGGCACAAAGTCGCCCGGCATGTAGAAACTGGCCAGTTGCATGCCATACTCGTAGTCCTTTATCTTCTCAAAGAGGGCTGCGGCAATGCGCTGCGTGGTCTCTCCCTTGTCATAACCGGGGAACATGCGGTTGATGTCCGTGCCGTCCATGGCCCAGAAACGTTTGCTCACGTTCATGGAGAAGGGGTTGCATGAAGGTATGACGAGAATGCCTTTCCCATCTGTTATACGGCCCTTACGTTCCAGTTCCTTGAGTACACTCACCATCCTGGCACAGATGTACTGCTGCTGTATCTCGTCGCCACGCATGGCGCCCACAATGGCTACCGTCTTGCCGTCGCCGCCAAAGCGGTAACCCTCTATGCAGAAGTCGTCGCGGTAGGGCGACTTCATCTCAAACAATGTATCTTTCTTCATTCGGATTCTTCACTCTTCGTTCTTCATTCTTCACTCTTCGTTCTTCGTTCTTCACTCCACACACTCTTCACTCTCAAAAATTCTTGCCATGAGCGACCCCTCGTACACGATTGGGTAAGCGCGTATGGTAAAGAGGAAACCATTCACAGGCGACACCACCCTACTCAGTATGGTGCCCGTAAGAGGTTCCACTATCTGCCCTATCTCCTCTCCCGCCTTCACATTCATGCCCGAGCGCCGTTCGGTGATGAAGATGCCCGAAGCCTCGGCGTTGAGGAATGCCACACGGTTGCCCTTGCACACCATGGGTTCAGAAAGTTTGTCCTGGTCCACATCTCCCTTCCACATGCCCATGCTGCGCATGAGGTTCAGTATGCCCTCGCACAGGCGGAAGCACATCTTGTGGTTGACGCGTTGCCCCACGCCCATCTCCACGACGAGACACTTGGTGCCGGTAGAGTTGAGCGAATGTGCGAGCGTAGCCTCCAAGACGGTAGCCGCATCGTGTACCCAGATGAATTCCACGCCCAGCTGCTGTGCCAAGGGAACAAGCTCCTCTTCGTTGAGCACGTTGATGCGCACCTGCGGTGTTTCCCTGAGATAGAGGTTGCTGGAGTGTATGTCCATGACGAGGTCTGCCCCCTTGAGGTCTTCCACGATGGTGTAGGCAGCCTGCTCCACCATCGTTCCGTTCACGTCGCCTGGGAATATGCGGTTCATGTCGAGGTCGAAGTTGGGTATGCCGCGCTGTATGGTGTCAATGCCGAGCGGATTGAGAGCCGGGTATATTTCCACGGTACCGTCGAGCATTTCTTTTTTTTCCTTGAGTAGCTTTGCCATGAGGAAGCATATCATCTGCCCCTCCAGTTCGTCACCGTGCGTGCCTGTCACGATGCACAATCTCTTCTTGCCGTCACCATTGCTGATGACGTTTTTCTTGACCATGTACCGCTCGTTTACGGGCAGTTCGGTCGACACGATTGTCTTGATCATATCTGTATTTCTTTGTGGTTGTTGCGTTGTCTGGTCACACCTCTTTCAGCATGACGTGTATCTGCGTCTGTTGCAGCGCCCCTCCTGCATAGATGCCCCTGCTCACAGGGCAGTCGGCGGCGTCGCGCCCATGTGCCAGTTTGAGGTAGCCGTAGTCTATGGCGCGCCCATGAGTGGGGTCGAAAGCCGTCCATGTGTATCCGTCGAACACCTCCACCCATGCGTGGGTCTCCCCTTCGCCTTCCATAAATCCGCACACGTATCTTGCCGCCATACCTACGCTGCGGCACAGGCTTATCATGAGGTGGGCATAGTCCTGGCACACCCCCTTGAGATGCGTGGCCACTTCCGAAGCCGGCGTGTCGATGCCTGTAAACCCCGGCGTATAGGCCATGATGGCATGTATCATGCGGCAGATGTCGAGAGCCGAATGCAGTTCCGTCTGTCGCCACAGTTCCTCGGCCTGTTGTTCGGTGAGAGAAGTGAGGTGTGTAGGCTGGCGGTAGACGGATATGGGTACGGTGTCGGGGGCCACTGCATATTCAGCCATGTTCACGATGCCAGTGCTGACGTATACCAGCGAGGCGTGTGGCTCACGGTTGCCGCCGTACACGATGCGGTTGCCCAACTGGTCAGTGCCTCGCCTCACATTCAGCGAAGGTGACACTATGAGGTGCTCTTCCTCCACGTTCAGGTATGAGCATGCCATGGGCAGACACCGCAACAGTATAGAGTGGTTGGTCACTGGTTCCGAGAAACCGACTGCTGTCTGATAGCAGTAGATGTATCTCTTCATACCCTTACGAGCTGGTTGATGTACTTGATGATTTTGTATTTTGTGTCGTCAAGGCAGAACTTGTCCTCGGTGATGAGCTGGTCGAGCTGTGCCATGATGTGGTCGTCAAGTATTTCCTCCATGCCGTCGGCATAGCGTTTCATCGACTCATAGGCGAGGGCTATGCGCCTAAAGGGATAGTCGAAGCGAATGAGAATGTCGAGGTTCTCCACATTGCGTCCTATCATCATGATGCTCAGGGCACGGTGGTTTTGCACACGCTGCTCTGCCGAGCCCCAGAAGGCGAGCGACCAGTCTATGACGCTCTGCATCTGCGAGAGGTTCTTCTCGCTCAGTTCCTTGCACTTTTTCATCAGTGCCACACTCATTTCTAGATAGCTCAGCGTTTCCGACATGATGTCCTCGCGCAGGAGTATGGCGTTGTCCATGGCATACTTCTGTGCGGAGAATACGCTGCTGGGGTTTTTCTCGTCATAGAGCATGCCAAGGGTAAACTCCTCCGTCGTGAGGTAGTTGCCCTGCGCGTCGAGCCTTGCCCAGAAGGCGCGATAGTCGTCTGGTTTGCCATCTATCATCTTGTCGTAGCACTTGTTCAGCTGGTGAAGCGTGAGGTAAACCCTCGTCTCATATCTTCCCAACCAGTATAGTCTGTTGGCCTTGGTGGCCGAAATAATGTCGCTCTTTACCATAATATAATTGTTATTTACTCTTCACTTACAAGCGGATTCTTCACTCTTCATTCTTCACTCTTCATTCTTCACTCTTCCATCACCCATGTGTCTTTGAATCCGCCACCCTGCGAGGAGTTTACTACAAAGGAGTCGGGGTTGCGCGAGAAGCGTGTCAGTCCACTCTTCCATACCCGTGTGGTGTCGCGTCCGCTCACTACGAAGGCTCTCAGGTCGGCCTTGCGCCAAACCAGCTTGCCGTCTTCCAGTATTTCGAGGTTCTTGAAGTCCACCACCTCTTGTGCTATCCATCGTCTGGGGAACTTGATGATGAGCTGTTTCAGCTCCTCCAGCTTGTCGTCGCTCAGGTCGCTTCCGAATACCACGCCATATCCACCCGCCTCGCTCACGTCCTTGATTACGAGCTTGCGTATGTTCTGCAACACATAGTCGTAGTCTTCCTTGAAATAAGGCAGATAAGTAGGCGCATTCTGCAGGATGGGTTCTTCGTCGAGGTAGTATTTCACCATCTTGGGCACAAAGTAGTATATGCCCTTGTCGTCGGCCACACCGTTGCCAATGCCATTGATGAGCGCCACGTTGCCGGCCTTGTATGCCTGCATCACATTGGGTATGCCAAGCAGAGAAGAGGGTTCGAACATCATGGGGTCAATGTACTCGTCGCTTACGCGGCGGTAGATGCACCCCACTCGTGTCTTCTCCTTGTACATGCCTGCATAGTACACCTTGTCGTCCTCCACGAAGAGGTCGCCAGGATAGGCCAGTGTGGCACCCGTCTTCTCTGCAAGGTAAGAGTGCTCGAAGAAAGCCGAGTTGTAGCGTCCAGGCGTGAGGATGACGGCAATGCCCCGTCCGGCGTTCATGTCGTCCATCATGTCGCGCAACAGGTCGGCATAGTCGCGGTTGTCTGCCACGGCGTTGCTGGCGAAGGTGCGTGGCGACACCTTGCGCGTTATCATTCTGGCTATCATGGGGTAGCTGGCTCCCGAGGGTATGCGCAGGTTGTCTTCGAGCACATACCACTTGTCGTCCTTCCCCTCCACAAGGTCTATGCCTGCAATGTGGGCATACACCTTGCCTTCCGGACTGATGCCTTCACACTCGGGCATGTAGCCTTTGGATGAGTATACAAACTCTTCTGGCACGATGCCGTCCTTCACGATGCGTTTGTCGTGATAAATGTCCCAAAGGAACATGTTGAGGGCTTTTACCCTCTGTTGCAGTCCGCGCTCAAGATAGTCCCAGTCGGTCTTGCTGATGATGCGCGGCACAGAGTCGAACGGAAAGAGTTGCTCCTTGAATACACCTTTCTTGTATACGCCGAAACGCACTCCGAAACGTTCCATCCACTTGTTTACCGTGTCCCTGCTGTCTGTTAAATCTTTGATGTTTACATTCATATGCTGTACCTGTTTTTCTTTTCGTTGATTATTATATTCTCTCTTGTCACCTTACACATTGCTCATTGCAGGGCTTACATTATATCATAATGTCATATAGTTCGTGCAAAGGTAATACAATTTGTCGATAATGAAAATATATAAGTGTGATTTTGTCTATAATAAAGATGTATTTGGTTGCATTTTGTCAATAAAGGAGGTTTTGTGCTTGCGTTTTGCCATAATTTATGGCTTACCAGTTAAAAAACGTGGGTAACGCCTCGCCGAAAAGAAAAGTCCGTAGGATGTGCAGTCTATGCCTGGCTTCAAGTAGGCTGGAACTCAGTGGCCCACGTGAAGCATAGCGGAAAAACGTTGGGTATGGCGGTCTTTACACTATATGTCGGCTTCGTAGGTAACGTCCAAATGTTTTTGTGATAAGATAAAGGCGGAACAAATGCATCCGACAAAATTTTAAATTTTCAGTTTGATTATATAACTTTGCGCTGAAGTTTAATCAAACTGTCAATATGGAGCATCATGAACCGTAACGATAAGAAAGTAACACATCTACTGATAACCAATTATTGAGTGACGGTGAAAATATAAGCCGCAAACCATACCCACTTGTTTCTTTTTCACCGTCACTTAGCGGAATAGGTAAATAAAAAGGGGCAGACCTTTTTCCTCGGTCTGCCCCTTAATATAACAATGCGTTTGTGGGATTACTCCTCGTCGCTTTCGTGCTCCTTGATCAGCTGTTGCTGGATGTCGGCCGGCACAAGCTCGTAGCTTGCGAACTTGGTTGTGAACGAAGCGCGGCCGCCAGTGATGGAGCTTAGGGCTATGCTGTAGCTCGACAACTCCTTCAGAGGTATCTTGGCCTGCAACTTCTGGTAGCCGGCCTCGCTGTCCATGCCCATTATCAGTGCGCGGCGGCCTTGCAGGTCGCTCATCACGTCGCCCATGAAGTCGGCCGGAACATACACCTCAAGGTCGTATATAGGTTCGAGTATCTTCGGTCCTGCCTCCTTGAATGCCGCCGAGAACGCGTTGCGGGCGGCCAGCATGAACGACAACTCGTTGGAGTCAACGGGGTGCATCTTGCCGTCGTACACAATCACACGCACGTCTCTGGCGTAGCTGCCCGTGAGTGGGCCGCGCTCCATCTTCTCCATTATGCCCTTCAGTATGGCCGGCATGAAGCGCGCGTCGATTGCGCCTCCCACGACCGAGTTGATGAACACCAGTTTGCCGCCCCACTCAAGGTCGATTTCCTCCTTGCCCTTCATGGTGATGCGATACTCCTGACCGCCAAACTTGAATACCGTGGGGTCGGGCATGCCTTCGGCGTAAGGCTCAACGATGAGGTGAACCTCGCCAAACTGTCCGGCGCCTCCCGACTGCTTCTTGTGGCGGTAGTCGGCGCGCGCCGCCTTGGTTATGGTCTCGCGGTAGGGTATCTTAGGCTCGCCGTAGGCCACTTGCAGCTTCTCGTTGTTCTCCAGTCGCCACTTCAGCGTGCGCAGGTGGAACTCGCCCTGTCCGTGAACTATAATCTGGCGCAGCTCCTTGCTCTGCTCCACCACCCATGTGGGGTCTTCCTGGCGCATCTTCACCAGGGCAGCCATCAGCTTCTCTGTGTCCTGCTCGTTGACGGCCTTGATGGAGCGCGAATATTTCGAGTTGGGATATTTTATGAAGTCGTATCTGTAGTCGCAGTCCTTGGCGTTGAGCGCGTTGCCCGTCTTCACGTCCTTCAGCTTCACTGTGCAGCCAATGTCGCCGGCGTGCAGCTCGTCAACGGGCAGACGGTTGGCTCCGGCGCACACGAACAGCTGCGCCAGTCGCTCCTTCGACCCACGGTCGGCGTTGGCCAAGTCGGTGCCGGCCTTTATCGTTCCGCTCATCACCTTGAAGTATTGCACCTCGCCGATGTGCGGCTCCACGCCCGTCTTGAAGAAGTATAGCGACGTTGGGCCGTTGCTGTCGGCGGCCACCTCTTCGCCTCTTGTGTTGTGAACCTTTGGCATCTCGCTCACGAAGGGCACCACGTTGCCCAAGAACTCCATCAGTCGGCGCACACCCATGTCCTTGCCTGCGCACACGCAGAACACGGGGAATATGCTTCTCGTAACCAGTCCCTTGCGTATGCCCTCGCGCATCTCGTCCTCGGTGAGCGTCTCCTCCTCGAAGAACTTCTCCATCAGTCCCTCGTCGTTCTCGGCTGCGGCCTCCACGAGAGCCTTGTGCAGCTCGCGCGCCTTGTCCATCTCCTCTGCGGGAATGTCCTCGATGATGGGCGCTCCGCCCTCGGGCTTCCACGAGTACTTCTTCATGAGCAGCACGTCGATGAGCGAGTTGAAGCCCGGACCCGTCTCTATTGGGTATTGTATCTGCACGCACTTCTGGCCATAGATGTCCTTCATGCTTGCGATGATGGTGTCGAAGTCGCACTTGTCGCTGTCCAGCTGGTTGACTAGGAATATCACCGGCTTCTTCAGCTTCTCGGTGTAGCGGAAGTTGTTTTGCGTTCCCACCTCCGGGCCATACTGTCCGTTGATGAGCAGCACGGCCTGGTCGGTGACGTTAAGGGCGGTGATGGCGCCGCCAACGAAGTCGTCCGATCCGGGGCAGTCGATGATGTTCAGCTTCTTGTTGTTCCATTCCACGTGGAATACCGTTGAGAACACCGAGTAGCCATACTCCTGCTCAACGGGGAAATAGTCGCTCACGGTGTTCTTGGTGGCCACCGACCCGCGCCTCTTTATCACTCCGGCTTCATAAAGCATTGATTCGGCAAGCGTGGTCTTGCCGCTACCCGCACTGCCAAGCAGTGCGATGTTCTTGATTTCGTTAGTCTGATACACTTTCATTTGGCCAATAGATTTTAGGATTGTAGTAATTGTCTCAAGCCCTCGGCTTGACTGTTTATTCGGCCTCTAAGTTATATGTTTTCCGTCGTAACGCCGCACTCGCCGGGCGAAAACCTTTTGCGCATTAAACAATATTAGTATTTTTGCACCAAAATTCTCACTATGGCAGGTCTTTACGTCCACATACCCTTCTGCGCCAGCCGCTGCGTCTATTGCGGTTTCTATTCCACCACGCTCTCCAGTCTCCACTCCGCCTATGTCGAAGCCCTGCTTGGGGAGCTTTCGCTAAGGCGCAGATCGTGTGGCGAGCCGTGGCGCACTATATATATAGGTGGAGGAACCCCCAGCCAGTTGTCGCCGGCACTGTTGCGTCGGCTCTTCTCTGGCATCGACTGTTCGGCTGCCGAAGAGGTCACGATGGAGTGCAACCCCGACGACGTGACGCCCGAATTTGCCTCCGTGATAGCCTCGTTGCCCGTAAACCGCGTGAGCATGGGCGTGCAGACGTTCAGCGACAGCCGTCTGCGCTTTCTGCGCCGCCGCCACAATGCCGCCGAGGCGCGCGCGGCGGTGGCCAACTTACGCCGCGCCGGCATAGGCAACATAAGCATCGACCTCATGTTTGGCTTCCCCGGCGAGTCCCTTGCCGACTGGCAGGGCGACATCCGTGAGGCCGTGGCTTTGGACGTAGACCACATCTCGGCCTACAGTCTGATGTATGAGGAAGGCACCCCCTTGTATCGCATGAGGCAGGAGGGCCGCGTGGGCGAGACCGACGAGGAGACGAGCCGCGCCATGTTCTACGCCCTGTCCGACAGCCTTGCGGCCGCTGGCTATGAGCATTATGAGATAAGCAACTTCGCCCGGCCCGGTCGCCGGTCGATGCACAACAGCGGATATTGGCGCGGCGTGCCGTATGTGGGCATTGGTGCCGCCGCCCACTCCTACGACGGCGACAGTCGCAGTTGGAACATTGCCGATGTCGGGCGCTACATCGACAGCATCGACAGTGGAATCGTGCCTTCGGAGGGCGAGACGCTTGATGCCGACACCCGATACAACGACATGGTGATGCTGGCTCTTAGGACAGCCGAGGGCATTGACCTCGACGCGCTGGAGCGCACACTTGGCAAGGCGCGCCTTGACTATTGCATGGCCAATTCCGCACGCTATGAGGCCGACGGACTGCTGCTCCGCGACGGCCACCGCTTGCGGCTCACCCGCAAAGGCTTGTTTGTCAGCGACATGATTATGAGCGACTTGATGATTGTCTGACGTTTTTTTTCACTCGTTTCTTCAGCCTTGGCTGCAAACATATAAGCCGCAAACCATGCCAACTTATTCTTTTTCCACCGTCACTTAGTTGTGGCTGATACTGTGGAAAGTCGTGCCGTGGGCATCGCAAAGCAGGCTTACATCAGTTGGTGTAAGCTCTTACTTCAGCTGGTGTAAGCTCTTACTCCAATTGGTGTAAGCTCTTACATCGGTTGGAGTAAGCATACTTTGCGCAGTGTTTGGCGCAACTTTCATCTATGGCCGCAACTACATTCCGCTGCTTTTGTGGTGGCCGTCAGCCATGCCTGGCGTCGCTTGTCAAGGCGTGGCTTTTGGGCGAAAAATGCGCATCGCAAAACTGCCAGTCGTACTGCGGTTTTCTGTTTGTGTCACTGCAATTTCGCTTTTTGCGGCGCGAAATTGCACACTCAATCTAAGTGTGCGCATTTTGCGTTGAAAACGTTTTAAATAATTTTAAAACCCAATTGCCATTTGGCCGCTTGTTGATATAAAGCCCTATCTTTGCATAGAGAGAAAACAGTAGAAATCAAGGATAGATATAAGGTGGGTTCTATAAATTACCACCGTAACAAACAATAAGACAATATGGGTTACGTTTTGCCGTCTTCCGGACTCTTTTCAGTCCCTATCGCCATCTCGCTCGGTCACAATGCTCGCATTGCTCCCTTGCTCGCTGACGATACGTACTCGAAAATAGTCTCGAAATCCAGCAAAGCTAATTTATAGAGCCCACCATAAGAATAAAGTAAATGTTTGAGAATTTAAGCGAGAGACTCGAACGCTCATTCAAGATACTGAAGGGCGAAGGCAAGATAACGGAGATAAATGTGGCCGAGACGCTGAAGGACGTGCGCCGCGCGCTTCTTGACGCCGACGTCAACTACAAGGTGGCCAAGTCGTTTACCGACACCGTGAAGCAGAAGGCTCTCGGAATGAATGTGCTTTCGGCTGTGAAGCCAGGCCAGCTGATGGTCAAGATAGTACATGACGAGCTGGCCGAGCTGATGGGCGGCACCGCCTCCGACCTGCATCTGGAGGGCCGTCCGGCCATCATCCTGATGTCGGGTCTGCAAGGTTCGGGTAAGACGACATTCAGCGGCAAGCTGGCCAACCTGCTCAAGACGCGCAACCACAAGAAGCCTTTGCTCGTGGCGTGCGACGTTTACCGCCCCGCAGCCATCGAACAGCTGAAGGTGGTAGGCTCGACGGTTGATGTTCCAGTTTACACCGAGCCAGACAACAAGAACGTGGTGGAGATAGCCGCCAACGCCATACGCGAGGCCAAGGCCAAGGGCAACGACGTGGTTGTTGTCGACACGGCAGGCCGACTGGCCGTCGACGAGGAGATGATGAACGAGATAGAGACGCTCAAGAAGTCGCTCAACCCCGACGAGACGCTCTTCGTGGTCGACTCGATGACGGGTCAGGACGCGGTGAACACGGCCAAGGAGTTCAACGACCGCCTCGACTTCGACGGCGTGGTGCTCACGAAGCTCGACGGCGACACCCGTGGCGGTGCTGCCTTGTCGATACGCACCGTGGTGACGAAGCCAATCAAGTTTGTCGGCACGGGCGAGAAGATGGAGGCCATCGACGTGTTCCACCCCGACCGCATGGCCGACCGCATACTCGGCATGGGCGACATCGTGAGCCTCGTGGAGCGCGCCCAGCAGCAGTTCGACGAGAAGCAGGCCAAGGAACTTGAGAAGAAAATACGCAAGAACAAGTTCGACTTCAACGACTTCATGGCCCAGATACAGCAGATAAAGAAGATGGGCAACATCAAGGACCTGGCCGCCATGATACCTGGAGTGGGCAAGGCCATAAAGGACATCGACATCGACGACAACGCCTTCAAGGGCATCGAGGCCATAATAAACAGCATGACGCCCAAGGAGCGCTCCAATCCCGAGATACTCAACCAAAGCCGCCGCATGCGCATAGCCAAGGGTTCAGGCACAAACATCCAGGAGGTGAACCGACTGATAAAGCAGTTTGACCAAATGCGGAAGATGATGCGCCTGATGACAGGTGGAGGCAACTCGAAGATGATGCAGATGGCCGCCGCCATGCGCGGCATGAAGGGCATGCCCAGGATGTAAGCTTATGGCGGCAGGACACGTGCCTGCATGGCCACGCTTTTTTAACGACAACGAAACTTATATAACGATATGCAACTTATAGACGGAAAGGCCACTGCGGCCAAGATAAAGGAAGAGATAGCCGAAGAGGTGGCGCGCATTGTGGCCGGAGGCGGCAAGCGCCCACACCTCGCTGCGGTGCTCGTGGGCCACGACGGAGGCTCAGAGACATACGTCAAGAACAAGGTCATCGCATGTGAGGCGTGCGGCTTCAAGTCGTCGCTCATACGCTTTGAGGACACGGTGAGCGAGGCCGAGCTGCTCGCTTGCGTTGACAAACTCAACAACGACGCCGACGTTGACGGCTTCATCGTGCAGCTGCCGCTGCCCAAGCACATCGACGAGCAGAAGATAATAGAGGCCATCGACTACCGCAAGGACGTTGACGGTTTCCACCCCGTCAACGTGGGGCGCATGGCCATCGGCTTGCCATGCTTCATCTCGGCCACGCCGCTGGGCATAATAACGCTCCTGAAGCGCTACAACATCGAGACGAGCGGCAAGAAGTGCGTTATCCTGGGGCGCAGCAACATCGTTGGCAAGCCCATGGCGCAGCTGATGATGCAGAAGCAGTATGGCGACGCCACGGTGACGGTGTGTCACAGCCGCTCAACCACGCTCAAGGAGGAGTGCCGCCAGGCCGACATCATCATAGCGGCGATAGGACGCCCCGACTTCGTTACGGCCGACATGGTCAAGGAGGGCGCGGTGATTGTCGATGTGGGCACCACGCGTGTGCCCGACGCCACGCGCAAGAGCGGCTTCAGGCTCAACGGCGACGTCAAGTTCGACGAGGTGGCTCCCAAGTGCTCGTTCATAACTCCCGTGCCGGGAGGCGTTGGTCCGATGACCATCTGCTCGCTGATGAAGAACACGCTGGCGGCTGGCAAGAAGGAGTTCTACAAGTGATGACCGCCGACGAACTCTACCGCCGAGGCAACCAATTCCGCAAGGAGGGCAATTGGCAAGAGGCCATAAACAACTATATAGCCGCCATAGAGCTGGACGCAGACAGTCCTGCAGTGGAGGCCAAGGCAATGCTCGACGACATACTTGGCTTCTACCATAAGGACGCGTACAACCCCTGACGACACAAGAGAAATAGGAAAGGAATGCTTTATGAGTAAGATGAGAGGTGCCATTGTGGTTGACACCGACAGGTGCAAGGGCTGCTCGCTGTGTGTGGTGGCCTGTCCGCAGAGTGTCATCGCGCTGGCCAAGAAGGTAAATGTGCATGGCTATCCCTATGTTGAGGTGGCCAAGGCCGACGCTTGTGTCGGCTGTGCGGCGTGCGCGGTAGTGTGCCCCGACGGCTGCATAACGGTTTACAGGAAAAGAGTGGAGGACTGACAGCATGGCAGAACAGGAAGTGACATTGATGAAAGGCAACGAGGCGATAGCCCGTGCCGCAATACGCTGTGGGGCCGACGGCTTCTTCGGCTACCCCATAACGCCTCAAAGCGAGGTTATTGAGACTCTGGCGCTCGACAAGCCGTGGGAGACTACGGGCATGGTGGTGCTGCAGGCCGAGAGCGAGGTGGCCGCCATCAACATGGTGCATGGCGCGGCCGGCGCCGGCAAGAGGGCGTTCACGTCGTCGTCAAGCCCTGGCGTGGCGCTCATGCAGGAGGGCATAGCCTATATGGCTGGTGCCGAAATACCCGGAGTGATAGTCAACGTGCAGCGCGGAGGCCCTGGACTGGGCACCATACAGCCGTCGCAGAGCGACTATTTCCAGGCCACTCGCGGAGGCGGCAACGGCGACTACTACGTGATAGTGCTTGCGCCCAACTCGGTGCAGGAGATGGCCGACTTCATGGACTTGTCGTTCACGCTGGCCTTCAAGTACCGCATACCGGCCATGATATTGAGCGACGGCGTCATCGGACAGATGATGGAGAAGGTGGTGCTGCCGCCCTACAAGCCGCGCCGCACTGAAGAGGAGATAAAGAAGGAGTGCCCCTGGGCCACGTTTGGCCGCGACAAGGGCCGCCAACCCAACATACTAACCTCGCTGGAGCTGAAGCCTGAGGCCATGGAGACCCACAACCTGCATCTGCAGGCCAAGTACAGGGAGATAGAGCAAAATGAGGTGCGCTACGAGACAATGCAGTGCGACGATGCCGACTATGTGATTGTGGCCTTCGGAAGTGCCGCCCGCATAGCCCAAAAGGCCATCGAGATAGCCCGCGGCGATGGCATCAAGGTGGGCTTGCTGCGCCCCATAACGCTATGGCCGTTCCCGAAGAAGGTGGTGGGCGACATCGCCAAGGGCAAGAAGGGACTGCTTGTGGCCGAGATAAACGCCGGCCAGATGGTTGAGGACGTGCGCCTGGCCGTCAACGGCAGTGTGCCTGTGGAGCACTACGGTCGCCTTGGAGGCATCGTGCCGGAGCCTAACGAGATTGTTGAGGCACTGAAAAGCAAACTAATGTAGAGGAGGCAATGACAATGGATAATATAATTTCACCGGAGAACCTGGTGTACAAGAAGCCAACATTGATGAACGACGTGCCTATGCACTACTGTCCGGGGTGCAGCCATGGCGTGGTTCACAAGCTCGTGGCTGAGGTTATCGAGGAGATGGGCATGGCAGACAAGACCGTGGGCGTTAGTCCTGTGGGCTGCGCCGTGTTTGCCTACCGCTACTTGGACATCGACTGGCAGGAGGCCGCCCACGGACGTGCGCCAGCCGTGGCCACGGGCATCAAGCGCCTTTGGCCCGACAGACTCGTGTTTACCTATCAGGGCGACGGCGACTTGGCGTGCATCGGCACCGCCGAGACCATACACGCTCTCAACCGTGGCGAGCACATCACCATAATATTCATCAACAACGCCATCTACGGAATGACGGGCGGACAGATGGCCCCCACCACCTTGATGGGGCAGAAGACGAGCACCTGTCCTTATGGGCGTGTGGCCGAGCTGCACGGTTTCCCGCTGAAGCTCACCGAAATTGCCGCGCAGCTTGAAGGCACGTGCTACGTAACGCGGCAGAGCGTTGAGACTGTGGGAGCCATACTGAAGGCAAAGAAGGCCATACGCAAGGCTTTCCAGGCTTCGATGGACGGCAAGGGCAGCAGCTTGGTGGAGATTGTGTCGACGTGCAACAGCGGCTGGAAACTGTCGCCCCACAAGGCCAACTTGTGGATGCAGGAGAACATGTTCCCGTTCTATCCCAAGGGCGACCTGAAGGACACTACCATTTAGTCAACGAGAAAGGAGAAGTAAAAAGATGAAAAAGGAGATTATAATATCGGGCTTCGGCGGACAGGGAGTGCTCTCCATGGGCAAGATACTCGCCTATTCTGGACTGATGGAAGACAAGGAGGTTACGTGGATGCCGGCCTACGGGCCTGAGCAGCGCGGCGGAACGGCCAATGTGACGGTGATAGTGAGCGACGAGAAGATTTCGTCGCCCATACTCAGCACCTACGACGTGGCCATCGTGCTCAACCAGCCTTCGCTCGACAAGTTCGCCCCCAAGGTGAAGCCGGGCGGCATTTTGATATACGACGGCTATGGCATAATGAAGCCAACCGACCGCAAGGACATCACCGTATATCGCATCGACGCCATGGACAAGGCTGCCGAGATGAAGAACAGCAAGATATTCAACATGATTGTGCTGGGCGGATTCTTGAAGGTTTGCCCCATCATAAGCAACAGTGGCATGGAGAAGGCTCTCTACAAGACGCTTCCCGAACGCCACCACAACCTCATTCCGCTGAACATGCAGGCTCTTGCCGAGGGCGGAAAGATAATGCAGCAAGTGTAGAAAAGGGTGGTTGCCCCCCCCCCAATTGTTGGCCATGCGCACGGTGTCGATGCACTGTGCGCATGGCTTTTTTTGTTGCTCTTAGGCAAGAGGGCGCGATGTTTTTTCTTTAGGCGGTTGACTACCCTAATCCCGAAAAGTATTGCTTTTTTTGGAATTGATTCCAAAAAAGTATTGCTTTTTTTGGAATTGCAGCGAAAAGCGTATAATTTTGCAGCCATTGAAGAGGTTATCGACAAGCATGATAAAACGTATTTTGGAGACTGCAATACAGCAGAGGTTATGGCAAGGAAAGGCCATTATACTTTTTGGGGCAAGGCAAGTGGGTAAAACCACGATGCTGAAGAACTTGTTGCTAGGGCGTGACGATGTGTTGTGGCTGAATGGAGACGAACAGGACGTGAGAAACTTGTTTGAGAGCGCTTCTTCCACGATGCTTAATGCGGTTATCGGAAAGAAAAAGATTGTCGTTATTGACGAGGCTCAGCGAATTGCCAACATAGGATTGGGTCTCAAGTTAATTACCGACAACATAGCCGATGTGCAGGTGATTGCGACGGGAAGCTCATCGTTCGACCTTTCAAACAAAATCAACGAGCCTCTTACTGGCAGAAAACTGGAGTACTGGATGTTTCCACTCTCTTTCGGTGAACTGGTTGATCATAAGGGGCTGCTTGAGGAGAAGCGGCTTCTTGCTCACCGGCTGGTGTATGGTAGTTATCCCGATGTCGTCAACAATGTGGGCGACGAGAGGGTGGTCTTGACAGAGTTGGCTGACAGCTATCTGTACAAGGACATCCTGATGTTTGACAGGATAAAGAAGAGTGACAAGTTGGTGAAGTTGCTCCAGGCATTGGCTTTCCAAATAGGTTCAGAGGTGTCGTATAACGAGTTGGCTCAGACTTGCGGACTTGACCCGAAGACAGTGGAGAGTTATGTCATGCTGTTGGAACAGTCGTATATAGTGTTTCGTCTTGGCTCGTTCAGCCGTAATCTTCGCAATGAGCTGAAGTTCTCGCGCAAGATTTATTTTTGGGATTGTGGCATCCGCAATGCCGTGATTGGCAACTACCAGATGGTGGAGAGCAGGATGGACACGGGCGCTTTGTTTGAAAACTACATCGTGGCTGAGCGGCTGAAGAAGCTGCGCTATGGGAAATCTTATGCCAAGAGCTATTTTTGGCGGTCGAAGACAAAGCAAGAGATTGACTATGTCGAGGATATGGATGGACAACTGCAGGCTGTAGAGATGAAATGGAATCCGAACCGTAAGGCGGCATTGCCCCCGTCTTTTGCCAAGGCATACGGTGATGTGGACTTCAAGGTTGTGACTCGTGAGAACTATGAAAGCTTTTTGCTGTGAGATGCACGAAAGCGTCTTTTTCTCATAAATTTAATGCCATCGCATATGGCGAATAGTCAAATAGAAATAAGGTGGGCTCTATATAGAACCCACCTTGTCATATCTGTATGACCTCTGTGCCTCCGCAGTCTACAAGGTGGCGGAAGCAGCCCTCGGCGGGAAACAGGCCGCCGTATATGCCTGCGCAAACAAGCACGCCACCGTGGGCGAACACCGCCACGCGGCGGCTTTTATTTGTGCGAAGCTCATCGAGAAACGCTGCCACGCGGTCGTATAGCTGCGGAAACGACTCGCCGCCGGTGGGCGCAACGTGCATGAAGTCGTCATACCACAGTTGCAGCCGAGTGTCGGTGATGTCGTCAAACCGCTGCATCTCCCAGTCGCCCATGTTCATCTCCTTTAGCCGTTCGTCAACTATCGGGTCGGCATAGCCGCAGAAGGCCGCCAACTGGCGTGCGCGTGTGAGTGGCGAGGCATACACCTCGTCAAACTCGCCATACTGTTCCAACTTTGCTTTCGTCGCGCTTGCCTCTTCAACAAATGTGTCGGCCACTGGCACGTCTGTCCATCCGTAGCACGTGCCTTTGGCCACTCCCACATTGGTATGCCTTACTAAAACTACTTCCATAGTGTGTGTCCTTTATTCTTTATTGTAGGTTTGTTGCGGTGTAGACGACGGCGAGATACACGCTCAGCTCCACCAGCAGGAACATTGCGCCGCAGCAGTCACCTGTGTAGCCGCGCAGACGGCGCCATATCAGCAGATATACGAGATACATGGCGAAGCACGGGGCGAACACTATTGTCTGCCAACCCTGCGGCATGACGAACCAAAGGTAAAGCCCCAAGGGCAGCAGTCCCTGCACCGCCAGACTGACGCTGGAAGACAGGGGCATCCTGCGATAGACCGTCTTCGCCTTCGACTCGGCCTCCGTCCGCGCATAGGGCATGGTCATTATCATCTGCCCGGCCAGCATCTTGGCGTAGGGGTCGGCCACGAGCACCGTCAGTGCGGCAAGGGTGGGTGAGAGCGACGTAAGACAGAGAAACACAAACAATTCATAAAGGATAATGCCGAGCACTCCGTAAGTGCCTATGCGCGAGTCCTTCATTATGGCGAGCACGCGCTCGCGGTCGGAGCCTCCGCCCCCGAAACCGTCGAAGAAGTCGCATAGACCGTCCTCATGCAGCGCCCCAGTGAGCAGTATGCGCACGGCCATGGCCATTACCACCGCTATTTCAAACGGAAAGACCATGTTGCCGAAGTAGAGTGTGGCCGCCATCATGCCGCCAGTGAGCCACCCCGTGAGCGGCCAGTGCTCCACCACTGTCTTGTAACTCTCCTTGGGTGGTTGGTAAATCCGCCAGAAGGGCAGCCGGGTGAAGAAGATGAACGCCGCCCAGACATTATCGTACCATTTAGAAGTATTTAGTGATATGCGCATTTTCAAAGTCGTTCATTTCGTTAATCATCCTTACCGCACTGTCAACCAATGGGAAAGCACACAGTGCGCCAGTGCCCTCACCGAGTCTTAGGCCGAGATTGAGCAGTGGCTTTGCGCCCATCAGGTCGAGCATGCACTTGTGGCCGCTCTCGTCGCCCTGGTGTCCGAATATCATGTAGGGCATGGCCTCGGGATATAGCTTCGTTGCAGCCATGGCACAGGCTGTCATTATGAAGCCGTCAACCAATATAATAATGTGCAGTTCCGCCGCGCGCAGCATCGCACCGATGGCCGCAACCATCTCGAAACCGCCGAAATAGCGCACGGCATACTCCACTGCACTCTCGCCGTCGGGTTTTGCCGTGGCGTGAAACCTCTCAACGGCTTGCGCCAGCACTTTTGCCTTGTGGCTCATGCCCGTGGCATTGAGACCTGAGCCTGCCCCAATGCACTTGCCGAGGGGCACGCCACCGATGACGTTCATCCACACGCTCGACGGCGACGTGTTGCCTATGCCCATCTCGCCAATGCAGACTATGTCGCAGCCCATGGCGTGGCAGTCGTCCACCATCTCCATGCCCACGGCCAGTGCCCTGTCCATCTGCTCGCGGCTCATTGCCGCAGTGTGCAGGAAGTCGTCCGTGCCGCGTGCTATCTTTCGGTCTATTATGCCAGGGTTGCTGCCGAAGTCGTGGTCAACGCCCACATCCACAATGCGCAGTTTGAAGCCGTGCTGGCGGCAAAACATGTTTACGCCGCCACCACCGTGGGTGAAGTTTTCCATCTGCTGCCACGTAACCTCGCGTGGCGACACGCTGACGCCTTCGCGCTCAATGCCATGGTCGCCGCCAAACAGCAAGTGGCATGGGCAGGACAGGGTGGGGTGGAGCGTCTGCTGGGCGAGGCACACTTGCAAGGCGATGTCTTCAAGTCGTCCGAGCGAACCCTTTGGCTTGTTGAGGTTGTCTATCCTTTGGCGTATGTCGCCCTCGATGCCCCCGTCGGGTACTGATATGTGGTATTGTCTCATAGATTTATGCCTCCCTTCACGTTCATTGGTATGCCGCATACCATGAGCACCACATCGTCGGCGCGCATGGCCACATACTGGTTCATCCATCCCTCAAGGTCGGTGAAGCGGCGTTGCACGGCGTTGTCGCTCACTCCGCCGCTGCCAATCTCGTTGGTCACGAATATGAATGTTGCGTCTTGGTCGGTAAAACGGTCGAACTCGGCCTTCAACCCGTCGAGCACCTCGTCTACACTGGGCTGTTTGCCGTCGGCCTTGTCGCGGTTGAAGAAGAAGTTGGTGTACCACAGCGTGAGGCAGTCCACCACTGCCACGCGCCCAGTCAGGTCGTGGCGGCTCAGTTGCCTCTCCTCCTCGATGTTGGTCCACTGGCTTCCGCGCCTCGCCTTGTGCTTTTCCACGCGGCGGCGGAACTCTTCGTCCCAAATGTGTGCCGTGGCAACATACACGGGGCGGTCGCTTAGCTTCAGCGCAAGGCTCTCGGCATATTCGCTTTTGCCCGACCGCTGTCCGCCGGTTACGAGTATTATCTTTCTCATCTGTTGGTGTTTCTGTTGTTTTTGCAAAGTTACTCCAAATATGCAAGAGTGCGAAAAAACAAGACTTGTTTTGCGCCGCAAGGCGAATGAAAATGGTGTTTGACGGCTTGGAACTATTAAAAAAGTTTAATTACAAATGATAGAAACCATCGTTTTTTTGAAATTAATTCGACAGTTTGGTGAAAAATGATTTACTTTGCAGCCAATTTTTAGGATAACGAACAAAGCACTTAATTAATAATTCTATTTATGAAGAAGATTTACTTAATGATGGCTGTTGCTGCATTGGCAGCACAGAGCGTAAGCGCCCAGCCCCTCGAAGAGAGCAAGACGCTTGACAATTGGTATGTAGGCGTTAATGGCGGTCTTAACTTCAAGACCACCCACACCGCAGTGTTCAAGAACCTGAACCCCTCTTTCGGTGTTCGCGTTGGCCGCTACCTTACTCCCGTGTTCGGCTTTGCCGTTGAGGGTGAGGCCTACTTCAACAACAAGGGCAGCGAGTATCGTCCTCTTGGAACGTTCTTCAAGGGCGTAAACGTGTCGTTGTTGGGAACGACCAACCTTAGCAACTGGTTCTTTGGCTATCCTGGTTCGCCACGCTGCTTCGAGGTGAGCGCAGTGTATGGCTTGGGCTGGGGACATGCTTTCCACACGTCAAGCAACGCCATTCCCGCCACCAACGCATTCACCGGCAAGGTGGGCATCGACTTTGCCTTCAACCTTGGTTCGGCCAAGGCATGGCAGCTCTACGTTGAGCCTAACCTCACTTACGCTCTCGCAGCTGGCAACAGCGAGATAAAGACCAACGTAAACAACTCTGCATTAGGCGTGCTGGTGGGTCTTAACTACAAGTTCGGCAATAGCAATGGCACACACAACTTCCAGTATGCCGACAAGCGCGACCAGGGTGAGATCGACGCTCTCAACGCTAAGATCAACGAGCTGCGTTCTGACAACTCTAACAAAGACCGCACCATAAGCAACAACAACAAGACCATCGCCGACCTGCAGTCGCAGTTGGCAGCCGAGAAGAGCAAACAGCCCACTGTTGTTGTCAACGAGAACAAGAATGTGTTGCAGCCTACTGTAATCTTCGGTCAGGGCAAGAGCACCATCGACAACGCCCAGTATGCAAGCGTCGCCATGATTGCCAACTACATGAAGAACCACAAGGACTCCAAGATCCTCATCAAGGGCTACGCTTCTCCTGAGGGCAGCAAGGAGGTGAACCAGAAGATTTCTGAGGCACGCGCCAACGCTGTTAAGGACGCTCTCGTTAAGCGTTACAAGATTTCGGCCTCGCGCCTGTCTACCGAAGGCATGGGTGCCACCGACGAACTCTTCGACGAGGTTGACTTCAACCGCGTGGCAACCTTCACCGACGTTACAAAATAAAGCACGCACTTGCGCCAAGTGCGCATAGTATAAAAAGGGTGGTTTATATGGCCGCCATACATAAGAAAATCCCCATTGCCGCAAGGTGTGGGGATTTTTGGTATTCTTCCGTTAAATGCGTGGACAATGTCTGCCCATATAAAGCACTGTGCTTGGCATAGCCTCTTCGAGGCCATCATCCACGCATTTAACGGAAGACACATTTTTTTGCACATTCAGAATGTGGCCTGTCGTCGTGCTAAGTCTGATCAACGAGGCAAGCTTAGCTGGTGAAGTGTCTCACGTCGCCATAGGGAATGACGCCAGCGTGTCTAATAATTTCGGCAAACAGCGTCAATTTATTTCCTTTTTGTTCCTTTTCCAGAAAAATATCAATATCTTTGCAATCGGATAAATCGGCAGACTGCATGCATATGCACAAAGCCGATGCGTCCATGCCTCAGCTCACGCCGAGCCTTTTTGTGGGCTTTTCAAGCTTGCATACAAGGCGGATGGGGTGGGTAACGAGGCACGACATAATAAAGGCGTTTACTTGACGCTCTGTTTGAGACACATCGAATCTCGCAAATTCAAATCCTAGCTAAGACTGGCAACGGTAGATGCCCCGGGTGTGATTATATCAATCCCGTGCGGTTCATTGCAAGCCATCATTGTACCCTCTTTAGGGCGCAATGTATGTTTGCATATACGCTCCACATGGTTTGGTTTTTCATATCGGCGTGGGCTCTGACGTTGTCTGTTCAACTTTGATAGGCAATGCGAGAGCCTCGATGTGTGGGATGGACAACAGGTAAGTTCTCCACGCTTGAATCAGTATATCTCTTGTAAGTATCTGTAAATCAAAAGAAACTTTATAGTATCAAGCGTAATTGATACCATAAAGTTCCCATTGTATGCAAGAAATCAATCTTGTGTTGTTTAAACCAGAAGATGAATTGTTAGCTGCAAATTAGCGATTAACCCAAGTTTGACCCCTACCAACAAATTTCAATGAATTTTCAAGGGTTGCTTCGGTGTAAATGTTTGATTTTCAATGATGGCGTTCTGGGGAACGCGTTTGTAGTACACAGAAGTCTTGGCGGAAAGTATTATCTTTGCCCCACAATG
>CAVKUV010000007.1:0-79959 GCA_963659505.1 Lachnospiraceae bacterium
TAGAATGCCTGCCTGTCACGCAGGAGGTCACGAGTTCGAATCTCGTACGCACCGCAAGCAAATCATTACAATGAAACGAAGTTCATAAACCTTTCGGGTTTGTGGACTTTGTTGCTTTTAGGAGGTTTTCATTGAAAATGCGGAAATCATGGGAATAATGGAGTTGTTGCAATCGTTGCATCTGAATGTGCGCTTGGAAGACGCACTCGTGTTTTGTGCCAAGGCCGCTGTCATCTATCTTTTCGTGCGTGCGCTCACGGCTCTGGTAAAGTATCTGTTTCGGCGGTCGCTTAGGCGTGGCGGACGGCTGGCGCTCGACGTCACCAAGGTGATGTTCATACGCCAGATGGTGGTCACGGCCATCTACATTATCGGCTCTGCCGCATTCCTCTCGCTCATTCCGGGCATGGAGAAGGTGAGCAACTCAATCCTCGCGAGTGCCGGAATATTGGCCATGGCTGTGGGCTTGGCTTCGCAGGAGGCCCTGTCGAACATCGTGGGCGGACTGTTCATCATATTCTCGCAGCCGTTTAAGGTGGGCGACTTCATAAGGGTGGACGATGTCGTTGTGGGCACCGTGGTTGAGATAACCTTGCGCCACATCGTGATACGCAATGCCGAGAACCGCATGATACTCATCCCCAACAGCAAGATAAACTCGAGCACGATAGTCAACTCGTCGTATGGCGATCCGGCCACGTGCGCCTTCATCGACGTTGGCGTGTCGTACGACACCAAGCTCGACACGGCCATCGGCATAATGCGCAGCGAGATAATGGCCAACCCGAAGCTTATAGACCACCGCACCGACAGCGAGAAGGCCGCCGGAGTGCCGCAGGTGGAAATCAAGGTGACTGAGCTTGGCGACTCTGCCATCACCCTGCGCGCTTGGGCATGGGCGGGCACTTCGACCGAGGCGCTCTACATGAAGTATGACTTGCTGAAGGCTATAAAGGAGCGGTTTGATGCCGAGGGCATAGAGATTCCCTATCCTTATTTCAACCAAATTGTGAAGAGGGGGTAGGGGATGATTTGCCAAAAGGAGGGAATGCTTCTAATGAAGACAGGCGGCTTGCATTTTTTTGCAAACCGCCTGTCAGCTTCGTATTCGGCGTTGTTTTTCCTATCCAATGCTTTCCTTGTACCATTCGAATAGCTTGCGCACACCGTCTTCAATCTCCACTTTGTGTGTCCATCCGAGCGAGTGCAGCTTAGAGACGTCAATCAGTTTGCGTGGCGTGCCGTCGGGTTTCGAGGCGTCGAACTCGATTGTTCCGTTGAAGCCAACGGCCTTGGCCACAAGCTCCGACAACTGGCGTATGGTTAGTTCCTTGCCGGTGCCGACATTGATGTGGCAGTTGCGTATCTCGCCGAGTGAGGGAATGGCACCACCACGCCCCTCGCTGTTGTCGCGGTCCACCTTGCCTGTGGTCGTGGCTCCGTAGAACACCGATGAGTACTTGTCAATGCCGATGATGTCCTTGAAGTCTACGTTGAGCAGGACGTGTACGCTCGCGTCGGCCATATCTTCGCTCCAAAGGAACTCGCGCAGGGGATTGCCTGTACCCCAAAGTACTACCTTGCCGTCGCTTATGCCGTATTTGGCCAGCACGGCGAGAATATCCGCCTCGCTGCAACTTCCGTTGATGCCCTCCACGGGTCGCTTGTCCATGTCGCGACGTATGCTCTCCCACTGCTTGTCGTGTATCAGCTGGGCCAGATAAACCTTGCGCATCATGGCCGGCATCACGTGACTGTTCTCAAGGTGGAAGTTGTCATTGGGTCCATAAAGGTTGGTGGGCATCACGGCAATGTAGTTGGTGCCGTACTGCAGATTGTAGCTCTCGCACATCTTCAGTCCGGCAATCTTGGCGACGGCATATTCCTCGTTGGTATATTCGAGCGGCGATGTCAGCAGAGCATCTTCTTTCATGGGTTGCGGCGCATTCTTGGGGTAGATGCATGTGGAGCCAAGAAAGAGCAGCTTCTTCACACCGTGGGAGTAGGCGTTGCTTATCACGTTGCACTGCATCTGCATGTTCTGCATGATGAAGTCGGCTCGGTATAGCGAGTTTGCCATGATGCCACCCACAAAGGCGGCGGCCAGTACGACGGCGTCGGGACGCTCCTCGTCGAAGAATTTGGCCACGGCGGCCTGGTCGGTAAGGTCAAGTTCCTTGTGGCTTCGCCCAACGAGGTTAGTGTAGCCGCGTCGCAGCAGATTGTTCCATATGGCGGAGCCTACCAGTCCGTGGTGGCCAGCCACATATATCTTAGAGTCTTTACTTAGTGTCGCCATGGTCATTCTGCCACTTTGGCTTTGAGGAACAGTTTCTTCACGAACGTCATGTCGTGCTTCACCATAATCTTGACAAGCTCTTGGAAAGATGTCTTTGTGGGGTTCCAGCCCAACACGTTCTTTGCCTTTGTCGGGTCGCCAAGCAGTTGGTCAACCTCGGCGGGGCGGAAATACTTCGGGTCGACCTCAACGAGAGCCTTGCCTGTGGCCTTGTCGTAGCCTTTCTCGTCAACGCCCTCGCCTTTCCATTCCAGTTCGATTCCCACTTCCTTGAATGCGAGTGTGGCAAACTCACGTACAGTGTGGTACTCGCCCGTGGCAATGACGAAGTCGTCGGGGGTTGGCTGTTGCAGTATCAGCCACATGCACTCCACGTAGTCCTTGGCATAGCCCCAGTCACGCAGGGAGTTGAGGTTGCCGAGATACAGCTTGTCCTGAAATCCTTGGGCTATGCGCGCTGCGGCAAGCGTTATCTTGCGCGTCACGAAGTTCTCGCCTCGGCGCTCGCTCTCGTGGTTGAAGAGAATGCCATTGCAGCAATACATCCCGTAGGACTCGCGGTAGTTCTTCATAATCCAGAAACCATAGAGCTTGGCCACGGAGTATGGCGAGCGCGGATAAAACGGCGTGGTTTCCTTCTGTGGCACTTCCTGCACCTTGCCAAACAATTCGGATGTGGAAGCCTGGTATATGCGGCAGCTCTTCTCCAGTCCGCATATGCGCACAGCCTCAAGCAGTCGAAGCACGCCTACGGCATCGGTGTCGGCGGTGTATTCAGGTACGTCGAACGACACTTTCACGTGGCTCTGTGCCGCCAGGTTGTATATCTCGGTTGGCTTTGTCTCGCCGATAATTCTTATGAGTGATGAAGAGTCGGTCATATCAGCCCAGTGCAGGTTGACCAAACGGGCCTTCTTCATGTCGCGCACCCACTCGTCAAGATAAAGGTGCTCAATCCTTCCGGTGTTGAACGACGACGAGCGGCGTAGCAGTCCATGCACTTCATATCCTTTTTCAATCAGGAACTCGGCCAAGTAGGAGCCGTCCTGTCCTGTGATGCCTGTGATGAGGGCAATCTTCTTTTCCATTGTTTTTGTAGTTGAAGGTGTCAAAGAGCGTTGTTGTCAGTCCTGTCCGGAGAATTGCTTGATGCGTTGCTCCTCCGACAGTTTGCAGATTAGCAGCGTTCCGTCGTGCTCGGCGACGATGTATCCGTCAAGCCCCTGCACCACGACTTTCCTTTCCTCTGTGGTGTGTATTATGCAGTTGTTCGTCTCAAACAGGCTTATGCCGTCGCCGATGCAGCTGTTGCCGTATATGTCCTTCTTTGTCTGCGCAAGAAGCGATCCCCAAGTGCCGAGGTCGCTCCATCCGAAGTCGGCTGGGCAAACAAAAATTTCCTCTGCCTTTTCCATTATGGCATAGTCAACGGATATACTTTCGCATTCGGGGAATGTCTTGTCGATCATTGCCTGTTCCTGTGGTGTGCCGTAGTAGTCGTCGAGCGACTCGAAAAGCTTTGCCATGGCTGGCTGGTACATTCTGAAGGCATTGACAATGGTGCTTGCCTTCCACATGAATATGCCGGCATTCCAGAAGTAGTGCTTCTTTTGGATATATTTCTTTGCGGTCTCTAGGTCGGGCTTTTCACGGAAAGAGTCAACGCGGAATATCTCGCTGTTGCGCAGTGAGCTTGACGATAGGTCGGCCTTGATGTAGCCATAGCCCGTTTCGGGTCGTGTTGGTGTCATGCCAAGCGTTACGATGGAGTCGGTTTCCGATGTGAACTTCATGCACGACAGCACAACGCGCTTAAACTCTGTAACGTTGGTTACTATGTGGTCGCTTGGCGAGACGATGATGTTTGCGTTGGGGTTGGCTGCCTTTATCCGCCAGCTGACATAGGCTATGCACGGGGCGGTGTTGCGTCGGCATGGTTCGCACAGTATGTTTTCTGCCGGCATTTGTGGCAACTGTTGCCTTACGAGGTCAACATACTTCTTGTTTGTCACTACCCACAAGTTCTCCGTGGGGCATATTCCGTCAAAGCGTTCGGCAGTGAGTTGCAGCAATGATTTGCCTACGCCGAGCACATCGATAAACTGTTTGGGCTTTTCGGCTGTGCTCATGGGCCAAAAGCGACTGCCTACGCCTCCTGCCATTATGACAACGTGGTTGTTGGAGTTTGCCATGTTCGTTTTGTTTTTTTGTTGTTTTTTACAGTGGTAATTCTAGGAACCCCACCATCAACGTTGATGTTGGGTTGGGCATGAAGTGGTGTACCTACAGATTTCCTTGTCCCATCTGTCTTTTAATATAAGGAAGATAATCGTTGGGGTTCATGCCTGTGGGAAACATATTGCCAAAGACCTTCTTCGCCTCTCGTGGGTTTCGCTCGATGGCAATCTTGAAGTAGTGCAGAAACTCTTGGCCTTTTTTAAGGTCACGGCAGCAAAGAGCCATGTATGAGTATCCGCAGTCGAAGTCGTCGCCTTCGGTTTCAAACAGCTTCTTGAACATCTCGTAGGCGATTTCGTAGTATTTGTTGTCGTATATCGACACGATTACTCGTAACACGATATGTGGATCGTAGTCGTTCTCGCCCATTACTCGGCGGAATATGCCCATTGCCTCTTCGTTGTGGCCGTTCTCAAGCAAGATGTGGCCATGCAGAATGTCGAGGTCTGTATGGTTGCAGTCGAGTGTTTCGGCCAAGTCGATGTATTCGATGGCCTTCTCCGGCTGTTGGTTTGCGCTATGGGCAAAGGCCAGCTCCTGATATATCATGGGCAAGTTTGGCGATTGCGGACTTGATGCCGCCAATGCCTTTTGCAAGTGGCTGATGGCACTCTCAAAGTCTTCGAGGTTTACCAGACACATGCCCACGTTCAGTTCGCCAAGCTCTTTGTCGCCAAGTTCGCTTTCTGCAAATCGCTTGTAGCACTTCAAAGCATCAGCGAAATTGTCCATCTTGTACAGGCAGTTGGCTTTAGTGAACAGTGCGTCAGTGTTGTTAGGGTCGATGGCCAAGGCATATTCGATGCTCTTTAGTGCCTCGCTGGTGTTGTCGGCTATGAAATAGGCCGTGGCCAGAGCGTTCCAGTAAACGATGGAGTAGGGGGTTTGGTCGATGAGATTGTTGAGCAATGCGATGCCTTCGTCAAACTTGCCCAGGCCAACCAGCGTGCGCGCCATGAACTCCTTGTGCTCCGTGGTGGGCTTCACTTTGCTAAGCCCCAGCCATTGGTGCGCCTTGTCGAATACGGCGTAGTCCAGATAAATATTGACGACATCGAGAATGAAATTCTCCTTGTTGTCTTCCTCTGTGGCCTGAAACTGTTCGTGGAACAGTGCATCGGCCCTCTCTATCTTGTCGAGGGCCACCAGTATCTCTGCTTTCACAAACTGATATTCCGACTCGCTTTTGTCCTCTATCTGTCCTGCAAACAGTTGCGCCTTATCGACATCGTTGTCGTTGAGGGCTTCGCGAGCCTTGAACGCCAGTGGAGCCGTGGCTCCAGGAAACAGCTCCAAGGCTTTGTCGATGGCGGCTTTCGCCTTGTCGCTGTTGCCGGCAGTCATGTAATAGTCGGCAATGTCTGTAAGTTCGTCGGCATCCAAGAATGGTGGGATGCCGGAACTTTCAGACATTTCGTAAGCCGAGAGTATGTCCTTGAACTCGTCGCTTTCAAAGAAGTCGTCGCCTGTCAGCATTTGCCGTTCAAGTTCATTTGTTTATTTTCGCCCATGTGTCCTTCAGTCCGACGGTTCTGTTGAACACCAGTTTCGACTCTGATGTCAGCTTGTCGGGTGTGAAGTAGCCAATGCGCTGGAATTGCAGGAAGTCGCCGGGCTTCTTTTCGGCCACAAACTTCTCCACGTAGCAGTTAGACAGCACTGTCAGCGACTCGGGGTTCAGCAGTTCGTGGAAATCGCGCTCGTCGGCGGATGTGTTCTCCACGCTGAACAAGCGGTCGTAGAGGCGCACCTCGGCGGGCAGACAGTGGTCTTTGCTCACCCAGTGCAGTGTGCCCTTCACCCTGCGGTTGGCACCCTCAAGTCCGCTGCGGCTTTGCGGGTCGTATTCTGCGTATATCTCTTCCACCTCGCCGTTGTCGTTCTTCTTGCAGCCAGTACACATTATTATGTATGCGTTCTTCAGGCGCACTTCCTTGCCAGGAGTCATGCGGAAGAATTTCTTAGGAGCATCTTCCATGAAGTCGTCGCGTTCAATCCACAGTTCGCGGCTGAAGGTGATGGTGTGTGTGCCGTCGGCCTCGTTCTCCGGGTTGTTCACAGCCTCCATCTCCTCGGTCTGTCCCTCGGGATAGTTTGTTATTATCAGCTTCACAGGGTTGAGCACAGCCGACACGCGGCACGCCTTTTTGTTAAGGTCGTCGCGCACGGCGGCCTCAAGCAGCGCGTAGTCGTTCAGAGCGTCAAACTTGGTGTAGCCTATGGAGTCGATGAAGTTGCGTATGCTTTGTGCCGAGTAGCCTCTGCGTCGCATGCCGCACACGGTGGGCATGCGTGGGTCGTCCCATCCGTCAACGAGATGCTCGTCAACCAGAGTGTGCAGCTTGCGCTTGCTCATCACTGTGTAGGTCAGGTTGAGGCGGTTGAACTCTATCTGTCTTGGGCGATAGTCGGTGTCGTTGCCCTTTTCCTCGGCCTCATACTGCATGAGCAGGTCGATGAACTTGTCGTACAGTGGGCGGTGGGGCACAAACTCAAGGGTGCATATCGAGTGGGTGACACCCTCGAAATAGTCGCTTTGCCCGTGGGCGAAGTCGTACATCGGGTAGGCGTGCCATTTTGTTCCGGTGCGGTGGTGTGGTGTTTGTATGATGCGGTATATCACCGGGTCGCGGAAGTGCATGTTGGGGTTGGCCATGTCGAGCTTTGCGCGCAGCACCATCGAACCCTCTACTGCCTCGGCTGTGTTCATGCTGTTGAACAGGCGCAGGTTCTCTTCGATGGGCCTGTCGCGGAATGGACTTGGCTTTCCCGGAGTGGTGGGTGTGCCTTTCTGCTCGGCCATCTGTTCCGAGGTCTGCTCGTCGATGTACGCAAGTCCCTTCTTTATCATCCAAACGGCGAAGTCCCACAGTTGCTGGAAATAGTCTGACGCATAATACACGTTGCCCCACTGGAAGCCGAGCCACTGTATGTCGTTCAGTATGGAGTCGACATACTCGGTGTCTTCCTTTGATGGGTTGGTGTCGTCGAAGCGCAGGTTGCACACTCCGCCATACTTTTTGGCCACGCCAAAGTCCATGCATATTGCCTTTGCGTGGCCTATGTGTATGTAGCCGTTTGGCTCCGGCGGAAAACGCGTTTGTATCCTTCCGTTGTTCTTGCCTTCTTCAAGGTCGTTCTCTACCAGTTGCTCGACGAAACTCAGACTTTTCTTTTCTTCAATGTCCTGTGAGTCTTTTCTTTCTACCATAGTTTATGACTTAATGAGTTTTGCTCGTTTCCGCATTCTTGCGCATGGTGTGTGCGTGTGCCTTGTCCATGTGGGTGTGCGGTCAGCTGTTGTGCATTGGGGTTTCCATCTTCCGTTTGTTGTGAGGTGTGCGCCTTGCTTGTTGTCATTTCAGCCAATCATGCCATCGCGCCTTTCAGTAAACGGTGACGGTGGTGGGCTTTCGTTGTATTCTTTAAGGGTGGCTTATTGAGAGCCTCCATGCTTTTTTAAAATACTTCGGACGGCTTTCGTTTTGCTGTTTTGTGGTTTCTCTTTCCGGTGCAATCGGTCTGCTCGTTTGGTCGTATAGCCAGCTATGCTCCTTCACTCGCAAGCAATTGTCCACGAAAACAGTCTCGCAATCCGACAAAGCTAATTTATAGAGCCGTCCTAACCCATAATTAATGCAAAGATACACCTTTTTTATTATATAGTTTGTATCTTTGCATTTAAATTTTAGGTGGGTTCTATAAATTACCACTGTAACAAAAAACAAAACAAAATGGGTTACGTTTTGCCGTCTTTTGGTCTCTCTACGGTTAATGCCACGCCTCGCTCGGTTGCAATGCTAGCATCGCTCCCTTGTCAGCTGGCGATATGCACTGTGGAAATAGTCACAGAATATGGCAAAGTTAATTTATATAACCCGCATTTACCGTGATGAGAAATTTGATTATGGCCTTTTTCTCGCTCTTCTCGTTGTGCGCGACAGCGCAAAACGCCTATGTGCAGTGTGAGGACACCTGTTCGCACGTGCATGGCATCGACATGAGCCACTATCAGGGAGAGGTCTTTTGGGAGGCCATCGGGCAAAACACCAAGATGGCCTATGTTTATCTGAAAGCCACCGAGGGCGGCGACAGGATTGACGACATGTATGAGCAGAACATACAGTTGGCCCACCGCTACGGTCTGAAGGTGGGCAGCTACCACTTCTATCGCCCCAAGACCGAGCAGAAGAAGCAGTTGGCCAACTTCATGGCGCAGTGCCGTCCGGGCGAGCAAGACCTAATTCCCATGATTGACATCGAGACCACGGGAGGTTTGGGCACGGCGGAGTTTTGCGACTCTTTGTTTAAGTTTCTCGCCCTTGTCGAGGAGGCTTACAGGCAAAAGCCGCTGCTTTACACAGGCACCAACTTCTACAACCGCCATCTTTGCGGCAAGGTTGACACCTACCAACTCATGATTGCGCAATACAACCAAAACGAGCCTGTGCTTGCCGACGAGCGCGACTATGCCTTGTGGCAATACACGGGCAAGGGGCGTATAGTTGGCGTCAACGGATATGTTGACAAGAGCCGCTTCATGGGGCGGCATGGCTTGCGCGAGATACGCTTCCGCCACAGGTGACAATGTGTAGGCATGGCTTGCTTGCCCCATGTGCGCCAAGTATTTTTTTTATATTGCAGAACATAAAAACACAAGTAAAAACAATAGAAGAATGGCAATTATCAAATGCCCGGAGTGCGGCCACCAAGTTAGCGACAAGGCCGCCACATGCCCAAGTTGCGGTGTGAGTATAGCCGGAAACGTAATGAAATGTCCCGAGTGTGGGGCGGTTGTGTTCAAGGGACAGACAATGTGTCCCGACTGTCATTGTCCGATAGGCGACGGCGCAGCCGCTTCGGCCCAAGGCAAGCCACAGCCACAGGCTGCCAAAGCGGCATCTGCGCAGACGGCGACAGTGGCCGACGCAACAGTGCCGAGCGGCGCCAATCAGCCAGAGAATGGCGATGGCGCGGGAGAGCCAAACGAGGAGAAGAGCCACAAGAAAGGCTATATGGCCATAGCCATTGCGGTGGTCATCTTGCTCATCGTAGGGTTTGTTTGCGTGTACTACTACAAGAACACGCAGGACAACAGCGAACTTGACGCCTATGAGGCTGCCATGAACAGCAAGGAGCCAGCCGAACTGCAAAACTTCCTTGACCTCTACAAGGATGCGCCCGAGGCGCACCGCGACTCGATACAGGCCCATCTCGATGTGCTCTTGCAGCTCGACCGCGAGTGGACCGACGCTGTGCTTAGCGGATCGAAGACGGCCATAGAGCGTTTCATGCAGATGCACCCAGGCAGCAACCACGAGACAGAGGCCAAGATAAAGATTGACTCGCTCGACTGGGTGACTGCGTCGAAGGCCGACACGCCCGACGCCTACCAGACATATATGTCGGAGCACAGCGATGGACTGTATTACGACCAGGCCAAGGACAACTTCGAAAAGGTTAGCGCACGCCAAGTGTCGCCCGACGACAAGCAGAACATAAGCCACCTGTTCAACAGCTATTTCACGGCCTTGGCCGCAAACGACGCCAATGCGCTCACGTCAACGTTGGCCAATGTGATGGACGATTTCCTGCACAAGGCCAATGCGACAAAGAACGACGTTGTCAGCTATATGCACAAGATACAGTCGGAGGCTGATGGTGGGGCGTTGTCGTTCAGAACAAACAACGACTGGAAAATCGACAAGAAGGAGGCTGCCGACGGCAGCGGCTATGAATACACCGTGGCCTTCTCGGTTGACCAGGAGATGCCTGGAAAGGATGGCGCGCCATCGTCAATCGTGACATACAAGATAGACGCGAAGGTGTCGTCAGACGGAAAGATATCCACTCTCAACATGAAAAAGATGGTGCAGTAGGAGTGGAGCGGTGGCAGCATAGCTTGCCACTGGCGCAAACAAAGTGTGGGGCGAAGCCTGTGTGCATTAGCACGGGCTTCGCCCCACATTTTCGTTTGGTTGCGGAAGGAAAGTAAAGTCGTAAAACGATCACCGCCTCTTGCGTCAAATCCGCCTCAGCGCAAGTATGGGTTGCTGGCCAGTTCGTCGGCAATGGTCGTTTGTGGACCGTGGCCTGGCAGCACTATGGTGTCCTTTGGCAGCTTGGCCACTTTTGCGTTCAGACTCTCAACGATGTCGTCCCAGTTGCCCATGGCCAAGTCGGTGCGCCCCACGCTTTGGCGGAACAGTGTGTCGCCGGAAAAGGCAACGCCCTCGTCGTCGCAAACGAAGAACACTGATCCTGGCGTGTGGCCTGGTGTTTGCATTATCCGCAGCGTGTGGCTGCCGAAGCTGACGGTGTCGTTGTCGGAGAAGTAGCGCCCCACGGGTGGCTGCTCCGTGTCGAGCCGCATGCCGCAGAACGCCATGGCCTGCTTGTCGAGCTGCTGCATAAGCTGCTCGTCGCTGGCGTTGACTTCGGGTTTCAGGCCATATTCCTTGAACATGTGCGCGTTGCCGAAGTTGTGGTCAACGTGGGCGTGGGTGGCTATCAGCCGCTTGGGCTGCAGGTTGTTGTCGTGAATGTATGCCTTTATGGCGCGGACTTCCTCTTCAAACAGTGCTCCGCAGTCGATTATCACGGCCTCTTTGGTGTCGTCGCTGACGACGTAGCAATTCTCCTGGAAGGGATTGCACACGAAACGCTTGATGTCGATCATGGTTGTGGCTAAGTGGGTTGTTTTGACTTATATTGGCAGATAGACTACGTTTTTGCCCTTGAACCACTCCTCGTCGAACCAGTTGTCTATTTGCTGCACCTCGACGATGTTCTTGTATGGGCGCACCTCGGCCGACACGTCGCCGCCCTTCAGGCAGAATATTCCGTTGGCCATGGCGTTCTGCTGCCGCTTGCCAATGTTCTTGCGCACGATTTTCACGAGGTCGGGCAGTGGCATCACCGCGCGGCTCACCACAAAGTCGAACTGTCCGCGCTCGTCCTCGCCGCGCAGGTGCTCGGCCTTGCAGTTCTCCAGGCCGATGGCCTTGGCCACTTCCGAGGCCACGAGTATCTTCTTGCCGGTGCCGTCGATGAGCTTGAAGCGGCATTCGGGAAACATTATGGCCAGCGGAACGCCCGGAAAGCCGCCTCCGGTGCCAAAGTCGAGTATGCTCGTTCCGGGACGGAAGGTTATGGCCTTGGCTATGGCCAGCGAGTGCAGCACGTGGTGCTCATACAGGTTTTCTATGTCCTTGCGCGATATCACGTTTATCTTTGCGTTCCAGTCGGCATAGAGTTCATACAGGGCTGCAAACTGCTCCCGCTGCCGCTCTGTCAGTTTGGGGAAATATTTGTTTATCTGTTCCATGGGTTGATGTTGATGTTATTCTGCGTGTTTGTCTGCGAAATCCTTGCGCATGAGCGGCTTCGCCGCCGAGTAGCCTATCGTCAGCTCGACTTGCCCATTGTCGCGCGTGGCTATTTCGCTGGTGTTGTATATGAACGTGACGCCGCGCTTGCCAAGCGAGAAGTTTGGCGTGGCATACATGGCGGTTGCGTTCAGGTATCCTTTGGCCTTCAGCTCGTTGTCGTCGGTTGCGCCGGCGTGGTCTTTCAGCCTGTCGAGCAGCAGCTCTTCAAGCCTCTTTTCGGCTCCGGCCACAAACACGTCGCCCATGGCTATGGTGCGGCCTGTGGTCTGGTCGAAGTTCAAGGCCAGTGTTTGTGTGGTTGTCAGCCCTCCGCCTTCGTGCCACGTTGCCGTGGCAGTGTATGCCACCACGCCGCGCGGCCCTTGCCTGACGGTTGTCTGCATGCGGTAGTCGTATTCAAACCACGCCTGTTTGTCCTTGTCGTCTTTGTCGGCGGCATAGAGTGGCGACAGGCTTCTTTTGTATTCTGCGGCATAGTCATTGGCAAACCTTTCGGCGGCCTTGGACACATTGTCTGTGTTGGCGCCGAACAACCGTCGGGCTATGGTGGAGTTGATGTTCTTGTCGCGCTTGGCGTTGCCGCTGGCTGCATAGGCCACACTCATGCTCACTTTGCATTGCGGAGATTGGTCGTCGGCAGTGAGGCTTGTCGTCTTGCTTATTTTCGCTTCGGCGAAACCTTCCGGTTTGTCGTTGCACGAACAGCACAGTGCAAAAGGCGATGCCGCCAACGCCACAACTACCAGCTGTGGCAGGTGTGGCGTGTGTTGTCTTTTCCTTTCTGTCTGCGCCATGGGTAATATATATATATATTAATGTGTGAGCTGCTATGCAAAGGTAGCTATTTTTGAATTAAAAGGTGACAACTGCAAGGTGCGATATTCCTTTTCCAATGGCAAAAGCATGGCGATTTTTCAGTAAGGAAAACTGTCGCTTTTCGTAAGTGTGCCGTTTGCGGGTCGTAAGTATGCCATTTAGCCATCGTAAGTGGCATACTTACGGGTCGTAAATGGCATAGTTAGCATTCGTAAACGGCATAGTTACGGAAAAGGAATGGGATTGGCCGAAATGAGCGGATGCAAGATGGGTGGGTCCAAGTGGTTAGAACAAGCATAGCTCATGTGCTTCGCATTTGGGACGCAGCACCGATGAGAGGGCAGGTACAGAGATGTTTAGAAGCTCGTTTGGCTCCAGCTTATGCAGTCCGCCGCCATATTCACGTCCATTAATCGCAAATTGCTCGCTTGCCACTCCGTTTAGTGCGACCCACACGTCGTTGAGCAGCTTGGCGTCTTTCAGGCATTTTGAATAGTCTTCCTTGGGGTATAGCAGCAAATAAACATTGGTGGTTATCGCGGCAGACTTGTTCAGAATGAAGCGGAACATCTTTCTCGATGCGTCGCCACGCCCCATGTATGGAACGATAAAAGGCGCAGGTTTACGGTCCTCACAAAAATACCACAAAGGGCGATGGCTGCAAATGTATCCTTTGTCAACGCCGCGCTTGATGCCATCTTGGATGTAATTCCATACACCTGGATGTTTTTCTTTCAAAGCGTCTTCTGGCCAGCGGCATGAAAACAAATACTGCGTTTTCGGCAACGCAATGTTTCCATCGTTGTCAGCTGTGATTATGTCTTCTTTCAGATATCTTGGACTGGGCAATATCGGTTTTAGGAAAATCCGTGGTATCTTGTATTTCTCGATGGTTTCCGCATCTACAACAAAGAACTTGTTGTCGCCCGTCGCAATGCCTCGCTTGACGGTAAAGAAATCACCAATTTTGCACTCGTCACCGTTGGTTTGAGCAGTGTTTTCTTTAAAGAGATTTGACCATTTCTCTGTTGCTGTCAAACGTGCTCGGTCTATTTGTCTTGTTTCAGTGGGGGCGTTCACGTCTTTTCCGCATGAAAAAATCACGCTTTTGCCAGAAGGCTTGCGCTTGCGGAAGAAAACGACAGATGACGTGACGAGAGCGTCGTCAAACTGCACGTCTGCAGCCTTGAACTTGTGTATGCACAGCAAGTCAACACATTCCAGCAGATATTGTTTTATGGCCTTGCCATAGTTGACGTCCATGAATTCAGACGGTATTAGCCAACAAGACAAGCCGCCGTCGGTCAACCATTTTTCCGAAAGCATGAGAAAATAGCAGTACAGTCCTGCCAATCCCGATATTCTTATCCCCGTTTTTTGCAGAACTTCTTTTTGCAGCTTTCTCTTTGTCGCGGCATCGATGTGGTGGTGGCGTACGTAGGGTGGGTTGGCTACAAGCAAATCGTAGCTTTCGCCGTCTGGATGTTCTTTCAAAAAATCTGAATGGCGCAGTTCCAAATCCTCGCCTCTCCAGAGTTCCCTTGCTGGTGCATAGTAGTGCGCGTCGATCTCAAATCCTACGGCGTGGCCTGCCATTGATTTGAATACGCTGCGGAAAGCCGCATAAAACGAGCCTAGACCTATGGATGGCTCTATGAATGTTATGGCGTTTTTTGTGCAGAGACTCTTCGCCTTCTCCATGATGTTGCAAGCCAGCGGGAAAGGCGTGGCATATTGCCCCATGGCATTGCGTTGCCTCTGTGTCTTTTGCGAGTCTAAAAGCTCTTGAAGTTTTTCACGCCTCTCGTTGTAATACGCTTCGTTGAAAATCATACGCCTGCTTTTTTGAAGTCGTTTACTCGGTGTTCCCATACCCAATCAATCCCCTCTGCCGCTTCGTAGCCAAGGTAGCCGCTGTCGAAATATCCGCACAGAAAGAGCACAAAGTCAATGTCGTTGCCGTATGTCATTCTCAGCTGCTCTATTTTCTGCGCTTCTTCTTTTCTGCGCTTGTTTGTGTTTGTGAAATCTCCTGCGGATTTACACTCTACAAGAAGTGGAAGTGTGTCGTTTGGGCATCCAATGCGCTTTATCACAACGTCGATAGGCATGTTTACACCAATGCGGCTCATCTTTACCGGTACATTGAGGTGGTATGTGAATGTGCCTTGCTGCATAGTTTCAAAAGAACTTATGTCTTTAGCGGCGACAAAGGAGTATCCTTCGGCGGCAAGATAGTCGCTGATAACCTTCAGCTGTCTCTTTTCTTGTTCGTTGCGGATTATTGGGTCGGACAATGTTCCGCATAGTCTGTCGGCCACAATACATTCAGCGACTTTAAGCTCTTCAGTGGTTGGTGTGTTTCCATGTGTGAGCCAAGGAAACAGTTCTGTATCGAGCAGTTTGTTTAGTACATATGCAATGCGTTGTAAGTTTTCTTCCTTTTCATGTTCTGGCAACCTTTGTGGAAAACGACCCTCTTCCATGCTCTTGACGAAAGAAGGCTTTACTCCAGAAAAGCCGATGAGCCTGTCGCGTGCAATAGGAGGTGTTGTTGCCATTCTTAATATGGTGATAAGTTCTGGATGGGCTTTTAGTTGCGTTGTAGTAAAATGAAAGTTGTCAGTATTGCTGATTGCCCAACCAACGCGTTCCATGGCGAGTTTGCGCTCTTTGGTATAGGTCGATGGGGCAAAATTAAGAAACCATTCGTTGTAGAGTGAAACTGATTTGACGGTGTCGTCTTTCCACAGTTCCGTGTCTCTTCGGTTTATTGTGTTTTTGGTTTTGCGTGGCATAACGCTCCTTGTATTTTACTGTAAATGTTGTGTCGTACAAAAAGATAGGTGTAAAGATACAAAAAACTAATGGTATGGCTATTGTATTATGGTGGGAAAAAGACTGGAATCTTCGGATTACTATATTTCAGGAAGTCTTGTGGAACTGATTTTTGTACTATCCCAAGCGAAAGGAAAGGGCGGCAATGGTCTTCAAACAAACGCAACTACCGCAAACATGACACAACAGACATGCGGCAAAAGGCTCTGCTTAACTTTGCATCGCAAACGAAACGAGAGAAAGGAATTCCAAATGAACATCGTCGTAATTGCAAGAGAACAAAAAACAAGTGTAAAACCAAACAAAAAAGAAAGGAACAAGAATTATGATTCGCTACAAACTGTATCAAAACAACAATGAGAGATCGACTGGCTTCGGACTGTGGTATGCCCGTGTGGCAACCTCGGAGACCGTGGGCTTGGAGAAGCTGGCCGAGCATATGGCCGCCCACAACACCCCGTATTCGCAGGGCTGCATCTATGGTGTGCTGCGCGACATGGTGATTTGCATCAAGGAGCTTGTAATCGACGGCAAGGCCGTGAAGCTCGACGATCTGGCCATCTTCTCGGCGTCAATCCGCAGTAAGGGTTGTGCCACTGCCGACGACTACAACTCGGCGCAGCACATAAGGGACATACACCTGAACGCCCGTGCCACTGGCAAGCTGCGCACCGCAGTGCTCACGTATGAGGCGAGCAAGAAGCAGCTTGCTAAATATACGGTTGACAAGTCGGGCGACTCGAAGACCGTGTCTGCCGCAGAGAGTGAGGCATAGGCCATGACAAGGATGAAATATCTTGTCATCCACTGCACAGCCACGCCCGAAGGCCGTGAGGTAAGCTCTTCGGAGATACGCCACTGGCACACCGACCCTGTGAGCTGGGGCGGGCGTGGCTGGAAGCAGGTGGGCTACACCGACCTGATACACCTTGACGGCACGGTGGAGCGCATGGTGGACAACAACGAGGACGCTGAGGTGGACCCGTGGGAAGTGACCAATGGCGCGAGAGGCTACAACAGTGTGAGCCGCCACATTGTGTACGTTGGCGGACTGGCCAAGGACACGCGCACTGTGGCTCAGCTGAAAGCCTTGGCCGACTATGTGCGCACGTTTCGCCAGCGTTTTCCCTCCGTCAGGATAGTTGGCCACAACGAACTGGCGGCGAAGGCTTGTCCTAGCTTTGACGTGCAGGAGTGGCTCAAAGCGATTGATGATACTCTGGTGTAGAACACACATTTGTTGGGATGGCCCGAACATGAAAGCCGATGGCATAGCGCGTCAGATGATGGCGGCTTTGTCCATCGGCTTTTTCTCTCTTTGTGGGTGAAGGCATCATGGTGGTGCGCAAGCCACAAAATATAGGTATTTGTCGTGTATTGTGATAGCGGTGCTTCTTGTTTTGCGATAAATGCGCTAACTTTGCAAGCCGAAAAAAAGGATAATCAAAAAAACAACGAATGAAAACAACCAAACTCTCAGCCTTGGCGTTTTTGTTCGCCTTGCTTTTTGTGTCTGCACCAAAGGCAAAGGCGCAAGTGAACGCCCAACTGTTCTATGACTTCGGCGACGACCGCAAGTTTGTTACTCTGACCTTGGAGATGTTCAAGGCCGACAAATGGGGTAACACGTATTTCTTCATCGACCACGACTTCAATTACGACCAGTATGTGGAGGGACCTAACCTGTCGCAAGGCGGCACTTACACTGAGATTGCCCGTTGTCTTAATTTCTGGCAAGACACGAAGTTGAAGGACTTGAGTGTGCAGGTGGAATATAATGGTGGCATAACGCGTAACTATCCCATCAATACGGCATGGCTATTTGGTCTCGACTATTTCTTCCACAGCAAGGACTACAAGAACACACTTAACCTGAAAGCCCTCTACAAGACCATTCGCAAGACAACAAGCAATGTGCCTATGCAGTTTACGGTGGTGTGGGCCATGAACGACTTGTTTGGATTGAAGGGGCTGAAGTTTGACGGCTTTGCCGACTTCTGGTGGGAGAACCACACGTGCTTTAAGGATGGCAATGCAGAGACGAAGAGCACTGTGTTCTGCACCGAACCCCAGTTGTGGTATAACGTAGGGCAACATTTCGGCGTGCCAAACCTCAATGTTGGTACGGAAATTGAGCTTAGCAACAATTTCGGTTCGACCGAGGGCTTCAAGTGCCGTCCGTGCCTTGGTGTCAAGTGGGACTTCTGACGAAGTGTGTGAGCTATTGCGCTGATTGCCGACTCGCGTGTGTGATGCAATAAGCGTGTGCGAAGAATAAGGAAAACGGTTTCCGCTCGCTACTGTTTCGGGGCGATATGGAAACCGTTTTTCTGTTGCATGTGGCGGCGTTCTGTGCGTTTCGTCATTTCTTTTCCTTCAATTTCTCCATGCGGCGGCGCGCGTCGTGGGCTTCTGGATATAGCTCAAGGGCTTTCTCGTAGTTGCGAATGGCCGCGTCAAACATTTTTTCAGCCTCGCATTCTTTGCCGAGCAGAGTGTATTCTGCGGCAAGGCGCATCATCAGGGCTTGTTGTTGTTGCATCTGTTTTTCAAGCCTTTCGACATCGCTGTGCAAGCGGTTTATGATGCCGAGCTTTCGGCGTAAGAGGCGTTTTGCGGCAGGCTTTTCGATGTCGTAGCGGCTGTGTATGGCCTTGAAGAAGTTGTCGATGAAGGCATCGAAGTCGCGGTTGTCAAACGCCTCTGCCGCATCGTGGTATTCACGGTCGGCCTTGCTCTCTTTCATGGCGGTGTCAATTGCCGAGTTGTCGTTATATTGGTTGGCAAAGCGCAGCACCTCTCTGCGCACGAAGATGTCACCCATCTTGATAGGTTCCTTCAGGCTTATGCCTTCGAGCGATGTGCATCGGCTTAGGGCTACGTATGCTTGTCCGCCGGCGAAGACACCTCCGGTGAAGTCAATGTTCACTTGGCGGAACGTTAGTCCCTGGCTCTTGTGTACGGTGATGGCCCATGCAAGGCGCAGTGGAAATTGGGTGTAGACTCCGAGTTGCTCTTCTTCTATCTTCTGCTCCTTTTCGTTGAATGTGTATCTAAGGTTCTCCCATATCTCCCTTACCACGGCGTGTTCCTCGCCGTCTTCGGTAACAACGGCTATGATGCCGTCTTCTTCGTCGATGCCGCTTACAACTCCGAGTGTGCCGTTCACCCACCGTTTATCCTTGTCGTTCTTTATGAAAATCACTTGTGCGCCTGGCTTCACATGGAGTTCCATTGGCGTTGGCAGCGATGTCTCTGGAAATTCGCCTTTGATGTTGCCATGGAAAATGGTTTGGACACCATCTATGCCGTTGAGCTGCTGTTCGTTGATGTAGTCTACGGTGTCGCGCCGCGTGGCAAGGGTTATGGCAAGGTTGTTGCCTCGTGTGTTGATTGTTGCTCCGACGCGGGCGTTAAGGGTTGCCAAGTCGCCTTGGCTTGCGGTGTTGTTGCGTATCCTGTCGAGTATTTTTATGAATGTGTCGTCGCTTTGGCGGTACACCTTGCGCAGTTCGATGCTGACAAGGCTGAATTCCCTGAACACGTTGGCCGCGAAGAAGTATGGGGTGGGGTAGAATGGTTGCAGCAGTCGGCGGTCGTCTTCGCGCACAACGGGTTCCAACTGGTACACGTCGCCGACAAGCAGCAACTGCTTTCCGCCGAATGGCGTGCGCATATTGCGGCAGTATACGCGCAGCACCTTGTCGATGAAGTCTATTATGTCGGCACGCACCATGCTTATCTCGTCGATGATGATAAGCTCCACCTCGCGCAGAAGCTTGCAGTGCGCGCCATTGTACTTCAGTGTGTTGCGTATGTTGCGTGTGTTGTAGCGGCTGTCGTTGGGCAACAAGGGGTGGAAAGGCAGACGGAAAAAACTGTGTAGGGTGCTGCCTCCGGCGTTGATTGCCGCAATGCCCGTGGGGGCGAGAATGACATATTTCTTCTTGGTGTGCTCGGCGACATAGCGCAGAAAAGTGGATTTACCCGTGCCCGCCTTGCCTGTGAGGAAAAGCGAGCGACGGGTAAACCGTATTATTTGCAGAGCGTCTTGCCACTCTTTGTTGTTGAGGTCGAGTTCCATACTTGCGTGTCAGTCGGGGAATGTCACGTCTTCGTATGTTGGTTTCTTGCGCTTCTTTGTCTCTGTGGCAGCGCCCTTGGTGTGTTCGGCATTGCCTTCATTTGTCACTTCTGCGTGGCTGGCGTTGTGCTCGTGTCCTTCTTCGGCTTCGCTTGCGTGCGTCTCGCCATCATTAAACATGATGGTCTCGTCGCCACTGATGCTGTCTGTGTTGGTCGTGTCGGCTGTCGCACGACTTCTATAATAGCTGTCACAGTTGTACATTGCTGAAGTGATGTCGGCATCCTTGGGCTTGGCGAACTTGCCGTGATACTTCTTGAATGCAGGGTCGCCGAGTACGGCGTCGAAGAAGTATCCGCATATTGGCAATGCCGTACGGCTGCCTTGTCCCAATGCTCCTGTGCGGAAGTGTATGCAGCGGTATTCACCGCCTACCCATGCGCCAGCCACAAGGTTGGGGCTTACTCCCACGAACCATGCGTCGGAGTGGTTGTTGGACGTTCCGGTCTTTCCTCCAAAGTCTGTGTCGCGGTATTTGCCCACATATCCCCACAGGCTTTGGCTCGTTCCTCCCGGCTCTCGCATGCCGCCTTGCAGCAGTTGTTGCATGAGGAAGGCACTCTTGTAGGGTATGGCTTGCTTTTGCTCCGACGGTGCGGTGTAAATCTCGTTTCCGTCCCGGTCAAGCACCTTGGTGACAAGTACCGGTTCGTGCATCTTTCCATCGTTGACAGCGGTGGAGTAGGCATTGACTAGCTCAAGCAGGTTGACGTCGCTTGAGCCGAGGGCAAGCGATGGCGTGTTGTCGAGTGGACTCTTTATGCCCATTTCGTGTGCAGTGCTTACGATGTTGTCGATGCCCATTTCCTGTCCTAGCTTAACTGCCACCGAGTTGATGCTTTGGGCAAATGCGGCTTTCAGTGGCATTGAGTCGCCTGTAAAGTAGCCATTGGCGTTGGTGGGTGCCCATGTTACTTCCTTCTTTTGCTGACTGTCATACACTTTCATGCTGAAGTATTCGTCGCGCCGCTTGTCGCAAGGCGTTAGTCCCTGGTTCATGGCTTCGGTGTAGACAAACAGCTTGAACGTGGATCCTGGCTGTCGCATCGCTGTCACCTTGTCGTATTTCCACGATTTGAAGTCGATGTCGCCCACCCATGCCTTTACATGGCCGGTATTAGGTTCCATTGCCACGAAGCCGCAGTGCATGAAGCGCACCATATAGCGTATGGAGTCCATGGTGCTCATCTCCTTTTCCACCACTCCGTTGTCGTAGTCGAACACCTTCACCTTATGTGGGCGGTTAAGGCAAATCTGTATAGAGTCGGGGTTGTTGGGATATCTTTGCAGCAGTTGTTTGTATATTGGCAACTTTTGCACGATGCCTTCGATGAAGTTGGGTATTTCCTTGTGGCGTTCGTCTTGCCAAGGATCGGTTTTGCCCCAATGGTTGTTGAAGTTGCGCTGCACGGTGCGCATCTGTTTGCGCGCAGCCTCTTCGGCATATTTTTGCATACGCGTGTCAACGGTTGTGTATATCTTCAGCCCACTTGTGTAAAGGTCATATCCGTTGTCGCGGCACCAGTCTTTCAGGTAGTTGGCCACAGCCTCACGGAAGTATGTGGCTTGTCCGTCGTAGTTGCTCTCTACGTTGTAGTTCAGTTGTATGGGCGTTGCCTTCAACGAGTCGAACGCTTGTCTGTCCAAATCGCCATGCTGCATCATGTTGCTCAGCACAGTGTTGCGGCGGCGCAAGCTGTTTTCGGGGTTGATGCGCGGGTTGTAGTAAGTCGTGGCCTTGAGCATTCCCACAAGGATGGCGGCCTGGTCGGTGGTCATTTCCTTTGGTGTCGTGTCGAAGTATGTCTTGCATGCCGTCTTCACTCCGTATGCGTTGGAGCCAAAGTCCACGGTGTTGGCATACATGGTGAGTATCTCCTTCTTGTCGAAAAACATTTCAATCTTCACGGCGGTAATCCATTCCTTGCTCTTCATTATCAGCATCTTCACGCCTGGAATGTAGCCGAGCAAGCCTGTGGAGTATTGCGTGCGCACCCTAAACATGTTCTTGACCAACTGTTGCGTGATGGTTGACGCGCCGCGTGCATCGTGATGCACGGCATAGTCCTTTACGGCGGCGAACACACCCTGTATGTCGATGCCAAAGTGGTGGTAGAAGCGTTCGTCTTCGGTGTCGATGAGTGCTTTCCAGAACACAGGGTTCACATCTTCGTACTTTACGGGCGTTCTGTTCTCGTTGAAGTACTTGCCTATCATTACCCCGTCGGCACTGTAAATCTCAGAGGCCTGGTTCGTCTCGGGATTCTTTATCATGCCCATGCTGGGCGATTTGCCAAAGAGCCACAGAAAGTTGATGTCGACAGCACCAAGATATATGATGAAAGCGACAATGAGTGACACGAAGCCAACAAGCGTCTTGACATACCACTTCTTTCCTTTGTACAAACCCTTGTACCATGAAGCGAAGCCCTTTGTCATCTTAAAAAACGAGGAAAGGCTGCGTTTAGCCAAGCCTTTCCCCACATTTGAATCCTTGCTCATAGTTGAGATATATAATTCATAATTTCGTTTGCGTCATTCGGATTGAACCATTTCGCATCTTCGTATTTCTTGAACCACGTCAGTTGCTTGCGTGCATATCGACGTGTGTTGCCCTTTATCCTCTCAACGGCTTCGTCGAGCGAATACCGTCCGTCAAGATAGGCGAACATCTCCTTGTAGCCCACTGTGTTCAAGGCGTTCAGTTGTCTGTGCTCAATCAAGCGTTTTGCTTCGTCTAGCAGTCCGTTGGCCATCATCGCATCAACACGGGCGTTGATGCGACCATACAATTCTTCGCGTGGCCTGTTGAGTACGATTGTCGCGACCTTGAATGGGCGCTCCTTTTTCTCCTTCTTGCGAAATGAAGTGTATGTGCATCCCGTCTGCAAGCATATCTCCAAGGCGTGTACGACGCGCCTTGTATTCTTTTTGTCAACGATGTCGTAATATTCGGGGTCTAGCTTGTGCAGTTCTTCGCACAGAGGCTCAAGTCCCTCATGTTCCAAGCGGTTTTTCACCGCAGCCCTTGTCGTTTCGTTTATGGTTGGAATGTCGTCGATGCCCTTGCATACGGCATCGATGTACATCATGCTACCTCCGCTCATCAAAGCCAGCCGCTTGCCGCAATGTGCTTGCCTTTCAAATTGGTTGGCAATCACTTGCAGAGCATCACGCTCAAACATGGCGGCATTGTAGTAGCCTTGCAGTGGCAGCGTGCCGACAAAGAAATGCTCAATCAGCGCCAGCTGCTCCCTGGAGGGTGCAGCCGTGCCGATAGTCATTCCTTTATATATCTGCCTGGAGTCGGCATTGATTATGGAAACTCCATATCGCTTGGCTATTTCCATGCACAATGCTGTCTTCCCCACGGCGGTTGGGCCTGTAACTACGACAAGGGTGTCGTTCATCAGCGGATGATTCCTCTTTTTGAGCTCTCTATGAACGAGCAGATGTATTCCACTTCCTTAACGCCTGGATACTTGGCGCGCACTTCCTGTATGCCGTCTTTTAGTATTCCGTTGGCGTAGATAATGCGGTAGGCATCATGTATCATCTCTATTGTCTCGTTGCTGAATCCACGTCGGCGCAGTCCGATTATGTTGATGCCGCAGTATTTTGTGGGTTCCTTGCCAGCGATTATGTATGGCGGAATGTCCTGGCTAAACCGGCATCCACCCTGTATCATAACGTATCCCCCTATGTGGCAGAACTGGTGGCACAGTACAGTCGCACTTATTATGGCATAGTCATCGACCACAACCTCACCGGCAAACTTGGTTGAGTTGCCTATGATTAGTCCGTTGCCAATCTCGCAGTCGTGTGCCACGTGCATGTTCTCCATCAGTAGGTTGCCCGAACCAACCACTGTTTTTCCCTTGCTTGCCGTGCCTCGGCTTATGGTTACATTCTCGCGTATGCTGTTGTTGTCGCCAATCTCGCAAAGGGTTTCCTCACCCTTGAATTTCAGGTCTTGTGGCTTGGTACTTATGCTTGCCCCAGGGAAAAACTCGTTGCCGTTGCCTATGCGCGCCCCTGTGTGTATGGTCACGCTATTGTACAGTTTGTTGTTGTCGCCAATCACGACATTGTCGTCGATGTAGCAGAAAGGGCCGATGATGTTGTTGTCGCCGAGTTTTGCGTTGGGCGACACAAATGCCATTGGGCTTATATTATTCATTATGTTCTGTCTTTCTTGCGCTTTAGGCGTGTTCTATGAATTCCACGCAGTGTTGAGTTTAAATTATCGATGGATAGCCCTTAGTGAATTATCCGCCAAAGGCAAATCTTTATTTGTTCTTTACTATTTGTGCGGTGAATGAAGCTTCCGAAACGATGTGGTCGCCCACAAACACGTAGCCCTTCATCGACGACACTCCGTGGCGTATGGGTGCGAGCAGGTCAACCTTGAATATGAGTGTGTCGCCTGGAACCACCTTTTGGCGGAACTTCACTTCCTCTATCTTCATGAAGTATGTTGACCAGCGCTCAGGCTCTTCCACCGTGTTGAGCACAAGCAGACCGCCGCACTGCGCCATTGCTTCCACTTGCAGCACGCCAGGCATTACCGGCTCCTGCGGGAAATGACCCACAAAGAACGGTTCGTTGCTTGTGACGTTCTTTATGCCCACAATGCTTGTTGCACCGAGACAGATTACCTTGTCAACAAGTTGCATGGGGTAGCGGTGCGGAAGCAGCTCGCGTATGCGGTTCACGTCCATCACCGGTGTTGCATTGGGGTCGTAGACGGGTGCTTGAATCTCATGCTTGCGTATCTCTTTGCGCATTTGGCGCGCAAACTTGTTGTTGATGGTGTGGCCAGGGCGTGTGGCGATGATGCGTCCCTTGATGGGCTTACCTATCAGAGCCATGTCGCCGATGATGTCGAGCAGCTTGTGGCGTGTACACTCGTTCTCCCACACAAGCGGCTTGTTCTGTATGTAGCCAAGTTCGGTGGCGTCGCGGTGCTCCACCTGAATCATGTCGGCGAGCTTGTCGAGCTGCTCCTGTGATGTCTGCTTTTCATATATCACGATGGCATTGTCGAGGTCGCCGCCTTTTATCAGGTTGGCCTGCAGCAGCGGTTCGATGTCGCGCACAAACACGAATGTCCTTGCCGGTGCAATCTCGTTCTTGAAGTCGTCGATTTTGTCGAGCGATGCAAACTGGCTGTTGATGAACTTCGAATTGAACGAGCACATGGCCGTGAGGCTGAACTCCTCGTCGGGCAGTATGGTTATGCACGATCCTGTCTCCTCGTCCTTCACCTCAATTTTCTTGTGGATGACATACCAATCCTTAGGTGCGTTTTGCTCCTCCTTGCCTATTTCCTCAATCTTGGCCACGTAGTTGGCTGCGCTTCCGTCGAGAATCGGGAACTCGGGGCCGTTCACCTGTATTAGGCAGTTGTCTACGCCGAGTGCATACAGAGCCGATAGGCCATGCTCAACGGTCGATACCCTCACGTCGCCCTTGCCGAGCACTGTTCCGCGCTTTGTGTCAACTACGTTTTCGGCTATGGCGTCGATTGTTGGCATGCCGTCAAGGTCGATGCGCTGTATCTTGTATCCCGTGTTTTCGGGTGCGGGGTTGAATGTTACGGTAAGGCTGAGTCCGGTGTGCAGACCCTTGCCGCAGAGTGAGAAACTTCCCTTTAGTGTTGTCTGTTTCATCATGATATGTTATTTGTTGCTTTTCAGTTTTTCGATTTCCTTTTGCAGTTCGTTCAGTTGCTTGTACATTTCAGGTAGCCGTCTGAATATGGCCTGCGACTTGAAGTATGCCTTTGGCTCCATGGGCGGTGTGCCAATGAGCGTCTGGTTGCCCTTGATGCTGCCAGGGACACCCGACTGTGCCCCGAGGAACGTCTTGTCGCCGATTGTGATGTGGCCGGCCAGGCCCACTTGTCCGCCGAACATGCACCACGAACCCACCTTCGTGCTTCCAGCGATGCCCACCTGTGCCGACATGACGGTGTTCTCGCCAATCTCCACATTGTGGGCCACCTGTATCAGGTTGTCGAGCTTGACGCCTTTCCTTATTATGGTGCTGCCCATGGTGGAGCGGTCTATGCAGGTGTTTGCACCGATTTCCACGTCGTCTTCTATTGTCACAATGCCTATCTGCGGTATCTTGTCGTATCCCTCGGCGTTTGGTGCGAAGCCGAATCCGTCGGCGCCAATCGCAGTGCCTGCATGTACAGTCACCCTATTGCCTATGCGGCAACCCTCATAAATGGTCACATTAGGGTAGATAAGGCATCCGTCGCCAATTTTCACACCGTCGCCCACCACTGCGTGTGGGTATATGATTGTGTTGTCGCCAATCACGGCATTCTCGCCTATGCAAGCGAATGCCCCCACATAGACATCCTTGCCTATGGTTGCGCTTTTGGCTATAGAGGCCAACGGATCTATGCCCTTCTTTTTTGGTTTGGCCGCCTCGTACATTTGGAGCAGCTTGGCCACGCACTCGTAGGCGTTGGCCACGCGTATGAGGGTCGTGCTTACAGGCTTGTCAAACACCATGTCCTCGTTCACGAGCACTATGCTTGACTGTGTGTCATATATATAATGTGTGTATTTGGGGTTTGACAAAAAGGATATGGCCCCCTTTTTCCCCTCTTCTATCTTGGCAAAAGTGTTTACGGTGGCGTTGCTGTCGCCCTCTATCTTGCCGCCGATAAAGTCGGCAATCTGCTTAGCTGTAAATTCCATTGTGTAGCCTTAGGGTTCGTTAATTTTGCAAATATAGCAAAATTTGTTTATATCATCTGATAACGGAGGTGTGATTTTCTTATTTTTTTAGATGGCGTTGCGGCTTTAGTCGTTTCCGTGGCTTCCGATGCACCCATGTTGCAAGCCGTGCTTATGCTGTATTGTTGCCTTTGCAGCCTGGTTTGCCGTGTTGTCCAAATCGTGGCCTGTGCGCATCGGGCGTTATGCAATGGACTGCTGCGCGATGTCGTGCAGCAGTCCATTGTGTGTCGAAAATGTCGAATTCGTGTGCCTTATTTCGCGGCCTCGCACCTGTTGGCCAGCTCTACAGCCATTTGCTCTTGCAGTTCCTTGGCCTTTTGGGCGGCCACAGTGGCGAAGTCCTCGCCGGCAGAGGCGTAGATTATTCCCCTCGACGAGTTGACGAGCAGTCCGCAGTTATCGGTCATGCCATATTTGCACACCTCTTGCAGGCTGCCGCCCTGTGCGCCCACACCTGGCACGAGCAGGAAGTGGTTGGGGGCCACCTTGCGTATGTCGTTGAACATCTCGCCCTGTGTGGCGCCCACGACATACATCATGTTGCCGTCGTTGCCCCATTGCTGCGATGCGCGCAGCACCTTCTCAAACAGCCTTTCGCCATTGGAGTCAGCAGTCAGCTGGAAGTCGTGCGACCCCTTGTTGCTTGTCAGCGCGAGCAGAATCACCCACTTGCCCTCGTATGTGAGGAATGGCGTGACGCTGTCTTCGCCCATGTATGGGGCGACGGTGAGCGCGTCGATGTCGTATTCGCCGAAGAATGTGCGAGCGTACATTGCCGAAGTGTTGCCGATGTCGCCGCGTTTGGCGTCGGCTATGATGAAGTGGTTCTTGTAGTTGTCCTTCAGGTATTTCACGGTGCGCTCAAACGAGGCCATACCCTTCAGCCCTGCGGCCTCGTAGAATGCGAGGTTGGGCTTGTAGGCCACGCAGTAGGGGGCGGTCGCGTCGATTATGGCTTTGTTGAAAGCGAAGATTGGGTCGTCCTCCTTCAGCAGGTGTTGCGGTATTTTCTTTATGTCGGTGTCGAGTCCCACGCAGAGAAACGACTTTTTCCCGAAGATTTCACTAACCAGTTGTTGTCTGTCCATATATGATATAATGTAATTAAGGTGTTGCCACTTGCGCAAAAAGCGTAGCTGTGGAAGTTTGTTTACGGTGCAAAGTTACATGATTTATCGCAAATATGGCATTGGTTGACTTCCTTTTTGGAGCAACGAAACCTACTATTGGGGTTCTTCCGAGGTGTGTGTACTAATAAAAACGGAGGAAAACCTTTCAGGCTTTCCTCCGTTTCGCTTGAGGTACCTAGCAGAGTCGAACTGCTCTACACGGTTTTGCAGACCGTTACCTAACCGCTCGGCCAAGGTACCATTGCTTGTTTGCGGATGCAAAGGTAGCATTTTTATTTTATACGGCAAAACAACTTCGACATTTTTTTTGAAATAAAACTGCGAGTGTAGTGCAGATGCGGCAATCCGACAGACTGTAACGGCCTTGTAATGTGCGAAAAAGACAACCGCCAAGCGATTGCCAGAGAGTAATGCTCTTGTCTTCGCTTGGCGGTTGTATGAGGGGCGGTGCTGTAAGCGACCACGCTCAGAAGCTCACTTTGCCCGTTTTTGAACCTTGGCGGTATATGTAGATGCCCTTCAGACGTGCGGCCTCCTGCATATTGCCAAACGTGCCGACCTTCACGCCGCCCAGGGTGTAAACGCTGATGGGCTGTGCGTCGTCGTTTTGGTCAATCTGCGCGATGCCCGAAACAACCTTTTCTCCAGCCTCAAGCTTTATGCAGTCCCACATCACGCCGCCGTTTTTGCTTATGCCCGACATTGTGAACGCAACGGTGTTAAGCCCCTTCTTCAGCGAGGATGCGAAGAAGCTGCAAGTCTTCAGCGAATGCTTGCCGCCCTGCACGCAGCTGCGGTAGATGCCGGCATCGTTGTAGAACGACCATGTTTCCTTTTTTGCTCCGTTCACATACACCGTCACCGTGGGGCTGTTGGTTGCTCCGGCCACGGATGCCGTGAGGTAGGCTCTGCCCGTGTAGGTGCTGTCCAGGTTGAAGCTGACGGTCCATGTGCCGTTTTGCGTCTGTGCGAAATACCAGTCTTGAGCCTCGTCGCTCTCGCCGACGTTGAACGTAAGGTCGGCAGGCGGCAGAGTCCACAGGCCATAGGCGCGCAGAGTGTCGCTGTAGTGGAACCCGTCGGCCCGTCGGTTGTTTTGGCCTATCTGCCACAGTTTGTGCTCGTAGCAGGCCGGAGTCCAGTCTATCGTGCCAAGGTCGGTCTGGCTATCGGCCACGGAGATGTCCTTCTTTTGCAGTTCGTCGGTCACGTCGCCGGCTGTGGCATAGGCATACAGGGCATAGTCGCCCTTGCGCACGTTGGGTATGCTGAAGTTGCCGTCCTTGTCGGTCAGTCCCCAGAAGATGTAGCCCTTGCCTTGTGCGTAGATGTCGATGTCAGGCTCGGCGAGCACCACCTGTATGCTGTCGCGCCGCTGGCCTGTGGTCACGTTGATGCGTCCGCTCACGGTCGAGCGGTCGAGCGGGTACAGTGCATTTTCAAACCACTCAAACGGCCATTGGCTCTGTTGCAGCGACGCTTGCGCCTTTGCGTCGGCCACCATGGCGTCTTTGGTTCCTTTGTTCACATAGATGAAGAACGGGCCGTAGAGCTTCTGCTCGCCATCGTTGAACGACTGCGCCGAAGCTCCGAAGTGCTCGCCCTGCAGCATCTGTATGGTGATGGGCGACTTGCTTGTGGCGTGTACCGTCAGCTCCTGCCTCATCGGGCCTCCGTTGAGCCATTCGTGGCTGCAAGGTATGTTCCACACGCCCATCAGGTTGTTGGCCAGTCCGTGCAGACTGTCGTTCACCACATATTGCGCCCAGTTGTATTTCGTGTATATCGACCCGTCGGAGAGCTTGTATGTGGCGTCCTGCACTGTGTTTTCGGCCTTCTCGGCAGTGGCCATCGCCGTGTTTGATGGTATCTTGCCGTTCATGCTGTCGTCAACATAGCCGTTGAGGAACGACGAACCGAGGCGTGTGCACACGCGCGCCTCCTTCACGGCCACCGACGACGAGCTTGACGTGCCGTTGGCTATTATATAGGTGTAGAGGCCGCTCACGCCCTTGCGCATGATGTAGCCCTGCTGGAAGCGCGGCGAACCCGACGTGTTGCTGTACAGCACTTCGGCATAGTCGGCGGTCTGCTTCACAATCTCCACCTTCGACGGCGACAGTCCCGCGTTTCCTGCTGCTGTGGTGTAGTCGAAGTATATGCCACTGCTGGCAAGCAGGTTTGAGTTGCCGTTGTAGGCCAAGGTGCTCACCCTTCCGTTGGTGCCGATGCTTATCGACACGATGCCGTTCGACATGGTTACGGCGTTGCCGCTCTTCGTCAGGGTCACGTCGGTGTCTTGAGCTGCCGCCGTGAGGCTGGCCAGGAGCATAGACATGGTTAGTAATTGTTGTTTCATTGTCGTTTGGGTTTTAAGTTGATGATCGTATGTGAATGTCTTTCGCCATTAGGCTTTGGGGCGGTGCTCAGAGGTCTTTCAGCATTATCCCCCTCATGCTGTCCAGATAGTCGCGGCGCGCGCGCAGCATCTGCGCCCACTTGTCGTTGTAGTATTTGTCGAGCGGCAGGCTTAGCCGCCAGGAGCCTTGCGCCTCCAGACGGTCAACCATTGTGCCTACCGACAGGTTGCCGATGCTTTCGGCGGGCATGAAGCGCGATGGCGCCCCCTTCTCGTCGGAGCTTATCTCCACGAGCAGGTTGGCCGTGAGCAAGCTGTATAGCAAGTCGTTGACTATGCGTATGGGTATCTCGGTCTCCTTGCGCAGCTCCATTGCTGTATAGGGGCGCTTGCCCTCGTCAAATCGCTTGCAGATGCGGCTCATCAGCAGGGCGCACATCTGTATGCGGTAGCGGTGGCTCACGTCGGATGTCTTCATGTTGTAGTCGTAGAGGTCGAGATACTGGTTGGTGTAGCACAGCTCAGCCCCAAATAGGCATATTATCCACGAAATCTGCACCCACAGGATGAACAGAGGCAAGGCGGCAAACGAGCCGTAGATGGCGTTGTAGCGCGACACCCAAATCTGCGAGTGGATGTAGAACAGCTGAAGCCACTGCATGGCCACGCCGGCGAGTATGCCAGGGGCGATGGCGTTGGACACCTTGACGTGGGTGTTGGGCATGAACACATAAAGCCCAACGAACAGCATCGACATCAGCGCATAGGGTGACAGGGCGATGAAGAAGCGCATGGTCGAGTTGAGTATCAGTATGTCGGGCATGCTCTTGGCCACCGTGGCCATGAAGAGCGACAAGCCCGACGTGAGCACGATGAGGATGGGAAACAGGAAGAGCATGGCCATGTAGTCGGTGAAGGTGCGGAATATGCTGCGCTTCCTCTTCACCTGCCATATGTCGTTGAATGTGGCCTCGACGTTGCCCACGAGCATTAGCACCGTGTAGAGCATGAAGGCGAGGCCCACGCCAAGGAAGATGCCGCTCTTGGTGTTTATGAGATAGCTGTTGACGAAGCCCACTATAGTCTCGGCCACTTGGGGGTGCGACTGGAAAGTGTCGCGAAACCAAATCTCGATGTACTTGTTGTAGCCAAACCCGCGGGCTATGCCAAACACCACGGCCAGTATCGGCACTATGGCGAGCAGGGTGGAGTTGGTCAGTGCGGCGGCGTCGCTCACCACGCGCTTGGCCGTGAAGAAGCGCACGGCAAGTATCAGCTTCTTGGCCGCCTCGATAGACAGACGCTGCCATGTCGGCGTGTCTTTCCGTGGCATCTGCCAAATGCCTGTGTGCAGAAACCTTATGGCGGTCTTCATCTTCTTCATGGCTGCGTCGGTAGTTGTCGTGTAGGTTAGTCTTCTTCTTCCGGAAATAGTCAAACGGGCTTCATATATACATTATATATTATATATAGGAGTCGTTTGGAAAAAAGAAAGCACTGTCCCTATAAGCCGGGTTCTGTTCCGCAGACAGGCTGCGGCGTCTGCCATTTATCCAATCCGTGAGTCACCCCACGGCTTTAGCATTCCACCCTCCGCCGGAGTTAGTCGGGCGGGCAACCCTCAAACGGCGGTTTACATGAACTTGCAGCCTCCAGCCGACACAGCCCGCCGATCGCCCGGCGGCTGGTGGTCTCTTACACACGCCTTCTCACCCTTGCCCGCCTTGCGGCTGGCGGTTGTTTTCTTCTGCCGTAGCCTACTGTCGCCAATAGCTTCCATTTTCAGAAGTGGAGCGCCCTGTGCTGCCCGGACTTTCCTCCCGCGCCACAAATGGGCGCCGACGGCAGACCGGGACACTGCTTTCGTGGCGCAAAATTACCACTTTTTCCTGTATTTGGCAAACGTTGCGTGGCCAAACCTGCATGTTGCCCATTCTAAAATGGCGTTTTGCAGCTGAAAAAACGTTGGTTGGCGATGCGTGTGAGCACTGTCGGCAGGCTGTTTCGGCTGCCTGTCATGTATGGCTTGCTCGGGGCAGGGTGGGGCGTTGCAAAGCCCATTCGGCATTGGGCTGGAAACCAGCGCATAGCAGACGCTTCACGTAACTATGCCGTTTACGCATCGTAACTATGCCGTTTACGGGTGCTAACTATGCCATTTACGAGTGCTAACTATGCCATTTACGATGCGTAAACGGCATAGTTACGAATCGGGATGGTGTGCGTGGGGCTTTTCCGCGCTTCCAAAATGTTCAGCAAGGCTTGTTGCGGCGGTGTGTTTCGGCATCATCCCGTAAAGGTTTACGTTGCGAATATGTGTACATAAATTTGTGTGCTCGAAAAAAAGCGACTATCTTTGCAAATATGAAACCATGCTGAATTAGTAGGCTGCGCAGCGCGAGCTGCGGTTGGCTTCGGCATGGTTGAGGAATGGCTAAAAACGAAAAACAAATACCATAAATCATTTAAAACAATGAAACCACTAAACAAACATTTTGCGCCCAAGAGCGTAATGCCTGAAAAGGTAATTCAGTTTGGCGAAGGCAACTTCCTCCGCGCATTCGTTGATTGGATAATCTGGAAGATGGACCAGCGCACCGACTTCAATGGCTCGGTGGTGATCGTGCAGCCTTTGGCAAACGGTATGGTTGACTGGCTCAATGGCCAGGACTGCCTCTACCACGTAAACCTGCAAGGCCGCGAGAACGGCAAGCCCGTCAACACGCTGGAGCGCATCGACGTGGTTAGCCGCGCCTTGAACCCATACAGCCAGAACGCAGCCTTCATGGCTTTGGCCGACCAGCCCGAAATCCGTTTCGTCATCTCTAACACCACCGAGGCCGGCATCGCCTTCGACCCCTCGTGCAAGCTTGAGGACGCTCCCGCCGCATCTTATCCCGGCAAGCTCGTGCAGCTGCTCTATCGCCGCTGGCAGACATTCAACGGCGACCCCACAAAGGGATTGCTGATATTCCCCTGCGAGCTGATATTCCTCAACGGCCACGTGCTCAAGGACTGCATCAACAAGTATATCGAACTGTGGCAGCTTCCTAAGGAGTTCAAGAAGTGGTTCGACGAGAGCTGCGGCGTTTATGCCACACTCGTAGACCGCATCGTTCCCGGTTTCCCGCGCAAGGAGATTGCCCAGATCCAGGAGAAGATAAGCTACCGCGACAACTTGGTGGTTCAGGCCGAGAACTTCCACCTTTGGGTGATCGAGGCTCCCAAGGAAGTGGCCAAGGAATTCCCTGCCGACAAGGCTGGACTCAACGTGCTGTTCGTTCCGTCGGAGGAGCCTTACCACAAGCGCAAGGTTACTTTGCTCAATGGCCCCCACACAGTGCTGTCGCCTGTGGCTTTCCTCAGCGGCGTGAACATCGTGCGCGACGCTTGCAACCACGAGGTTATCGGCAAGTACATCCACAAGGTGCAGTTCGACGAGCTTATGCAGACGCTCGACCTTCCGATGGAAGAGCTTGAGAAGTTTGCCAGCGACGTGCTTGAGCGCTTCGACAACCCGTATGTTGACCATCAGGTTACGAGCATCATGCTCAACTCGTTCCCGAAGTTCTGCGCACGCGACCTGCCAGGCGTGAAGACCTATCTCGAGCGCAAGGGCGAGCTGCCCAAGGGCCTCGTATTCGGTTTGGCCGCCATCATCACCTACTATAAGGGTGGCAAGCGCGCCGACGGAACAGAAATCGTGCCCAACGACGCTCCCGAAATCAAGGAGCTGCTCGCCAACCTGTGGGCTACCGGCGACACTCAGAAGGTGGCCGACGGTGTGCTTGGCGCAACTTCAATCTGGGGCGAGGACCTCAACGCAATCAGCGGCTTGAACGCTTTGGTTAAGCAGTATCTTGACCTCATTCAGGACAAGGGCATGCTTGAGGCTGTCAAGACCATCCTTTAAGAAGACGATGGCGGTGGATGCGTCTCTTGAAAGGTGACAATCATCCACAGGCGTCAATAGTAGAACAAATAGGGGCATATGGCTTTGCACGAAGCCGTATGCCCCATTTTCATGCAATTGGAATATGAACGAGAAGCAACGTGTAGACCAACTTCTCGCCGAATATGCGGCGAGATACGAAACCGAGGACTTCCTCATTGGCGACCCAAGCTGGTTTATGCACCAGGTGGAGGGGCGGCTCAACCAAGAGACGCTGGCCTTTGTGGCCTCGTGCCTAAGCTATGGCAGCCGCAAACAGTTCTTCCCCAAGATACAGTATGTGCTCGACCGCTCTGGCGGCGATGTGCACGAGTGGGTGGCGAGCGGCGCTTTTGCCGCCGACATCCCCGACGACGGCGAGTGCTACTACCGCCTCTACACGCGCCATGCCATGCACGTGTTTCTGTCGGCTCTGCGCTCCATGCTCCGCGAACATGGCTCCCTGGGGGCGTTTGTGGGCGCGACGGCCAATGACGGGCTGTCGGCGGTGGAGGCGATATGCGGCTTCTTCCGTGGGCATGGCGTAGAGGCGGTGGTGCCAAAGGACGCCACGTCGGCCTGCAAGCGTGTGTGCATGTTTCTGCGCTGGATGGTTCGCGACGGCTCGCCTGTTGATTTGGGACTGTGGAGCGGCACTATCGACAAGCGCACACTGATAATGCCGCTCGACACCCATGTGGTTCAGGAGTCGGTGCGCCTCGGCTTGCTTTCGGGCAAGGCCGCGTCGATGGCGGCGGCCCGGCGGCTCACGGCGCGCATGCTCGATGTGTTTCCCGACGACCCGCTTAAAGGCGACTTCGCCTTGTTTGGCTACGGCGTTAACCATGGCTGATGGCCTTTCTCCCTCTCTTGCCGCTGCGTCTCATCAAAGCCTTTGTCCCATGGCCTCCCTTTTGCAAAGGTTTGCATGGGAAAAGCATTGCTGCGTGGCCATGCGTCCGTCTGTTTGCCTTATCTTTGCAGCATACTACAATCTAAGATTAAAAGAACAAGATGGAGAGAACATGGAGATGGTTTGGCAAGAACGACAAGATAACGCTTGCCATGCTGAGGGAGATTGGTGTGCAGGGCATCGTCACTGCCTTGCACAATGTTCCTAACGGTGAAGTTTGGACGAGGGAGCAGATAGCCGACCTGCGCCAGTATATCGAGAGCTACGGCATGCGTTGGTCGGTGGTTGAGAGCCTGCCCGTGTGCGAGAGCATCAAGTATGCCGGCCACGACCGCGACCAGCTCATCGCCAACTACTGCGAGAGCCTGCGCAACCTTGCCGCTGAGGGCATACACACGGTGTGCTACAACTTCATGCCCGTGCTCGACTGGGCGCGCACCGACCTTAGCCACCCCAACCCCAACGGCACCACCAACCTGTACTTCTCGCACGCCGAGTTCGCCTACTTCGACATCTGCATACTCAAGCGCGAGAACGCCGAGAAGGACTGGCCAAGCAATGTGCTCGAGCAGGTGGAGAAGCTGAAGCAGACCATGACGCCCGAAGACGACCACAAGCTCGTGGACAACATCATAGTGAAGACGCAGGGCTTCGTGAGCGGCAACATCAAGGAGGACGACGAGCACCCCGTGGAGCTGTTCCGCCAGCTGCTCGACCTATACAAGGGCATAAGCAAGGACCAGCTGCGCGAGAACATGCGCTACTTCCTTGAGGCGATAATGCCAGTGTGCGACGAGTGCGACATGAGGATGTGCGTACACCCCGACGACCCTCCATTCCCCATACTCGGACTGCCGCGCATCGTGACCTGCGACGACGACATCAACTGGTTCCTCTCTGCGGTTGACAACCCCCACAACGGACTGACATTCTGCGCCGGGTCGCTATCGGCCGGAGCACACAACAATGTGGTTGAGCTGGCGCGCAAGTATGCCTCGCGCACGTGGTTTGTGCATCTGCGCTCGTGCCACGTGTTCCCCAACGGCGACTTCACCGAGGCTTCTCACCTTGGCGGACGTGCCGACCTGATAGAGCTGGCGCGCATATTCGAGAAGACCAACCCCGAACTGCCCATGCGCGTTGACCACGGCATGACCATGCTTGGCGACGAGACGCGCGGCTACAACGCCGGCTACTCGTTCCTTGGGCGCATGTTTGCCATGGGGCAGGTGCAGGGCATACTGGCCACGGTAGACCGCGAGTTGGGCATAGAGTATAAGCAGCCGGGGTTCTTCGAATGAACGGCGGCAACGTGAGAAAGCGCATTACCAGCAAAAAAGATAAAAGACAATGCAAAATCTATTCGACATAAAGGATTACGTAGTAGTAATCACCGGCGGAACGGGAGTGCTCGGACGCTCCATCGCCAAGTATCTGGCTCTGAACGGAGCCAAAGTGATAATCCTCGGACGCAAGGAGGAGGTTGGCAACGCCATAGCCGCCGACATCGAGAAAGAGGGCGGCAAGTGTGAGTTCATGAAGACCGACGTGATGAACCAGGCCGTTGTGGAGCAGAACTGCGCCGACATCATGGCCAAATACGGACGCATCGACACTCTGCTCAATGCTGCCGGAGGCAACATGGCCGGAGCGACAATAGCCCCCGACCAGAACTTCTTCGACCTGAAGGCCGAGCAGTTCCAGACGGTGCTGTCGCTCAACCTCACGGGAACGGTCATTCCCACGCAGGTGTTCCTCAAGCCAATGGTGGAGCAGGGCAAAGGCTCGATAATCAACTTCTCGTCGATGGCCGCCTTCCGTCCGATGACGCGCGTGTGCGGCTATGCTGCGGCAAAGGCCGGCATAAGCAACTTCACGGCTTTCATGGCCACCGAGTGCGCCAAGAAGTTTGGCGAGGGCATCAGGGTCAACGCCATTGCCCCCGGCTTCTTCATCACCGAGCAGAACAGGGCGCTGCTCACCAATCCCGACGGATCGTTCACCCAGCGCGGCCAGGACGTAATCCGCCAGACCCCCTTCGGGCGCATGGGCGACCCCGAGGAGCTGTGCGGCACGATACACTACCTCATGAGCGACGCCGCAAAGTTCGTCACCGGCACTGTGGCCGTTGTCGATGGCGGCTTCAACGCCTTTGCAATGTGACACTACTGAACAATTATTATAGTTGACGACAAAGGGGATATGGCAACACCAGCCATATCCCCTTTAATTTTATCCCAATTTTATCCCTCGCTACATTATCAGCAGGGCGAGCAGCGGTATGCTGAGCACCGACAGCAGCGTGGAGAGGAATGTGCCTTGGGTCATCACCGTTGAGTCCTTGCCATACTTCATGCAGAACATCGTGCCGAACGAGGCCACGGGCATGCCTATCAGCACGGCGTTGATGGCGTCGATTTGGCGGTCGATGCCCAGCAGCAGAAACAGGTGGAACAGGCCGAGGGGCAGCAACAGCAGCTTCAGCACGCACATCACGTAGGTGCCGCGGCTGCCCACCATGAGCTTGGCCGACATGCCGCCTATGCTGGAGCCGATGATGAGCAGCGACGCCGGCACGGTCATGTTGCCGAGCAGCGTCAGCGGTTGGGCTATGACGGTGGGGGCGCGCCAGCCGAAGGCCACTATTATGATTGACAGGTAGGTGGCCACCATGGCCGGCGACAAGAGCAGCTTGGGGTTGAACTTGCCCGACTTCTCGCCCGTGACGAACATTATGCCCCACACGAATATCGTCAGCGTGTTGGGCACGTTGAGTATGCAGGCGTAGAACACCGCGCTGGGGCCGAACAGCGACGCGACGATGGGGTAGCCGATGAAGCCCACGTTGGAGTAGGTGAGCATGAAGCTGTACATCCCCCTGTCGCCCGTCTTGACGGGCATGAAGCGCGGTATGACGTAGGCCAACGCTATGAGCAGGGCATAGGTGGCTGCGCCCACGCCCAGCAGCGGCAGTATGTGGTCGCGGTCGGGCAGGGTCTCGCCCATGGTCGACGCCAATATGAGGAATGGCATGGTTACTTGGATTACGAGGTTCGACAGCTTGCGGTCGAAGTCCTCGCTCATCAGATTGCATTTTCTCGAGACATAGCCGGCTATCACCAGCAGAAACAAGGCCACCATTTGCATGGCCACGGTTTGTACGTTCATGTTATCCTTTTTTATTGACTGCAAAATTACATCTTTTGGCGGCGGTAAGGAAATGTAAGCCGCCTAAACTTTTCTGTATAAGGCTCTAAACCTGAAATTCATGGGCGCATAAGTGGCTTGCAAGGCTGAAAAGAACCGTTGCCGCGCTTCAAAACTACGTTGTTTGCCTTGCCTGCTTCCACTGTTTTCCAATGTCGCACTGGTGGAAACAAGCGTCAAACATGATGGATAGTCAAGTCAAACATTATGGATAGTCGTGCCAAACATGGCATTAAGTCATGCCAAACACCATGGAAAGTCATGCCAAACATGGCACTAAGTCACCTCACATCGAACGATGCGCGTGCTCATATCGAACGATACGCGTGTTCATATCGAACGAAATGAGCACGCGCATCGTTCGATGTGAGCCAACTTAACATGGTCTTTGCTATGACTTACCACGATATATAGGATGACTTTCCATGGTGTTTGGCTTGACTATCCACCATGTTTGGCATGAATTTCTTTGGCATATAGCCACACAAATCGCCATCCTTGCAAAGATTGCCACCTATCCGTGGTGGTGCAAGCCAGTGGCTCGGCGCAAGCGGAGGCGGCCTTGCGCTGCCCTCGGCTTGCCGTCTGCGGGCAAGGGGCGTGGCCCACTGGCGCAAAAAAAGAGCTTCCACACAAGCGTGCGGAAGCTCTTCTGATGGATATGTATGTGTAGTCTGGCTGGCGGAACAGATGTGGATGGCCAGTGCGCTCTGCTTTTGCCAAAGCTTGTCTGCCTCTGTCTGGGCGTGTTTACGCCAGTGCCTCGGCGAGCAGTTGCCGTTGCCGGTCGGTGAGATTGGTGGGCAGCTTCACGTTGTATGTTATTATCAAGTCGCCGCACGCACCGCCGCCACAGCTCTGCCCCTTGCCGCGCAGACGCACCTTGGTGCCGTTTTGGGTTTCGGGCTTCACTTTCAGCTTTATTTTCGAGCCGTTGCCGAGCTGTATTATCACGTCGCCGCCCAGCAGAGCCGTGCGGAGGTCGATGTCCACACTGGCGTTAGTGTCGCCCGAAGGCTGTCCTGCACCGCCAAATCCGCCAGTGCCGAAGCCAGCCGACTGGCCTCCGCCGCGACGGCGCGAACCGCCAAACAGCTGTTCGAAGAACGAGCTGAAGCCGCTGCCGCCTCCGCCTCCGAAGTTTGAGAAGTCGAAGCCCTCGAATGGCGAGCCGCCTTGCGAGTAGCCGTACGACCCACCTCCGCCGCCGAAGCCCGCGCCGCCCGCGCCAAAGGCGTCGGCCTGCTTCCAGTGCTCGCCATATTGGTCGTATTTGGCTCGCTTCTGCGGGTCGCCAATCACGTCGTAAGCCTCGTTCAATGCCTGAAACTTGGCCTTGGCCTTGGGGTCGTCGGGGTGCAAGTCGGGGTGAAACTGCTTTGCGCGCTTCAGATAGGCCCGCTTAACGTCCTTTTGTGGTATGTCTTTGTTGACACCAAGAATTTTGTAGTAGTCGATGAATGCCATATATGTGTGTTCCTTTCTTTTTTCAACCATTGATGTTACGCTGCCAATGCAGCAAAAAATATGCCCACAGGCTGAAACGTGTCAGTTTTTCTTGGTAATTTTGCATGGCGGATGTGCCTGTGGACCCAATGCCCCCAATGCCGCGCGCGTTGGCGTGGTGCGTTCCGCCGAAACCGAAATGTAAAGATGGAAAAGTACTATTTTGTTTTCTGCAAGGGCGACTTGCTGCTTGAGCGGTTGGCCGACGGCAGCTTCACCATCCCGTGTGGCGAAGAGCCGCCCACGGAGGTTGCGCCGCATGCAAACGTGATGGATGTGGCCACTCTCGACGGGGTGGAAGTGAAGACCTACCGCATTGACGAGCCTGTGGCGGCTTCGGAGCGTTATGAGATGTGCGGCCTCAGGGCGAGCTACTACAAGTTGCCGCACGACTTGTATCTCAAGGCCGGCAAGTGCGAGGAGCTGCTGTATTGGGACTCCAACACGCGCTACTGTGGCGTGTGCGGCGCGCCCATGGCGATGCACACTGCCATAAGCAAGCGATGCACCAAGTGCGGCAAGGAGGTGTGGCCGCAACTGTCTACTGCAATCATCGTGCTGGTGCACAGGGGCGACGAGGTGCTGCTCGTGCATGCCAAGAACTTCAAGGGCAACTTCTATGGTCTTGTGGCCGGGTTTGTCGAGACGGGCGAGACGCTTGAGGACGCCGTGCATAGGGAAGTGATGGAGGAGACTGGGCTGGAGATAACCAACCTACGCTACTTTGGCAGCCAGCCGTGGCCCTATCCGTGTGGCCTTATGGTGGGCTTCGAGGCCGACTATGTCAGCGGCGACATAAAGCTGCAGCAGTCGGAACTGGCTTCCGGTGCGTGGTTTGGCATCGACAATCTGCCCACGATACCCGAAAAGCTGAGCATCGCGCGCCGGATTATCGATGCGTGGCTGGCCAGAAGCCGTGGCTGAAGAAGCTCTGCCGCAGTGCGCTTGAGACACCCACCCACTACTACTTTCAGACGTATATATAGAGGAAAAAGGCTGTGCCAATGGGGCAATCGCTCCCGTTGGCACAGCCTTTTTCCCCTTGCAATACTGCGTGGCGGCTTAGGCGTAGGAGTGCATGCCTCCGAGAAAGTAGTTTACGCCGAAGTAGGTCATTATTATCGAGATGAAGGCCAGCATCATGAACGTGTGGTAGACCATGGGCTTGCGCATGGCCGGCAGTGTGGCGGTGTGGGCGGCTATGGCATACACCATGAATGTTATCAAAGCCCACACTTCCTTGGGGTCCCATCCCCAGTATTTGCCCCACGACACGTTGGCCCATATCGCCCCGATGAATATTCCGAAGCCAAGGGCCGCAAGGGCAGGGTAGAGGAGAAGCCGCGAGAGCAGGGCGAGCGTGGCCGTCTGCTCGCAGAACAGACGGCGCCTGTTTCGTCCGCCAATCACTTGTAGCAGCAGGGCTGTCAGTCCGCAGATGAACGTTAACGAGAGCAAGGCAAAGGCCAGCATGATAATCGACACGTGGACGCTTAGCAACGGGGAGTTGAGCACGGGCATGACGTGGGATATGTTGGGGTCCATCTGTCCGATGTGCGAAACGAGCAGGAAGAAGCCCGACATGATGAGCCCCAGCGGCAGAGCTATGCGGAACCTCCAGCTCACAGCCAGCGACAGCAGCATGACGAGCCATGCCACGAAGAGCATCGTCTCGTAGCCATTGGCCATGGGTATCTTGCCGGAGATTATCCATCGCAGTGAGAGGCAGAGCGTGAGCGCGAGCCATGACAGCGACATGTATGAGCGCAGGGCGTTGTTGGTGGCCTTTGCGTTGTCGAGCAGTGCGCGCCAAGCTGACGGTTTGCGATTGTCGCCGGCTGCTGTGGCCATCGTCATGCGCGCTATGGCGAGCAGCAGGGCGAGCAAGCCCATGGTGAGGTTGGCCATGAAGAGTATCGTTGCAAACGGCACCTTATTATATATTCGCTCTGCCTTTGTCTGCATGGCGGTGGGCATTGAGCCGCCCCCGTTGGCCTGTTGGTATTTTGCTATCTTGGCGATGGCGTCGTCAACCTTGGCGTAGTCGCCGCCGACGGCGTATTGCTGAAGCAGCGCAAACAGGTTTTGTATGAAGAGTTGGTTGTCGCGGTCGATTGTGGCTGGCAGTTTGTCGCTTGGCGCATACCATGTGGTGGAGCCGCCCTCGGTGCATGGGAACATCTTCAACAGCTTGCCTTGTCGCAAGTCCATCACGAGCATCAGCCTGTCGTCGATGTCAGCGGCCTGCTTGTGGAACTTGTCCTGCTGGCCTTGGTAGTATTCCTGTATGTATGGGCCTAGTATGTAGCCGCCCATCGTAGGGTTGAAGAATGTGTTCACCGAGCACAGGTCGGGCAGTTGCAGTGTGGTCTTTAGGTCGCCGCCCTTCACTCTCACCATGCTCTCGCCGCTCCACTCGTCGGGCCAAAACATGAAGCCAGTCAGCACTTGCTCGGCTGTGTAGTCTTTATATGAAGCCTTTCCATAGAGTTTCTTTGTGAAGTCGATGGCGAATGTCTGCAATGGGCATATGCGGTCATTGTAGAGTATGTTTAGCCCGCCAAACTTCTCGGCTGTGGCTTTGGGCAGGGTGCTTGTGGCCTTGGCGCTCGTGTGGCACATCAGCAGTGGCATGAGCACGAGCACGCCCTTTTTCAGCAGAGGGTTGCGCAGCAGCTGGCGGAAGGCTCCATTGGGGTCGAGCAGCATCCACAGAAGCGACACGAAGAGCAGGGCGTAGCCTGTGTATGTGATGGCGATGCCCCAGGGGTCGTTGTTCATTGACAGTATGCTGCCGCGCTGGTCTTCGTCGTACGACGATTGGTAGAGCCTTATGCCGCTCCGTGAGTATATGTTGTTCATCGACACCATGCCGTCGGTGGTCTTGCCGTCTTCGGTTATGGTGAACTGCGTCTGGTAGTCGGCTGCCGCCATCGTGCCGTCGTGGTATTTTATGTCAAACTTGTTCAGCCGTATGCTGAATGGCAGTTGCCGTTCTTCCACGTCCTCGCCGTTGGCGGCCAGAACGTAGTATTTGTCGGTGGTCTCTCCCATGCGCAGGTGTACCATTCCCTGTTTGGCGAAAATGTGGGTGGTGAGCGCGCCGGCCAGTATGATGATGAACGATAGGTGCAGGGCTATCGACGACGGCTTGCGCACGCGCCGGCCTATGAAGTGGATTGTGGCGGTGGCGGCCAGCAAGGCCCACATGGCGGCAAACCACCATGCGCCGTAGATGTTGCCCGACACATAGTCGGTGCCTTTGTACTTCTCTATTATCGTGGCCACGCCCATGCATACGGCCACGGCTATGTAGAGGGCGAATAGTATCTTCTTGTTCATTGCATTATTGTGAAAGAGCCATGTCGTCGCTCGGAACGGAGTTTTGACATGGCTCTTCTTTGTGTGTGTAGGGGTTGCCAAACTGCGTTTGGCCTGTGCCAGTGGCCAACTGTGCGGCCATGGTCATGCCCACTGTGCTTGTTAGATTGACTGCAGGAACTTCACCAGTGCGTCGCGGTCGGCCTTCTTCAGGTTGTAGAACTTCTCTGCGCTGGCGTAGGCGTGGCTGTTCTTGCTGTAGGCGTGCCACATGATGGCCTCCACCTCGTTGCGTGCGCGGCGGTCGTGCAGGCGGTCTTCAGCACCGGTGTTGATGAGCGACAGTCCGCGTCCCCACAGTGGAGTGGTGCGGCACCATGAACCGTGTATGTCGTTCTTCATGTAGAGCTTGTGCTGCATCATGTCGGTGTAGGGGTAGATGGTCTGGTTCTTGTAGCGGGGCAGTGGCTTGTCGGCGATGGCTGCCGGTGTCCAGTAGTTGTCGTCGGTTGTCTGCCACTTGGCTCTGTGGCAACTTGCGCAGCCAATGCTGTTGAACAGCTCCTTGCCGCGCTGCACCACTGAGTCGTTCAGGTTGCGTGCGCGGGGTATTGAGAGGCCACGGTGCCACACCATGAACGAGTAGAACTGGCTCGACGACATCTCGGGCGAGAACTTGTGCCATGGGTTGTCAAACTGGTTGGTGGCAGGGCGCAGCAGGTTGTAGACGCAAGCCTTGATGCTGTCTTCCGAACCGTCGCCATAGTAGGGCGAAGTCGGGTCGGCCTTTATCTTGCTGATTACTGTGTCGTTGTTTGCCATGGCCTTTGCCCAAGCGTTAGATGTATAGAGGTAAGGACGGTCGGGACGGCTCACGTTGGTTATGTTCCAGATGGCGTTGGCGCCAGGGCCGTCTTGCAGTGTGCCGCGTGTCAGGGCATATGTGAAGCGCTTTATTATCTTGGCTCCGGTGGCGTCGCTGCCGTCGGCCCACTTGCCGGCGCTTGTCGTGTAGAGTGCGCCTGAGCCCCAGTCGTTGGCGCTTGCATCCCAGAAGTTCTTGTTAACATACTCCTCAACATTGAGTCCTGCACTCTTGAAGTAGTTGGCTGTCTTGGCGTATTGTGCCTTGATGGAGTCCATTGGGATGGCGTCGAGCAGACCTGTGCCAGTCACACCGATGGTCGATTCCAAACGGAAGGCAAGGTTCTCGGGCTTGGGGTCGGTGTTGAATGCCGAAGTGGGTATGTTGACGTCGGGATAGATGAGGTCGAACTTCTCGTGGTTGTCGGGAAACTCCATTGCCAGTCCGCTCTCCATAGTGGTTATGTGCTTCCACTGAATTGAAATCTCGCTCTCGTTGATGGGGGCGATGAATGGCGATGTGGCCTGTGTCTGTGGCATTGCCGTAACCTCAGAGATATACGCTCCATCGTTTGAGCCTTCCGAGTTGGGGTGGTAGATTACGAGCAGATAGCCGTTGCCGTTGCCATACTTGGTTACATAGCTGTCGAAGCGGCGGCCATAGCCATAGTTGGGGTGGCAGTCGAGGCACGACTTTCTTACAGATGCCGGGCCAAGTCCTTTGTATGTGCCGCCCTGGGTGTAGTTGCGCTCAAACAACTGCTCGCCAATGAAGAAGTCGTTCGACAGACCTTGCTCGTCAATCACAGGCGCTTCATCCTGGAAGCAGTTTGATGCCACGTTTTCTGTCGTTCCAAGCTTGCCGCCTGGATACCACTCGTCGGCCGAGAAGTTGCCAACGGCTTGTCCGATGTACTTTGCCTCAGGGTCGGTCTTTTTGCCTGTTTCCCCCCCAGTGCTTCCATTCGCGTCGTCAGAGTCGGAGCATGCCACAAGCGATGCCGACAACAGCATTGACGAGAAGAGCAGTGCTGAAAATCTCATTTTTTCCATAAAGAATTTATTCGCGTTTTTTTTGATTGGTTGTTTATTTATTTATTGCATTAAGCGTGGCTTCGCCTTTTGGGGGCAAAGCCACGTTTAATGTTAGTGTCAGTTTGTAGGCTGACGTTGATTATTCGTCGATTTGCCTTTCAATCCAAGCTGCGGCTGTTTTCAGCATGTCGTCAAGGTCTTCGACTTTTTCGATGCAGTTCTTTACTTGCGGGTCTGCAGGGTCGTCAACGAATGCTTTGCCGCTGTTCTTTGCTGACTCAAGAGCCTGAATGGCATCATTGAGGGCTATGTTCAGCTGGTTGGCCAAGTCGGCGTTGTTGCTCTGAAGATACTTCATGATTGAGTATTCTACAGGTGCAGTAGCTGTTATGTCGCGTGTGCCATACAGAGTGTTCTTGATAGAGTAGATGTTGTCCTGATAGTCGATGAACGAACGCTTGCTGTAGGGCGACTCGATATAGTCGCGCGAGTCTTTCTCGCCTGTCTCTGGGTCGACCTCAGCCTTTCCTGTGGCTGCGCGGTAAGCCTGACCGAGCTTCTGTGTGCCAACTTCGTTGCAGATGTTAGAGCATCCTCCTTTGAGAATTTGGTTGAGTGTGGCAGCCCATGTCGCTTTGTAGCCATCGCTGGTCGTGGCCTTGAGTAGGTAGTCTCCATAGCAATTACCCTTAGGTGAAATGCCTTCGTGTGAAGTCGCGTCAACCACATACTTGCATTCGCTGAAGAGTAAGGTCTTGTGTGTCGCATAGGTGGCATCGCCGAGCCATCCGTATTCAAGCAGGAAGCACATGTTGCGAAGGTCGGCGGACACAGCAGCTGCGAAAGCCAACTCGTCAATCATTTTCACTGATTTCATGTCTGTCTCAGTCTCATATTCTGCGGTCATGGCTGCCAATGTGCGGTTTGCGCCATTGCGGAACAACACGAATTCCAAGCCGTGGAAACCGAGTGCTGAGTCGAAGTCGCCATTATGGTCATGTACGTATAGGGCAGGATTTTCGCCGTTGATGCCTTTCAACAAATCAGCATCGTTGAGGGCTTGTTTCAGTTGTGTCTGGTCGAGGGGCCATGTGTCGATGTGAGGGTCAATGTTGTTGTCGCTGGCAGCTCCATAGAGGAAAGCCTCGCTGCGCTCCCACTCGCGGCGTGTGTTCTTGAATGCCTCGCAAGCCTCATCAATTTGATACTGTGACAGACTATTGCTCTTTGCTGCGTTGTACAGAGCCTCGCAAGCGGTGTTCAGCGTCTGCACGTTGAGGGCAAGTGCTGTGTATGTGGGGTTTACCACATTGCCGATATATGTCTTTGCGATTTTCTGCATGAACATATCGCTGCTGCCAATGTTTGTGTCAGCTTGGCCTACGGAGGGGATGTCCACTGAACTGCTGCTGCTGTTGTCATCGCTGCTACAAGCGGTGAAGCTGATGGTCGATCCAACGAAGAGCGCCATCATAAGATTTGAAATCCTGTTCATCTTGTTGTTTTAAATATTGGTATTATTAAACGTTTATTCCACACGTGGAGTGGGGCTTAGAGGAAGAATCCCTGGTAGGCCACACCGATGTTTATCGCAGGCTCGTTGTTGTATTCCGACTTGTACTTGCGGTAGTTGTATTCGGCCTTGATGCATATTTGCGGCACGGGGTAGTAGTTTACGCCTCCTGCGAAAATCTGCTTCTGTGTGTACTGCTTCGTTGTGGCGTTGATGTATGAGTCGTAGTACTCATAGTGGCCGAACACGTATAGCTTCTTGTTGTCGTCGCGCAGCTTTGGTATCAGCGAGAATATGTCGTAGCCAAGCTCGAAGCTTGTGGCTATGGCATGGCTGCCAAACCATGTTGACTCGTAGGGCTTCACGTATTGCGAGTTTGGCTTCACCAAGACGTTGATTTTACTTGCGTCGCTCACATAGCCATAGTCAATGTTTCCGCGTGCTATGATGTTGTAGTCGTTGTATGCGAAGTCGAACGCAGCAAGATAGACGTTGCCCTTGATGTCCTTCTTCGTTCCCTTCTCCATGTCATGCGGATAGGCGTTGTGCATGGCCTGACCATAGTATGCGCTTACGCCCATGCGCAGTCCTGGCACGGTATAGTTGTCAACGCGTGCTAGGAAACCGTATTTGTTGGCCACCTCAAACTCGAAGGGGCTTGATGTGCCGTTCTGTATCCAGTTGGTGCGGTTGAACTTGAAGGCATCGAGTCCGGCAATCATCTGCGCCTCGTAGCGGAAGTCGCCAGAGCGTCCCCAAACGGAGACACCCGTTTGGTGCCATGTCGAGGGCAGGATGGTGTTCTCTCCCTCAGAGCGGTATACAGTGAAGAAGTTGAGCGGCTCGTGGTATGCGTTGGTGAGTCCGAAAGGCACCACGATGTGGCCGGCGCGTATGTTCAGTTCCTTGCAGAATGACTTCTGAATCCAGAACTGCTCCAGCTCCACCTCACCGCCTTTCTCGGTCTCGTTCTCGTATTCTATCGACTCGTCCGACTCGTATTCTATGGCAGAGCCAGAGCCTCCGTGTTCAAACTCAATCTCCGAACCCATCGTCCAGCCTTTGCCGAAGTCGTAGTTCAGGTAAATGACAGCATGGGGAATGTCGAAGCGTCCGTGGCTTGGGTCGTTCTTGTATGTGGATGGCTTGCTGAAGCGGTAGCCGTTGTCGCTGTAGTAGTTGCGGCTATAGGCAATCTCGCCATATCCGCCGACGCTGAGACGGTTGCCTTTGGCGTGCTGCTGCACACTGTCGGTAGCCGACACCTGTGCCAAAGCAGGGGCTGCAGCAAATGTCCCAAGGGCTGCCATAGCCATCATCCTGTTTGCTAATCTTTTCATTTTCTTTATGATTTCTTTTTGATTTTTCGTGTGCAAAGGTATCGCTTTTGCCATTTTGTGACAATACCTAAATATGGTGAAAAAGGGTTGTGCAGTGTTCCGCTGAACAGGACGACAAGCGGCAATACTATGTTTTAGGTATTACAATAATATCTCTTGCAATGGTCTTGGGGTATGGCTTATGCGTCCCATAGGATAATGTGATGGTGGAACAAAGCCGAAAAAAGCAACGGCGAAAGCAAAACGAAGGTAAGCGTGAAAGCAAACGCTAAGACAAGGCCGAATGAAAGCAAAATTCAAAGTAAGAGTTTTAGCCAAAACAAAAGCCAAAGTAAAGGCAAAACAAGAGCAGAAGCAAAAGGCAAAACAAGAACTGAAGCAAAAGGCAAAGTAAGCCAAAACCATAGCCTCGTTCAAACAAAAATCCCGGCCATGATAATGGTCGGGATTTCCTATATAATAAATATTGTGTCGCTTTACAACGATGCTTATTCAGCTGCGTTTGTTGTTTCCTCGGCTGCTGCCTCAGCAGATGCTTCGGCTGCGGGAGCGGCTTCAGCTGCAACTTCAACCTTTGCGTTCTCGTCAACAACCTTGACGGGGATTTCAACAATCACTTCCTTGTGGAAGCTTACAGTTGCAACATAGTCGCCAACTTTCTTGGCCTCGTGCATTGTTATAATCTTGCGGTCGATGTCGTGGCCGAGCTTCTTCAGCTCATCTGCCACTTGTGCCTTGCCTACAGAGCCATAGGTGTTGCCTGTTGCGCTCACCTTTACGGCGATTGTCAGAGCCACATCCTTCAGAGCCTCTGCCTTCTTCTCAGCCTCAGCCTTCAATGCGGCCAGCTTGTGAGCCTGCTGCTTGAGGTTCTCGGCGAGCACCTTTCTAGCCGAAGCCGATGCGATTACGCCCTTGCCTGTGGGGATAAGATAGTTGCGACCATAGCCAGGCTTTACTTCAACGATATCGTTCTTGAATCCCAAGCCCAAGATATCTTCTTTCAGTATAATCTCCATTACTGTTGTCCTCCTATCTTAATTATTTCATCAAGTCAGTTACATAAGGCAGCAATGCTATCTGGCGTGCGCGCTTGATAGCACGAGCCACACGGCGCTGGTACTTCAGTGAGGTTCCTGTGATGCGGCGAGGTAGAATCTTGCCTTGCTCGTTGAGGAACTTCTTCAGGAACTCTGGATCCTTATAGTCGATGTACTTGATGCCACTCTTCTTGAAACGGCAATACTTCTTCTTCTTTGTGTCCACTGAAGGTGGAGTCAAATATCTGATTTCTGATTCTTGTGCCATTGTTTAAGCCTCCTCTGTTTTAGCGTGCTTCTTTCTTCTCTTTTCTGCGTATTCTGCTGCATACTTGTCAAGCTTGACTGTAATGTAGCGGATTACTTTCTCGTCGCGGCGGAAAGCCGTTTCAAGAGTCTTAATCACTGTCGGCTCAGCCTTGAACTCGAGCAGGCAATAGAAGCCAGTCGACTTCTTCTCGATAGCATAAGCCATCTTCTTCAGTCCCCAGGCCTCTTCGTTCACTATCTCTGCGCCATTGTCGGCGAGAACAGTCTTGAACTTAGCGACCGTTTCCTTCATCTGTTCATCAGACAAAACGGGAGTCAAAATGAAAACGGTTTCGTATTGATTCATTCTCTGTTAAATGTTGATAAATATTATTTTTGCAAAATGCGGTGCAAAGGTACGGTTTTTCTGTTGTCTGGCAAAATGTTTTGCAGACTTTATTTCCTGTATGGTTCTGTAAGTATAATAAAGAATCTAAAAGTGATCATAGCAATGAGCATCCATGATAATACCTATATATTATAATAGGTATAGTCGCCCGCTATTTCTTTCCATACTTCTCCATTAGTCCATCGGCTTGTTCGTTGCCCAGCTCTTTTGCCTTTTGCAGGTTGGCGAGTCCTTCTGTCGTATTGCCTTTCAGACATTGTGCAAGTCCGAGGAACAGGTGGCCGTCGCTTAGTTTCGGATCTGCAGCAATGCACTCTCCGGCAGACGACATTGCAGCGTCGAACATGCCAACCCTAACCTCAATCATAGCCTTCTCGGCATAATACACGGCAACTTTCGGGTTGATGGATATGGCCTTCTTGAGGTCGTCCAAAGCCTGCTGATATTGTTTTCCCTCAAGTTCGGCATGCTCGCGCTCATAATAGAAAGCGTCGGTGAGTTCTGTGGGGAGCAACTTCTCATACTCATTGAAGCTCAACACTGCCACCCTGTACTTGCCGGCTTTCACCAGTCCGCGTGCCTTTGCTAGCAAGTAGGGCGCAGCAGCCTTGAGATAAGGCTTGTTGAATGTCGCCACGGCACTGTCGAGCAAGTTTACCATAGCGGCGGTGTCGCCTGTGAGTTCCTTGCAGCGGGCGGCACTGTAGAACAATTCAGCACTGCGCAGATTGGTGGACGTAAGCTCAAGGTACAAGCTGCAAGCCTCGTCATACCGCTTTTGTGCAAAGCGTATGCGCGCCTTCAACTCCTTGTATACTGGCTCTGGCTTTATCTTGTATGCCATGTCTGCCTCGTCGGCTGCCTTGTCGAGACTCCATGCCGCATAAGGCTTGTCAGACTTGAACACCTCTTTTTGGTATATAAGTTTGGCGTAGTCGTTGTGTGGAATGTCCTTTTGGTTGGCCACGGCTATTGCCTTCTCCATGTCGGCGGCAGCCTTGTCGAACAAGTCTGCGCTGGTCTCAAGTTGTGCCCGATAGACATATCCGTCGGGCGATTGGGGAAACTTGGCGATGAAGTCGTCAACAAGTCCGGCGTAGTCGGCTGAGTCGAGTGTCGATGCAGCCACATACATGGTCAGTGTGGCTTGGTCGAGTTTGTCGGGCAGTGCTTTCTTCACCCTTGTCTGTCGCAAGGCGCGGTCGTTGATGCTTAGCCCGGTAACCTTTATGCCTGTGGCAAGTCTTGCTCCGACTGCATAGTTGACGGTGTCGCCGTCAGCCTGTGGTTGCTGGAGAAGTCCGATGACATCGCCGGCCTCATTGAGCACGGGGCATCCCACTGCACTTACGGGGGCCGACATGTGCAGAGTGTAGTAGACATTGCTGTCCTGCACCATCTCAATCTTGGCCACCTTACCCATGATGCACTCTGGAGTCTTCTTGGCCGAATACGGCACGAGCCAAACCCTGTCGCCTACCGCTGATGCCACGTTGGACTCGGCGACAGTCTCCACACTGCCCTTGGCCACTTTGAACTTGGCCAAGTCATAGGTGTCGTTGGCCCCCAATATGCAGTCTACGGCGCGCTCCTTGCCTTGGTTGTCGATGACCACGGCTCGTGAAGCTCCGCGAAACGGAGAAAATCCGCTTACTCCATTGCCATCGGCCGAAATGAAAAATCCGCATGAGCTGCCGCAGAGCGTTCCGTCTGCGGCTAGTCCCTTTACGGTGAACACCGATTTCGCTACCTTTTTCGCCCATTTAGGTTGCTGGCCAAACGTTGGCCCCAGCACCGCAAACAGGCCAACGGCCATGAATGTTATATGCTTGTTCATTTCCTTAAAAGTTCCTTTGCATTGCTTATTGCCGCCTCGGTCACGTCGCTGCCACTGAGCATTTGGGCAATTTCCCTCACCCGTTCGTCGCTGCTGAGCATTTGCATGCGACTTGTGGTTCCATCGGCGGTCTCCTCCTTATATACCTTATAGTGTGTTGCGCCCAGGGCGGCTATTTGCGGCAGGTGCGTGATGCTTATCACCTGTCGGTTGGCCTGTCCCATCCGCTGCATTATCTGCGCCATGCGCTCCGCGATCTTTCCGCTGACGCCAGTGTCTATCTCGTCGAATATGATGGTGGGCAGCTTCACCGCCCCACTTATCATGGCTTTGAGGGCAAGCATGACGCGCGCAATCTCGCCGCCCGACGCCACCTGTGCCACAGGCTGCATGGCCGTGCTTGTGTTTGCACTGAAAAGAAACGACACCCTGTCGAAGCCGCTGTGTGAAAGCTCGGACTTGTCGAAGGCCACCTCGAAGCTCACCTTGGGCATGCCGAGCGACCTCAAGCTGTCGAGCAGAGCCTTCTGTATGGATTGCGCAGCCTTGTGGCGCATTTTGCTCAGTGCGTCGGCTTGCCGCACACACTCGCCGCGCGCCGCCTCAAGCTCTGTTTGCAGCGCTTCAAGCTCCTCGTCGCTGTTTTCTATGTGCGAGAGTTGTTCCTTCAGCTCTTCCCTTTTGGATATGAGTGCGGCCACGGTGTCGCAGTGGAATTTCTTTTGCAGGGCATATATGGTGTCGAGTCGTGTGTTGATGCCGTCAAGTTCCGAGGGGTTGAAGTCAACGCTGTCAAGATGGGCACCCACCTCTTGCGATATGTCTTTCAGTTCGATGTAGCAACTGTTCATTCTGTTGGCCATCTCGCCGGCAGCCGGCAGCATCCGTTCGATGCCGCGCAGGGCGTTAGTGGCCGTCCGCAGACTCTCTACGATGCCAGTGCCATCGGCAGACAAGGCTTTGTCGGCCTCAAACATGGCGCTCTTTATCTCTTCGGAGTGGTTCATCGTGTCGGCCTTTTGCTCCAGTTCCTCCTGTTCGCCGTCCATGAGGTTGGCGTTGTTTAGCTCGTCAAATTGGAATTGCAGGAAGTCGGCATTGCTCTTGTCGCGCTCAATGGCCGACCTCAATTCTGTCAGTCGGCGGCTTGTGCTTTGGAAATTGGCGTAGCAGTTTGCATAAGCCCCCAACTCTGCTGCGTCGTCGGCGATGATGTCAACCACTTCGAGCTGAAAGTCCTGCTTGCCGATGAGCAGGTTCTGGTGTTGGCTGTGTACGTCGATGAGCTTTTCGCCCAGTTCCTTAAGCAGTGCGAGAGCCACTGGCGTATCGTTGATGAACGCCCTGCTCTTGCCACTGGCCGAAAGCTCGCGCCTTATAATGCAGTCGCCAGCGTCATACTCGATGTCGTTGGTGTCGAAAAATGCTTGCATGCCATAGCGCGAAAGGTCGAAATGGGCTTCGATGACACATTTTGGACAGCCCTTCTTTATTGCCTTTGTGTCGGCGCGCTGTCCAAGCAGCAGTCCAATGGCTCCAAGTATTATGCTCTTGCCTGCGCCCGTCTCGCCCGTTATCACCGAAAAGCCAGGGTTGAACTTGATGTCGAGCGTGTCGATTAGCGTGAAGTTCTTTATGTAAAGTTGCCTAAGCATAGTTCATTCTTTTATTTTGTTCCATGCGTTGCTTTGCGACGCGTTTATGCCAAGCAGAATGTCGTAAACGGCCTCCTTCTCCTTTTGCGTGCCTTTCCCCTTGTATATGTTGGCCAGTTCGTCGCGCTTGTAGTCGGTCCATATCTGCGGCAGCAGACTCAGTGGTTTGTCTTCATGTGCTTTCTTCAAGTCTTTTTCCAGGGCGGTGGTCACGTTGGTGCGTCCGCGCTCCACGTTGTTTGCCATTTCGTCGAGTCCAGAGCGATAGTAGTCGTATTGCAGCTGGCGGAAAGGTTTCATGCTTTCGTCGAGGTAGTCGTTTATCAGCGCAAAACGGTTTTTGCTGTTCTCAAACGCTTTCCATCCGGTGTACTCCAGGTTTTGCGCGTTGTTGGTCAGGTTCATGCATCTTTGCAGTATGTCGGTGCCTCCCATTGGCGCGAAACTGTCCAGGTCAAGTCCTATTATCAGATAGGCATAATAGGCGAACAGAGCCGTAAGCTGGTTGTCAACCGTCTCCTCGTTGAAGTTGAGCTGGTCGAATTGTGCGAACTGGAAGTTGAAGTCGGCGTCCTGGTTGTTGTATAGCGTGCTTGTGTATTGCGAGTTGTACACTGGCCGGTTGGCCTGTATGGTGGCCGAGCACTCGAAGGTGTTGGCCGTCTTGTCATACTTGTTGATTGTGATGTTGAAGTTGCACGTTATCCTTTCGTTCGTTTGAAACTGCAAATCAGTCCATTGCCGCTCGTTGACAAACTGGCTGAGCGTTTGCTCAAGGTTGTCAAACACCGACACGTCAGTCGTTCCCACTTTGCTGTGGTTTATGGTTATCTTCGCTTGCAGTTCCTGTGACCACACGCATGCCGACACGAGAAGCGACTGCACCAACACGGCTATCCTTGCAAAAGTCATAGGCGGATTTTCATGGAATGGTTATATAATTCTTTGCCGTCACTAAGCGTCCGTCCTCATCACTCCGACAAGCTCGTCGATTATGTCCTTCGCCACTTCGCCTTTGGCTTTCTTGGCATAGTCCTTCTTGCCATCTCGGCTTATTATGCTTATCTTGTTTTGGTCGGAACGGAAGCAAGTGCCCTCGTTGCGCAGCGAGTTGAGCACGATGAAGTCGAGGTTCTTGCGCTCCAGCTTCGACTCGGCATTGGCCTCTTCATCGTTGGTCTCAAGCGCAAATCCCACGAGGCATTGCCCCTTGCGCTTTCTGTGCCCAAGTTCTGCGGCGATGTCGTGCGTTGGCACAAGACTTATGTCCAGTTTGTCGTCGTCACGCTTAATCTTCGCTTCCGCCACATTCTCAGGGCGGAAGTCGGCCACTGCAGCGCAAAGGATGGCCGCGTCGGCATTGTTGAAGTTGGCCGTAGCCGACTCGAACATTTGCTTGCAACTCTCAACGTCAATGCGCTTTATGCGCCCTATAGGCGTTGGTTGCGCAACGGGTCCTGCTATCAGTGTCACCTCGGCGCCGCGGGCGGCGCATTCGGCGGCAAGGGCAAAGCCCATCTTGCCCGTGGAATAGTTGCCGACGAACCTTACGGGGTCAATCTTCTCATACGTCGGTCCTGCCGTTATCATTATTCGTTTGCCGCGAAGGTCGCCTTCTTGTGCAGCGAAGAACGAGTCGAGCGCGTCGGCGATGGCCTTTGGCTCCTCCATGCGCCCCTTGCCCTCAAGGCCGCTTGCGAGAAAACCACTCTGCGGCTCTATTATATGGTTGCCGAACGACTTCAGACGCTCCATGTTCTGCTTGGTGGTGGGGTGGGCGTACATGTCCAAGTCCATTGCCGGGGCAACAAACACTGGAGCCTTCATCGACAGATATGTGGTTATGAGCATGTTATCGGCTATTCCATTGGCCATCTTGCCGAGAGTTGATGCCGTGCAAGGAGCCACAAGCATCGCGTCGGCCCACAAGCCGAGAGCCACATGGCTGTGCCACGTGCCGTCGCGCTGTGAGAAGAAGTCGCTTATCACGGGCTTTTGCGTCAGAGCCGACAATGTTATCGGGGTGATGAACTCCTTGCCCGCAGGCGTTATGACCACCTGCACCTCAGCTCCGCGCTTTACCAGTTCACGGATTATGAGGCACGCCTTGTAGGCTGCTATTGACCCGGTTATACCTAAAACTATATGTTTGCCTTTTAGCATATTAGCATGTTTGGTTGGAGCTTTTTCACAACATCTTGCTCTCGCGGAGACGAATGCGTGTGAGCACTTGCTTGGTGTCGTTGGTGAAGTCGCCGGTGAGCACCCAACTGAAATAGCCGGGGTCGTAGCGCAGCACCTTGGCCACAGGCTCGCCCTTGTGCTTGCCAAAGTTGAACACCTCGATGTGCACGGTGTTGCCTTCCTTGTCCGTCAAAGGTTTGCCGTCGGCGCCTTTGGCCTCGGCCCAAACTATGCGTCCGGCAAAGTCAACGTTGTTGTTCTGCCGTGAGAACTCGGCCAAAAAGTCCATGTCGTTCTTCAGCTGGCGTTCCTCGTCGGGTTCGGTCTCGGGGTTGTATTTGTCAAGTTCGCCCATGAGCACCCTGTAGGTGGCCTCGGTGTCTTGGTCGGCGCGGTGGGCCTCAAAGTCATCGGCCATCTCCCGTCCGCAGTAGAACTTGTATGCGGCGGCAAGGTTGCGGCGCTCCATCTTGTGGAATATGGTCTGCACGTCGATGAGCCGGCACTTGCGGAAGTCGAAGTCGATGCCGCTGCGCAAAAACTCTTCAGCAAGAACGGGTATGTCGAAGTGGTTTGAGTTGAACCCTGCGAAGTCGCAGCCCTTGAAATCGGCAGCCAATGCGGCCGACAGTTCCTTGAATGAGGGCTTGCCCTCCACGTCGGCGTTGGTGATGCCCGTGAGCTGCGCCACTTCCTGCGGTATGGCAATTCCAGGGTTCACCATGTGGTCGTGGCGCTCCTCGTGACCGTCGGGATACACCTTTATATATGATATTTGTATTATGCGGTCTTTTACTATGTCCAGCCCGGTCGTTTCCAGGTCGAACACGATAAGCGGTTTGTGCAAATTCAGTTTCATCGTGTGTCTTCGCCTCCCTTATTCGTTTAAGAGCATTGGCATCATGAGCATCAGCACCTCTTGGTTTTCGGGTTGCTCCGATGGGATTACGAGTCCGGCGCGGCTTGGGTCGGCCAGCTGTATCACCACCTCGTCGCAGTCGAAGTTGCTGAGCACCTCGACAAACGACGACCCCTTGAAGCCTATGTTCATGGGCATGCCCATATATTCGCACGCCATCTTTTCGGTGGCAGTCTTCGAGAAGTCGTAGTCTTCGGCGTCAAGCTGTAGCATGCCGTGCTCCAGATGGAAGCGTATCAGGTTGCTCGACGCGTTGGCGAAGGGCTGCACGTGGCGCAGGGCTGAAAGCAGTGCCGTGCGGTCTACTGTGGCTTGGTTGGGGTTGTTCTTTGGAATTACCGAGTTGTAGTTGGGGTAGCGTCCCTCTATCAGTCTGCATGATATTACACCGTCCTCATAGTCTATTTCAGCGTTGCGGTCGTCAAACGTTATTGATACGTTTGTGTCGCCCTTGCCAAGCGAGTTCTTGAGCAGCGCGGCCGGCTTCTTCGGCAGTATGAACGATGCCGGAGTGTCGCTTTTTATGTTCAGAATCCTGTTGCGCACCAGCTTGTGGCCGTCGGTGGCCACAATGGCGAGGCACTCGGGGGTCAAGTCGAAGTATATGCCATTCATCACAGGGCGAAGTTCGTCTTGCGCTGTGGCGAAAATCGAGCGGTTGATGTTCTCGGCCAGCACGCTGCATGGTATGTTTATCACCTTGGCGTCGTCGCTGATGGGTTGTGGCTGCGGAAACTCGTCGGCGGTGTCGATGGGAAGTTCAAACTGACCATTTTGGTATGCAATCTTGGCTATGCGCCCCTCGTTGTTTACGTCCACGGTGATGGGTTGCTCCGAGAAACCTTTCAGTGCCTCAAGCAGGTCGTGGTTGCCTATGGCAAAGCTGATGTCGCCTTCGCTTTCCGTCAGTTCGAGCGATGTACGCATGGTGTTCTCGCTGTCGGAGGCGGTGAGGTTGAGCACGTTTCCTCGTATGTCGAATATGAAGTCAGACAGTATGGGAAGCGAATTTTTGCTGTTTATCACCCTTGAGAGAGCGACGAGCTTGCTGGTAAGCAATGTGCTTGACAATGTAAATTTCATGGGTATCTGTTGTTTTCTTTCGTGTTTCCGATTAATGACCACAAAAATACAAAATAAGTGTGGCTGAAACAAAATTATCAACGAAAAGTTCCACGCTTTAAAACTATTTTTGTAATTTCGCAAACGATTATTTCAAGAACAAACAAACCATAACCAATAGAAACAAAATGGAAATCACAGGAAAGGTCATCGCAGTCCTGCCAGCCAACAGCGGTGTGTCTGCGCGTACGGGAAACCCTTGGAAATCGCAAGAATACGTAATTGAGACACACGACCAATATCCTCGCAAATGCTGCTTCAGGGTGTTTGGCGAAGACAAGATAAACAACTTCAACATACAGAGTGGCGAAGAGTTGACCGTATCTTTCGACATCGACGCGCGTGAATACAACGGCAGATGGTTCAACTCTGTCAACGCGTGGTCTGTAAACCGCAACGTGCAGTCGGCCGCTCCGGCTGCGCAGCCAATGCAGCAGGCCGCTCCTGCGAGTGGCTCGCCGTTCCCGCCTGCACAGGCCGCCCCTGCTGCAAGCGACAGCACAGACGATCTGCCCTTCTAAGTGACGTTTGTATCCCATTGCTTGCAATGGTTTAGTGTGCGGAGTGAAAGCTTTTGCTTTCGCTCCGCACACTCTTTTTTATCTGGATGGCAAGCCCTACAATTCGTAACTGTGCTGTTTGCGCATCGTAAGTATGCCGTTTAGCCATCGTAAACGGCATACTTACGACTCGTAAATGGCATACTTAGCACCCGTAAACGGCATAGTTATGAAATGGGGTGGGGCAAGGCGCAAAAAAACATCCGCAACACCGATGGGCGTTGCGGATGTCATTAATCAGTTATTGTTCGGGATTGGTTGCCCTCAACAATTCAATTTGTGAACCTTCGTCAGCGTTTGTTGCGTGTGGCAATGCGCTAGTTGAAGGTCGTGTTCTGTGCATTCCTACTTCTCGATGCCGCGGTTGGCGAGCGTAGCCTTGAGCAGTGCGCTATACTTGCTGAACTGGTCGGCGGTGAGGATGTAGTTCATGTACTTCAAGTCCTTTGCCACAGCCTGTCCAACAAGGGTCTGACGCTCGTCGGCGTTTGCGTGGGCAGCCACAAGCATGTCGCCGCAGAATGCGTGGTGTACGTCGGCCACGCTCTCCATTTGGTCGAGCGTAAGACCAAGGGTCACGCCGAGCTTGCGGATGTTGACGCTCATGTCGTAGGCGTTCATGCTGTTCAACTCGGCAACTTTCTCTTCTTCGGCAAATGTCATAGTCATGCTGAGCACTGCCATTACTGTCAAAAACAATCTTTTCATCTTTTGTTACCCTTTCTCTTTTTACTTTAAAATACTACTGACTAAATGTTATCCTTGTTGTCTTTTGACGGTGCAAAGATACGGCCTTAATATCATCCGGACATAACTTTTGTGCGACTGTTTGCGCACACAGCCTTTAAAATTGACATAAATCAAAATGTTGTGTGTGCTTTTTGCAGTAATATGGCAAAGACTGACAATATGGCAAATGGGGGCTTTGTGCGTGTTGTCAAAGTGCGTCACAACAACAGTGCGTGGCAGACTATCCGTGGGGTCGCCTATATAATAATAGGTGGGGCAGGAAGAGTTATACCACCCTGAGGGTAATCTGTGGTCGCTTATAGAGGACAGCGTGTCCCACATCGTGCCAAATTCATAAGGGGCGGTAGTGTAATTGGGGGTTCAACGTTGCTTTATGCAGCACCTGAAAAAGGCAAATTAAGCGAGGCTAGCGTGTGCTTTCTGCCGTTTTTCTGGCATTTGGGGGCTTGTTTTAAAAATATTCGCAAAAAAACTCGGAAAAGTTTTGCTCGTTCCAGAAAAAGCACTACCTTTGCATCGCAATTCGGAAATAAAGCGAATATGCAGACAAAAATTGGGATATGGTGTAATGGTAACACTACAGATTCTGGTCCTGTCATTCTTGGTTCGAGTCCGAGTATCCCAACATTGAAAAGGAGAAAAACGTTATCGTTTTTCTCCTTTTTGCGTTTATGTCGATTTGCTGTTTTCTTTGATGTTGGATCTAGGCTGTCCAATTTGTTGCTCCCTTTGTAGTGGGTGCGGTGTCCCACCGCACACCAAGCGGCAATGCGGAAGTTGCGACGTGAGACATGTCGCCCACTACCCACCGCACCACCACAATAGGTACAACAATTTGGACACCCTATGTTGAACCCTCAATTTACGGAAGATGTAGATTTGCTATTTTTATAGACACCCCCCCCCTATAGGCTGTAAGGGCAGTATTGGTTTGGGGCGTGTATGGTGGCACGCCCCAAACCAATACTATATAGAGTACTTCTTCTTGTGGCGTGAAGCCTTTTGTGGTGCAAGGCCGGAAATGCCTACGCGTGGACTCTTTACGCCACGGTACGATTGCCACCTCTGCCTTATCTTGGCCACGTAGTCGACCGTTTCCGACCCTCGCATATAGCCATTCTTCACCACCGGGTCGCAATAGTAGGCTGGCGTAGACAGCAAGAGCACATATTTCGCCACGTCGTCCCAACGCTTGGGGTTGGCCCCGTGCTTCGATGTCAAGGCCATTGCGTCGCGAATGTGGTGGTAGCCGCCGTTGTAGCTTGCAAGCACAAAATTGGTGCGCTCGTTGCGGTCAGCGATGTCGCCAAACTTGCCCTCAAGGTCGGCCAGATACTTGGCCGCAGCGGCGATGTTGCTCTCTGGCTCGTGTATCTGCGACATCGACAGTCCCAGCATGGCCGCCGTCGAAGGCATTATCTGCATCAGTCCGCACGCTCCAGCCCACGACTTAGCCTGCGGGTCAAACGTTGACTCTTGGTAGCACTGCGCGGCCATGAGCCGCCAGTCCCACCTTATCTGTCGGCTGTAGGCCATGAACAGTCCGTCGTAGCGCGAGATGATGCCACCCTTTCGGTTGAGCATCGGGGCGTAGACGTGGCGCGTCACGCTCTTTGCGCTCAGCAGAAACTTCTCCTCCTTGGCCACCTCGGCAAGCATCGACGGCTTGTACCATTCGCCGATGGCCTTGGCGAGCATTGGTTTGTCGCCCCCCACGGCCCAATGCACCGTAGCAGTGTCGGTCATGGCTCCGCAAAACACCAGATGGTCAACGCTGTCGCCATGTGCGGCGAGCTTGTTCTTGTCCAGTGGCATGGCTATGATGTCGCCGTCGCCACTGGCAAGCCGCCTTACCATGTCGGCCGTGTCGCGGCAAACCTCCACACGAAGGCTCACGCCTATCTTGTCGGCAAATCGCTGGCACAGCATATACTGCCGCCCCAAGGCTCGTCCGTGGTAGTCGTAATACGTTTCGGGGCCGCTGAGGGTGAGCATTATAAGTTCACCGTTCGACACAATCTGCTCCAAGTCGAACCCCGAAGCCGTCGAGACGCTGTCGGACACCTCGCCCCACGGAGCCACTACTTTTTCCTGTTTGCTTCCGCCGCAGGCCGTCGTGGCCACAAGTAGGGGCACGCACGCCAACAAGGGCACAAAGCCACCGGTCCTCTTGCGCCACTGCGCAGAGAGAGTCAACCGTATGCTATATAAATAAGGATGAGTCACGAGTTGTAATTCTATCTATGCCCTTTGCCGCCAAAACAAGCGGCGTTGGGCTAAATTGCTTACTTTTCGGCCGCAAAGCGGCTCTTTTCCGTGCAAAAGTACACATTTTCTTGCATATAAGTTTTAAATTAAGTAATTTTGCCGAACACAAATAACTAAGAGGTGGGTTCTAAAAATTACCACCGCAACGAACGAATTAAACACACATGGGTTACGTCTTGCCTTCTTCGGGTTGCCTTTCGGTCTGCGTCGCCACCATGTTGGGCTGCAATTCCTGCATGGTCTCATTTGCATTGGCGGCACATCCTCGGAAGCGTCTGCGAGGTGGTGAGGCTAATTTTTAGAACCCAGCTTAACAACAAAGAAGACATATGCTACGAATAGCTGTCCAGTCGAAAGGGCGCCTCTTTGAGGACACGATGAACCTTCTTGCCGAGGCCGACATAAAGATTAGCGCGTCGAAGCGCACACTGCTTGTACAATCATCCAACTTCCCCTTGGAAGTGCTATATCTGCGCGACGACGACATTCCGCAGAGCGTGGCAAGCGGCGTGGCCGACATAGGCATCGTTGGCGAAAACGAGTTTGTGGAGCGCGGCGAGGATGCCGAGATTGTGTCAAGGCTCGGCTTCAGCAAGTGCCGCCTGTCACTCGCCATACCCAAGGAGATAGACTATCAGGGTATAGAGTGGTTCCACGGCAAGAAGATAGCCACGTCGTATCCCAACATACTCAAGTCGTTCATGGACAGCAAAGGCATCGACACCAACATCCACATCATAACTGGAAGCGTGGAGATCTCGCCCGGCATCGGACTGTCTGACGGCATCTTCGACATCGTTAGCAGCGGCTCGACACTCGTGAGCAACAACCTCCGCGAGGTGGAGGTCGTGATGCGCAGCGAGGCTCTGCTCATTGCCAACAAGGATATGGACGAGGAGAAGCGCCGCATATTGCAAGACATGCTTTTCAGGTTTGAGGCCGTGCGCAGTGCCGAAGACAAGAAGTATGTGCGCATGAATGTGCCGAAGGCGCGCCTTGAGGAGATTATCAATGTGCTGCCAGGGCTGAAGAGCCCCACCATCATACCGCTTGCCGACGACGAGTGGTGCTCGGTGCACACCGTGCTCGACCAAAAACGCTTTTGGGAGATAATAGGCAAGCTGAAGGAGATGGGCGCGCAGGGCATCCTCGTGACCCCGATTGAAAAGATGATTATGTAGTTCTTGGGGCAGTGCCCCATTTTCACAGCAGACATGAACATTATAAAATATCCAAAGCGAGAGGCTTGGGGCGATATTGTGGAGCGTCCGCACTTGGACGTGTCGCAGCTTAACGCCACGGTGGCCTCGGTGCTCGACGACGTGAAGCGGCGTGGCGACGAGGCGGTGAAGGATTATGAGGCCAAATTTGACCATGTGGCCTTGCAGACACTGGCGGTGAGCCACGATGAGATAGAAGAGGCTTGCACGCTTGTAGGTGACGAACTAAAGGAAGCCATTGAGCTTGCCCACCACAACATAAAGACATTCCACGAGGCGCAACGCTTCGTAGGGCAGAAGACAGAGACGCAACCGGGCGTTGTGTGTTGGCAGAAGAGTGTGCCTATCGGCAAGGTAGGGCTTTACATACCTGGCGGTACGGCTCCACTGTTCAGCACAGTGCTCATGCTTGCCACTCCGGCCAAGATTGCCGGATGCCGCGACATAGTGCTCTGCACACCGCCAGGCCGCGACGGCAAGGTGAACCCTGCCATACTCATGGCAGCCAAAACAGCTGGTGTAGACCGCATATTCAAGGCCGGAGGCGTACAGGCCATCGGAGCGATGGCCTATGGCACGGAGAGTGTGCCAAAGACCGACAAGATATTCGGCCCAGGCAACCAATACGTAATGGCCGCCAAGCAGCAGGTTAGTCTGCACGACGTGGCAATCGACATGCCTGCCGGCCCGTCGGAGGTGTGCGTCGTTGCCGACGACACCGCCAACATCGAGTTCATCGCTGCCGACCTGTTGTCGCAAGCCGAGCATGGAGCCGACTCGCAAGTCATCCTCATCACAACAAGCGAGCGCGTAATCAATGGCGTCCAGCCCGAGATAGAGCGGCAACTGGCCGCACTGCCGCGCAAGGAGATTGCGGCGAAGGCTTTGGACAACAGCAAGCTGGTGCTTGTGGCCGACTTGGACGAGGCCATGGCTCTGTCTAACACCTACGCCCCGGAGCACTTGATATTGCAGACTGCCAACCCAGAGGCTTTGGCCGACAAGGTGGAGAATGCCGGCAGTGTGTTTCTCGGGCAGTATGCCTGTGAGAGTGCCGGCGACTATGCCAGCGGCACCAATCACACGCTGCCCACGCATGGCTACGCAAAGGCTTACAGTGGCGTGAACCTTGACAGCTACTGCCGGAAGATAACGTTCCAGCACTTGAGCGAGGAAGGCGTGCGCCGCATAGGCCATGCCGTCGAGGTGATGGCGGCCACCGAGTCGCTCGATGCCCACAAGAACGCAATGACTGTGAGGCTGAAGGCCATAGGCGAACAGTCTTGATAAACTTGTTGCGTGGCATTCCCAATGCGGAGGTCGCCGCAACTGACGAAAGAAGAAACCCAAAAACAAGCAATACAATGAAGAAGCTTGAAGAGCTGGCACGCCCCAACATACTGCGTCTCACGCCGTATAGCAGTGCCCGCGACGAATATAGCGGCCATGTGGCCAGAGTGTTTCTCGATGCCAACGAGAGCCCCTACAACAGTCCGCTCAACCGTTATCCCGACCCATTGCAAACCGACTTGAAGGCCAGGTTGGCCAAGGTGAAGGGCGTTCCTGCCGAAAACATCTTCCTTGGCAACGGCAGCGATGAGGCCATCGACCTGCTTTACCGTTGCTTCACGCAGCCAGGCAAGGACAATGTTGTGGCGATAGCCCCCACGTATGGCATGTATGAGGTTTGCGCCGACATCAACGACATTGAGTACCGCAAGGTTCTGCTCGACGACAAGTTCCAGACCACGGCCGACAAGCTGCTTGCCGCTTGCGACGTCAACACCAAGCTGATATGGATATGCAGCCCCAACAACCCCACTGGCAACTGCATTTGCAGGGAGGAGATTGAGAGTGTGTTGGCGAGGTTTGACGGTTTGGTGGTTGTCGATGAGGCTTACAGCGACTTTGCCAAGCAGAAGCCGTTTCGCCAGGAACTGTCATTGCATCCCAACATCGTCGTGCTGAACACCATGAGCAAGGCTTGGGGCTGTGCGGCCATACGCTTGGGCATGGCTTTCGCGTCGAAGGAGATTATTGGGCTGTTCAACAAGGTGAAGTATCCATACAACATCAATCTGCTGACGCAGCAACAGGCCATGAAGTCGCTCGAAGATCCGTATGAGACCGACAAGTGGGTGCGCACGATACTACTGGAGCGCACGCGCATGATTGACGCATTCAGCTTGTTGCCGCAGTGCGTCGAGATATATCCCACTGACGCTAACTTCTTCCTTGCCCGCATGACCGACGCGCAAAAGACCTACGACTATCTTGTGGAGAATGGCATCATCGTGCGCAATCGCACCAATGTGACGCTCTGCCACAACTGTCTGCGCATCACGATTGGCACAAAGACGGAGAACAACGAGTTGCTTGCCGCCTTGCGCCAGTATAAATAAGGTAATCCCAAAGAGGAAGATCCTTTAGGATAATCCCCAACAAGAGTGCCGCAGCAATTATCTATCAACGATGATGATGGATAGTTGCTGCGGCACTCTTGTTTTCTTAGCGTCACTTATAGAACACACATGACGGCAAAAAAATCACTTAGCGCAGGTCAAGCTCCACGGGACAATGGTCGCTGCCGAGAATATCGGTGTGTATCTTTGCGTCGGCCAGCTTGTCGGCGAGCCTGTCGGACACCACGAAATAGTCGATGCGCCACCCGGCGTTCTTCTCGCGGGCATGAAACCTGTATGACCACCACGAGTATGTCACCGTGTCGGGGTATAGCCGGCGGAACGTGTCGGTGAAGCCGTTGGCAAGGAGCGTTGAGAACTTTGCCCGTTCCTCGTCGGTGAAGCCGGCGTTGCGGCGGTTGGTCTTCGGGTTCTTCAGGTCAATCTCCTCGTGGGCTACGTTCATGTCGCCGCATATCACCACTGGCTTGCTTTCGTCGAGCCGCTTCACGTAGGCGAGGAAGTCGTCTTCCCAGCGCATGCGGTAGTCCAGGCGGCGCAGTCCGTCCTGCGAGTTTGGAACATAGGCGGTGACGAGGTAGAAGTCGTCCATCTCCAGCGTTATCACGCGCCCCTCGTGGTCGTGCTCGTCGATGCCAAGTCCATACGACACCGACAGAGGCTCGTGGCGCGTGAATATGGCCGTGCCCGAGTAGCCTTTCTTTTCGGCGTAGTTCCAGAACGACTTGTATCCCTCAAACTGCAAGTCGAGTTGTCCCTCTTGCATCTTCGTCTCCTGAAGGCAGAAGAAGTCGGCGTCCAAGCGCGTGAACGCGTCGCTGAAGCCCTTGCCCTCACAGGCGCGCAGCCCGTTGACATTCCATGATATAAACTTCATATTCGTTTTTCTTTATGTCTTTTTGCGGTGGAAATTTCTCAACCCCACCAATCGTCGTGCAAGCGAGTGTGGCTTGCCGTTTGCAAAGATAGCCCAAAAGGCATACATACAAGCCAACGAACGCCAAGTTTTGCGTGGGCGGTTGGCCACTTTTCCAAACATTATGGCTACTTTTGCATTTGCGTGGCTACGGAAAAACGCACAAAGTGCTGCGGCGACAGAGCCATTTGGAACGTGTTGTCGCCTTCAATCCCACGCAAAATAGCGAAAAGGAAGAAACACTAATCATAAGACAAATGCAAACAATGAAAAGAAATCTATCCACGTTGGCGCTGCTGCTTGCCGCATTCACGGCGGCCACAGCGCAAAAGACTGTAGAGGTGAAGGTGGCCAACAACTCGAAGAACGAACTGAAGGCCGTGCCTGTGGTGGTCGATTTGGCCAAGTATGGCATCGAGGTGAAGTCGGCGTTGGTGACGCTCAACGGCAAGGAGATACCCTCGCAGCTCGACGACCTCGATTGCGATGGGCGCAACGACGAGCTGTGCTTCGTGGCCGACCTCGGCAAGAAGGAGAGTCTGTCGTTCAGCGTGAGGCTCGACGAGACAGGCAAGCCGCGCCAGTATGAGGCCAAAACCTACGCCGAGATGCTGCTGCCAAACAAGAACGTGAAGATAAAAAACAAGCAAAACTTGTTCATAAACAGCATCACGGCCTGTCGCGGAAGCAACACATTCAGTTCGCTGCACCACCACGGCCCGGCGTTTGAGAATGAATATATAGCCTTCCGCCTGTACTTCGACCACCGTCAGACAGTCGATATGTATGGCAAGCGCCGCATGGGACTCGAGATAAAGGACACCCAGTTCTATCCCGATGCCAAACAGCTTGCCAGCGGCTATGGCGACGATGTGCTGTGGGTGGGCAACTCGTTCGGTCTCGGCGCACTGCGCGGATGGGACGGCACCAACCCCGTCATGTTCGACGACGCCGACTACCGTGGCATGCGTGTGGTGTCGAGCGGTCCGGTGAGAGCCATCGTCGAGGTTGACGACAAGAACTGGAACACGGGCAACGCCGGCAAGGAGCCAGTCTACATGACCACGCGCTACTCGGTGTATGCCGGACGCCGCGACTGCTTCGTTGACATAAGGTTCAACAAGCCAGCCACGGGCTACCTGTTCTCTACGGGCGTAATCAACGTGAAAGGGTCGGAGGAAATGACCGACAAGCACGGCCTGCGCGGCTGCTGGGGCACCGACTGGCCAGTGGCTCTGAAGGATTCCGCAGGCCACAAACCCGAAACCGTGGGCTTGGCCATACGCATACCCGAACGCTACATCGTGAAGGAGATGCCGGCCAACACCGACAACTATCCATTTGTTGTGGGCAACGCCGACGACGGGTTGCACTACAACATCACTTTCGCTTCGGCCAACGAGACCTTCGGCTACCACTCGGCAAAGGAATGGTTCGCCTATCTGAAGGACTGGAAGAAGCAACTTGAGAGCGACGTCACCATAACATATTGATGGTGGAGTAGGGCGCGTGTCTCACGTCGCTATTGGCGCATTGCCGCTTGGTGTGCGGTGGGACACCGCACCCACTACAAAGGGAACGGCAAATTGGACAGCCTATTTCGCAGAACCCAACTTAATTGAAATCGGCGGTTTCGGCAAAGTGAAGCGAATGCTTTACAATGTCGAAACCGCCGATTTGTTTTTCGCCGCAACGAGAGGTGTTCGCGTTAAACATGTGGACAAGTCATGCCAAATGTCATTCAAAGTCATGCCGTGTGTCGCTTAAAGTCATGCCAAACATAGTGTAAAGTCATGCCAAACATAGTGTAAAGTCACCTCGTATCGAACGATGCGCGTGCTCATTTCGTTCGATATGAACACTCACATCGTTCGATATGAGCACGCGCATCGTTCGATACGAGCCAACTTAATGCCGTCTTTGGCATGACTTAATGCCGTCTTTGGCATGACTTAGTGCCGTGTTTGACATGACTTTCAATAGCTGTTGCGATGACTATCAATAATCTTTAGGATGACGTTAGATGGTATTTAGGATGCTTGTCTATAAGTCTTTGCGTGCCTGCCAATGGCTGAATAAGCCAACAGCACATCCGTCTGCGTCAATGCGCCACCAAGTGCTTTTGCACGTGCGGCTTGAGCAGTCGGTAGCACTGTGGGTTGTCGCTCTTGTCCTTCAGAGCCGTTCCCGACTTGCCCATGTCGTAGGCCGCCTCCACGAGCCATGCCATCTTGAATGCGGCGCGGTCGTAGTTAAGTCCTTCGGGGCGCACGTTGCTTATGCAGTTGCGCTCGCTCTCCAGGCGTCCGGCAAAAGGCTTGTAGGTGATGTAAACCCCAAGACTGTCGGGCGAGGATAGTCCAGGGCGCTCGCCGATAAGTATGGCCACCAGTCCGCAGTGCATCATCTCGGCGATGTCGTCGCCAAGCGCCACGCGGCTTTCATGCGCGAGCACCACGGGGCCTACCGTCAGTCCAAGCTCCTCCATGTATGGCACGAAGCGCGATATCAGCGGCACCGCCTGCTTGTTGACAGCCTTCGACGACAGTCCGTCGCCAATGACGAGCAGCACGTCGGCCCCCTTGTAGTTCATGTCCTTCAGCTTCTGCCTGCTGGCGTCGTTCAGCCGCCGCCCCATGTCGGGCTGGCGCAGGAACATGCTCCTCGATGAGGCGCGGCTCGAAACCTCCACGGTGTCGAGTCCCATCTGCTCCAGCTGGTGTGCCACCTTCTCGCTTTCAAACGGCATGTATATGGTGTCTCGCGCCCTTGCGTGGGCGAGCGAGAACTGAAGATAGTCGTCGGTGAGCAAGCTGCATCCCGTGCGCCCCAAGGCTATGCGTGCGTCGGTGAATTGCTTCAGGTCGGCCCAAGGGTCGTATTGCACGAAGTCCTTTGTCTGAATGGTCAAAAACTTATCCATATATATCCTCCATCTTTTCTATTCCCAACAATTGGTGACTTGCCTTCACGGGCAGAATGTTGCCTGCGTCGTTCACGAGCTTCATGTCCATCAGCCACTGCTCAAACTCCGGCGCGTGCTTCTTGCCCAGCAGCTTGCGCACGTAGAGAGCGTCGTGGAAGCTGGTGCTTTGGTAGTTCAGCATGATGTCGTCGGCGCCGGGTATGCCCATGATGTAGTTTATGCCTCCGGCCACGAGCAGGGTGAGCAGGTTGTCCATGTCGTCCTGGTCGGCTTCGGCGTGGTTGGTGTAGCAGATGTCGCAGCCCATGGGCAGTCCGAGCAGCTTGCCGCAGAAGTGGTCTTCGAGTCCGGCGCGGGTTATCTGCTTGCCGTCATACAGGTATTCGGGTCCGATGAAGCCCACCACGGTGTTCACCAGCAGCGGCTTGTAGCGGCGCGCTACGGCGTAGCACCGTGCCTCGCATGTCTGTTCGTCAACGCCGAAGTTGGCGTCCGACGACAGAGCCGAGCCTTGTCCGGTCTCGAAGTACATGCAGTTGTCGCCTATGGTGCCGCGGTGGAGCGAGCGCACGGCCTCGTATCCCTCGTCGAGCAGCTTGAGGTTGATGCCAAATCCGGCGTTGGCCTTCTCCGTTCCGGCGATGCTCTGGAAGAGCAGATCGACGGGTGCTCCGTCTTCTATCAGTTCTATGCCTGTGGTTATGTGGGTGAGCACGCAGCTCTGTGTGGGTATCTGGTAGTGCTGTATTATCTCGTCGAGCATCTGGTTAAGCTCCTTCAGCACTGGCACTGAGTCGCTGGCCGGGTTGATGCCTATCACGGCGTCGCCGCTGCCATATATCAGTCCGTCGATGGTGCTGGCGGCAATGCCCTTCAGGTCGTCTACGGGGTTGTTGGGCTGTAGCCTTACCGACAGACGGTCGGGCAGGCCGATGGTGTCGCGGAAGCGTGTCACCACGCGGCACTTCTTCGCCCCCAGCAGCAAGTCTTGGTTGCGCATCAGCTTGCTCACCGCAGCGGCCATCTCGGGCGTTATGCCCGGAGCCACCATCGAGAGCACTTCGGTTGTGGCGTTGTCGCTGAGCAGCCAGTTGCGAAACTCGCCCACGGTGAGGTGGGATATGGGTTGGAAGGCGTGGGCGTCGTGGGTGTCGATGATGAGCCGCGTCACCTCGTCGTCTTCATACGGTATGAGCGGCTCTTCCAAAAAACGTTTCAGCGGCACGTTGGCCAGGCACAGCTGTGCGGCCACGTGCTCCTCCTGCGAGCGGGCGGCTATACCGGCCAACTCGTCGCCCGACCTCAAGGGCGTGGCTTTCGCCATCAGGTCCTTGAGGTCGGTGAAACTGTATGTTATGTTTCCTAAGCTAATCTTGTACATATAGCCAGTCTCCTTGTGTTAGTAGAGCATAGGGATGATGTAGATGCCAAGGGCGATGATGGTTACGATGAGGGTTCCCCACTTCCAGATGGTGTATTCGCGGTCCATCTTTATCTTCTCCTCGGCTGTAGGCTCGGCCACTTCGCCAATCTCCTCTTCCAGCGAGAGCATCTTCTGCTCTTTGTGGTTGGTGTAGAAGTACCAGAACACCACGCACATCACACTAAGCACGCCAGCCGTGTAGAGGGCCATCTTGTCGGCATAGAAGAGCATGAAGGTGTAGATCATGATGGTCACGTAGCAGCCAATCACTCCGTAGGGGGCTTTGTAGGGGCGGCGCAAGTCGGGATACCTGCGGCGCAGTCCCATGTAGGCGAGACAGCCAATCATGTAGCACACGGCAAGCGAGATGAGCGATACCGAAGCGATGTAGTCTATCGAGCCTGTGGCAATCAGGATGAAGTTGATGATGCCCACGAGGAAGATGGCGTTGTGGGGAGTCTTGTACTTGGGGTGAACCTTGCCCAGTGCCGATGGCAGACTGTGGTCGAGGGCCATTGTGTAGATGTAGCGTGCGGGAGCGGCGATGCCGGGGTTGATGGTGCTGAGGTCGCCGCCAAAGGCTATGGCCACGCAGAGCAGTATGATAGGCATGCCGACGAGTCCAACGGCTTGCAGTCCCTCGGCGTAGGGTGCGGCGGCAGTGGCGAGCAGTCCGTAGAAGTCGTGCGAAACGAGACCCACGAGGAACCACTGGAACAGGGCGTTGACGGCAAACACGAGGAACACCGAAATCTTGAGGGCTCGGGGCAGAGTGTATTGCGGATACTTGGTCTCGCCACCCACTGAAACGCAAGTCTCAAATCCGGTGTAGCACCACCATACAAGTCCGAAGATGTACATCAGCTCGCTGAACGGAGGCAGCTTGTCCATGCCGAAGCCGCCGAAGTACTCCAAGTGGATTTTCGGTATCATGTAGATGAACCAGCAGATGGAGCAAGCCCAGAAGAAGAATATGAAAGCTGTCTGCGCCTTGCCCGACTGCTCAATACCGAAATAGTTGAGCACAAGGAACACTGCAACCAATACGCAGGCGATGATGCGCGGGTCGAGCCAGGCTATGTCGATGCCGAAGGCTCCCAGCAAAATGGTGAAGTAGTTGGAGAAGGCCAATGTCTCGCCAGCTCCGATGGCCACCACCGACACTATGTAGTGCCATCCGGCCATGTTTGCCCAAAGGCGGTTGAGTCCGCGCTTGGCGAAGTTGTAGGTGCCGCCGGCCTCGGGCAGGGCGGCCGACATCTCTCCGTAGATCAAGCAGGGCCACACCGACACCAGCAAGGCCAAAAATGTGAATCCGATAATCCACGAACCGACTAAACCTATTTGGGATGAACCACACGTGAACAATCCAACTCCGACCACCGTTCCGATGGTCATGCTTATGGACTCTTTCAGTCCAAGCACTCTTACCAATTTGTTGTTCTCCATAACTTAACGCAGTTAGTTTAAAAATCCTATTGTAAACAATCTTCTTGTCGTATTTCTTATGCAAAGTTAAGCAAACTGTCGTAATAACTATGTAATAACTGTCTTTATGATATTTAAAATATGGAGTGTGGTTACATGTGTAAAGAGAATGAGTAATATTGTTGCATATTGTCAACTTATAAGTGGTAAACGCTATCAATCTGTTATTGCGGAAGGATTTTTAGATGACTAGTGTGGGGAGTAAAGCTCTATTTACTGGCAAAATGCTAATGCTTGCTGCCGTTGGTCGTGCTTTTTGCAAGCGAGGGTTTGGTTTTTGGAATAAAAGACGTACCTTTGTGCTATATATAATAAGGTAATAATACAATAATAATATATATGAAAATCAAGAGACTCCTGTTGGCCATGTTGGCCATTTGCAGCTTGTGTGCAAAAGCGGAGAACTATCCTTGCCGTAGCGATTATCTTTGGGTGACAGTGCCTGACCATGCCGACTGGCTTTACGCCACAGGCGAACAAGCCAAGGTGGATGTGCAATTCTATAAATATGGCATTCCGCGCGACGGCGAGGTGAAGTACAAGATAGCCGACGATATGCTTGAGCCAGACAAGAGCGGCAGCGTCAAGCTCAAGAATGGGCGCGCCGTGGTAGACATGGGCACGAGGCGGGGTCCTGGCTTCCGCGACTTGCAATTGAGTGTTGTCGTCGATGGCGTGGCTTACGCCCACCATGTGAAGGTGGGGTTTGGCGTGGCCGACATCAAGCCTTTCACGAAGGAACCATCCGACTTCATGTCGTTTTGGCGTGGACAGATTGAAGAAATGGAGAAGACACCACTGTCGTACACCAAGGAACTGGCAAAGGAATACTGCACCGACAAGATAGACTGCTACCTTATAAAGCTGAAGGTTGACCGGCAAGGACACAGCGTGTATGGCTACCTGACGTGCCCCAAGAACGCCAAGCCGGGAGCGTGCCCTGTGGTGTTGTGCCCTCCGGGAGCCGGCATCAAGACCATAAAAGAACCGCTGCGCCATAAGTATTACGCAGAAAATGGATTCCTGCGCCTTGAGATAGACATCCACGGACTCGACCCACGGTTGCCGCAGTCGGCTTTCGACGACATGAGCCGCGCGTTCAACTCTTCGGATGGCGGCTATCTTGCCGACGGCATCGACAACCGCGACCGCTACTATATGCGCCATGTCTATCTGGCGTTGGTGCGCAGTATCGACTTGCTCACTTCGCTGCCCGAATGGGACGGCGTGAATGTGGCCGTGCAGGGCGGCAGTCAGGGTGGGGCACTGGCCATAGTGGCCGCTGGACTCGACCCAAGAGTGAAGCTCTGCGTGGTGAACCACCCTGCGCTAAGCGACATGGCCGCATACAGCGAGAAGGGGCGCACTGGTGGCTATCCCCACTTCAACAAAAAGCCCGGAATGTACACTACGGACAACATCAACACCATGGCCTATTACGACGTGGTGAACTTTGCGCGCCACGTGTCGGCCAAGACGTATATGACTTGGGGATACAACGACAACACTTGTCCGCCCACAACGAGCTATGCTGTGTGGAACGTCCTGGCGTGTGAAAAGGAGTCGCTGCTGACGCCAATAAATGAACACTGGACGAGCGACGCCACGGAGTTTGGGCAGATGGAGTGGATAAAGCGGCACTTGACCGCAAAGTGATGGGCTTGTCGCGGTGGCCGCTAGCCGCGCAGTGGAGATGGAGGCCATTAACATTGTTTATGCGCGGCAAAGCCGACAAGTAACTTTTTTTTTATTATTTTTGCATAGATAAAAGATGGCAATCGGTAGACGGTTGCAAAATGTAGAGGCGCGCTGCCATGACTATGTTGGGGACAGTGGGCATTAACCATATAATACATGTAAGTTTATGAAGGATTTCTTGAAGTATGTGCTCGCAACGGTCGTGGGCATTGTTGTTGTAACGGTAGTGGTGGGCATAATAGGTGCCGTGTCGATAGCGGGAATGGTTGCCTCCAGCAACTCCTCCACCGAAGTGAAAGACAATTCGGTGTTTGTGCTCAACCTCAATGGTTCGCTTGAGGAGCGTGGTGAAGACAACGTGATGGCTCGCCTGAAGGGGCAGACAACACCCACCGTAGGGCTTCAGGACATATTGTCGGCCATAAGCAAGGCGAAAGACAACGACAAGATAAAGGGCATTTACATCGAGGCGGGCATGTTTGCGCCCGACGCTCCAGCTTCGGCGCAAGCCATACGCGACCAACTGGCCGACTTCAAGAAGAGCGGCAAGTGGATTGTGTCATACGGCGACATGTACACCCAGTTCACCTATTATATATGCTCTGTGGCCGACAAGGTTTATCTTAACCCTCAGGGCATGATAAACTGGTATGGACTGGCCGCCAACCCCATGTTCTTCAAGGATGTGCTCGCCAAGTTTGGCGTGAAGATGCAGCTGTCGAAGGTGGGCAAGTACAAGAGCGCGCCCGAGCAGTTTACTGCCGACGGCATGAGCGAGCCTAACCGCGAGCAGATTACCGTTTATGTGAATGGTATATGGGACAAGATGCTGACCGACATATCGGCCAGCCGCAAAATATCAAAGGCTGCGCTCAATGGCTATGCCGACGACTTTTATATGCTTGCGTCGCAAGACCAGTATGTCAAGGCTCACTTTGTTGACAAGCTGATGTACACCGACGAGGTTAAGGGCGAGGTGAAGAAGCTGTTGGGCATCGACAGCGACGAGACGATAAGCCAGCTGTCGCTGTCGGACATGGCCAATGTGCCTGCCGCCGACGTGAAAGGCGACGAGATTGCCGTGTATTATGCCTACGGCAATGTGGTTGACGAGGCTGCAAGCGGACTGTCGGGCGGCCACCAGATAGTAGGGTCGGAGGTGTGCAAGGACCTTGAGGACTTGGCCAACGACGACGATGTTAAGGCCGTGGTGCTGCGCGTCAACTCGGGCGGCGGCAGTGCGTATGCGTCGGAGCAGATTTGGCATGCCGTGTGCAAGCTGAAGGAGAAGAAGCCTGTGGTCGTTTCCATGGGTGGTATGGCTGCTTCGGGCGGATATTACCTTAGCTGTGCGGCCAACTGCATATACGCCGAGCCAACGACTCTCACTGGCAGCATCGGCATTTTCGGAATGTTCCCCGACTTCAGTGGTCTTCTTACAGACAAGCTCGGTGTTAAGTTTGACGAGGTCAAGACCAACAAGCACAGTGCCTTCGGCACAATGGCCCGTCCGTTCAACGCCGAGGAGATGGCTTACCTCAACGCCTACATAGGCCGTGGCTACGACCTTTTCCTGAAGCGTGTGGCCGACGGACGCCACATGAAGGTGGCCGATGTTGACAGCATAGCCCAGGGGCGCGTGTGGCTTGGCCGCGACGCACTTGGCATAAAGCTTGTCGATGCACTTGGCGGACTGGACAAGGCCATTGCCAAGGCAGCCGAACTGGCCAAGCTTGGCGACTACCACACGGTGGACTATCCCGACCAGCCCGACTGGGTTGACCAGATATTCGCGCAGGTTTCGGGCGGCGGCAACTACCTCGACGAGCAGATGAGGCAGACCCTTGGCGAATACTACGCACCGTTTGCATACCTGACGACGCTCAACAAGCAGAACGCAATACAGGCGCGCTTGCCTTATGTGTTGATTATAAAGTGATATGGAAGGCGATTTCATCAAAATCAATGATTGGCTCCGACCGCTAAGCTGGCTGTATGGCCTTGGCGTGTCAGCACGCAACATGATGTTCGACATCGGACTTCTGAAGAGCAGAAGTTTTGATGTGCCAGTGGTTTCCGTCGGCAACATAACCGTGGGCGGCACAGGCAAGACCCCTCATGTGGAATATCTTGTGGGCTTGCTTGCCGAGAGGTTTGGAGTGGCCGTGCTCAGCCGTGGCTACAAGCGCAAGACCCATGGCTTTGTCGTGGCCGACAGCAACGCCACGGCGGCCACGGTTGGCGATGAGCCATGCCAAATGAAGCACAAGTTTCCTGCGGCCACGGTGGCGGTCGACAAGAACCGCTGCCGGGGCATATCGCTGCTTACGGAGGGCGAGATGGGCAAGAACATCGATGTGATTATTCTTGACGACGCATTCCAGCACCGCTATGTCAAGCCGGGCATCAACATCCTTTTGGTCGACTACCATCGCCTCATCATATACGACACTTTGCTGCCCGCAGGGCGAATGCGCGAGCCGCTGTCGGGAAAGAACCGCGCCGACATCGTCATCGTGACAAAATGCCCGGCCGAGCTGAAGCCAATGGACTTCCGGGTGATAACCAAGGCGATGGGGCTTTACCCTTATCAGCATCTGTATTTCACGACCCTTGCCTACGGATCGCTGCAAGGCGTGTTTACGGGCGATGAAAAACCGCTTGAGAGCATTGTCGGGGGCACGCAGGTGCTGCTGATTACGGGCATCGCTTCGCCTCGGCAGATGATTGACGACTTGCGCGCATACTCGCACAACATACATCCGCTCACTTTTGGCGACCACCATGCCTTCACCGCGCACGACGTGAGGCGCATCAACAGTGCGTTTGCCGAGCTTGACGGCGACAAGATAATAGTGACGACAGAGAAGGACGCAGAGCGCTTGCGTGGGCTTGAGGGGTTGGACGACAGAGTGAGAGAAAGTCTTTACGCCTTGCCGGTAAGAATAAAGTTTATGCTTGGGCAGGGCGAAATGTTTAACGAAAACATAATAGGATATGTACTCAAAAATTCAAGAAACAGCATCTTGGCTAAGGCAAAGGATGACAACAAGTCCCAAGACGGCGATAATACTGGGAACCGGCCTCGGACAATTAGCTTCAGAAATCACTGACACCTACGAGTTCCCATATTCCGACATTCCCAACTTCCCCGTTTCTACGGTCGAGGGCCATGCGGGCAAGCTCATTTTCGGTAAGCTTGGCGGCAAGGACGTGATGGCCATGGAGGGGCGTTTCCACTATTACGAGGGCTATTCCATGAAGGAGGTGACCTTTCCCATACGCATAATGTATGAGCTTGGCATCGACACTCTGTTCGTGAGCAATGCCGCTGGCGGCATGAACCCTGCGTTCAAGATTGGCGACCTCATGATCATAACCGACCACATCAACCTCTTTCCCGAGCATCCGTTGCGCGGGAAGAACTTTCCTACTGGCCCGCGTTTCCCCGACATGCACGAACCTTACGACCGCAAGCTGATAGCCGAGGCCGACGAGATAGCGCGAGAGAAGGGCATACGCGTGGTGCATGGAGTATATATAGGTGTGCAGGGCCCCACGTTTGAGACCCCAGCCGAATATAAGATGTATCACCGCATGGGGGCGGATGCCGTTGGCATGAGCACCGTGCCAGAGGTTATCGTGGCGCGCCATTGCGGCATCAGGGTATTTGGCGTGAGCATAATCACCGACCTTGGGCTTGAAGACACTCCTGTAGAGGTTAGCCACGAGGAGGTGCAGGTGGCTGCCAACAAGGCGCAGCCGCTTATGACAGAGATAATGCGCGAGATGATACGTCGCGCATGACATTGACGCCAGCCTGTAAAGTGGCCTGCCGCCATCCTTGGCCATGGCACTTTACAGGTTGGCGCAGCTCTTATTTTTTTGAAAGACAGAAAACAAACTTATGACAGACATAGCAAAGCTTGGTGAGTTTGGACTGATAAGCCATCTCACCAAGGACATAAAGACGAAGAATGCCTCGACATTGTATGGCGTGGGCGACGATTGCGCCGTGTTGCACTATCCCGACAAGGAGGTGCTCGTAACCACCGACTTGCTGATGGAGGGTGTACACTTCGACCTTACCTACATCGACTTGCAGCATCTTGGATATAAGGCTGCCATGGTCAATATCAGTGACATTTTCGCCATGAACGGCACGCCACGCCAGATGACGGTGAGCCTTGCCATCAGCAAGAGGTTTTCCGTTGAGGACATGGAGCAGTTCTACAACGGACTGCGCATGGCTTGCGACAAGTGGAGTGTGGATGTGGTCGGTGGCGACACCACGTCGTCGTTTACGGGCTTGGCCATAAGCATAACCTGCATAGGCGAGGCCGACAATGCCGACATCGTGTATCGCAACGGTGCCAAAGACACCGATTTGGTGTGCGTTACGGGCGACTTGGGTGCGGCCTATATGGGCTTGCAGTTGCTTGAGCGCGAGAAGAGCGTGTATTACCAGCAGGTTGACGAGGCAAAGAAGCGTGGCGACAAGAAAGCCCTTGCTGATTTGGCTCACTTCCAACCGGACTTTGCCGGCAAGGAGTATCTGCTTCAGCGCCAGTTGCAGACCGAGGCGCGTGGCGACATCGTGCAAAGGCTGCGTGAGGCCAACATACACCCGACGGCAATGATGGACATAAGCGACGGACTAAGCAGCGAACTGTTGCACATCTGCAAGCAGAGCCATGTGGGATGCCGCATATTCGAGAAGAATATTCCCATCGACTATCAGACAGCCGTCATGGCCGAGGAGTTTAACATGAACGTTACCACCTGCGCCCTTAACGGTGGCGAGGACTATGAGCTGCTTTTCACTGTTCCCATATCCGATCTTGAAAAGATTGAGGCGATGGATGGAGTGAAGCTTATAGGCCATATAACCAAGGAACAGTTGGGTTGCGTGCTCGTGAGCCGTGACGGCAACGAATTCGAGTTGAAGGCTCAGGGTTGGAACCCGTTGCAATAGACGTCCAGAACATGAAGAAGTGGATTACCCCCTTGGCTGGCTTGTTGCTCGTCGTTGTTGGAGTGCTTGCGCTTGTCGTGGCCTTTGTCGCCCATTTCGCCGATGCCAACGCATTTCGCTTGGCGGCTTTGTGTCTCATAATATGCGGCATTGTGGTGTATGTGGCGGCGCAGAAGTTGGCGAGCCGTTATTGAATAGGTTAGGATTAAGGCGGTTGGTCATGGCAAAGCATAATGAAAATCGATCGGATATGGAGGGCTGGCTGTTTGGCGGTGATGATTTTTCCGCTGGCGATGCCTTGCGGCCAAGTGCCATGGCGATTGCCGAGCGAGAGGAATATGGCGATTTGGCCGAACTGTTCTTGCGCCTTGGCGAGTCAACCTTCCGCAGTCGGTTTCATCTGAAGTCTCAAGACGTTGCTTATGTCAAGGCCAAAGGCATGGCCACCGTGCGCACTCATGCCGCAGACTTTGTTCTTAAGCGTCTTGCTCCGGCCTTTCCTTGCAACGACGGCAAGCAGACCCCCATGCGTGGCCATCCCGTTTTCATTGCCCAGCACGCCACAGGCTGTTGTTGCCGTGGCTGTTTGTCCAAGTGGCATGGCATAGCCCAAGGGCATGAACTTACAGTGCAGGAGCGCAGATATGTTGTGCATGTGCTGATGGGGTGGATTTCACGCGAGATGGACATTGCTGAGAAAGGAATGTCGCCCATAAAATGAACCAAAGAAATTTACAATTAGAGAATAGAAAACATAAAAAGAAAGGAACATCAATGAAAGCATTATCAACACCAAACACCCCCGCAGCCATAGGCCCATACAGTCAGGCGATAGAGGCCAACGGCTTCGTTTATGCCTCGGGGCAGTTGCCAATCGACCCCGCAACGGGTACATTTCCTGAAGGCGGAATAGCCGAGCAGACGCGTCAGTCGATACTCAACGCCCAAGCCATACTGCGTTCGGCAGGCCTTGACCTTGACCGTGTGGTGAAAACTACAGTACTCTTGGCCGACATTGCCGACTTCGGCGCAATGAATGAAGTGTATTCGCAGTTCTTTAGCGAGCCGTTCCCTGCCCGTAGTGCATTTGCCGTAAAGGCTTTGCCCAAGGGGGCACTTGTTGAAATCGAGATGATAGCAGCAGCAAAATGATGGAGAAAGACTCTGCTATAATTGTCAGTGGGGGCATGGACAGCATTACTCTGCTATATGAGCAGCGTGAGCGCATTGCTCTTGGCATAAGCTTTGACTATGGCAGCAACCACAATGCTCGCGAAATACCCTTTGCGGAGCTTCATTGCAAGCGGCTTGGCATAAAGCACATCACTGTCAAGCTCGACTTCATGCACCAGTATTTCAAAAGTTCGCTGCTTGATGGTGCTGATGCCATACCTGAAGGGCACTATGCCGCCGACAATATGAAATCGACGGTTGTGCCGTTTCGCAACGGCATTATGCTGTCCATAGCGGCGGGAATAGCCGAGAGCCAAGGACTAAGCAATGTGTTCATGGCCAACCACGGCGGCGACCACACCATCTATCCCGACTGCCGTCCGGAGTTTGTCAGCGCGATAAATGAGGCCACACGCCTTGGCACGTATGCCAACGTAACGGTTTCCGCACCCTACACCAACATAACCAAGGGCGACATTGCCCGTCGTGGCGCGGCTCTTGGCATAGACTATAGCGAGACGTGGTCGTGCTATAAGGGTGGCGACAAGCATTGCGGCAAGTGCGGCACTTGTGTTGAGCGGCGTGAAGCCCTCGCCGAGGCCGGCGTAGAGGATACTACTGAATACGAAGAGTGATTGTAGGCAGGTGGTTCGTAAATTCGTTTTGTCGAATTTATGAACCACCTGCCTATTTTATCTTTACATCGTTACTCTGCATATTCAAAAAGCCTTCGGAAAGGCGTTTGCGTCATCGTCAATGGCTGAATCAGCAAACGACATGACCGAAAGCATCATAGAAATAATAGATAATAGAATCCAGTCAATCACCACTCTCCGTGGTTGTCGTCACAACAGTCTTGTTGCCTTTTCTCCATACTGTTGTTTTGCTATGCCTTCCCGATTTCGAAGCATGCTTGACAATGTTACCATCATTGTCTTTTTCCGTAGTAGTTGTTACGGAATGGCCATCTTTAACCCAAGTTTGACCCCTACCAACAAATTTCAATGAATTTTCAAGGGTTGCTTCGGTGTAAATGTTTGATTTTCAATGATGGCGTTCTGGGGAACGCGTTTGTAGTACACAGAAGTCTTGGCGGAAAGTATTATCTTTGCCCCACAATG